>CADCJI010000029.1 GCA_902801625.1 uncultured Bacteroidia bacterium | reverse complement strand
TGATGCTGATCCTGCAGCAGTGCACGGCTGTCGACTTCAGCGGAATGAGCAATAACTTCAGTTTAATCCTTACCAAAAAACGAATCAAGATGATTACAAGAAACGAAAAGGCCAAGGGCCTCTGGTGGAGGCTCTTGGCTACATTGCCGGTGCTGGCTTTCTTGTTGATTGCCAACACGAAAGTGACGGCTCAGGAACAAAAAGCCGTCGAACATACCTTCAAAGTGTCAATTAGTCCATTTGAAGTCTTTGATGATGATGGTGCTCCTATGCAGTTAATAAAAGACACTATCTTTTATGATGATGATGGTACCTATGTCAAGTTCGAGACTTCGGATGGTTTCCAACCAGAGACGGGAGAACCATGCAAAAAACTGACTATCACCTCATACAATGCTGATGGAACGCCTCGCAACAATTTCTTCATTACTGAAACGGAAAGAAGAGGCGATACATCAACATACAGCATTGAACCGTTTACATTCACCCTTTCCGAACATCTTTTTGAACAACTGCTTGACATAGCCACATCCGAAGAAGACACTGTCTATCAAATCGTTGAAGAGATGCCTGAATTCCCTGGTGGCGAAAATGCCCTAATGGAATATGTGAGTAAAAATGTTGTTTATCCAGAGGAAGCAAAAGAAAAGGAAATACAAGGCAGAGTATTCATCAGTTTTGTTGTTGAGAAAGACGGCAGCATCGGTGAAGTGAAAGTGCTTCGAGGCATCGGTGGCGGCTGCGACGAAGAATCAGTTCGTGTTATCAGTGACATGCCGAAGTGGAAGCCCGGTAAGCAGAAAGGCGAAGCTGTTAGGGTGAGTTACCAGATTCCCATCATGTTTAAGCTCGGGCAGACGAATGATGAATACAAAACCACAGTGAAAACGGTTATTGCGGGTGATGGCGATTATTCCTACAAGGCTTCAACGGCAACAGTTCCAGACAATCCAGCAAAAGCCAGTATGAAACCCGATAAAGACGGTGTCTATCAAATCGTTGAGGAAATGCCTATGTTTCCAGGAGGCGAACAAGCCATGTTGGACTATGTGTCCAAAAATGTAGTTTATCCGGAAGAAGCCATAAACAAAGGAATAGCAGGCCGCGTGTTTGTCGGCTTCATTGTCGAGAAAGACGGCAGTGTTTCCGAGGTGAAAGTACTGCGTGGCATCGGTGGAGGTTGCGACGAAGAGGCAGTCCGTGTCGTCAAATCCATGCCGAAATGGAAACCCGGCAAGATGAAAGGCAAACCTGTTCGGGTGAGTTACATGATGCCTATCATTTTTAAACTGCAATAAACCATTATCGGTTTTGTAGGCCTGTAATTTCACGGTTGTAGGGCTGTCGTATCACGGCAGCCGCATTACGGGAATACCCTATGCGGCTGCCACGGTGTGACAGCCCTACAGTATTAATTGCTCCCACTTGATCTTCGGCACAACTTGCACACCATTTTCATCGCGATAATACGCCAATTTCTCGCCTGCATCCACAGTCTGCAGCTTGATTTTTTCATTGCCCTTGCCGATGGCCAATATCAACAGTGGCTCATAAGGTAAATTGAAAGCCTCCGTAATCTTTGCCTTGTTGAAGGCGCCAATCATGATGCCGTTCAAGCCCATCTCGGTGGCTTTCAACAGCATGCTCTGGGCTGCAATGCCGAGGTCGATGTCTACAAACTTGTTTTCGGGCACGGTGCTGCAAATGATGATGAACGCCTCGGGCTCGGTGCCAGGGTAGGGGAGATGCAGTTCGGGCAGCAACCCACCCAATTTCATGTTTTGCACGATGAAGTCGGCACCCGTTTCCTTGGTCACCAGCTTGAAACGCAGCACCTGTTGGTTTTTCGCCGAGGCGATTTTCGTGTTTACCGCCACGATGCGCTCCAGCATATCGTGCTTCACCACAAAACTTTGGTCATAACCGCGATAACTGCGGTTTTTTTCCATTATAGATTCCAATGAGGTGTGCTTTACCACGGTCTTCTTGGCGCCTTTGCCAAAGACCTCTTCATAGCGTTTTTCTAAGTATCCGTCAGCCATCTTATTTAGGATTTAAAGATTCAAAATTCAAAGATTTATTTCGATTGATGGCCTATAGCTGATGACTTTGGCAGCTTCAAATAAAAGGAAGAACTTACAACTGCATTATAGCTGCCATAGGCTATAAGCCATTAGCCATAGTCCCAAAACGCGAAATTACACAAAAATACGACACTCTTTCACCTTTTTTCCTACTTTTGCGTTTTAATATGAAATACTTTCAGCCCTTGCTCTACTCTTCTTAGACGGGATGGCCAACGCTAAACCTGTCCCCACAACTATTATACGCCAAGAGGCAGCCATGTTCCTCTGCATAGAAGAAGTGGCTCTGCAAATACTTCCTTTGCCGTTCACTACCATGCATCTATTTGCCATTGATGGCGGAGGCTTCATCATCACTAGTGTCTTGCATGCATTTTTAATAAAACAGCTACCGATGGTAAAGCAATAATAATTTGATCTAATGGACGACAAAACCCAATTTTGCCCAAAATTTTCTAATTTTGCATTTTCATTTCTGTTTTTGAAAGTGATACCAGGCATGACAAAAGACTATTCATCATACGGTCCGGCCTACCGAAACTTCAAGGTGAGGGAGGATGTTTATGTACCTGAACCCGTTGAGGAGTTTTCGGCCGACAATCCCTTCACGAAGATGGCTCCTATACGAGGAAATCTCAAGGACATTCGTTTTGACGGGACCTACACCTATCTTGACAAATCTTTGAGGTTCAAGATAGTGAATACGTTCATGTATTTTGTAGCATGGACGCTTGCCTTCCTTTTGAACCGAATCCGATATGGCCTCAAAATCGAAGGTCGTGAGAAAATACGCCAAAACCGAAAGCTTTTCGACCATGGCGTGATGACGGTTTGCAACCATGTCTACCGTTGGGATATGATTAGTGTCATGCAGGCGATGCGTTTCAGGAAGGCATGGATTCCCATGTATGCCCAGCCTTTCAGAGGCAAAGATGGTTTTGTCATGAAAGCTGTGGGAGGAATAGCCATCCCCGAAGAGCGAAGCGGGCTGAAAGCCTTCGATGACGCCATGGCTGAGTTGTGCGCCAATCACCAGTGGATTCACATCTTCCCTGAAAGCTGCAGCTGGAAATTCTATGCTCCGTTGCGTCCTTTCAAAATAGGAGCTTTCAACATGGCTTATCGGCATTCGCTTCCAGTGATTCCTCTGGTGATTTCATTCAGGCCACGCACAGGATGGCGAAAACTGTTCAGCAAAGGCGAGCCCTTGATCACCATCCATGTGGGCGACCCTATCATACCCAATATGAACACTCCTCGAAAAGAAGAGACGGCGCGGATGCGCGATCTTGCTCACCAAACCATGCTTGATATGGCTGGTATAGTCTCCAACACCTGGCCTTCTTCTATCGATTGAAAACCTTATCATTATGAGTACGAAAATCATTGATCCTGTACCTGTCGAGCTGCTTAAAGCGGAACTAACCAAATCCAAAAAGCTGGAAGATACGAACAAAGGACACAACGAGTTATATATCGTTACCTGGCAAGATTCTCCCAATGTGGTTACTGAAATCGGTAGGTTGCGCGAGTTGACCTTCCGTGATGCAGGGGGTGCTACGGGCAACGCTTTGGACCTTGATGAGTACGACAAGATGGAGAATTCGTACAAGCAACTGATTGTGTGGGATCCCGACAACGAGGCTATCATTGGTGGATATCGTTTCATCTTTGGCTCAGATGCCGTAATTGACAAGAATGGTCAACCCATCCTGGCGAGTTCCCATCAGTTCCGTTTTTCCCAAAGGTTTATCGACGAATATCTGCCACATGTCATAGAGCTTGGCCGCAATTTCGTGGCTCCTGAATACCAAAGTTCGAAGCATGGCGCAAAGTCCATTTTTGCCATGGACAATTTGTGGGATGGTCTTGTGGCCATTATCATGAAGAACCCTAATCTGCTCTATTATTTCGGAAAGATAACCGTTTATCCTTCATACGACCATATCACTAGAGACCTGCTCTATCATTTTCTATGGAAGCATTTTGGCGACAAAGACAAACTTGTCCGTCCATGGGACGACCAGGCGCTTATGCCTAATTCCGATCCCGAGTTGATGGATTTGGTCGTAAACAAAGATGACCCGATGGATGACTACAAACTGCTGAAGGCTGCAGCTAAAATGAGGAATGTACATATTCCTCCAAATTTTACTGCGTATATCTCTGTCACATCCCATATGCTTATGTTTGGGACGGCAGTCAACACTTTGATGGACAACATCGAGGACTCTGCAGTGCTTATTCCGTTCGACAATATCTACCATGAAAAGAAACGGCGCCATATTGGAGCCTATCTCCGGTTCTCTCTCGCAAAGAGGCGCAAGAAAGTGGACTTGAACGCGCCTGAGATAGAGGAACTGATGATTGACAATTGGTTGAATAAACGATACCACCAAGTAAAACGGTTGCTCAAAAAATCAGGCCGTAAGTTCTAGTCAGAAATACCTTCAATAAATCGTATTACCATGCCCCGATGTTCAATCCAACTCTCGGAATTCAGTAGGGGATATGCCTGTTTCGCGCTTGAAATAGCGGCTGAAACTGGCTTGTTCGCCAAAGCCTAACATATCGGCGATGGCTTGAACGGAAAGATCGCGACGAATATGTAGCAACATTTTGGCTTCGGTGATAATCTTGACGCGAATCCAATAGTTGGCATTGTAGCCTGTTTCCTGCTTGACAAGCGCACTGAAGTACTTAGGTGTTATAAAAGCTTTCTCGGCATAAAAACCTACATCATGGTGTTTGCGGAAATGTTGAGCCAAATCGGAATGAAACTGCATACTGACGCGCTTGTTGGCAGTAGTCTCATTCAGTTTGCTTTTGCGGTAATGGCTGAGCAGCCGCAGGAAGAATTCCAACAAGCGTGTCATCAGCATTCGACTGTCAGGGAGTTCGAGACGCTTGATTTCGCGCATTCCCTCAACCACATCCGTTATCATCCTATATTCATGTCTGTCGAGTTTTACGCAAGGATTCGACTCATAACGGTAGCGCATCTGGTTGATGATTTGCAGCATGGGGTCGTCCAGCACCGAAGCATTAACAACAATCAGAGTGGCAAGGTAGTCGTCGGTTTTATTCACCGTGCAAAGACGATGGTTGGGGAAAATCACACCCACAGTGTGCCTTTCTGAATAGTCGGATTGGTCGTCGTACATCAGTTGAATGTGTCCCCTGTGACCAATGCAAATGACATAATCGGCCGATACAAATGGTTTGTCACCAGCGGGTAATCCCCTGATATTATCAAGGACCACTATGCCTTCATCCTTAATCTTTTGAAGATTGGATAACAATGGATGAAGTGCTGATTGCTGATCTTTCATGTGGCAAAAATACTTATTTTTTCTAAAAACAACAACTAAATTCGACTTTTTGCCAAATATTGCATACAATATGTTATCTTTTGCGTTGTTAAAGGTATATACTTTTGTAATATGAATACGAAGATGAAACAATTCTTGAATTATTGGTTATGTGTCATGCTGGCGGTGGCACTTGGGGGCTGCGCGAAAGATAATATTGTCCTCATAGACCCGATTAACGCCGAAGAAGACGATATCACGAACATTGAGTTTACAAAAACGGTTTATGTGATGTATTCCTTGAGTGAGGATGCTTCGGTAACTGGAACGAACGAAGACTTTACGGTCACGGTCAGCGGCAACGATGTGACTATCGTTTATTCCGGTGAAGAATATGTGATGTACGAACTCTCTGGTTCCACTAATGACGGCTTTTTTAAGTTGTATAGCACCACGAAACAAGGCATTACGCTGAATGGCGTGAGCATCACCAATCCCAATGGCGCCGCCGTCAATGTGCAAGGGACAGTATCGGAACCAAACAAAGGCAAACGCGTTTTTGTAGTGGTCAATGGCGACAACGCTCTCTATGACGGCGAGACCTATAGCAACACGCCTTCAGGGGAGGATGAAAAAGCCACTCTTTTCAGCGAGGGGCAGTTGATTTTCAGCGGTGAAGGAACACTTTCGGTAAGTGCCTCTGGAAAGTCGGGCATCGCTTCCGACGACTATATTGTCATTCAATCAGGCAACATCAATGTTTCGGTGTCCTCGAGTGCCTATTACGACAAAGAAGATGCCGAATACAAAAGCCCTGCCGGCATCAAGACCAACGACTATTTCTCGATGAAAGGTGGCAGCCTCATCATCAGCAGTTCGGGGACGGGCTGCAAAGGCATCAGCAGTGACGGCAACGGCTACTTCAGCGGTGGCAACATTTCGGTGACTGTTACAGGCAGCAACCATGGCTCGTCGGGCGGTTGGGGTGGCTCTTCCTCCAACAGCAAGTCGGCCAAAGGTGTGAAATTTGACGGCAATTTGATTTTCTCTGGTAGTCAAGTCTATGTAAACTGTAGGAACCATGAAGGCATTGAAGCCAAAGGCTCATTGACCATTTCGGACGGAGAAGTCTATAGCACTTCCAGTGCCGACGACGCTATCAACTCGGGCGGCAACCTCACCGTTTCGAGCGGTTTGGTCTGCGCCTATAGCCAAGGCAACGACGGCCTCGATGCCAACGGTAATTGCTACATCAAAGGCGGCTTGGTCTATGCCATCAGCGCTCGTTCGCCTGAAGTCGCCATTGACGCTAACTCGGAGGGTGGCTACAAACTTTACCTCACAGGTGGCACTTTGGTGGCCGTTGGCGGCTTGGAAAGCGGTTCTTCGCTTACACAGAGTTGTTATTCAGCCTCTTCTTGGTCTCAAAACACCTGGTACGGCTTGACCGTTGGTTTAACGACCTGCGCCTTCAAGACACCTGCAAGCGGAGGAACGCCCCTTGTCGTTTCAGGAAACGCCACACCTACCTTACTATCCAACGTAAATGTCGCTGGCGGAACAGAATGCTTTGAGGGTATGTTTTACACGGATGCTTCCGTCAGTGGCGGCAATTCCATCAGTCTATCGTCTTATTCTGGAGGGAACGGCGGTGGAGGTGGTCCTGGTGGCGGCGGACATGGTCCTTTTTAATATATTGTAGAGACGCAATGATTGCGTCTCAAAAATGAATAATATTGAAATACGAGACGCAAGCATTGCATCTCAACAGCAAAACAAACATAATGATTAGAAACATCATTTTCTCGATAATCGCCGTGCTGTTGCTGCCGGCAACCATTCACGCCCAAACCGATGTCGCCCTCGACCCTGAATTTGGCGGCAGAGTTTCCTTGAGCCTTAACAAAAGAATCACCCGAGGCCTACATGTCTCCCTTGAGGAAGAGGTGCGTTTCGACAACAACTTCAGCAGCCTCGACCGCCTGCAAACCACTTTGGCATTGAGCTATAAGGTTCATCCAAACATCAAGCTCGGCTTGAGCTATGCCCTCATCAACGGCTATGGTGCCAGCTCCGAATCGTTCAAGAACCCGCGTCACAGACTGTTGGCCGATGTCACAGGAACCATACATTACGGCAATTGGAACTTTTCACTGAAGGAACGCTTTCAGGTGACACGCCGCACGGGCGACTTCAATGTGTACCAAAACCCGCAGAACGCTTTGACGCTGAAAAGCCGTTTGAAGGTTCAATACAAAGGTATTGGCAGGGTACAACCCTATGCCTATTTCGAGGTACGCAACTATTTGAATGCACCCGTCATTGAAGCCGCCTATGACGGCAATATTTATGTCTCATTGGATGACTATTCCGAAGAAGGTGAGCCTGGCTGGTTCCTAAAAGGTTTCAACGGAGGTTATGTCAACCGTTTGAGGGGCTCCTTAGGTGCAGACATTAGATTAGACAAGCGCAGCACCTTGAATTTCTATTTCATGTGCGATTACCTCATGGAAAAACAAGTGGATGCCAACGCCGAAGGCTCCAAACTTAAGTCGTACACCAAGGAAACAGGCTTCCGTGGCTGGATAGGCGCGGGGTATGAGTTTGCGTTTTGATGTCATCTGTTGGGTTGATGAATGCCTTTCTGGAATAGTTTTGATGCCAGTTTTTACCTTTTTATAAATCGTTAGTTTTTAGCATTACTAACAAAAAAGTGCGTGTTTTGACAAATGGTAAGTAATTGAAAATTAGAATTTTTTTATTTATTTTTGCCTCGTTAATCCAGAAACGATGAGCAACAAAAGAGAATAAACCATTTACTTTGTTGTTTCAATAAAGCAACTGTTTTTTAATTATTATGGAAACAGAAAAACTACATAAAGCCTTACTCGAAGCCGACGCTATCGTCATCGGTGCAGGCGCAGGCCTCTCCACCTCGGCAGGCTTCAACTATAATGGCGAACGCTTCCAAAAGTATTTTTCCGATTTTATCGAGAAATATGGCTTCACCGATATGTACACAGCGGGGTTCCATCAGTTCCCGACAGAGGAAGAACATTGGGCCTATTGGAGCCGACATATCTACTACAACCGCTATGTGCCTGCCCCGAAACCCGTTTACGACAACCTCTTGAAACTCGTGCTGGACAAGGACTATTTCGTCATCACCACCAATGTCGATCACCAGTTCCAAAAGGCGGGCTTCGACAAACAACGGTTGTTCTATACCCAAGGCGACTACGGGTTGTTCCAATGTGCGAAACCTTGTCACCAAAAAACCTACGACAATGAGGAAACCATCAAGAGAATGATTGTGGCGCAAAACGATATGAAAATCCCGACCGAATTGGTTCCCCGTTGTCCCGTCTGCGGTGGCCCCATGAAGGTCAACCTGCGTTCCGACGACACCTTTGTGGAGGACGAAGGCTGGCACAAGGCTGCACAGCGTTACCTCGATTTCGTGAACGGCCACCAACACGGCAAAATCCTGTATTGGGACCTCGGAATAGGAAGCAACACCCCGACCATCATCAAACTGCCTTTTATGCAGATGACCTACAAAAACCCAGAGGCGATTTATGCCACCATCAACCTTGGCGAGGCGTTCACTGTGGAACAAATCAAGGACAGGTCGATTGTGATTGATGGGGATATTGGAGAAGTATTAGAGGAATTGTTGAAGTGTTGATTGTTTAATCGTTTAATTGTTGATGATGAATCGTTTGGACTATTTGATAGAATATCTTCTGAAAGAAGACCCGCGATATTCCGAAATGCAGATTCCTGAGGATTTGCAAGGCAAGCGTGACCTGTTTCGTGCCTTACGCAATGTGCGTTGGCCTAAACCTGTCAGCGAGGAATTCCTGCGTTTGCAGGATGAAGAACTGCGGGCGCAATTACAGGAAAAAGGTGTCGTGGAATTGCTCAATGTGCCAATGCAAATTTGGCAAGGCGACATCACTCGCCTGAAAGTGGACGCCATCGTCAATGCAGCCAACAGCCAAATGTTGGGGTGTTTCCATCCTTTGCACAAGTGCATCGACAATGCGATTCATTCCGCTGCGGGTGTGCAACTGCGCGAGGAATGCTATCAAATGATGCTCCAACAATGCCATGAGGAACCGACGGGGCAGGCCAAAATCACGAAATCCTACAACTTGCCGTGCAAATATGTCATTCATACGGTCGGGCCGATTATTCCGACAGGCATTCCGACCCCATTGCAAAAGGAACAGTTGGCCTCTTGCTACCGTTCCATCATGCAATTAGCCGATGAAAACCATCTTGAAAGCATTGCTTTCTGCTGCATTTCAACGGGCGAGTTCCGATTCCCGAATCAGTTGGCCGCCGAAATCGCCGTACAAACCGTCAAAAATTACTTGACCGAACATCCCGATTGCAGCGTCAAGCAGGTGGTTTTCAATGTGTTCAAAGATGTGGATAAGCGGATTTATGAAGGAACGCTGACAAACGAAAGCGTTTAGACCTTTGTGGCAGTGTTTGTTTTAAGGGCTTGGTTTTTTTGTAGTTTTGCAGCCTCATTCAATACAAGCCATGGAATATATCAGAATAACAAAAGAGAATCTTGAGCAAGAGCATATCTGCTGTGCGATTTCCAACGACAAAGATGTTCAAGTGGCATCGAAAAAAGCGTGGTTAGCAGAACGTTTTGAAGACGGCCTAGTATTTCTGAAAAGCATAGAGCGAGGGAAATGCTTTATCGAGTTTATCCCTGCCGAGAATGCTTGGAACCCGATTGTGGCCGACAATTTCATGTATATCGACTGTCTTTGGGTATCAGGCAGTTTCAAGGGAAACGGCTATTCAAACGACTTGCTCAACGATTGTATTCGCGACAGTAAGGAGAAAGGGAAGAACGGACTGTGTATCCTGTCGTCAGCAAAGAAGAAGCCCTTTTTGGCCGATCCGAAATATCTGTCGCATAAAGGGTTCATGGTTTGTGACGAGGCTGACAACGGCATTCAACTTTGGTATTTGCCTTTTGCGAAAAACGCCGAGGTTCCGAAATTCAAAGCGTGTGCCAAGCATCCCCATATCGACGAAAAGGGGTATGTGTTGTTTTACACCAACCAGTGCCCGTTTAATGGTAAGTATGTTCCAATTCTTGAAACGGTCGCGAAAGAAAGGGGAGTGGCATTCAAAGCCATTCATTTGCAGAGCAAGGCTGAAGCACAAAACGCACCCACTCCAATCACCACATACGCGTTCTTTCATGACGGCAAGTATCTGACCAATGAGCAGATGAACGACAAGCGGTTCTTGAAAATATTGAATGAATAGAGCTATGACATAGCGGCAAATATGGCACAGGATGCGCCCAACGCCTTCATACTTGAACTGCAAATCGAGCACATGAGTGGCAAGCGGGTGCGCGAAAAATAGGATATCGTTGCTTACACCCAGCTGAAATTTTCCTTCCCAGCCCCAATCTCGAAATGACACTTGGCGATACCAAGGTCGAGGGCGGCGTAGCCGATGAAGGTGAACTTTGCCTTGGCCTCCACGCGGCTGCTTTCATGAAGGATGAACTCAAACTTCTGCTGGTTGACGGCAGTGGGCGCTAACAAAGCGGCTTCCATTCCCTTGCGGAACCATTTAGGAATGACCCCTTCCACACGACAGAAATGTTCAATGCCCTTCTTTTGCGGATGGGCATTGCCTTGGGTGGCACCATAACCCAAAGCGATTACTGCCACCAAGGATTCACCTTCAAGCACCTGGTATTGGTCGGGTTGCTTTTTGAACGATAAGCCCACCCAGCATGAATTCAAGCCGAGGGTCTGGGCCAGCAGCACCACCTTCTCGCCATAGTAACCAAGTTTCACATCTTCGCCTTTAGGCCCGACAACGGCGATATAGTTGCCTACCCCTTTAAACCCGCCGTATTTCGCCATTCCACTGGCAAAGGCTTTCGGTTCGTCGGTGACCAACTGGAGGTGCAGTCGGCCTTCCTTATTACATTCGTCAATTAAGGCCTGCAGTTGCGCGACCTTCTCCGATTCGATAGGTTTTTCCAAGTAATGCCTCACCGAGTGGCGTGCAACGATAGCTTCTTGTAGTGTCATAATGAATTCATTTACAGGTCGCAAAGATACAAATTTTTCTTTTTTCGAAAAAAAATCAAAAAATATCGCTTGCGATATAAAAATAATGTGTACTTTTGCATCGTGAACGATATAAATTTGTGCAATGGAATACGAACAACTCAAATTGGACAATCAACTTTGCTTCCGGCTTTACACGGCAGCGCGACTCACGATGGGGGCCTATCATCCCTATCTTGACCCGCTTGGCATCACCTACCCGCAATACCTTGTATTATTAGTCTTGTGGGAGCAGGACAAGCAACCGGTGAACGACATCGCACACAAGTTGCTGCTGGAAACCAATACCGTCACGCCGCTTTTGCAGCGTATGGAGAAAGCAGGGTTAGTCAAGCGCACCAAAGGCAAGGAAGACACACGCCAGCGTATTGTCTCGTTGACAAAAAAAGGCATCGAAATGCGCGAGCAGGCCAAACACATTCCCGAATGTCTTAGTGACGAAATCATCCAAATAACAGGCGAAGAGGAAGAATTTGTCAGAATGATTCCCTCACTCGACAAACTTATCGAAGGACTTAAGAAACAACAAACAAATCAATAAACACTAAAGAAATGACTACGATTTATGACTTTAAGGCCCTGAACAACAAGGGTGAAGAAGTGGACATGGCCCAATACAAAGGCAAGGTCCTCATGATTGTCAACACCGCATCAAAATGTGGTTTTACTCCTCAATACGACGGATTGGAAGCCCTCTACAAGAAGTACAAAGATCAAGGTCTGGTGATTCTCGGCTTCCCCTGCGATCAATTCAAGCACCAAGAGCCCAGTACCGATGAAGAGATTGCTGAGTTCTGCCGTCTCAACCATGGTGTGACCTTCCCGCTGATGAAGAAGATAGATGTCTTCGGCGAGAATGCCCACCCCATCTTCAAGTATCTGACACAGCAAGTACCGACCGAAGAAGTCCACGGACTGAAAGACAAGGCTACCATGAAACTTGTCGACGGCTTGAGCAAATCTGAGGGTCGTGAAGAAGGAGGTGTGCGCTGGAACTTCACCAAGTTCCTCATCTCGAAAGACGGCAGTGTCATCAAGCGTTTCGCTCCTGTGGCGAAGCCCGAGGACATGGAGGCTGAAATTGAAAACATGCTCAAATAAGGCTATGGCACACCCTTGTGAAAACTGCAAGATTCGCGCGCACTACGATGCGAAGCCCAAATCACTGATGGGACGCTTTTGGCGTTGGCACATCAACTTTTGTCCAGGCTGGAAGTCCTACATCACCTCCGTGTCGCCTGAAAAGCAGGCCGAACTGAGAGAAAAATATCAATTCACCAAGTATCAATAAAACGATACTTTGACTCTAATGAATTTGACCGTCGCAAGGGTATTATGCCTTTGTGGCGGTTTTGCATTTATTGCAATGTGGTTTTTGAGGTTACACAAAGAACAGACAAACGCCAACAACACTGATGACAGCACCTATAACTTCGCGTAAGGTCACCTTTTGATGGAAAAGGATGGCTGCTGGGGCGATGATCAATATGGGTGTAAGCGCAAAAAGCGTCTGGGCGATGCCCGCCGAGGTGAATTGCGTGGCCAATACCGACGCGCTGACTCCGATGAAAGGTCCGAATATAGTGGATGCCAGCACGCACCACATCGCCTTACGGTCACTCACTGCATGACGCAACTGGGCAAGTCCGTCTTTGTTAAACAATATCAACGCTAAGAAAAAGCCCACTAATCCAATATAAGCGCGGATAGTGGTGGCGGCAAACGACATGCTGACGCTTACAGGCAGAGGTAACACGGCGTTGGCAAAGACCGAATCGCCTGAGATGCCAGCGGCAGTGAGTGCAGCGTCGTAATGCGTTAATCCTACTTTGCTGAGCACCAAGCCGAAGCCTTGACAAATGCCAGCCATCGCCGCGAAAAATATGCCTTTCGCAGGTAGCTTAAAATGGATGGCATGATGATCGGATTTGTCGCTCTTCGACAATATCGAAAGCGCAATGCCGCTCAAGGTGACGACCATGCCAACGATGGCGATGGGACGCATCTGCTCACCGAGGAGCAACCGTCCCGTGACTGCTGCCGTAGGTGCCGACAAAGTCATAAAGAGTTGACCGAAACGAGAACCTATCTTAATGTAACCTTGCATTAGGCAATAGTCACCGATGACATAACCTACCAAGCCCGAGAGTAGCAGCCATGTCCAAGTGCAGCCATCGGCATAACGCGGATAAGGCACACCCATCACCAACCAAAGCGTGATGGCAAGAAACACCAGCGACATCGTCATACGAATGGTGTTGAACGGCAGCGAGCCCATGCGTTTCGAGCCCACCTCCGCAAACAATGCGGTAGCGGTCCACGAAACGGCAACGCCTAATGATATTAGTTCTCCGATAAACATTTCGGGCGCAAAGATAGAATTTGTTTATCTTTGCAGTTCAATAAATACATCATTTTCAATGAAACAATACCATTACACTATCATTATGGCACTGATTTGCACTTTAGGAATGGCTTCATGCCATGCACAAACACATCAACCCGCTCCGCCCACGACTGAAGGTGAGGCAGCAACGGTTTATATGACCACTGACATCAGTCCTGAAGGGCTGGTGCGCATCTATGAGGCCTTGGGCGTGGAAGCCCATGGTCGTGTGGCGGTTAAAATCTCCACCGGCGAGTCATCGAAGAGCAACCACCTGCGTCCCGAGCTGATTAAAAACCTGGTACAAAAAGTGAATGGTACTCTAGTGGAGTGTAACACGGCATACGGCGGCAACCGTGGCAACACTGAAAAACACCGCCAAGCCATCGCCGAGCGCGGCTACAACGACATCGCTACCGTTGACATCATGGATGAGGAAGGCGAAATCCAGCTGCCAGTCAAGGACACCAAGCATCTGCAATACGACATCGTTGGCTCTCACATTCAAAACTATGATTTCATGATCAACCTTGCCCATTTCAAGGGACATGCCATGGGCGGTTTCGGCGGTGTATTGAAGAACCAGTCGATAGGTGTTGCATCAACCGCTGGAAAACTCTACATCCACTCTGGAGGCAAGAGCAAGACTAGATGGACGATTGCCAATCAGGACAATTTCCTCGAGTCGATGGCTGCTGCGGCACAGGCCGTGCACGACTATTTCAAGCAGGAAGGCAAGGACATCATTTATATCAATGTGATGAACAACATGTCTGTGGACTGTGATTGCGACGGACATCCCGCTGCACCGCGTATCAAGGACATCGGCATTTTAGCCTCCATCGACCCCGTTGCTCTCGACCAAGCCTGCCTCGACCTCGTGTTCAACCACGCTAGCACAGAAGGCGACGACGCCAAGCCTTTGCTAGACCGCATCAACAAGAAACACGGCACTCATACTGTGGAGTATGCCGAACAGATTGGACTTGGGACACGGAAATATTCAATTGTCAGTATAGACAATAAAGATTGACAATTTAGATTGTGAGATAAAAAAATCCGAAGGCTGCTCGCTTTCGGATTTTTTTGTCATTGAAAACGATTTAGTTTTTTTATTTTACCAAAACCTTCTTTACCTCAGTACCAGCTTTCACGAAATAAATGCCACTGGAAAGACCTTGCAAATCGATGGTTTGTTTGTCATCCACGAACAAGGTTCTCACGACGCGGCCCATTTCATCGGAAATCGTAACGAGACCTTCGGCTTCGATGGTGAGGGTTCCCGAAACAGGGTTGGGGTAAACATCAAAAGCAACGGCTTTGGCTTCGCCGATACCCACATTGCCGCAGTCGTCATAAAGCTGGATACCTTGCCATTCCTCGGCGGCCTCGAAAGCTTCGATGCAGTTGCAGGGCACAACGATATGCACATGGTCGTTGATGTCGGCAAAAGCGTCATCCCAAAGGAAAAACGGCTCAGTGCTGTGAATGAAGATGTGATCGAGTTCGTAGCAATTACTGAAGGCATTCGAATTGATTTGTTGCATACCCGCAGGGAGGTCGATATATTCCAAACGCTGGCAGTCGGCAAACGAATGGAAACCGATGTTTACGATGGTGCTGGGCAAAGTAATGCTAGTGAGGTCAACACAGCCATAGAAAGCCTCGCTGGCAATGTAGCGTACCCTTAACGACTCCCCATTGATGATTTCTGTTTCGGGAACGACCACATCACCCGAATAGGTGTTTGGGTAGTCGTTGTTGACTACGATCAGGTAGGTTTCGCCGCAACCGCCACCTGGGAGTTGTTGCGTAGCTTTGCGGTAATAGATGCCATTGACAATGTAATCATAGGCAAACGCACTTTGGCAGATCATCATGAGTGCCAAAGTCAGCACTGAAAAGATAAATGTTCGTTTCATACTTGTAAATGTTAGATGAGATATTGATTAACATTAATATTAGTTGCAGAAAACTGCAAAAAATAACAAGTGCAGGAAAAAAAGTCGGGATGAAGCGAAAAAAATGAAGAGTTGCGTTATTTTTCAATATACCTTTGCAACTAAATCATCAAAAGACAAACAAAAAGAATGGCATCTTCCGAGTCACAAGGAGCCGACAAAAGCAATATCGACACAACCCATGCCGAATTCAATGCCTTGATCCTTAGGCATAAGGCCATGATTTGGCATATTTGTTCCGACTATAGACTTGGAAGTGCTTGGAACACAGAAGATTGTGTCCAGGAAGTTATCGTGAATCTTTGGAGGAGCTTCAAAAGTTTTGAGGGGCGTAGTTCGGAAAAGACCTGGGTGTGGCGCGTTGCCACCAACACCATGCTGATGCTGCAACGCAAAGATATCAGAAGTCCGCAAACAGAATCCATCGAAACGAATAATGTGGACAAAAAGGACGAAGAGCCCGGCGACGACAACTACCAGCAATTGCAACAACTTATTGAAGCTCTGCCTGAAGAAAGCGGTGTTATTATCCGTGCCTTTCTCGATGGCTTCTCCTACAAGGAAATCGCTGAGATGACCAACAGTTCAGTGGGTGCCGTGGCCATGCGCATCGCCCGACTCAAACGGAAACTTAGAATCATGTACGAAAGGGAAAACAAACTATGACAATGAAAGACAACATAAAAGCAATGAACCCAAGCACGCAACGCGACGATTTCAAAACCCAATGGGAACATCGTCAACAGTGGGAGAAGCAGGCCGAAAAGACGGTGCCTGACGACAAGACCTTTTTGCAGTGGGCCGAAAAGGCGCAACAAGACCCTGCCGGTTTGGGAACGAAGGTCATCCGCTTTCACCACAACCGGCGTTGGATACCCTACGCAGCCGCCGCTAGCCTCGTCATCGGCGTGACCATTTTCGGAATGACCCGCTCAAGCCAACCCAATGATGAGCTCCCTATCGCCGAAGAAGTGACTGTTGAAAGCCAAACCATTCATTTTGTGTGCAACAACGGCTGTTCGGCGCAAGATATCATGCTCATGGCAAACAAAGTCATTAAATAACAAAACCCAAAGACAATGAAAAGCCTCGTTCCATATCTCGCTGTGATCCTTGCTTTATGGCTTTCTGCCTGCAAGGAAAGGACCGCATCCGAGACAACAACCTGCAAAAAAGCTGCGATGGAAATGTACTGCAAGTATGCCGACAATGCCAACCTCACTGTGGCCTACCTCGGCGATTTGTCAGTCAACGGAAAATGCATCGACGCCTTGATGTTGCAAGCCGACAACGAAACGGATTGGGAAATGCTGAAACGGGATTTCGGCTTCATGACTTACGACACCGCCAACTTTAATTGTCCGAACGACGACAATCCTGTCATGATTGGTGTTGGCATCGAAACCGATTTTTTGGACGACGCCATCTTTGACACTTTGACCGACATCAGCCAAATACCCGATGAAGACATCGAGAGATTTACGCATATCGTTGCCGACAAGATGCGCGAAGTCATGAACAGCTTCCAAGCCCCCGATTCGTTGCTGCCCAATACAGCCATCATCGTTGGCCAAGGCCCAATAGAGCAAGCGCCTGCAAATGATACATACGATGACTACATTATGACCATTGCACGATCGCTTGTCATCGGGATGATTGACGAAAGACTACATCCCAATAGGGCCCTTAATCCCGGCCTGCAACAGCAAAAGGATTGGAATCACAGCATCATGGACGATGCCCAAACTCACGGTCACATCGGCTACATCACTGCTGCCGATAGCGAAGAACGCGCCTTATGGCTTTTCTTCTATGACGACCAAGAGGAATGTAACTCCATCATCACCCATATCAGCGAAGACATGATTATCAAATAATTAACCATTTATCAAAACTTTTATTCTTATGAAGAAAAATGTATTATTCTTTTTGATGTGCGTTTTTGCCATGACAGGCATGACACAAGCACAAAACCGTGGCGACATCCAATTGAATGCTGCTGAAATGAACCATGTGATGATTTCACAAGACCGACTTCCTTCGGAGGGTTCTTGGTTCTCCTATGTCGGTGATTACTCATCGCCACAAATTATCGGTATTGGAATGCCCTTCAATTGGGGTTATATGTTCCCTGCCGATCTGATGAACGATTACAAAGGCTGTTCTTTCACTGAGTTTGGTTTCTTGGATGCAGGTGAAGAGCAATTTGCCACCACCTACACTGTCAATTTTTACCTTGGCGGCGATACTGCTCCAGGCACTTTGGTTTCTACCCAACAGTTCGAAATCACAGGCACAGTCGGCGATGTTGTCACCTTCAGGCTTGAAACCCCTGTCGAAATCGATGGCACACAAAACATTTGGTTGACTTTCTACCATGACGGCTCCATTCAATATCCTGCACCTGCCGTTGCCGATGTGGGCAACCCCAACAGCCGTTGGCTTGGCATCGATGGCTATGGCTGGATGGATGTGGCTTCTGTCAGTAGCGAAGCTTATAGCTGGCTGGCATGGGTATATGTCGATGGCTACGACTGGATCAACGAGAGCAACGAATCTGTCTCTGTCTATCCCAATCCCACCACGAACAATGTGAACATCGCTGCACCAGGGATTAACCATGTCACCGTGATGAACACGCTTGGCCAAGTGGTTTACGACAGCCATGTGGACGGAAACATGACCACCCTTGATATGAGCCAATATCAGGCTGGAGTTTATATGGTTCGTGTGAAGACCGAAAACGGCGAAAGCGTGAAACTCGTTTCCAAACAATAAAATAGAGCATAATTCGGTTATATAATTGACAAGAGACTACGAGACTGCGGGACTGCGAGACAGAACAATTCCGTAGTCTCGAAGTCCCGTAGTCCCGAAGTCAGAAACATGAAGTTTAATTTTGAACAGTTACAAACCATGAAAAAGCTTTACATTCTCCTCGCGTTCCTGCTCTTTGGGGCAGGTCTTCGCGCACAACAAACCAACCTCACCGAAGCCGTTGACTTCACCGTGACCGACTGCCACGGACAGACTTACAACCTCTTCGAGATCCTCGACCGAGGTCAAGCCGTCTTCATCGACTTTTTCTTCTACTCATGTGGTCAATGTCAGGTGATTTCGCCCTACATCACAGGTTCCTATACACAAATGGGCTGCAACCTTCACGATGTGTTTTACATCGAAATCTCTTACATTGATAATGATGCCGTCTGCCAGCAGTGGGCCAACGAATATGGTGTTGATTTTCCTACTGTAGGAAGAGACGGCGGCGGCAACGAAGTCTTCGACCTTTATGGCATCCAAGCCTGTCCCACCCTCGTCCTCATCATGCCTGACCGCAGCATTCCTATCCAGGGACTGCTGGATCTCTATCCTTTCTCGGCACAAGATGTGGTCAATGCCATGCAACGAAACGGCCTGCAACCTCACGACTGCACGGGTACGCTGACCGTCAACCCGCAAACCTTGCACATCTACAGTGATGGCGAGACTTACGAGCCCGGTCTGCTGACCATTTCCAACATGACCGGTGACGATGTGGCCGTCAATGCCTTCACTGCTGACAACATTTTTGAATTGCAATGCATGTACGAAGGCCAAGATGTCACTGAAGGCATGACTGTTGCTGCAGGACAGACTGCTATCGTGGAAGTCTATGTCGATGTACCTGTTAGGGAAACCTTCGAAGGAAAAATGTATGTCAACACTTCGGAGGGCAACTTTGAGGTCAATATCGTTTACGAATCAACCGTTGGTGTCAAAGAAAACAACGCTACGCTGACTGTGTTCCCCAATCCTGCCAACGAAAGCGTAACCCTCCAAGGCGAGAACCTTGGCGTGGTAAGCTTTTACAACGTAGTCGGGCAGAAAGTCGAGACTTTCTACACCGACGAGTCGCAATTGGTCATCCCGACTGCCAAGTACCAAGAAGGCATCTACTTCATTAGGACAAGCAACGGAATGACGCAACGCTTGGTGATTGTGCACGAATAAGGCATAAGAGCCTTCAAATCCAATTCGCGGAAAGATTTCCCTGAAAAAATCAGGGGAGTTTTTCCGCGATTTTCATATATGCGCCAGGGTGTAATATACTTTGTTGAATGTGATACACCTGCATTATTGCCCTTTTCGGTGGTTTTTCTGTTCAAAGGCGAACAAAAAAAGACTATTTTTGCGCTCCGAAAAGACCTTTACAAGAAATATGAAGACTAACAGATTGAGGAAAAACTGTGCAAGATATACTGCTCCGCAAGAGGCCCAGGCAAAAGGGATTTACCCTTATTATAAACCCATCGAGTCGGAACAAAGCACGGTGGTGAGGATCAAGGGTAAAGATGTGTTGATGTTTGGTTCCAACAGCTATCTTGGCTTGGCCAACGACCCACGGCTGAAGGAAGCCGCCATCGAGGCTATCAGGAAATACGGCACCAGCTGCTCGGGTTCCCGTTTCCTCAATGGTACACTTGATATTCATGTCGCTTTGGAGGAAAAGTTGGCTACACTGGTCGGCAAAGAGGCAGCCGTTTGTTTCAGCACTGGATTTCAGGTGAATCTTGGTGTGGTTTCGGCACTTTGTGGTCGAAATGATTATCTGCTCTTGGATAGCCTCGACCATGCCTCTATCATCGAGGGTAGCCGACTTTCGTTTGGTAAGGTCTGGAAGTACAACCATAATGATATGGACGGTTTGGAGGCGAAGCTGAAACTGTGCACTCCCGACTCCGTCAAATTGATTGTTGCCGACGGTATCTTCTCGATGGAAGGCGACATTGTTCCATTGCCGGAGATGGTCGCTTTGGCAGAGCAATACGATGCCGACATCATGATTGACGACGCCCATTCCTTGGGTGTCCTCGGACGACAGGGTAGGGGTACAGCCGACCATTTCGGCCTGACCGACAAAGTGGATCTGATTATGGGCACCTTCTCCAAGTCGTTTGGGTCGTTGGGCGGTTTCATTGCTTCCGATTTCGACACCATCAATTACCTGAAACACAATGCCCGCTCGCTGATTTTCAGTGCCAGCATGCCGCCTGCCAATGTGGCTTCGGTCAGCAAGGCCATCGACATCATGTTGGAAGAGCCGGAGCGCATACAGCATCTCTGGGATGTGAGCAACTATGCCCGAAAGCAGTTCAAAGAGCGGGGTTTCGATACCGGCAAGAGCGAGACCCCGATTATTCCGCTGTTTGTAAGAAGCTCAGAGAAGGCTTTCTGGCTCTGCAACAGGTTGTTGGATGATGGTGTTTTTGTCACCCCAGTCATCGCACCTGCTGTACCCGAAAACGATACCTTAATCCGCTTTGCCTTGATGGCCACTCACACTTTCGAACAAGTGGATGAGGCATTGGACAAAATCACCAAAGCGTTTAAGGAAGCTCAAATCATTGATTAATGGTCATATTCATCACAGGGATATCCTCGGGTTTTGGTTTGGAGACTGCCCGTTTACTCTCGCAGGAAGGTTATGTCGTTTACGGGACAGTGCGCCGTGAAGTCGCGCCATTGCCACAAGTGAAATACCTTCGTTTGGATGTCCGCGACGCCGCAGCGGTGCAACAGGCAGTGCAACAAATCATCGAGGCTGAATGCCGAATTGATGTTTTGGTCAACAATGCCGGCATGGGCATCGGCGGACCCTTGGAGTTCGCCACAGAGGAAGAAATCAGGGAACAGATGGATGCCAACTTCATGGGTTTGGTGCATTGTGTTGACGCTGTGCTGCCTCACATGAGGAAACAAGGCTCAGGCAAAATCGTTGCGCTCAGCTCTATCGGTGGCTTGATGGGGCTGCCGTTTCAAGGTTTCTATTCGGCCAGCAAGTTCGCCATCGAAGGTTATTGCGAGGCCCTGCGCCTGGAGACAAAGCCGTTTGGCATCACCGTAACCGTGATTCGTCCTGGTGACTTCTCGACAGGTTTCACGGGCAGCCGAAAGAAAGCAACCAAAGACGAGGTGCTTCAAGCCTATCCAGCCTATCAAAAAGCGATTGACAAGGTGGAACATGACGAGACAGGCGGGCTGAAGCCACAGGTACTAGCCCGAAAAATCAGCACAATCCTTAAGAAAAAGAATCCTAAACATGGTTATGTCGTTGCCTCCTTCGAACAACGGCTCTCTGTGTTCCTGAAACAAATCTTGCCGGCAAAATGGTTTGCTGCAATTTTGGGTAGTTATTACGGTTAAAGCGTCCTCTTATAGGCACGCCTCCGCATGAAAGGCTCGGTCTTGTAGTCGCCGAAGAGCGACTGCACCTTGTAATTCTCCTCCAACTGCGGGTTCATGATGATGGTATCGATGCCCCGCTTGATGCAGTTCTCGTGAAGGTACTTGAACAACAGCACCGGGATGCCGCATTGCTGATATTCGGGCATCACGCCCATGATCAATGCCTCGAGGGTGTCGTTTTTCTTCAAGGCCTTCAAAATATTAATGAAGCCAAAGGGGAACAGTCGTCCATTGGATTTCTTTACTGCCTTTGATAGCGAAGGCACGCAGAAGATGAAACCGATAGGCTTGTCATTGGCATCGACGGCCAAGGCGACAAAGTCTTTGTCAAGAATGGGAACATAGGTTTTCAGATAGGCATCAATTTGCTTGTCGGTCAAAGGCGAAAAACCATTCAGGGGCGCGAAAGCATCGTTGTACATGTGGAAGATCTCCCTCCCGTATCGGTTTCCCATCTCTTTCATGCTGTGCGGCTGCACCACATGCACCTTGAACCTTTCCTCAATCAGGTTGGCGAATTGGAACATGGGTGGCAGTTCCTTGCTCACCTCAAGCGTCCGTTGGGTCCAGTCGACATCTTTCGTGAAGCCGAGACGCTCCAACATTTCGCCATAATAAGGATAGTTATAGAGGCAGGTGAAAGGGGAGAGGTGTTCGTAGCCTTCCACCAAGAGGCCTTCCTTGTCCATGTCGGTGAATCCCCATGGGCCATGCATCTCAGTGCGTCCGTGTTGTTTGCCCCAGTCTGCAACGGCATCAATCAAAGCGCGCAACACTTCCTCGTCTTCGATGAAGTCGAGCCAGCCGAAACGGACAATATTCTCTGCATCGTCGGCCTTATGGTTGATGATGGCGGCCACGCGGCCAACAATTTCGTTGCCTCGGTAGGCCAAGAAGCAGTCCGCCTCGCAGAAGTCGTAGGCGCCGTTTTTCTCGGGGTTGAAGGTGTCGTATTCGTCGCCTTCCAAAGCAGGCACCCAATTGGGGCAATTCTTATATAAATGGAGAGGGAAAGTCACAAACTTCTTCAACTGCTTGTGACTTTCCACCTTTTCGATTCGGATGCTCATAGGCTTAAAGGGTTGAATTCGCGCTGATAAAGTCAATGACTTCGCCCACCGTGGTGAACTTGGGATTGCCTTCGAACTTGAAAGCGAACTTGTTCTCGATAGCGAGGCTCAGCAGCAAGATGGTCAATGAATCCAAGCCCACATCGCGGACAAGCTGTGAGTCCTCGTTGATCTTACTGAAATCAGCTGATGGCTTGATGAGCTTCAGGATTTCCTTCAACTCGTTGAAAATTTGTTCTCTTTCCATGGCTTATTGGTTTCTTGAGACTTTCATGGCGCCAGTACGCTTGAAGTCCTCTTTACGCACAGTGACTTTGCTTACTTGGTGGGTTGTGGGCAGCTCAGCGTTGACTTTGCCGACCAAATCCTTGAAATAGGCTTCCACTTCTTCCCATGGACCGTTGCCAAACTCCTCCATGCGTGGCAGAATCTCTATGGCAATCACCTGACGGCCATCCAATTCGTCTTCCTTGACGAGGCAGTCGCGGAGCTTCGGGTCTTTGTAGAACGGCTCTTCGATGCTCTCGGGGCTGACATTCTCACCGTTGGAAAGGATGATGAGGTTCTTGATGCGGCCAACGATGTACATATAGCCTTCCTCGTCAAAACGCACAAGGTCGCCCGTCTTGATCCAACCATCTTCAGTAAGGGTTTCGGCCGTCTTTTCAGGGTCGCCATAGTAACCGAGGAATACATTATCGCCACGGAACCACAACTCGCCATCGACCACTTTCGCTTCTTGTTCAGGATAGAGCTTGCCGACTGAGGTGGGACGCGACTTCACATCGATATTGCCGGTGGTGAGGTTGGCGCCTTCGGTCATGCCATATCCCGCAAAGAGGTGGATGCCCAACTCATCGAACTCGCCGATGAGTTTCGGGGGCACATTGGCGGCACCCGAGATAATAAATCCCAGTTGACCACCCAGGAAAGGCTTTCCGTACATCTTGACCAGACCAAGCAAAATCTCGCAAATACCGGGAACGGCAACGAGGCAGGTAGGACGAATGACGGGGAACTTGGTGACCGTCTCTTTGGTGTTGCCAGCAGAGAACCAGGCACCGCCTTCCATCAGGACAGACAATGTGCTGCGGACGAGGCCGAACACATGGCTCAAGGGCAACACGCAGGCATAACGGTGATGACCGAGTTGGCTGCCTGGGGCGTATACGCCATTCAAGGCACCGCGCATCAAGGCACGATGGGGTAGGACCGCACCTTTAGGAGCACCCGTGGTACCACCTGTGAAGAAGATAGCGCGAAGTCCTTGCCGTAAGCCAACACCTTTACGCCAAACTTCATGCAGCAGCCCACGATGGCTTGAGGAGGCAGCTGCGAAGGCAGGTTGATGGCCACATAGCCTGCTGACGTGACGGCGAGAAACATCTCAACTGCCTCGACGGTAATGTTGTCGAGAATAGCCACCTTGTCACCTTTTTGCAGGCCTAATTCGTTCAGCAAAGCGCGTTTACGGGCAATGATGTCACAGGTTTGCTTATAATTCAATGTGTTGACCGTGTCGGATAAGCAAGGCAGGTCAGCCCACTTTTGTTCTATCCATGTTACAAATTCGGGAAATGTTGGGATAAACTTCAATTGAGCAAGTTCCTCAGCGGGAAGCATGCTTGGGAAATACTCTGCGTTTGTAATAATTGATTGGTTATTAGACATATAACAAAATTTTATTTAATGTGTTTTCCATCAGCAAAAATACGAGGTTTTTTCTGATTTGAAAAAAAACTTTCAAATAGGCTTTGACATAGTATTGTGCTGAGAAGGGGCATGATATGGGATGGGGGAGGTCACCCAATGGGCACCGTCAGCTTGAAGACGATATTGCGACCCATGTTGAACACGCCGCGTCTTCCTGTCACGACATTCCAATCCGCATATTTCAGACGGCTCAAGTGGTCTTGATAGCACACATCCGTGAGGTTGTCGACAATCAATGCCAGTTCGGCGACTTTCTTGCCTTTGATCAAGACATCGGTTCCGGCTGAAAACCCAAGTAAGAGGTAGGAGGGAGTGGCCGTCTCGGTGTCGTAGGCTGCATAATAATGATTCTGTTCCAAATACCAATCTATGCGTGCTGCAAGATAGGCATTGTTGAACACCTTGCTGTCGTGCGTGATTTCGTATTTCACATCTGCCGAAAGGCGTGGTGCGGGCGTCATCGGGAGCCAACGCATCTCTTCAGGTTGGTGCAGCAACTGAGCGTTGACATAAGAAAACGACGACCCAATATGAAGGGCATGGAAAGGATGAATGTCAAAACCAGCCTCGAAGCCCATCAGCATCGCCTCACCCTGCGCATAGGCGAAAGTCATCAAGTCAGGTTCGATGATGCTGTCGATGCGATGCAGATAGATATAGTTGCTGATGTGGTTGGCGAACACAGCGGCATTCAACTCAAAATAGCGAGTGGCATAGTTAAGACCCAAGTCGGCCTGCCAACTATATTCTGGCTTAAAGTTATGGCTTCCAATCTCATACCTCAACGAGCCTTCATGTTCGCCATTAGAGGCCAACTCGCTGATGTTAGGTGCACGATAGCCTCGGGCAAGATTGAATTTCAGGTCAAGCCTTTCCGTGACTTCGCATGTCGCTCCCAAACTGCCCGTGATACCTTGAAAATGTCGCGTGAAGTCCTCAAAACGCACCTCGTCGTCCTCGATCAGACCTTTTGCGGCCAAATAACGGTAGTCGAAGCGAAGTCCACCACTTAAATTCCAACGACCCAATATTTTGGAAGCCGTGGCATAAACACCAGCATCGAACAAATTGTAATCGGGGATAAGGTATTCCTCGCCTAGATTGATGGATTTCTGTCCCATGCCATTCAATCCTGTCGAGAACTTCCAGCCTGATTTTTCTTCCGAGACATAACGGACATCATAGTTCAAGGTGTGCAGTTGTAGATACAGGCCATATTCGTCGGCAGTTTCCTCAAACTCCTTGCGTCGGTTCTGCTGATAGCCCGCAATCACTTTCAAGTATCCAGAAGACAGGTTGATGAAGCTCTCGGAAACGGCCTTGTAGTGATTCACCCGCTGATAGGGTAGGCCATGATGATAAGACAGCAGGTCACCTTCCTCGGAGAGCAATTCGCCCGTCATCGTGTCGCGTTCGCCTTCCACGATGCTCGGTGTAAGGTCGTAATAGCCAAATTTCAGGTTGGAAAAGCCCCAGTTGCGCATCAGTCCCGCTTTAAGCGAAAATGCGCGTTCACCGAATTGGGAATTAGGCACATAGCCGTCATAACGGTTCTTGTAGGCATGGGCGTGCTTTTCACTGAATCGGGCATCCCAAGTAAAACCTTTCTGGTTGCCAGCAAGATTGAAAGATGCGCCTATCAAGCCATTATTCGTTTGATATTCGGCGTTTATCTTGCCTTTTATAGTGCCTTCAGGCAGGGTCGGCATACTTTTGAACACCAACACGCCGCCCATGGCATCGGAGCCATACATGAGGCTGGCGGGACCTTTCAGGATTTCTACTGCGCCGACCTCGTTGGCATCGATTTCTATGCCATGCTCGTCGCCCCACTGTTGCCCTTCCTGTCGGATGCCGTCGTTAACAACCACAATGCGGTTGTAGCCCAGTCCACGGATGACGGGTTTCGAGATGCCACTTCCCGTGGTGATTTGTGATACGCCTGGCTGTTTGGCGATGGCGTCAATCAGATTGGTGGACGACAGTTGATGCAGTTCCTTGGCTTGAAGCACTACGATAGGCATGGGCGTCTCTTTCATTCTCATGTCGCCCACGGCACCCGTCACCGTCACTTCCTTTAATTCCAAATGCCTGAAAAACATATCGGTAGAGTCAGGCAAACTCTGAGCCGTCATTGGTAATACATACGCCAATGACAAGGCTGTAAATAATGTTTTTTTCATTTTTAGTCTTGTTGTTAAGTTATAAATACAGTAAATTGATTCTCTGGTATTTACAACAAGACGGGTGGGGCGCGTGATGAGGATGGTTGTTCGAAAGCTGAAGCAACATCTTGAACCATAGGAATAGGTTCCACCCTGGTTTCCGGCAGATTGACCGTCACAACCACTTGTGGAGATTCCTCATAAGCTAGTTGCTGGAACTGGCAAAGCAAACACCCGTCTTCATCCATTATCGATGAATGTTGCTCTTCAATTGCATCCGCAGCTTTCAAGGGATAAGCATGGACATGAAACGACGACAGCAACCACATTGGCAGATAGACGGCCAATAGGAATAACGCTATCTTATTTTTGTATCGCTTCATTTCTGCCAACTTTCGACGGGGCAAAGATATAGCTTTTTTTGATTACTCCTTCCCCATCAGCATCACCCGCTCCTCTTTCTTGAAGCCGAATCTTTCATAGAAAGCGGGCAAGACACCTTCGCGAGCGGTAATCAGATGGAAACCTACAATGCCTTGTGACTTGAGGTCGGTGAGACATTGCTCCAAGCAAACGGCTGGCGATGCCTTGTCGTTGGTATTGGGGCGCAACGGCAAGGTCGTTGATCTCGAAGGTGCGGCCATAATGGAACAGCATGGAAGTACCCAAAATGAAGCCAACCACTTCTCCATCCACAACACATTCCAAACCATAATGCTGTTGACTTTCAATCAGTTCACGAACATGGATGGTGGCGTCTTCCACCGACCAGTTGTCGTTCCACGGCTCGCCCGAAAACGCCGCCGCATAGATGGTGCCATATTGGTCCAAATGCTCAATAGTAATGGGTCTGATGATGAGGTTTTGCACAAGGGATATTTTTGGCAAAGATAGTGGTTTATTGCGAATATTCGTACCTTTGCGCAATCACAAAAGACAACCATACACCATGGCAAGCAACCCCGACTTCGTTCAATATATCGCCGACCAATGCGCAGGTGCAGGCGAGATTACGGTGAAAAAGATGTTTGGCGACTACGGCATCTATTGCGACGGCGTGATCTTTGGCCTCGTCTGCGACAACCGTTTCTACCTGAAACCGACCGAGGCAGGCCGTTCGCTATTGCGCAGCGTCGAAATGCGTCCCCCTTACGACGGTGCGAAAGACTATTTCTTCATTGAAGATGTGGACGACAGGGATTATTTGTCGGCGCTTGTCCGCGAGACTTGTAATGCATTGCCACAGCCGAAGCCGAAAAAGAAAAAAAATGAAATAAATGAATTTTTCTCTTGACTCGTTTCAATGAAACGGAAAAGCGGCCACCTCCACTTTCCCGACACATCCACCTTCGACCCGTTTATGGATTGTTTTTTATTAACTTTGCAGCCGAATTGCGAAACAGATAAAACCATGCTACATCTAAACAAAGTACACCATATCGCCATCATCTGCTCCGACTATCAGAAGAGTTTGGATTTCTATACACGAGTCCTCGGATTCAAGGTTATTGCTGAACATTATCGTGCCGAGCGTCAGTCATACAAAACCGACCTCGCTCTTGACCACGATTATATCATCGAGTTATTCTCTTTTCCTTCACCACCGCGCCGATTGACGCATCCAGAAGCCGCTGGTATGCGACATTTGGCTTTTGAAGTCGACAACATAGCAGCAGCCATCGGTGAATTAGATGCACAGGGGATTACACACGAACAGATTAGGATAGACGAGTACACTGGCAAGCAGTTCCTCTTCTTTCAAGATCCTGACGGACTGCCCATTGAATTATATGAAAAGTAAAACCTATTATGAAGAAAGTTAAGATTACCATCCTCAAAACGATGCTGAATGAGGACTTGGCAAAGGAATATGGCATCTGCGGCCTGAAAGCATGTCCGATGATGAAGGTAGGTGATGTGTTTTACGCTGACTATGCAAAGCCTGAAGGTTTTTGTGATGAAGCATGGAAAGCCATCTATCAGTATGTGTTTGCCCTGGCTCATGGTGCAGATAAAGGACTATTCTATTATGGTGATTGGATTAAAGAACCTGGCGTGGCCATTGTCAGCTGCAATGACGGTCTGCGCCCTGTGATTATGAAACTTGAAGCGACTGATGAGGAAGCCAAGATTGAATATACGCCAATAGAAAGATAAATCCGCAATTCAGACAAAGGCTTGGATTGCGGATTTTTCCGTTCAAAGGGAACAGCAAGTATATTTCAGCAAGTGGTTCTGCTCACATCACCCAGTTTCCCGATATTCGCTTGGTGTCATGCCTGTCTCACGACGGAAGTACCTGGAGAAGAATGTGGCACTTTGAAAACCTAACTGACAAGCAATATCACACACTGGCATATCACTATGTTTGAGCATCACCTGCGCACGAAGGACGCAGTTGGCATCCAACCAGTCCATGACGCTCTTGCCTGTCTGCTGTCGGATGACGGCAGACAAATGGTTAGGGGTGATGCACAACTTTTGCGCATACGCTTTCACATTGCGCGGCAACGGGTCGCTCAGCCCCAAAAGATCCAAAAACCGTTGCACAATCTGTTCGCCATGCGTCTGTGCGGCAGTGCACGGTTTGGTCGTGTCGGCTCGCAACCGCATCAAATCATACATCAAAGCAATTTGCAGGTGCTCAATCGTATGTTGGTCATAGCGGCTGCGCACCACCTGCCAAACCAATTCCAAATAACTCTGTATCCGGCAGTAATCCTCGACATTAAGATGAAGAAGCGCACATTTGTCGAAACCGACAGGCAGATGTTGGAATGACAATGCCATGCCGTCAAAATCATCGGACAATTCCGTTAGGCTGATGTAACTGTTTTGAGGAATCACCCACACATCATTTGCCTTCAACTGATACGGCACAAGATTGATGTCGTAGGTGGCTTGCCCGGCACTCACTAGGATTACTCTGCCCATCTCTACATATTGCGGAGTGCGTATCATCTGCCGCATGGGAGTCTGTAACAACGAATGAAGAGAGTGCATCATCACTAAGTCTGATGACACGAAGACTTCATCGTTCTGACGAGTCAGTGTGTGCATCAATTCGGGACGCAATGTAACATTAGTCGGACGCATATCCAATCGAATTTCGGTGTAAAGGTACTACATTTTTTGCATTTTAGCATAAATAAACAAAATTTTCGTTGAAATAGTACATAAATACCTTGCAAAAGACAACTCTCTTTGCCATAAAAGCGGCAATTTTGCGCCGTCTAATCATTAAATACGCTTGGTATGAAAAAATTCGGTCTGTTTCTGTTGAAAAACAACATCCATCTGATGACACTTGTTTTCCTCGGATGGGCAGTCTGGGCAGCATTCAACTGGTCAGGTCTCGCATTAGTGCAAAAACTCACGCTCGGAATGTATGCGTTGCTGATTATCCATGAGTACGAGGAGGGGTACAAGGGCAGGTTCCTTGACCTGATGGCTGGTCGGTTGCTACAAATCGACTGGCGCACACTCATACCTGGTGTAACTCATATCGCGCAGGCACTATACATCACACTTGCCTTTTCAGCCGCACTCATCTGGCCGGAGAAGTTATGGCTGACATTTGCTGTGATCATCCTCTGTATCTTCGAGGGTTTTGTGCATAACTGGGGGATTGTGATGTTTCAATTGCGCAGCGTGACGCCAGGATGGTGGACGGCTATGCTGATGAGCGCATACGCAATCTGGTCTATCGTCGTCATCAACAGTAACATTGAGTATGACCGCATTCAGTGGCTTTGGGGTGTGCTTTGTTTCCTCGGGTGTTTTCTTTGCATGGAGATACTATTCCAAAGTATGCTTGACAAGCCGATGGCGGAGAGAATCGCCTCCGTAAAACGATTCATGAAGGAGCGTTTTGGCAAAACTGGTAGTGAGTGATACAGTTTGAGGCAGTTAATTGCAACAAAAAAAGTAATCTTGAGAAATCCGCAATTCAGGCCTCAGGCTTGGGTTGCGGAATTTTTTGTACTTTTGTAGCCGAAAAGATGTTTTATAAAAACTGTAACTTTTTCGAATCAATTCCGTATTAATAGTATTGAAAAACAAAACCTCTATCAATATGAAAAAAGCAAACGCAATCGCCATTCTGGTATCATGCATCATGGCAGCAGGCTGCGCACAGAAGACAGTAGAAACGCCTCAACCCGAGAGAGAAGTTGTTCCAGCTATTGAGTTGAGCAACATGGACACCACCATCAATCCCGCGGACGACTTCTATCGCTATTGCAACAACAACTGGCTGAAAAACAACCCGATTCCCGAGACGTATTCCGCCTACAGTGCCTCCTACGAGGTTGACGAACGCACTGAGTTGCAGATCAAAGCCATCATCGATGAGGTTACGCATGATAAAAATGCCGAGCAAGGCAGCGTGACCCAGAAGATCCGCGACTTTTACAATGCGGGCATGGACACCGTAGCTATCAACCAACGCGGCTGCAGCGAGTTGTTGCCCTATTTCGACCAAATTGACCAAATGAGTGACAAGTCGCAACTTCCTGAACTGATTGGGATGCTCCACTATGAAGGATTTGGCTGGCCTTTCTTTCAAGCGGGCAGCTACACCGATTGGAAAAACGCCGACAGGGTCATCATGCTGGTCTTCCAAGCCGACCTCGGACTCCCCGACCGCGATTTGTATCTTGTTGAAGAACTACAGGAAATGCGTGACAAGTATGTCGAACACATCGCCAATATGTTCCAGCTTACCGGCACCGAGGCTGCTCTAGCATCGGAAAAAGCTCAGCATGTCTTTGATTTTGAGACCGAACTCGCCAAAAACTCCATGCCCATCGAGGAATGCCTCGACCCCAACAACCTCTATCACCTGAAAAGTCGCCAGGAACTTCAGGCCTCCATGCCCGACTTCAGCTGGGACAACTACTTCCATGCCATCGGAGCACCGGCCTTCGACAGCCTCAACGTGGCCTCTCCCGACTTCTTCACCGCCCTCAATGGCCTCCTCCTCAACACCGACCTCGGCACCATCAAGGACTACATGCGATGGGTGGTCATCACAGAGAGTGCCCCTCGACTTAGCGATGACCTCGTCACCGAAGACTTCAACTTCTATAAAAAATACCTCTATGACGTAGAAGAGCAGAACCCCCGCTGGCGTCGTGTGCTTGACAAGACTTCGGACTATTTGGGCGAAGCCATCGGCCAACTCTATGTGGAAAGGTACTTCCCTGCCGAAGCCAAGGAACGCATGATTAACCTTGTCGGCAACCTGCGCTTGGCATTGCGGGAACGCATCAAGAACGTCGATTGGATGAGCGATGAGACCAAAGCCCGAGCCATTCACAAGCTCGACTGCTACAGTGTGAAGATAGGCTATCCCGACAAGTGGTTGGACTACAGCAAGTATGAAGTCACGCCCGAGTCCTACTTCCAAAACGTACGCCGCGCTGAGCGTTTCATTCATGAGAGAGACATGGACAAAATAGGCAAGCCTGTTGACAAGGAAAAATGGAATATGACTCCGCAGGAAGTCAACGCTTACTACAACCCTGAATTGAATGAGATCGTGTTCCCGGCAGCCATCCTTCAGCCTCCGTTCTTTAACATGGATGCCGACGATGCCGTCAACTACGGAGCCATCGGCGCGATCATTGGCCACGAGATGACTCACGGCTTCGACAACATGGGGCGTATGTTCGACGAAAAAGGCAACCTCAATAACTGGTGGACCGAAGAAGACGATGCCAAGTTCACCGAATGCACCAAGCAACTGGTGAAGCTGTTCGACGAATTCGAGCTGAGGGGGCACCACATCAACGGCGAACTGACCTTGGGCGAAAACATCGCCGACCTGGGAGGGCTGAATGTGGCTTGGGATGCCTACCAGATGACTGACGAGGCCAAAGCCAACAAACCCATTGACGGCTTCACGCCTGCCCAGCGCTTCTTTATCAGTTACGGCACCGTATGGCGCACCAATATCCGTGACAAAGCCCTTGAACGCAAGTTGAAGGAGGATGTGCATTCTCCTGCCGAAGCCCGTGTGAACTGCGCCCTCCGCTCGATGTCGCACTTTTACGAGGCCTTCGACATCCCAGAAGGAAGCAAGATGTATATCGCTCCTGATGAAAGAGCTGCCATTTGGTAGAGAAGAGAAAAACAAGCTATTTTTTTACCATCAAGCCGTGGCTATTGAGCTGCGGCTTTTTTAATGGTGATGCCCCTCGCAATGATGGTGGCAGCTGGGGTCACCATAAACGATGGTGCCGTCGAGGAACATGGCCAGCACCTGCTCCACGGGAAGTTCGGGAGCGCCAGCATGGATGCGGATGCCTAACTGGTTCAGCATGTTAACGGCACCTTGGCCCAATCCACCGCAAAGCACATCGGTGCAGCCCTGTTCGGCCAGGAACCTCGGCATCGCACCGTGCTCATGCTCTGGTGCTTGCAGCACCTTTGAATCGACAATATTTCCGTCTTCGACGTTGAAAATTGTGACTTGTGGAGCCTTTCCGAAGTGCTGCCACAATATACCCTCATTGGAGGGGATGGCTATTCTTTGATTCATGATGATCGGTTTTAAAATTTGCGGCAAAAATACTACATTTGATGAAACCGTCGATAATATGGAATCCGCAATTCGGGCAAAGGCTTGGGTTGCGGATTTTTTTTCATCCTCAAGGAACACCATTTTTGCGATTTTCCGTACTTTTGCACCCGAATTCGGCGAGCGTGTCGGTAGTCGAATCATAGGGTGAATCTGTAAGAACTATGCCAGTTAGGCTTTCGTGGCTTTTTTCCTATTCCTCAAACTTGTTTTTGCCTCTCATCGCATGGCGCAAGGCGCTGACTAGTTCCTGTGACTCCTGGACAAGGTTGAGGAAAACGGTCATGCTCTCTATGTTGAGTTGCTTTGTTTGAATATCCTTAATGATTACATTACGGTAATCGGAAAGAGTGGCTTGGAGTTTTGCTGCGTCATCGCGAATTTGGCTGCTGGTTTTAGAAAGAATAGCTCGGTTAAAAATGCGTACAATCTCATCGCGTAGGGAGAAAAATTCGTTGACATATTTGATGGGAATTGGACAAAAATTATTGCCTACATGTTCCAAGCACGGTTCACCCATGCGTTTCAAACAATACACCATTTGCGCGAGGGAATTGATCGTGAGGAAGTACCATGTGCCTTTTTCCACGCTGAGCACAGGGTCTATACGGCGCATAGCAATAATTTGTTTCCGCCTTTGTCGCTTAATCTCTTTTCGTTGACTCTCAAGCTGAACAACGGCATGCTTTAGCATACGGTAGTCTTCCAATAAGAAAGCCGTAGTTAATGTCTCATAATGATTTACCACAAATTGTAGGTTGTCTATGGTGATATAGTTCACATGTTTACAAAGCATTTTCCAACATTCAGTTTTGTCGTTGGTGCGAAGGATTTCCTTAAACAACACGTCCGTTTCACTGCTCTTGTTGTTCTTTTCAAAGCGTCGGTTGCTTCGGATGATTAACACGACAACCAGCGCAATGGCTAAAAACATCGCCACGAACGAGCCAAAATGCAATACAATGGTGACGAGGAAACACAAGATGAATGCCGCGCCAGCAGTGAGAAACCATCCGCCGATGACACTCAATACGCCTGTAATTCGAAACACGGCACTTTCGCGGCTCCATGCACGGTCGGCAAGCGAGGTTCCCATGGCCACCATAAAGGTGACGTATGTCGTGGAGAGCGGCAGTTTCATGCTGGTACCGAGAGCAACAAGAAGTCCTGCGAGAACAAGATTGACGGCTGCGCGAATCTGGTCGAATGCTGCATCATTAGGTAATACTGCTTCGTCGGCATTAAAGCGCGAGTCAATCCATTTCTTAATGCGATTGGGTATCAATGCAGCAACAGCTGTCGCTATTTTTTTGTTTGTGCGCACC
>CADCJI010000028.1 GCA_902801625.1 uncultured Bacteroidia bacterium | reverse complement strand
TTGTAATCATCTTGATTCGTTTTTTGGTAAGGATTAAACTGAAGTTATTGCTCATTCCGCTGAAGTCGACAGCCGTGCACTGCTGCAGGATCAGCATCATGTAGTTCTTTTTGTCAACGCCGGTGGCCACCACATCGCGGTCGGCTTGGTATTCGTGAAGGCTCTGCAACTCCTTCTTGTACAGATAGATGAATGGGTTGAACCATTGCAGGATCATCATCACCTCGGCGAAAAGGATGTCCCACGAATGGTGATGCTCGATGTGGCTCATTTCGTGCCGCATGATGTCGGGGTCTACGTTTTCATTGGGGAAAAAGGCATAGCGGAAGAAGGAGAAGGAGCCTTGTTCCTTGCCCGTGAACACCGCTGTAAAACCGTCCATCTTACGCTTTGGCGATCGGATGATGAGCGCCACAAGTCTCCCCAACTTGATGAGGAACAATAGTGTCATCACGCCAACACCTATTAAATAAATGCCACCAATGACTTGCCACACACTGAAACGCGAAGGCGTGGCATTGGTAGTCACTGTCACTTCGGGCAAGACAGGCTGACCGTCGGGCGTGACGATGACTTCGCTGAGCATCATGCCGTTGAACATGTTTTGTTTCAAGGTCGCCATTTGCGGCACTTCTAGTCCAGAGAGTAAACCGAGCAAGGGCATGGCCAAGGCCAGCAACATACTCGTCAACAGGAAAAAGCGGTTGAAATACAGGCGATTGCTGTTGCGAAACAAGATGCGATACACTAACCAAAGCACCGCAACGGTGGCTGCGATAGGCAGCAGATGACCGATGATTAATTCTTGTGCGTTCATGGCTTATTTCCTTTCTGAGGCGATGGCCTCGTCGATGGCTTTTCTCATTTCTTCCAGTTCCTCGACGCTGAAATTCTCCTTTCTGGCGAAGGCCGAAACAAGGTCGAGATAAGAGTTGTTGAAATAGCGCTCCACCACACTGCCGAGATAGCGATGCGAATACTCTTCCTTGCTGATGGCAGCCGAGTAGCGATGGGCGCGGCAGAAGGTCTCATGCTTCACGAAGCCCTTGTTTTCCAAAATCTTGATGATGGAAAGCACTGTGTTGTAGGCGGGTTTGGGTTCGGGGTAGGCCGCCATGATCTCGTTAGCGAAACCTTGCCCAATATTCCAGATGACTTGCATCACCTGCTCTTCCGCCTTGGTCAACTCCTTCATCCTGATGGAGTTATCTTCTATTATTTCTTTCTTTCTAGCCATTTTTACCTCCATTTCTAATGGTTTAACGCTGCAAATATATAGATTATTTTGAATATACAACTAATTTTTTAGTTATTTTATTGTATTTTTCGATAAAAATCTTGTTATTATTTGTTTTTCGTTGATTTTCAATAGGCTAAATTGATAGTTTTGCTTGCTTTGATGAGTCGCATTTTTTCCTCATCGGATAGATTGAAGTCGTTGTCGCGCAGAATGAGTATCTCCATGTCAGGTTTTTCCACAAGTTCCCACGGGAAGCGTTCCAACAGGTTGTGTTCGGCGTCGAACTCGTAAAGCGATTTCATTTTCGACAAGTCGGGCAAATCTAGTAAATGGTTGAAACCTACTCCAAAACGCTCTATCGAGTCCATTTCAGTAATCCATTCGGGCAGGAAATGTAATTCGTTGTGGTGGATATAGAAATACTTCAGGCGTTTCAAGTTGCGCAAAGTGTCTGGGATTTCCTCGATTTGGTTGAACGACAGGAAAAGCTGTTGCAGGTTATCCATGTCGCCAATGAAATCTGGGATTTCCGTGATTTTGTTCTTGTAGAAATCCAGGTGTTTCAAGTTCTTGAAACCGGCCAATTCATTCGGGATGGATTCAAACGCGTTGTCATAGAAAATCAAGTATCTGGCTTGTTTCAGTTCTGCAAACGACTTGGGCAAGGTGCTGAGTTGGTTCTTTGACAGGTTAAGGCTTTCGCATCGTAGCACACCAACATTGTCTGGGAGTTTCTTGATGCCATTGCCTGCCAACAGAACATCTTCTACCTTCGACAGTCGACGGATATCCCGTCTTTTCAAATTCAGTTGGTTGAAGTTCAAGTTGATTTCCTCAAGGCTATCCAGTGAGCTGAGCCATCTGGGGATGTGTCGGATTTGGTTCCCTTCCAAGTTCAACCTTTGCAGATGCTTGCAATGCTTGATGCTCGAAGGAATCCGGTCAAGACCACAGTTGGTCAGCGAGAGTACCTCGATTTTATTGTCTTTGGGAATGTCAAGATATTGTATTTCGGCCTTGATTGCTTCAAATACGACCGCCGAATCAGGAACATAAGTCACATACTTGGCTCGTTGAGTCGCGCATGAGGTGAATAATCCCATCATCATTAATAATACTATGTGTCGTTTGATAGCCATTTTGGTTTGTCTTGACGCTGCAAATATATAGATTGTTTTGAATATACAACTAAAAAATTAGTTTATTTATTGCATTTGTCGGTAAATATTTTTTATATCATTGATTTTCAATATATTTTCAAATGATTTTATTTAGATTTCTTGCGAAGCAATCCCATAATACCACATTTTTTGAAAAAAATGCGTTCCATTTCACGAAATATTCCTATTTTTGCAGCCGCTTAAGTGAGGCCACTTTAGCTCAGTTGGTAGAGCAACGCATTCGTAATGCGTAGGTCGTTGGTTCGAGTCCGACATGTGGCTCAGGATACAAAAAAAGAGTTCCGCACACGGAACTCTTTTTTTGTGTATCTTTGCGGCTCATTCTATATTGGGTATGTCTGCACCAAACAAATTGATAGAGAAAATCGAAGGCTTCACGCGGAAGTACTACCTTAACCGTCTGATACAAGGCGTGTTGGTGGGTGCCGTGCTTTGGATTGTCTTTTATCTGCTCATCAATGGGTTGGAGTATTTCTCTTGGTTCCCGCCCAAAGGTCGCTTCGTGCTCTTCCTTTTTTTGCTGGCTGGTAGCGGTTTTGTTTTGGTGTATCATTTTCTTATTCCGCTTGTTAACCTCATTCGATTCCGAAAGAAGATGTCGGTGGAACAAGCCTCGGTGCTGATTGGCAAGTTTTTCCCTGAAATCAAGGATAAACTACTGAACACCATACAGCTGAGCAACCAGATGGAGGCCTCAAAAAATAAGGTCGGCCCTTCGACGGGCTCAGGGACCTTAACTTCGACAGGCTCAGGGACCTATGATGACAATGCCCTATTGGCAGCCACTATTGAGCAGCGTAGTGCCCGCCTCTCCCCTATCCGGTTCTCCGATGCCGTCGATCTGCGCGGCAACCTAAAGTATCTTGGTATCTTTTTCGGTTCGCTCCTTATATTAATTGCCTTGATGGTGTTTCTGCCTTCGTTTGCCGTGCAACCCACGCAGCGCATCGTCAACTACGAGCAGCATTTCGAGAAGCCCCTCCCCTATCAGGTGGAAATCGAACAAGACAACATCGAAACCACACAAGGTAAGGAAGTGAAGTTCAACATCCGCGTTACCGGCGACCGCATCCCAGATGCCTTTTATGTGAAAAGCGAACTAGGACAACAACTGATGACCAAAGGCTCGGCCAACGATTTCAGTTACACTTTCAAGAACCTCTTCAACGATTTGACCTTTAATGTCATCGGAGGCGAATACACTAGCCGTCCGCTGCATATTACGGTGCATCCCAACCCTACCCTACTCTCCTACCGTTGCGAGTTGCACTATCCTGCTTATATCCATCGCACTAATGAGACTTTGGATGCCAAGACGCGACTCATCGTCCCGCAAGGCACAAAACTCACCTTTAGCTTTACCACACGCGACACTGAGCATATTTCTGTCACCCGCGATTCACTGACCACCGACTTGACCGCAACCGATGACATTTTTGAATACCAATTCGTAGCGGCACAGTCCACCAAGTTTGAGGTGCAGGTGCAAAACGCTTGGAACAATAGTATAGAGCCCCTCCCCTTCTCTATCGATGTGTTGCCTGATGCCTATCCCGACATCCGTGTGGAGTCGTTCGATGAGCAACTCTCCACCGATGTGTATTACTCGGGTCTTGTCACCGATGACTATGGGTTCAGTAAACTCACCTTTAATTGCATCGTGAAGGAACCTATCGAAAAGAAAATCATCAAGCCTGTCGCTCTAGACTTGAAGCAAACCCGGACCTCGTTCTTCTACAGCTTCAATATGGACAGCCTGGGCATCATGCCGGGACAAAATATGGAAGTCTATTTCGAGGTATGGGATAACGACGGTTTCCACGGACCCAAGTCGAAGCGCTCGGAAACTTTTACCTATTATAAACCTTCCGAAAGCGCCTTAGACAGCATTGCCGACCAGCAGTCGGAAGACATTATGGAGCGTTTGCAGGAGAAGTCACAAGAGGCTGACAAATTGCAAGACGAAATCGAAAAGATGCTGCAAGACCTTATCCAGAAGAAGGATTTGGACTGGTCCGACAAGGAAAAGATGAAAGACCTGTTGGAGAAGCAGCAAAAGATCCAAGACGAATGGAACAAATTGCAAGAAGAGCAGAAAAACCTCGAGGACTTCATGAAAGAGCATGATTTGGGCAACGAAGACCTCATCAAGAAGCAGGAACAAATCAACAAACTTTTCGATGAAGTGATTCCTGAAGAGTTGAAGAAGATGATGGAGCAGATCGACAAGTTGCTTGAGGAAATGCCGCGCGAGCAGATGCAGCAGATGATGCAGGACATCAAGAAAAACAACCAGTCGATGCAGGAACTGCTCGACCGTAATTTGGCGCTTCTTGAACAGCTGAAGATGGAGAAGGACCTCAACGATTTGGCCAATAAATTGGACAAACTGGGAGAGGAGTTGAAAAACCAAGAGGCTGAAAATCAGAATAAAGCAGGGGAGGAGAGCGACCAAAAATCTGCTGAAGAAGCCAAAGAGGAATTCGACAAGATGATGGAAGAGCTTGATAAACTGTTGGAGAAGAACCAAGATTTGCAACAGCCTTTCGACATGCAGAAAGATGAGGAGATGCAGGAAAGCATCGACCAAGACCTGCAAGACGCCATGCAGAATGAGCAGAACAGTCAACAACAACAATCACAGCAGAAGAAGCAGAATGCCGGTCAAAAGATGCAACAGATGGCCAACCAGATGATGATGCAAATGCAGATGCAAGGCATGCAACAAATGGCTGAGGATGCCCATTTGCTGCGCATTTTGCTCGAAAATGTGGTCCATGCCTCGCACGAGCAGGAAGACTTGATGACAGAAATTGGTAAAATGCGTTCGGATGATCCATCCTTGGTCGACAAGATTATCCATCAAAAAGAGGTGGCCGACAATTTCAATATGGTCCGCGACTCGCTGCGTAGTATGGCTATGCGCCAGCCGATGATACAGAATTTCGTCTTTGACGAATTGCATATCATTGAGAATCAGACTGAAAATGCAATGAAATACCTCAACGACCTGAAACTCTCACAGGCCGTGCGCCATCAGCAGACCGCCATGATGTCGATGAACAATTTGGCTTTGATGTTGGCCGAGTCACTAGAGAATATGGAGAGTAGTATGGATGCCATGGGAATGCCGATGGCGTGTCCCATGCCCAAGCCAGGTCAAGGACAACAGAGCATGCAAAAGATGCAGCAGTTGCAGCAACAGTTGAGCGAGCAACTCAAACAGATGCAACAACAAATGGAATCAGGGCAACAGACGCCCAATTCCATGAGCGAGGAATTTGCCCGCATGGCTGCAGAGCAGGAAATGTTGCGTCAAGGCATGCAGCAGATGCTTAATGACATGAAGGAAAACGGGCAAATTGGCGATGATGGCTTGAATGAGATTATCAAGGATATGGAGAAGTTGGAGGAGGAGTTGGTGAACAAAAAGATCAACCGTCAGATGATTGAGCGCAGCCAACGCATTGAGTCCAGAATGTTGGAATCGCAGAAGGCGCAGGAGAAACGCGAGCAGGAAGAGAAACGCAAGTCGAACGAGTACAAAGGTTCGCATTTCGACCGCAGGATTGACGATTATCTTTATGAGCAGTCGCTCAAGAAAAACCAGGAGTTCCTACGCAGCAATCCGATCGAATTTGCTCCCTACTATAAGGATAAGATCAACGAGTATTACTTGAAGAAAAACACGCATTAAGATGATAAGATTCAGTACTTTGGATGTGGAAATGCCTCCCATTGACCCACAGCGTGTAAAGGCTTGGATTGGTGAGGTGGTTGAAAGACACGGCAAGACTGTAGGAGAGTTGTACTACTATTTTTGCAGCGATGAGAAACTGCTTGAAATCAATAAAGAGCGTCTTGGTCATGATTTCTACACCGACATTGTGACCTTCCCGTTGACGGAATGCGAGACGGTACTTTCGAGCGAATTCTGCATCAGTATCGACCGCATAAAAGAGAATGCCGAGACCTTTGGCCGAAGTTATGAGAGCGAGTTACATCGGGTCATCATTCATGGCGTATTGCATCTTATCGGTTTTGATGACTTGACGGATGAGGAGGAGAAAGAGATGAGAGAAAAAGAGGAAGAAGCGTTAAAATTGTTAGAGTCGGCGTTTCGACAAGCTCAACGACCTTAGCTCTTTCGAGAGTTAAGGGTCCCTGAGCCTGTCGAAGGGCCTGTAATAAATGAATAAGTTATTTATAATATTGATAATCAAAAAGATAAAACAATTGTTTCCCGTGAAACACTGACAAAAATGTATTTTGAACCGTATGATATCATCGTTGTAGGCGCGGGTCACGCGGGCTGTGAGGCAGCGGCGGCAGCGGCCAACATGGGCAGCAAAGTTTTGCTTGTCACTATGGACTTGCGCCTGTTTGCTTCCATGTCGTGCAACCCTGCCATGGGTGGCATTGCCAAGGGACAAATCGTGCGCGAAATCGATGCCATGGGCGGTTATTCTGGCATTGTCAGCGACCGTACTATGATCCAATTTAGGATGCTTAACAAGTCGAAAGGCCCCGCCATGTGGAGTCCAAGGTGCCAAAGCGACAAGATGATGTTTTCGGCCGAATGGCGCAGTATGTTGGAAAAGACGCCCAATGTCGACTTTTGGCAAGACACGGTGCTAGGGCTTCTTTTTGACGGCGACCAAGTGAAGGGTGTTAAGACAATGATGGGTGGTGAGATTGAAAGTAAGGCTGTTGTTCTCACCAATGGTACTTTTTTGAATGGTTTGATTCATATCGGTGAACAGCATTTCTCCGGTGGCAGAATGGGTGAGGTGGCCAGTCATGGCATCAGTGAACAGCTCAAAGAACTCGGTTTTGAGGTCAAACGCTTGAAGACGGGAACGCCCGTCCGCATCGATGGCCGAACGATTGATTTCAGCAAACTCGTTGAGCAAAAAGGTGACGATGAAGTGGTGGGGTTTTCCTATACGGAGCCCTTCAAAATCTCGAAGCAAAGAAGCTGCTGGATTGCCCATACCTCATTAAAAGTGCACGAAACGCTCCGGAAGGGGTTCAAATATTCGCCCATGTTCAATGGGCGTATTCAGGGTGTAGGGCCGAGATATTGTCCCAGCATTGAAGATAAGATTGAGCGTTTTTCGGGAAAGGACAGCCACCAGCTCTTTGTTGAACCTGAGGGGTGGAATACGGAAGAATACTATCTCAATGGCTTTAGCTCCTCGTTGCCGGATTATATCCAATATGAGGCATTACGACAGATTGAGGGTTTCGAAAATGCCAAAATCTTTCGTCCTGGGTATGCTATTGAATATGATTATTTCCCCCCGGAACAGTTGTATCATTCTTTGGAGACAAGACGAATTCACGGCCTCTATTTTGCTGGGCAGATCAACGGAACGACGGGATATGAAGAAGCAGCATGTCAAGGAATGATGGCGGGCATCAATGCGAGTTTAGCCTTGCGGGACGAACAGCCATTGGTTTTGTCACGAACGGAAGCTTACATTGGCGTGCTCATCGATGACCTTATCACCAAAGGTGTCGATGAACCATATCGCATGTTCACTAGTAGAGCAGAATATCGCATCTTATTGCGTCAGGATAACGCCGACTCGAGGTTAACCGAGATGTCGTATAAACTTGGTTTGGCCAAAGAAGATAGGTACCAAAAGTTGTTGCAAAAACAACAAAGGGTGAATGAGATTATGAGTTTTCTCAAGGAGAACTATGTTTATCCTGAACAAATCAATGGCTTGTTGGTGGAAAAAGAGAGTTCGACAATAGACCAAAAAGTGAAGATGGCATATTTATTGTTGAGACCTCAAATCGGTTTGTCGGAGATGGTGGCTCATATTGATTCTTTGAAATCCTATTGCTCTGGTGAAGATAGGTTTGAAAAAGAGTGTTTGGAAGAGGCTGAAATCTTGATCAAATACGATAGTTATATTCAAAAGGAGAACGAATTGGCAGACAAACTAAACCGTTTGGAGTATGTGAAGCTACCCAAGGATTTTGATTTCCACAGTTTGCAATCCTTATCATACGAATCGCGGGAAAAGCTAAACCGATACCATCCCGAAACCTTGGGTCAAGCCTCAAGAATCAGTGGAATTTCACCTGCCGACATCAATGTGTTGGCCATATTTTTAGGAAGATAATAGAATTGTTTCACATGAAACATGAATAAAGAGATGAACAACAAATGTCCATGGTGTGGCTCCGACAAGGCGCAAATCAATCTTTGGCTGAAAGATGAATTCCTTTCGAAAGAAGACTTTCATATTTGTGAATGCCTGAATTGTGGCTTGCTCTATACCATGCCTCGCCCAAGTAAAGATAAGATAGGTGAGTATTATAAATCGGAAGAGTATTATAGTCATCAAGAAAACAAGAAAGGTTTTATACCAAAAGTATATGAGATGGTTAAGAAGACCAATTTAAAGCATAAATACAAGCTTGCATCAAATGGGTTGAAAGTCGGAAAAGTCTTGGATATCGGTTGTGGAGTAGGTGACTTTTTGCATACTGCAGAAATGCATGGGTGGGAATGTACAGGTGTTGAACCTTCGGAAGACGCTAAAGTCATTGCCCAGAAGCGGATGAATGGCAAGATTATTTCAAGTGAAGATTTGGAAAACATTCCGGAAGGATATTTTGATTTGATCACGATGTGGCATGTTCTTGAACATGTTGATGATTTGAGGTGGCAAGTCGAGCAATTGCGACGCCTCGTTAAACCTAAGGGGCGTATTGTAATCGCTTTGCCAAATTACAAATCATACGATGGACAGTATTACAAAGAACTATGGGCCGCATACGATGTGCCGCGACATCTGAACCATTTCAACAAGACCACTTTGACCAAAATATTCAAGGCAAGTGGTATGGAACTAGTCAAAATGGATAGATTGAGGTGGGATGCCTATTACATTTCATATATGAGTGAACAATATAAGCTGCATTCATTGCCATTGGTTAGAGGTTTGTTTAGAGGTTGGATTTCAAATTGCAAGGCCAAAAGGTCTGGAGAGTGGTCTAGTCTCGTCTATGTTTTTGAGAAGAATTGAGGAAATTGAAAAATTGCCCGTTTTAAGCCTGTTTGAGCCGTTTTTCGGTATTTTTGAACCATTATACATTTGACCACTTGAAAACCCAATACAAGCGACTTTTTATAACTCACACAATATCAAAGGAATTCTTGAGTTTTAACAAATAGACACAATGAAAAGTAAAAGAATACAGAGAATCGGTTTCCTATTATGCGCTGTTGGCATTGTTTTGATGCTGGCGCTTTGGTTGTTCTTTTACCTTTCGCTGAAACCTGCTTTTTTGAACCGTTGCCTACAAAATTCGGTTTTAGGCATGGACAAAGAAATGCAGTTACAAATCGAAAATGGACTTGATCATGATGCATTGGAGAAAAGCCAGACAGGTTTGACTGTTTTTAGGAATGATACCTTGGTGTTTTGGAATCGTAACGATGTTGACCCGAAATTGCTGAAGCGCAATGTTGTCGTCGGACACGATACTATCTGTCCTTTATTCTCTGGCAACTATTATGTTAAATCCTATGTGGGTGAGAATCTGACCTATTATGTTTTCAAATTGGTCAACACTACTTATCGGATTGATAATCCTTATTTTGCGAATGAATCACCTTGCCTCCCAAAATTCATAGATGCTAATATCAGTGTTTTTGATAATACCGTAGGAGAGCCTCTGGTAAATGCATCTGGCAAAATCTTGGCCAAATATCAATTTACGGATAAACCAAAACTGAAAAAACCTTTCATGTATCTATGGCCGTTGCCCCTCATTGTCCTTGTGATTGTAGGTCTGATTTTAGCCTATGTAGAACTTGGTAAGGGACCTAAGTTGCGAAAAGGGTCTCATATTACTGAAATCGGAATCGTTATCATTCTTTTGGTTTCTTTGATGGGTACATATATCTATTATCGAGTTGGGGTCAGAAAAGAAAATAAACAGATGCAGCAACAAGCCCAGACGCTGATGCAAAAACGCGATATGGCTTTTGAGAGCAGTTTTTCGAATTTTGCCCAACAGATGAAAGCCAATTCCACCTTGAGGGACATGTTGTTTGCGGAAAACGATGTGTTGGTTGATCTCATTCTCGGCTATTCCAAGTATCAGCTCTTTGATGAGACGATGAAAGCCTATTCTGCAACGCTAACGATTTGTGCTCCAGGTGAGGAAATCACCATACAACCGGAAGGTTTCGTCACCGAATGTGATAGTTTTTTCCGCGACAAGTTGGCCAACAACAAAAATGAAAGGGTAGGAGACAACCTCTTTTTTATGGACTATTATACCTTGGATCCCAATTATTTAGCTCGAATTGATGTTTCAAAAGATACCTTGAAGAAAGCCCTTTATCTAGAGTTTTATAAACCTATGGTCCCCGAAGGTTTTGGCTTTCCACAACTCCTACAACAATCCAATAGTCAGACCTCATACGATTATTCGGTGGCTAGTTATCGAGGGAACTTGTTGGTTTATAAATATGGTAAATATGTCTATCCTAGTTTTCTTAACAGCTTAAAAGTCAAAGACCACGATTTTAGTTACAGCAGCAAATACAAGCATTACGCCATCATTGATGGTGAGAATAATGCCTTGGTCATCAGCACACCGACCAAAGGCTTTTCGCAAAAGACAGCACCGTTTGCCCTGTTTTTCTTAGGTCTTTCCTTGCCTTTTGTCCTTATCGTTTGGCTGACAAGGCCTAGAGAGCATCGGAAATGGCGCGATATGAGTTTCCGTCGGCGCTTGCAGACTGTGGTTTTGTTGACTTTGGGCATTTCGTTCGTTGCCATCGGGCCCGTATCGGTGCTTTATATGCGTACGCTATACAACCAGAAAACCACCGATGCTCAGTTTGAGACCACGCGAACGCTTTCGCTTGAGATGCGCAATGACCTTGACTTTGCCACTCAAATGCAAACGGCGTCAAAAGCAGCTTGGACTGACATTTTGCAGCATTATGCCAATACCTTTTTCACGGATTTGAATCTATACCAACTCAACGGTGAACTATTGGCCACCACCCGTCCCGAAATCAATGAACTCTATTTGCAAGCGCCTGTGATGAACGCCGAGGCTTACCATAGTTTGAACCACAACAAAGACCTTTATTTCACTCATCAAGAACACCTTGGCAAAGGCAAATACGAATCGGCCTACATTCCTCTGACCGATGCCAATGGTAATACTTTGGCCTATCTCAACACACCATATTTCTCAAGTTCTACCGACTTGCACGATGAGATCCGATACTTCATTCTTACCTATCTCAATATCATTATTGTATTGCTGGGTGGTGCTTTGGTTGTCATCCTTCTCATTACACGAAGCCTTACAAGACCTTTAACATTGATTCAGAATAAATTAGGAAACATTAAAATTGGACAAAAGAATGAACCTATCGAGTGGAAAAGCAATGACGAAATCGGGGCTTTGGTGAGGCAATACAACCACCTTATTGTGGAATTGGAAAAGAGTGCAGCCGAGCTGAAGCGTACCGCAGCCGAATCGGCTTGGAGAGGTGTGGCGCGACAGGTGGCCCACGAAATCAAGAACTCGCTCACCCCGATGCGATTGAGTGTGCAATTGCTGCAACGCAATGTTGACAATGGAAAAGCCACTCCAGAACAAGTCCAACGCACTACAAACACGCTTATCGAGCAGATTGATGCACTATCCGATATTGCTTCGTCCTTCTCACGCTACGCCAAGTTGCCAGAGAACCATCCAGCACCTTTGGATTTAGCGGAACTGGTTCAAAATGTGGTGAATCTTTACGACAATGCCGACAACATCGAATTCCACTACGATTTTGACCCAACAAAAGACCATACTTATAACGGTGACAAGACCAATCTAAATAGTGTTGTCGGCAACCTCATCAAGAATGCCACACAAGCCATAGGCTCGAAGCCCGATGGACGAATTGATGTCAGCCTTAAGAACACCAAGACAGCTTTCATCATTAGCGTGAAAGACAACGGCAAAGGCATCAAGGAAGAGGATAAGAGCCAGATATTCCTGCCTAACTTCACCACTAAGTCAGGTGGCTCGGGTGTGGGTCTCTCGTTGAGCTACAATATCGTTCAGGCCGCTGGTGGGATGATTTCCTTCGAGAGTCAGGAAGGGGTGGGGACGGAGTTTGTTATAGAATTACCGAAAAATTGAAATAGAGTCAATATAAAGCGTAATTTTGCGTTCTTGAAAGACCAAAAGCAATCCACATGGCAGAAAACAAATTAGGCTCCTTGGCGAAGCAAACCGCCATTTACGGCTTGAGTAGCATCATCGGCAGGTTTTTGAATTACCTGCTGGTGCCCATACACACACATAAAATGGCAGCCGAATCCGGAGGATACGGTATTGTCACCAACTTGTATGCCTATACAGCCTTGCTCCTTGTCTTGCTTACTTTTGGCATGGAAACCACCTTCTTCCGTTTCTCCAACAAGGAGAATGTCAACCCCAACAAGGCTTTTTCTACCGCTGGACTTTCTGTCGGCTTAGTCTCCCTGGTTTTCCTCATTCTGGTATCGTTGTTCCTGAAACCCATTGCCGGAGCCTTGGATTATGCCTTGCATCCCGAATTTGTGGAAATTATGGCCATCATCGTGGCCTTCGATGCTTTCCAGTCCATCCTTTTTGCTCGGCTTCGTTATGAGAATCGCCCCCTCAAGTTCATGACACTGAAACTCTCATTCATCATCATGAGTTTGTTGCTGAACTTGTTCATTTTCTATCTGGCGCCCTACTTGAAAGAACACTATCCCTCCATGATGGAATGGTATCATGCCAGCTATCAGGTGGGTTATATTTTCATCGCCAACTTGATTTGCACCGTGTTGGTCACTTTAGGATTTATTCCCGAAATCAAGAAACTGCGCACAGGCATCGACCGTGACTTGTTGAAAGAAATGCTGAAATATACTTGGCCTATTCTGCTTTTGGGATTGGCGGGTATTCTCAACCAGGTGGCCGACAAAATTGTCTTCAAGAAAATCGTCCCCGGTCTGGAAGGGGAGGAGCAACTCGGTATTTACGGTGCTTGTGTCAAGATAGCGATGATTATGGCCATGATCACGCAAGCTTTCCGCTATGCATACGAGCCCTTTGTTTTTGGTGGTAAACGCGACACTGCCGACAAAGAGACCCAAGCCAAGGTGATGAAATACTTCATTATCTTCACGCTGCTGGCTTTCCTTGCCGTGGTAATGTATATGCCTTTATTGAAGTATCTCGTTGGGTCGGATTATCATGAAGGCTTGCGGGTGGTGCCCATCGTGATGATGGCCGAAATCTTCATGGGCATCTATTTCAACCTTTCGTTTTGGTACAAGCTCACCGACCAGACTTGGTGGGGAGCCATCTTCAGTGCTATTGGTTGCGCAGTGTTGCTGGCCATTAACTTTATCTTTGTGCCCAAATACGGCTATATGGCTTGCGCCTGGGGCGGTTTTGCGGGTTATGCCACTTGTATGGTGCTGTCCTATTTCGTTGGGCAGAAAAAGGCTCCTATACCATACGACCTGAAGTCGGCTTTCCTTTATTTTGCTATTGCCTTGGCCTTGTATTTCGCGCAAAAGTACATCCACATCGAAAATACCGTTTGGACCTTGGTGGTGAACACTGGTCTGTTATTGGTGTTCTTCGCGTTCATCTGCTGGAAGGAGAAGGATCTAGTGAAGGGTGTTTTGGGATGGGTTAAGAAGCGGGTTTAGTTAGAATGATATCATACCTGTCTTGGCTTCCAAACAAACAATCCCACAGCCCCAGCAAGCATCCTGATGAGTTCAAGCAGGTCTTCAGAAGGGGCGTAAACAGTCAGGTTGGTGCCATCACGACCTAAAGTGATAAGTGCTTTGGATGCCCCGATGAGAATGCACAAATTGTGTTGGTTGTCCATGATATGGCTTGCAAGCAGTTCGGGATCGGGATTGAAGATGCCTTCGGTGTCGTCATCCATAAACAACCGCAGATCATAATAGCAATACAGCTTCAGTAGGATGTCAGAAAACTGCTCTCGTAGGACAGCATAGTGAGAGGGCTCCAAATAATAGTGCTCCACAGAGAAGAACTCTCCGCCACCTTTCTCCGGCACTTGTTTTGGGAGGAAATCCACTACCCAATACTCCTTTTCAAAAAACGCTTCTATCATATTGCTTTAGTTGTTTCATGCTTGTATTACCGCTCGAAAACGGCTTCTTTTGTTTCGCTATCAGGTTCTGTCACACTAAGATTGCTGATATTATGGTTGTTAACATCATCCATCACGATGGCTGTGCGGTAGTCTTTCTTTAGGGCGGTTAGTTTGATGTTATGCATGGTCAAGCCGTCGACATGGCGGATGAAGAAGCCCCAGGCAGGAAGCTCCATGTGTTGCGAGAACTCGGGATAGGCTTTGGGCATCTCGGGCACTTTGTCCAACTCGTCAAGACCGACATGTGCATAATGTGGGTCACCACCACCAGGGAAGACAATCTCAATGTTTTCTAATTTGACATTTTTGATCTTGCTGTCTTTCAGTCCGATGATACCGCAAGGTGAGGTGTTGCGCGGCAGGTCTTCGATGGGACCTTCGTATTCATAGCCTGCATCGGGCTTGGTGGCGGCTACCTCGCAGAAGAGGTTGCGGATGGTAATGCCGTCCATGAAGCTCTGTTTGTCGCGACGGGCACCTATATTGAGATAGATGGCATTGCCTACATTGGTGGCATAGAGTGAGTCCACAAGGATGTTCTCACAGATGCCGCCGTCGACGCTTTGTATGGTGATGGCACTGCGGTAGGTGTCATAAACGGTGTTGTCGATGATTCTCACATTCTTGAATCCCCCTGCGCCCATAGTGCCGAACTTGATTCCACTCGCGCTGCTGCGGGCGGTACAATTGCGCACTTCAATGTTTTGACACAACTTCTTGGCGCTGTGTGACTTGAGGCAGATGGCATCATCGCTGGCATCGATGTAACTGTTGGTCAGCACGAAGCCGTCACAGTCCACGATGTCGATGCCGTCATTATTCCAGAAGGCAGTGCTTTGGATGCGCACATTGTTGACTTTGACATTTTCGCATTGGTCGTACATGGTGACCCAATTGGCGGCATTGCGGAAGGTTACATTGTCGACTTCCACATTCTTACACTCTCTGAAAATCAGCAGTCGGGGACGGAATCCCTCGCCAACACGGTCGTTGCTCAGCTTGTCTTTCATGAGGCCTTTGTGTACGAGGTCGGTGCAGTTGTTGCCCAGTTCTCGCCCTTGTCCTTCAATGACACCACCACTGTTATAGACGCCGATGAGTCGAATGTTCTCGACGCCTTCGGCGAGGATGAGGCCGTGGTCGTTGGTGGCGTTGAGGCGGTCGTAGTCGAAGGGGTTGGTGCTGCCCACCAATACGGCACCTTCCATCAGTTCGATGGTGACATTGGATTTGAGATGGATGCTGCCCGTCAGGTAGCGGCCTACCCAGAAACGCAGGGTGCCACCGCCTTGTTCTGCAATCCAGTCGATGGCGAATTGGATGCTACGGGTGTTCATGGTCACGCCGTCGCTGCGGATGCCGAACTTGGAGGCATTATAGGTAGGTTTGGGGTCTTGCGCTGTGGCTTGGAGGGCCATGAGCAGGGTGAGGCAGAGGGTTAGGAGGTGTTTTTTCATATTATGTCTTACTATGTTGTTTTGCTAATGGCAGGGGTTAACACCGCCTGCTTAATGTCTGGCGCCCCTACGGGGCTGGGTTATGATATAATCTGACTGGTCCTAGCAAGCCCATGGGTTGCAAAGGTTGGTCTCTTTTGGGATGGTTCACATATATCCAAGTGGTCGGGTTCTCCTCTCGGCTGAAGGTCTTGAGGTAGTTGCCCATGGTGGTGGTCACGCGGACTTCAAGGTCGTTTTCGCCTTCTTGGAGGTAATCGGTGATATCGTAGATTCTACAACCAAAATACTGTACGCCAGCAGATTGTCCGTTAACGAACACTTCGGAAACGCCTTCCACGAGGCCTAAATCCAGGATTGTAGAGACAGTGTGCACACCGTCTCTACCGCAGTTGATGGTTTTATGATAGATAATGGTTCCGCAGAAATGCTGGTACGCCTCGTTATCCTTCAGGTCGAACAGGGTGTCGAAATGTGCACTGATTGTATCCTTTAAGAGGCTATGACACAGGGCCACATCCCAGTGGTCTGAGATGTCGATGGCGGGTAAAGTACCTGTAATGGTGTGGAGTGGTTGCCAGATTGGGAGGTCGATAGGCGTAGATTTTTCGAACACGACAAGTACCATCTCCACAGGACCCAAGTCAAAGGTGTAGTTGCCATCCTTGTCAAGGGGCAAGGCATAGCGTTTGCCCATTTGCAAATCCCAAACTTGGGCTTGTCGCTTGTGGGTCAATGCTTTGCTGAAGGTGATTTTGGTTTGATGTGCGTTGTAACGATGGCTGTTGCTCAACAGAATCAATTCGCTGCCGTTGTCAGTGGTATAGCGGTTTTGCATGACAAATGGGTCGGGATTCTTGATTTCAAGGTAATGCGGCAATTTTTGGACGTGCAGAAGGCTGTCGTACCAAGGAATGAGGCCTTCTTTGGGTGGCTCTACGAAGACAAATTGTTCCTTGTGCTGCATCACCTTGTCCATAGTGGCCTTCACAAGGGAATCATTTTTTTGATGGTTGCCTGGCCTTCCTAACGATTGGTAAGGTATGGTGTCGATACAGACAATCTTGCCTCCTGTCTCCACGAAACGCAGCAATTGCTCGGCAGTTTCAGGGTGCAGGCTCTCCACATCAATAAGCATTAAAGTGTTGTATTTGCACTTGTTGAAACAGAGGTTGTCTTTTTTTATGTTCGACTGGTTGATGATATTTTCGCTCACATAGTCCACGCCTCCACCGCATTTGTTGATGGCTTCCCAAATCAAGGTCTTGTAGGGCGCACGAGTGGTGTTGGGGAAGGGCTCGTTCTGCATCCCGATGGTGCTCCACATGTCGTTTTCGGGATTAAGGATGGCGATATCGGCGTAATATGTGCCATGTTGAAGTGCGTATGAGAGGCGTGCCTTGTAATCGTTGTAGTACTTGAAATACGGCCACCAGCTGTTGTTTTCGCTGTAGTAGGCACCATAGCGTACCCAGCCGGGGAAATTGGCTTCAAGATTAGGTGAATAGTTGAAGCCATGGAACACGCTGTGAGTCATGCCCGACATAGCCGATTGGTCACCGCCGATTTTCAGTTGCTCAAGGCTCATATTAAAGACGGTGTAGGTGTTGGTCATCTCCTCGCAGCTGATGGTACGACTGTCGGCAAGATGTGCTGCCGATGACACAAACTTGTTGACCATGGTGTAGGCACGGCCACGGCGGTAGTCGGTTTCCGACATTTCCTCACCGGGTTTGTGTTTTAGCCAGTTGGTGGTCCACGATTCGCCCTCAGGGATGTCGTAGCCCATGGCATTCTCCAAGGGATAGAAGCCGCGACCGTAAGCTTGGGCACGGGCTTTTACTCCTAGTTGGTGGCACCAATGCAAATAGGTGCTGGTGAAGCGTTCCTGCATCAGCTGGGCCTTAAAGTCTTCGAAATCGTATCGAGCGCGTTGGATTTCTTGTTGGAAGGCTTCTGTGACGGGTATTACAGGGTCATAGTTGATTGCGCTGCCCATCGAGCCAATCTTGAAGAGGATAAAAGGCAACCATTCCGTGATGTCATAGCCGTAACGCTTTTCGAATTCCTCGGCCATGTCGGAGGTCCAGTTGGCGCCTTCGAGTTCCATACTGTCGGTAAAAAGGGCTCGGATGTTGCCTTTCAGCGGTCCGATTTGTGTCTCAATTTTGTCCGACATGTTGTAAAGGTAACGGTTGACCGCCTCGGTGTTGAAATGGTCGAGCACGGGCCCCGCTGCCCCTGGCGCACCGTTGATGACCTCCAAGAAACCGTTGATCTTCACCAAGGTGGCCAAAGTGTAGTTTCCTTCTGGTACTTCGATGATGATTATACTGTCAACCGGCCTTTCGACAGGCTCAAGGACCTTGCTTTGCGTTGTCCAAATGGTAATCCCCTCATCAACACTTGAAGCTGGATTTGGATAAAGTTTCAGCGACATCAGCTCTTTGATGTTTCCCTTGTATGGCGAACTTACCTTGGGCATGGCTTTTTCGCAGATGCTGTCACGAATGATGGTCAGCGTTGTGGGTCCTGACACTGTCTCTGCGTAATTGACCACAATCTGCGCCCGCTCGTTTTCATTGAGGAACTCGGCTCCAAAAGGCCAACCCGAGCCAACAAGTAGGTCGCAGGTCATGTTGAGTCGTTTTGCTTCATCGAAGCATACCTTGAGCATGTCAATCCACTCGGGGCTGAGCCATTGCAAAGAAGGTTTTCCGAGGCTGTCGCAGTAGGTAGGGAAGGCGATGGGGTTGATTTCCACCCCGCCGATGCCAGCCTCTTTCAAGAGGTGCATTTCGCGCACGAGTTCATCAGCCTCCACCTTGTCGCCGTTCCACCACCAGCGCACAAAGGGATGATATTCCGAGGTGGGTTGCTGAAACCCTTGATACAGTTGCTCCGTGGTGAATGTGTCGTGTGTTGTCCCACATTGACAGAGGACCAACCCAATGAAAATGAGCAATATGACTTGTAGCAAGCGTTTCATGAGAGCATAGTTAAGGTGTTATGTATCAGGATAATAGGTCTTGACTTGGATGGTCTCAGCAATCATCTTGCACATCTCACAACTGTCTTTGACCACCGTCAATTAGAATACCATCACAGCACCGCCGCCTTTGGCGAGATGCACTTTCACCTTGTTGCCCCACACTTGGGCTTGCTCTGACACATAGTCTTTGGCCACGCGGTTGGCATTGGGACCGTCGCGGAAGATGTGTCCCGACTTGGCGCCGAAGTTGGGCAGCACACCAAGGTCGATTTCGATGTCGCGTTCCTCCCAGTTGGTGATGGCACCCACATACCAATGGAAGTCCTTGCGACGGGCGATGACGAGGTATTCGCCCACCTTGCCGTCGAGCACCATGGTCTCATCCCATGTGGTGGGAACGGAAGCGATGAACTGGGTGCATTCGTCTTCCTTCATGTAGTTGCTCGGGCTGTCGCAGAGCATGTTGAACGGTGACTCAAAGATCACATATTCAGCCAACTGACGGCAGCGCGTGCCCTGACTCATCGGCTCAGTGTAGATGGCGGCGAAGTTGTTCTTGTTGGCGTTTTTCATCGCGCCTTGGGTGTAGTCGAGCGGACCGGCCAACATGCGGATGAAGGGGATGGTGACTTCGTTGGTGACGAGGTCGCTCTCGTTGTCCCACTTGGCTTGCTCGAGGCCGTACACGCCCTCGTGGTTGAGCACATTGGGGTAGGTGCGGTTGAGGCCCGTGGGCTTGTAAGCACCGTGGAAGTCAATGAAGAGGTGGTGACGAGCGGCGGTCTCGGCCATGCGGTAGTAGAAGTCGACAATCATCTGGTCGTCGCCGTCCATAAAGTCGACCTTAAAGCCTTTCACGCCCATGTCGGCATAGTGTTGGCAGACATGTTCCATGTCCTTGTCGATGGCGGCATAGCCCACCCAAAGCACGATGCCCACATTGCGCTCTGCGCCATAGTCCACCAGTTCCTTGATGTCGATTTCGGGCACCACTTGGAAAAGGTCGGCCTTCTTGTTGACCGCCCAGCCTTCATCGAGGATGACATATTCGATGCCGTATTGCGAGGCAAAATCAATATAGTACTTATAAGTGTCGTTGTTGATACCCGCAGGGAAATCGACGCCATAGATGTTCCAGGCGTTCCACCAATCCCAAGCCACCTTTCCAGGCTGGATCCACGAGACATCGCCAATGCGGTTGGGTGAGGCCAAAAGATAGACCAAGTCGTTGTCGGCCAGCTCTTTGTCATTTTCCGAGATGGCGATGATACGCCAAGGGAACGAGCGTTTGCCCTCCACTTTGGCAATGTAGTTCTCGCGTTCCTTCACAATCCATTGCAGGTTGTTGTGGCCGCCTTGCTCGCGGGTTTTGGGATAAGGTGCGTGGACGGCGGAGAGTCCGTTTTTGCCATTGGCATTGCGCAGATACAAGCCGGGGAAGTCCTCCAAGTCGGCCTCGGTGATGACAGCCTTTTTGCCGTCTTTCAGTTCGACCAACAAAGGCAGGAAGGCGAGCTTTTCGGGATCCATCTGATTAAGGTTGATGTGGGAGTAGGTGTTCTCAAACGAGTTGTAGAACTGCTGGTTGATGAGTGGACCTTCTTGTCCGGCACGCCTTAAAACATACGGGATAAAGCCTTGATAATCCTTGTCAAAGTTAAAATCTGCGGTCTCACTCTTTACGATAATGGGTTTGCGGAAATCTGTCTCAAAACGGTAGGCCACACCTGCATCATAGGCGCGAAAGATGACCTTGAAATTGCCTTTGAAGGTCAGCGTCAGTTCCTCGTAGACTTCGGGAATTTCGGTTCTTTTGTAAAGAGGGGAGGCTAAGGTCTGGTTGACTGAGCGCGTCTTGGCGCTTTTCACGATGGGTTTTGTGCCAAGTGTGGTGCCGTCGGCGAGTTTCATCCCTATGGGCGAAGGCGTCAATACGCAGGTGTTTCCGTGTGATACAGCGTAGGTAAGCTGTTCGCCCGCCTCAATGGTGACGGTGATGTCCTTGTCGGGCGATTGCAAAGTGTATTGCTTTTGGGCAAAGGCGCTCACGCAAAGCATAAGGAGCGCAGAGAGAAGGAGTTTTTTCATGATGGTAAAGTTTTATGCAGGCAAAAATAGAGATTTTTGCAGCACTTCACAAAAAAAGCCACCGAAATCGCTTTCGATGGCTTTAATGATGTCTCTTTTTTGGCACGCAGAATCCGCAGAACTATATGAAACGCAAAGCGACGCAAAGTTTGCCTCTGGCAGGTTCAGCGTATTCTGCGATTTCTGCGTGAGAAATAATTCATCCGGCAGGCTGTAGATTAGAGCTTAATCTCGACGCCGACGCTCCTGAACTTGTCCGTCGTGACCCCTGGCTTGTACTCGGGCAGTAGGTTGGTGAAGACACGAATGCCATGGAAGAATCCTATCAGGTTGGTGTTGAAACTGACACCCACCTCCAGTTTCCAAGGGTTGAAGAGTTGCGGGGCTTCAGTGCCGACCCAACCTTCCCAGTTGCTTGACTTATCGCGGGTGTTGAGTAATCCCATCATTCGGCGTCCGAGGAAAGCATCCATCGAAAAGCTGTTGGAATGTGTTTTTCCGAGATAGTAGTGAAACTCCACGGGAACGCCGAAATACATACTCATAAGCATGTTTTTTTGAATCGGCGTTTGTCCGTCGATACACTCTAAGCCGCCATCATCAGTCAATTTCACTTGATGATCCAAATATTGGTAATTCAACATGGCTTTTAGTCCAGTGTTCAACCCTAGGTGCCTGCTGAACCTAAATCCTGTTTGCAACTCCCATGAAAAGTTTCTTGTGTTGGTATGTCTGAAAGGACTTTCAAAATCAATGGGATTAGGGTCAGAGCGGTAGCCTATTGAGGCTCCGAAAGAAATCGAATTGTTCCAAATCTTACGGTGTTCGGTGTATGTTATTTCGCCGTCGACTTCTTTGGTCTTGATTACCCTCACATCTGTTTGCTGATAAGGCCAATTATTAGTTGCCTCATAATCATACAATGTAATTTTGCCTCGTAGGATATCGCTGCCGTATTGAAAATTTCCTTCATAAGTATTCACCACAGCATCACCTTCACCCGAAATGGTATCGATAGTCAATTGGGCTTGGTCCCAAATTTTCATACCTGGCGAGTTTTCTGGGTTGGGAATGTGATAATGCCGGATGTGAAAACTTGAATACATACAAAGGTTGAGGTTGGTCCAGTCCTCCGGTACGGATGCTGCAGATGCAACGACATAATCCGCTTCGACCGTTGCTCTGTCCAAAAGGTTGATTTGCCCGAAGTTTATGGGGCCTTCAATCTCCACCACGGTGCCTCGGGGCAACTGGGTGTTCTCAAGGATGGTCAAGGTTGAGTCTTTGACATTGCAGAGCTGCACATTGTAGGCCCGTGCTGCCAAATCATCTTCTGTGATGATGGCCACGCGGTAGCCGCTGTCGGCCTCATGGTGAATCAGATGGACATCCCATCCTGAACTGATTTCCAGCTTGTTGATGCGTTGGTTGATGTTTTGCTCGATGGCGACTTCTTCCTGGGCGAAGCCTATCTGGGCAGCCAAAAGAATGGCTATTGATAAAATGATGCGTTTCATGGTTTCCAAGTTTTAATTGAGTTTGATTTCCAAGGCCAGCGATCCGTTTTTCATGTTCGGGTCTTGCGGCTGTCCGAGAGGCTCCGGATGACTCTCCGCTGGGGCTTTTGAACGGCTGAAGGCGTTTCGTTTTCAGTGGGTATGGTGTTGGATCCAATATTCGTAGTGTCTTTGGGCTCCGTCGGCTTGACCTCGGCAAGCATGGGCTGTTCTACCACTTCTTCGATGATTTGAGTCTTCGGTTTCTCTTTTTTCATCGGAGCGTTTTGTGGGATGACGGGTGTCTCTTCTGCCAAAAGCGTTTCGTTAGCAACGGGTTGTTCAAAGACGGCATCGTTCACCTCGGTCTTGACGGAATCAACGGTTTTCGTTTCTTCAACAAAGATTTCCTGTTCCATCTCGGGTTGCTGTTTCGCGTTCGGTTTGACAAGCAGCCAAAGCAGAAGGCATGCGGCAGCCGCACCCATGGCCCACCAAAGCGGGGTGAGTTTTCTATGCTTGCGCGGCATTGCAACCGCCTTTTCCTCATCGGCAAGACGGTCAATCAAGTCGCCAAGTTCCTTTTGTCGGCGGGCGTTCTTCCCGTGTTCTTCCAGGCAGTCGAGCAGCTGGCGGACTTCCTCGTTCATTTCGTTTTCAGTATTCATCCTTGTTTCTCCTTATATTGTTTTATGGCTTCACGCAACGACTTGTAGGCGCGCGACAGCGTTGCATACACATGGGTGCTACTCATGCCCGTTGCCTTTTCGATTTCTTCCACGCTGAGGCCGTCCTCGTATTTCATCAGGATGGCATCGCGTTGGCGCTGGGGCAGTTGTTCAACAAGTTTTCGAGCCAGTCGGTAGCGTTCCTCGTTATCATCCTGCGGTGGCTCGGCAAGCATCAGGCTTTCCGTATCGATAGGTATTGTGGGTTTCTGTTTCCTAAGCAGGTCGATGCTGCGCCGCTTGACGATGGTCAGGCTGAGCTTTTTCATGTCCTGGCTTTTTATCGTCGCGCGTTGTTCCCAAAGTGTGATGACGGCTTCTTGAACGGCATCCGCTGCGCTGTCGGCATCGCCGATGATGCTTTCGGCGGTCCGCTGCAATCGGGGCTGCAGTCGCAGGATGTCTCGTTTGAACTCTTCGGTCGTCATTACCTTCGGTCGTTTGCTATTATATCGTGGAAATGGACGGAATCTTACATTTTTTGGAAAAAATGTAGCAAACTTCGGAAAAGTGTATATTTTGACCTATAATTTTCTCGGAAAAATGTATTTTTTTGTTGCTATTTATACGGAAAAGTGTATTTTTGCAGATGAAAAATTATAGGAAAAGTGTATGTTAAGAAGAAAAGTTCAAACAGAAATCGCTGAATATCTTGATAATGGGTCTGAAAAGATACTAATTCTCGATGGAGCACGACAGATAGGAAAGTCCTATATCATTAGACATGAAGGGAAAAAGCGTTTCAAGAATTACATCGAGATTGATTTGTATGAGGACAAGAAAGGCGACCAGCTTTTTGAAGGTACCCGTAACAAAGAAGACTTTTACCTCCGACTCAGCACCATTGCTGGCAACCGGTTGGGTGAGAAATCAAACACATTGGTGTTTTTGGATGAGATACAGGCCTATCCCGACATGCTCACCCTTTTGAAATTCCTGCGTCAAGATGATAGGTTTACTTATATTGTCAGCGGTTCGCAGTTGGGGATTGCGTTAAACGAGACGCTTTCAAAGCCTGGTGGGAGAATCAAGGTGGTGAAAATGTTTCAGCTTGATTTTGAGGAGTTTCTGTGGGCTAACAATGTAGGAGAGGAGTTTATCAATCATGCACGACAGAGTTATATGCAAAGAGTCTCATTGGACGAACCGTTGCATAACCGAATGATGGACTTGTTCAAGAAATATCTATTGGTCGGGGGGCTACCTGATGCCGTGAACAAGTTCATAGAGACACATAATATTGTCGAAGTGAGATCGGCCCAAAAGGATGTCTATGAACTTTACAAGGGCGATGCCAGCCAGTACGACAAAGAACGGAAATTGGTCATTGAGCGCATTTATGAGTTGGTGCCCTCCTATCTTGAGAACAAAAAGAAACGGGTTCATTTCAACCAGATAGAGAACAAGAAACAAGCCAGGGCGTGGCAGTATCAAGCTGAGTTTGAGTATCTTGTGAAAAGCGGTATCTGCAACGAGGTGAAGGCCGTCTCCAACCCAAGGTTTCCGCTTGTGGAATCGGAGAGCAAGAACCTGCTGAAACTGTATCTGAATGATGTGGGACTGCTGACACGGCTTCTTTATCAGTACAGTATTTCCGCCATCATGAATGATGAAAAGAGCGTCAACCTAGGTTCGGTATATGAATCGGTGGTGTGCAGCGAACTTGTTGCACACGGCTTCCCGCTGTTCTATTATGACAATAAGAAGAAAGGCGAGGTTGAGTTTCTTGTAAATGATTACGACCTGCTTTCGGTGGTTCCTGTCGAGGTGAAGTCGGGGAAGGATTACAACATACATGCCTCGTTGGATGCTTTTGTCTCTACACCTGACTATCACATCAAGCAGGGCTTTGTGTTATCAAACGAACGAGAAGTCACACAAAATGGGAAAGTGACTTACCTTCCCGTTTATTTTGCCATGTTCTTTATTCCATCAACCCCACCAGAAGAGGTGATAGTGTGAATTTTAGTGCAAGCACTTTCGATGGCTTGGGAGTAACTATGAAGTTTGTTTAGAACCGATGCTCATAACCCACCGAAAGAAAGGTACTTATGAAACCGTCATTCCAAAAAGAGAATTTGCCTCCTTTGGTCCTTCCGGTATAACAACCTAGGCTTTTTGAGAACTAAATAATTCCATTCAAATCAATTGTTGACAGGAGCGCCGTTGCCGAAACCGTTTGTCTTCTCGGGAAGGGTTTCGGTAGGTTGGTCAAGCACGCGGCCCTTGATGCGAAGCACAACTGTGGGATTGTTGACGGCGTTGGAGGTCACGGTCACCGTCTTGTTGATGATGCCGGAACGGTTGGTGCGGTAGGTCACCTTGATGATGTCTGACTCGCCTGGGAGGATGGGTTCCTGAGGCCAGGAAGGGATAGTGCAGCCGCAACTTGATTTTGGTTTCTGAATCAGCAGGGGCTCGTTGCCTGTGTTGGTGAAACGGAATTCACATTCACCGTTGCCGTTGTAGGGCACATCTCCATAGTCATGGACGGTTTTCTCAAATTCGATTTCAGGACCGCTCTGGGTCTTTGCGTCTTGCGCCTTGGCCGCTCCTGCCATAAGGAGCATGATGCCAAGCAGATAAATCATTTTTTTCATTTTGTTATGTTTTTAAAATGTGAATAATAAGTGATTTGTGTTTTAGGGCGATACTTTGTTTTACACTTCGTAATGGAAATGATGCTGCGAAACTACCGCCTTTGTCAAGCGGTTGGACGGTCATTCCGAACAATTCCGAGTATTAAAAAAACCTAAAATCTTGAAAACAAAAGAGATAGCTCAATACCTATTCCAAACATTTTTTGGAAACAGTCCAAAGTTTTTTACCCTTCCTCCATCTTTTTCCTCCGTCTTCCGCGCAGTTTGTCCACCATATTGACGGTGGTTCCAAGGTAATCCGCTTCCTCCTGGCGCGAGAGTTTGAAATAGGAAAGGATATAGGACTTCCGCTCGTCCTCGTCCAAGTTGGGGTATTTCTGCTGAAGGGTTTCCGCAAGCTCTGGGTAAAGCTGGTCAACCACTTCTAGCATGGCTTCCCAATGGTCTTTGTTGTCAAAAACGGAGGTCTCCAAATCATTGAGAAGATTGGCTTTTTTGTTGCTGTTCAGATAATTGTCCAACAACAACATGATACGTTGTTCCTTCATCAAAGCCTCGGAGAGGCGGTCGGCATAATCCTGCTGGATTTGCTCATGCTCGGCGTGTTTTTGCGCCAAATCCTTGTTCTGCTGTTTGAAGTGGAACAACTCGGCACTGATTTCGGCCTCGCGTTTGCGCCTCCGTGCCAAACGGATTTGCGAAACCAACAACGCTGCCAAAACCAAAGTCGCTACCAAACTGACGATGACGATGATGCGCTGCTTGATGATGATGTTACGGTTCAATTCGTTCTGCATCACCTCGCTGTCGTATTTATGGCTGATAAGTGCAAGATTGTTCTCCTGTTGCTCTATTTCTTTTAGATTGTTGCCTTCTTCGTACAGACAGCTGTATTTGCAAGCGGTTTCATAATCGCCGAGTTCTTCTGCATAATCGGACAAGACACCGTAATAGAACCAAGTATCCGCGTTTGGCTCTGTTTGGGACACAAGTTCCTCCAAACGGCTGTAATAATATTCAGCAGAATCCAAGTTGCCGGACTCATAGAAGATGTTCCCCATGTCATGATAATAATACATCAGCAAGTTGTCGTCAGCATCTGCAATCGAAGCTTGCCAAAACTGGCTAAGGTAGTTGGCCGACTTTTCGTAATCCCCCGCATTGAAACACATGACATGAAAGGCAGACAAGCAGTCGCGCTTTGCTTCCAATGACCCGCTTTGTTCGGCATACTTTAGGGCCTGATCCAAATAATATGCTGAACTATCAAATTGTCCATGGTACTGATAGAAATCGCCCAACTCCCTCAATGCCTCGGCTCGGTCGGCATAGTCTTCGCCAAAGCCCTCTGCAGCAGTCTTCAACAACGAAACAACTTCTTCTTTGTCAGCATAGTAGCCCAAGCATTGCGCAATATGATACCGTGCATGAGCCACCGTCAGAGTTTGATTCGCCATAAGGCCGTAATGCTCCGCTTCTTTAAACAAGCGCATGGCCTCCACCTTATTGCCTGAATCCAACTGAATACGAGCGTTTTCCAAGGCATCTTGGGCAATTTGCTTCACATCACGGGATGTAGGATGGCAAGCCGCCAACATTGTGACAAGGAAAGACAAAACCAGATGATGTAGTTTCATGGGGACAAAAATAAACAAGATCTCATATCAGCGGTACAAAACTACCACTTTCGACAAGTGGTTGAAAGGGCAGTCCAAACTTTTTCAAGGTTTTTGAAATGTAATAATTTGTGAATGAATTAGTTGAAAGTTTATTCGTTCCAAACTTTTTTCGGTAAAAGTTCAAGGCTTTTGGAGGATATTGGATTAAAGTGTTGGTTATAGACAGTATTTTTCTGAAGAAAAGTGTTGCTAAAAAAGCATCGGCAAACTCTCCAAGGTCCTTTGCCTTTACGCGTGTTTTTAATTCTTCCAGAATCCCCTCGAAAGCAAAGTAATCAGCGAGAACAGTTCCACCCTGCCAAGGATCATCATAAGCATGAGTATCCATTTGGAGGCTAAGGGGAAAGCAACATACGAGCCGCCAGGTCCCACCTGCCCGATACCCGTGCCTACATTGCTCAAAGTGGCTATTGACGCGCCTATGGCGGTGTTGAAGTCAGTCCCTGTGAAGAGCAAAACGACGACCCCAATGAGGAAAACGAGAAAATAGATGAAAATGAAGGATACATTCTTATAAACGCCGCTGGTCGAGATAGACTTCCCGTTGACTTTCACAGGTAGCACGGCATTGGGGTGGATGATGCGCTTCAACTCCAACACTGAGTTTTTAACGAAAATCAGATGACGGAAAATCTTGACACCGCCAGCCGTGGAGCCTGAGCAACCACCGATGAACATCAGCAAGAACAAGATAATCCATAGGAAAACAGGCCATGCTGTATAATCGCTAATGAAAAAGCCTGTGGTGGTGAATGCGGAGATGACGCTGAAGAACGATTCGCGGAAAGCAGTGCCAAAGCTCTTGTTGCAACCGAACAATAGTACCAGACCGATACCGATACCTAAGAAAATGGTATAAAGCAAGAAAGTCTTGAACTCTTGGTTTTTCAGTATGGCGAACGACTTCCAGCTCATCGAAAGCAAGAGCAACGAGAAATTGCAGCCCGACAGTACCATAAAGACACTAACCACAACTTGGGAATAGTTGGAAAAGGCACCGAGACTCTCTGTCCGTGTAGAGAAGCCGCCCGAGCTGATGGTACTCATCGAATGGCAGAGTGCATCATAGAAGTCCATGTCGCCGAAATAGAGTAGTACGGTTTCCAGCAGGGTGAAAAACAGATACATTCCCCAAATACGCCTCACGGTATGCATAATGCGGGGATGCAACTTGTCGTAGTTGATGCCATTGATTTCGGCCACAAAGAGTTGCATGCCACTCATGCTTAGATAAGGCAAGATGGCGATGGTGAACACGATGATGGCCAAGCCACCAATCCATTGCGTCATGCTGCGCCAGAGGAGGATGTCTTTCGGGACAGATTCGATGCGGGTGAGGATGGTGGATCCCGTGGTGGTGAAGCCCGACAAGGCCTCGAAGAAGCCATCCGTGAAGTTGGGCACACTCTTGCTGAGCAAGAATGGCATGGCTCCGAAGAGTGAGAGCACGAGCCAAGAGATGCAGACGACATACACGCCGTCGCGTGAACTGGTCTTGTCGTTTTTGTGGTTGCGCGTGGCGATGAGCAGGATGAAACCTGTCAGCAGGGTGATGAGAGCCGAGAAGGGCATACTGAAGGCATACAGCCCGTGGTGGAGATAAGTCACGGGGAGCACCGTCAGCATGAAGAGGCCTTCGATGAGGAGCAACTGGCCTTCGATGCGTAGGACTAAAGGATGGTTTATTTTAGTTTTCCACTTCATCGGTTGTATTTTGTCACAGAACCTACAAAACCAGTAAAACTTTCTTTCCTAATAGTATAAAAACAGGCAATGTCACCCAACCGGGATGCCATTGCCAACGCGCCTTGCGGCGCATGAATAACCTGCAAAGGCTTTCGGGCATCCTTTAGGATGCATTGGAAAGGAGCCGGTTGGCGACTTTCTTTACTCAACAAACGGTTTTGAAAGTTTTGTCTGTTTTGTGATGCCATAACATTAATGGAATAAGCGTTCAACAGCGGGGATACCGGCAGGCAAGGCCAGCACCACCACTTGGTCGTCGGTCTCGATTTGGAAGTCGTCGGTGGCGATGAAGCTCTCGCCGTCGCGGGTGATGCCGCAGATGATGGCATCGGTAGGCATGGCCAGCTGCCCGATGGGCTTGCGCGTGACCGCCGAGCCAGCTCTCACTTCAAACTCCACGATGTCGGCATCGATTCCGCTGAGGCTCTTCAGCGTGGAGACCTTGGCGCCGAGGGTGTATTTCACCATGTAGCTGGCCGCGATGAGTTTCTTGTTGATGATGGAGTCGATGCCGATGTTCTGCGAGATGTCGATATAATCGATGTTCTCGACGAGGGCGATGGTTTTCTTCACGCCGAACGACTTGGCCTGAAGACAAGTCAGGATGTTGGTCTCGGTGTTGTCAGTGACGGCGATGAAGGCGTCCATGTCCTTGATGCCCTCGTCCTCAAGCAGGTCGAGGTTTCGGGCATCGGCATTGACAACCAAAGCCTCCGAGAGGTAGTTGGTCAAGTCCATGCAGCGCTCCTTGTCGATTTCCAGAATCTTGATGTTCAGCTCTTTCTCAAGGCGTTTGGCGGTAATTCTTCCCACACGGCCTCCACCCACGATCATCACATTGTGGACATTGATTTGTTTCTTGCCGCTCAGTTTGATGATGTCCTTGATGGCATGTGGCTTGGTGACCACATATACCATGTCGGCCACTTGGAAGACCTCATCGCCTTGAGGTACGAAGGTATTTTGGCGGCGGTGGATGGCAGCAATACGGAACTCGATATGTTCATACTGGTTGATGACCTCGTCGACCGTCTTGCCAAGGATTTCGGCCTCGGGTTCCAGTTTCACCATGAAGAGTTGCAAGTTACCTCCAGCGAAGTCGTAAGTCTCCGAGGAAGCGTTTTTCTTCAGCAATGAGATGATTTCCTGTGCGGCAATGTCTTCGGGCGAGAGCAAGCCATCAATGCCGAGGTCTTGGTACATGCGCCACACTTCTGGGCTCAGGTTCTCCATCGTGTTGACGCGCGCAATGACTTGTTTGGCACCCAATTTCTTGGCGATGATGCCTGTCAGCAGGTTGATATGCTCATCGTGGAGCACGGCAATCATAAGGTCGGCTTTTTTCACATTGGCGCGTTGCAGCACGGCGGTCGAGGTGGAGTCGCCCGTGATGGTCATCAAGTCGCTGTGCGATTCCATCATCTTCAGCAGTTCCTCATGCGGATCCACGATGGTGATGTTATGGTTGCTGCGCACCAAGGCCTCCGCCAAGTGCATGCCTACTTCTCCGTCTCCGGCTATTATGATATTCATTTCACTTCACTTTATAAAAGTGCAAATGTAGGCAATTAATTGAATATGTTGCAGCTTTTTTCTCGTTTTCTATTACAAGGTTATTTCTTCGTTGTCCTTGGCGTGTTGTATTCTTGCATTATTCTTCCAACGGCAAGGCAAACCATAATGTGTCCACTGTATGACCTGCAACGATACCGTATCCACCTTTCACATTGGAATAGGTCTGGATGGGTTCGGCAAATAACTGCATGGACATGTCGCCTTGGTCGCAGGTGTACAAATAGTTGTAGTATTCTTTTGAGAGATGTTCCAACTTAATGGGCAATTGGAAGAATGCTGGGTCGTATTCCACATCCACAGTTAACCAAACCGTCATTTTGAATTTAAGCTGATAAGACTTGCCGTCGAAAAGCACATCAGTGAATACTCCCAAGGGCTTTGTGTCGAGGTCGCTGAAATCGATGTATTCATTGTAGGGAAGCGCCGAGCCAAAAACGGGGTCGTCGTATTCAAAGGAACAATCGTAGCTGTTTCTCAGTGGATGGTCGTTCTTCCAGTTTGGAATGTAAACTTTGAAACAATCGACTTGCCCGGGGTTGGGGTCGGTGAGTTCAAGCGTCAAAGTCACCTCTGCATACATCTTTAATAAACTGTCTGCATCCTCTTCAAAAGTCTCATAGTTATAGTAATGCTCATACCATGAGTCCCAATGAGCCACATCTGCGCTCAATTGAGCCTCTATGGCATTGGGGAGTGGACTTGTTTCGGCCTCCACATCATCAAAACCATTAGCCGAAGCCGTAATTTTGATGATGTCGCCCATAGCGGGACAATAATCATAAGTATAGATTTTCCTGATATGCCCAAGATTCGGGTCGTTTGGGTCCCAAATGTCGTAGCTGACCACGGTGTCATTATGTGGAGTCATCTCGCCAAGTAAGTTGCCATTCACATAGAGCGTGGCCACAAGGTCATCAGGGGCAGTAGTGTTGGCATGGTTGTCCAAGAAAAAGAAACTCTTACTGATGGCAGCATTGACGGGTTGTCCAGGCTCCATGAGGCTGTTGATCACCAATTTCGGGTCGGTCTGCTCGCCGTTGAATTCGATTTCTTTCTCGCAGGATGTGAGGAGTACTGCAGTAACGATGGTTATTAAGGTTAGAAGGTTGGTTTTCATTGTTGTATTTTGTTTTCTTGACTATGGCCAATGGCTATTGACTATGACCGCTTTATTAAAATTGTAAGCGTTTCTATTATCAAAAAGCGGTCATTGTCATAGGCCATAAGCCATGGTCGAATTAGAATTTATAACTATAACTCACCGACGGAATAATCGGGAACAGACTCGCCTGCATCAGCACTTTCTTTTCCGTTAGCGTGGCCTCATCCCATTTATAATCAGTGTAGATGATGAAGGGGTTGTTGTGGTTGTATGCATTGTAGACGCTGATGTTCCAAGTACGGGTGCCATATTTCTTTTGCTTGTGGAAGTTCATACCCACATCCAAACGGTGGTAGCTGCCCAAGCGGAAGTTGTTGCGTTCCAAGGCGTTGATAGGATAGATGTTGCCCCATTCATCGAGCAGGCCTTCGTAAACCTGTGTGCCAAGCGTGCCGCAGTTGCCGCTGCTGAAGACCCATGTGCCACTGAGGTCGAAGCGGTCGCTGAACTTATGCTGCACGGTGATGCTGAGGTCGTGGCGGCGGTCGTATTTGGCGGGAAACACCTTCCCTTGGTTGAGGACCATACCTTCACGGTCGAACTGTCGCTTGGCGTGTGCCCAGGTGTAGCCGACCCAGCCCGTTGTCTTGCCGAAGCTGCGTTGCACAAGCAACTCTACACCGTAGGCCCAGCCTTTGCCCATACAGACTTTCTCATCCCAGCGCTCCGAAGAGCCGAAGAATGAGGCTCCGTCCTTGTATTCCAAGAGGTTATCCATGGATTTGTAGTAGCCTTCCACGGAGATGTCGAACAGGCGAGGCAATTCATAGAAAGCTCCGAGTGACACCTGATGGGCATTCATCGGCACGATGTTGGCCGTGACGGGCACCCAAAGGTCGGTGGGCAGGCTGAGGCTGCTGTTGGAGAGCAAGTGAACATACTGCGTCATATAGGCATAGCCTGCCTTGAGTGAGAGATTGGAGGCCAGCATCACGCTGGTGCTGAGGCGCGGCTGCACGCTTTGGTAGGTCTTGCCCTCGACGGTGAAGGTGGAGTAATGCACACCTGCGTTCACGCGGAAGATGTCACCAAAAGTCATGTTGTCTTCGGCATAAAGGGCGGTCTCGTGGGCAAACACCTTGGGCGAACCTGCCGTAGTGTCCACCTCGGTCTCGTTGCCTGCAACGATTTTCATCGCCTGCACTTCGGGACGGAACATATGGTAGGTGTAATTGCCTCCAAAGCGGATTTCGTGGTTGGGCAGAGGTGTGTAGTCGAAGTCGACTTTGGCCGTCAGGTCGTTGATGCCCGACTTGTAGGCCATGTTGAATTCATCTTTGATGGTGGCGGTGCTTTCCTGATAATGATAAACATTCTCTTCCGTGATACCCATACCAAGGTTGTGGCGGTATTGAGTGTAGTTGACCGAGGCATCCATGAAGAGCTGTTGCGACATGACATGGTTCCAACGCAGGGCAGCTACTTTGTTGCCCCATTTCCAGTCCATGTTGAGGTAGTTTTGATATTGGACTTCACCATAAGCGTAGTCTTTGTTCTTTATGCCGAGGTAGATGGCGTCGTCGCCCGAGTAGAAACTCAGATAGAGTCGGTCCTTGTCGGAGATCTTCCAGTTGAGTTTGCCGTTGAAGTCGTAGAAATAATAGCCAGCCTTCAGCTTGTTGATTTCCTCCAGTTGCGACTTGGCAATCCAGAGGGCGGGTTTCATCAGCAAGTCGCTGTAGGTGCGGCGGAAGGAAAGGTTGAATGAGAGCTTGTCTTTCAAGAGGGGACCTTCCAAATTAAGTTTTGATGAAATCAGACCCACGCTTACATTACCATGGTATTGCTGCATGTCGCCTTCCTTCATGCGTATGTCGACTACCGATGAGAGGCGGCCACCGAAATGTGCCGGGAAGCTGCCTTTATACAAGGTGACATTTTTCAAGGCATCGGGGTTGAAGACGGAGAAAAAGCCCATCATGTGGTTGACATTATAGACGGGCACGCCGTCGAGCAAAAGCAGGTTCTCATCGGGACCGCCGCCGCGCACATACATGCCTGCCGAGCCTTCCGAGCCGTTTTGCACGCCAGGCAACAGCTGAATAGCTTTCAGCACATCGGCCTCGCCAAATAGGGTAGGGATGCTCTTGATTTGCTGCACGGGAAGTTCTACGACGCTCATCTGCGGGCTGCGGGCACTCACTGTGGCGCGCGTGCCTTCCACTACCACCTCATCTAAAGTCGTGTTGGTCTCAAGAGCGAAGTTGAGGCTGATATTCTCTTTCAAATCAAGAGCCTTGTTCTGTTGTGTGTAGCCTACATAAGAGATTTGCAGGTCAACTTGACCTGGGTTTAAAGTCAGGGTATAGAAGCCGTAACTATTTGTGGCACAGCCTTTTCCTGAGTTTTTGTCGACAATGGTTGCTCCGATGAGGGTTTCCTTGCTGGCAGCATCCATCACATAGCCACTGATGGTGCGTTTCTGCGCGAAGGTTGGCACGCAAACCAGTATCAAAGCAATGACAATGAGCCATCGATGAAAGTAATATGGTTTCATTTCGATTAATGAAGATTTAAAACTGCCGATTTAACGGCTAGATTTCAGTTTTATTGCATAATTCTATCGCCAGCGACCTCTATCACGTTGTCAATACCTTGTGTGGTATCGGCAGGGTCAAACGACTTCTCACCAAATATCCGACCAAGTCACCGAAATCACGTGGTTGGTGGATTTCTCGCCTTCTTTGAAGACATTGGCCATGCCGAAGGTGTAGCGTACCTCAATGAACCAATAGCTTAAAGCAGCCGTGATGCCATAGTCAATGCGGTTGAAACTGCCTTTTTCCCATGGCGAAATGTATTGCAATTTCTTCTTTCCTTTCACTTCCTTTATCTCGTTGCCTCCCACACAGAAGCCGATTTGAGGCCCGATGCGTAGCCGAGGAATCATGGATTCGTCTTCATCATCCTTGTTCCATTTGCGGAGATAAATGTTAAGCAACAACGGTACGTTGATATAATGTGACTTTTCCAAATGGCGTATTGAGGTGGTGTGGCTTTCACCGAACCATTTTTTCGAGCTCGTGCCTTGCCGAGAATAGAGCACATCAATTTCGGCACCGATGATGGAACGTTCAGGGATGAGTGCAATGCGTATGCCACCAGTGAAATCGGTACGGAAGGTGGTGCTGTCATTGCCGGTGATGCTCATGGTGGAAAAAGTCGGGCCAAGCATTAGGCCGCCGCCAAGGTGCTGAGCCATCACCGAACCGGTACCGATGAGCCAAAAGAGAAACAGTATGAGCAGTTTTTTGTCTTTCATAGATTGCAAAAGTACGTCATTTTTTGGAAACGGTATTCTTTTTCTCAAAAAACAATAGAACAATTGTTTAGGAGATTTGTGGAAATAGGTCGAAAAAAGTGTACCTTTGCACGAGAATCAGAAAACTAATGAATCCGATAGCCCTCCGATTACTCAACCAGCAGCTCATCTGTCCGCAGTTCGACAAGCCCGAAGCGGTAGTCAAACACATGGGCGCGATGCAGGCGCAGGAATATCGCCTGATGCGTTGGGCAGTGGCGATGCGGACAAAGAAACCTTCCGCCAAAGCCTTTAAGAAGGCCTTCGACAGCGGACAGATCATCCGTCTGCACCTGATGCGCGGCACTTGGCAACTCGTGTCGGCCGAGGACTATTGGCCCTTGCTCGAACTCTGTTCGGCGAAGGCATTGGCGGTCATCAAGGGTTGGATGAGCAGCAATAAGATTAGCATTCCCGATGAGGAGGTAAAACGCATTAGGGAAATCCTTCTCCAGACCGCTGCCGACAAGGGCAGTGTCACCAAGGAAGACTTCGTCCAGGCCTTGGCAGAGAAGGACATCCACATGGACGACCATCGCCTGTCGTACCACATCCGCTATGCTGAACTGTCGGGGACGCTCTGCAGCGGCGACCTGTTGCCAATGAAGGCGACATACGCCCTCGCCGCTGATAAGGTGAAAAATCGCGTCAAGATGGACCGCGACGAAACCTTGGCGATGATTGCGCGGAAATATTTCCAAAGCCGCCAGCCAGCCACCTTGGAGGATTTCGTGTGGTGGTCGGGGCTGAATATCAACGATTGCAGGCGGGGAATTGAGATATTAGGTAATTCCCTGCATGTAGAGACGCAAAATTTTGCGTCTCTACCACGCAGGGAATTCTATTTTACGGATGATTGTCGTACCCGTGGTTTCCGCAAAGGCAAATATCTCCTGATTCCGCCTTACGACGAATACCTCATCGGCTACAAGAGCCGCGACATCGTCCTTTCACCTGACTATAGCCATAAGGCACACAACAACAGCGGCATCTTCCAGCCTATCATCGCCCACGATGGCATCATCTGCGGCAACTGGACGCCTTTCAAGGAGGACCTACAAGCCACATTCTTCATGGGTGAGCATAAGGCTGACCTCCAAGAGGAATGGAAACGATACAAGACATACCAACTAAAATGAAAAGAATATGAAAGAAAAACCTTCGTCCAGCACCAAACAGTTTCTGTTGACGCTTCTCGCGACAACCTTCTCCATCATACTCACCTTCGGCACATCAGCCATCATCGATAGACGCCATAAAGCGGCCGCCAAGAAGGAAATGGTCATGATGATCCTCTATGACTTTGACAAAACCATTGAACAATTGGAAGATGCAAGTCTCGCTTTCCAGAAGGCAAAACGGAATCAGCAGGAGCTTGCCTTTCATCCGAAGTATTTCGACAGCCTTCGTTTCCAATTTAAAGATGCTTTGATGGTTGTCCAAATGGAGTTTTCTGAAACGACAGAAAACATTTTTTCCTCCAATATAGAGACTTTCAATACCCTCGGCAATGTCAATTTTGTTCATGAGGTTTCTTCTTTCTACAGTATGCGCCATAAATATGAAGAAGACCTATTGGTTGGATATAAAAAAGAGATGACGGAGTCAGGATTAATGAAGTCTGTAGGAAAACTTCTCAAATTTGACTTTCCTAATTATTATTTCATGAATCAAGTTTATTTGAAGTCATTGAAGAGTACACGAGACCTTTGCATGAAAATGATGAAGGTCAGCGAGGATGAAATGAAAGAATTCAGCAACCAACGCATAGTGAATGAAGATCATGGAGAAGATTATGGAATCTCTAATGAACAGTTGCTGAAAGAGATGTTTGAGGAAGAGGAAATTCTCAAACAGGCCATAGAGAAGCTTGAACAAAACCAATAAGCCATAAAAAATGAACATCAGATTAGAACAACCCAAGGATTATCGAGAGGTAGAGAACCTCACGCGCGAGGCGTTTTGGAACGTCTATCGCCCAGGATGCTTGGAGCATTATGTGCTCAACCAATACAGAACCAACCCCGACTTCATCCCAGAACTTGATTTCGTAATGGAAGAAGATGGTAAAATTATAGGCCATGTTATGTTTTCGAAAGCCGAGCTTGTTTTAGATGACGGCACAAAGAAGCCATCGTGGACCTTTGGCCCCATCAGCATCCATCCCGACTACAAACGCAAGGGCTATGGCTTGAAGCTTTTGAATTATGCATTGGATCAAGCGCGTGAAATAGGCGTTGGTTTCCTCTGCATGGAAGGCAATATCGACTTCTACAAGCACGCTGGCTTTGACCTCGCAAGCAAATTCAAGATCCATTATCACGATGAGCCGCGCGATGCCGAAGTGCCTTATTTCCTTGCCCAAGAGCTCATTCTAGGCTGGCTACAGAAGGAAGGCATTACCGAGGCCACCTACTGCCCGCCAAAGGGCTATTTTGTTGCGGATGAGAACCCCGAAGCGTTCGAGGCATACGATGCCACCTTCCCGAAAAAGGAAAAACTCCGTTTGCCAGGACAGTTAGGATACGAGGGATAGCTATGGAATGGCTTAGTAAATACCGATTCGGATTCGACTTTTCGGGATTGGTCCTTTTCCTTTTGGTGATGTTCCCCAACTTCATCTGGTTTGCTGTTCCTGCACCCAATGATGTGTTGAGATCGGAATCGGCGACGCCAATCATTGATATCATTGCTTCGGTTTGCCAAGTGTTGACCGTTGCGTGTCTGTGTTTTGTCATTAACAAGGAAAGAAGCAAACTGCGCTTTTCGCTGTTGGTCATCGCGGCGGTGATATGTATTGTGGCTTATTACATAGGTTGGGGGCTATATTATTCTGGAATCGCCAGCGATGGGGTCATTCTCATGTTGACGATCCCACCTTGTCTGGCATTCATCTTGTTCGCTGCCGACAGAAAAAACCTTCCTGCAGTCTTGTTTGCTACTGGATTTGCTGAGTGCCATTTGATTTTTGCAATTTTGAGTTTTATAAACAGATAAACCTATGGAAATGAAATTTTGTCAGAGCTGCGGAATGCCGCTCACCCAAGAGATTCTCGGCACCAATGCCGACGGAAGCAAGAATGAAGATTACTGCATGTATTGCTACAAGGATGGTAAGTTCACCCAAGAATGCACCATGGATGAGATGATCGAGTTTTGCTCGCAGTTTGTCGACGAGGTCAACAAGAACATGCCCAAACCCATGACCAAGGATGAATATAAGGACATGATGCGGCAGTTTTTCCCGATGCTGAAGCGTTGGAAACAGTGAATTCATGGCGCAACGGACGGCAATAATCATCGGCGCAGGCATCTCGGGACTTACCACGGCTGTCTATCTGCAACGTTCAGGCATCCAGACGCTTGTATTGGAGAAGGCTGCTGGTCCAGGAGGGGTTTCCACCAGCTGGAAGCGCAAAGGCTACACTTTCGAGGGAGGCATCCATTGGCTTATTGGGGCCAAGAAAGAAATCCCTTTGCATCAGATTTGGTTGGAAACGGGTGCATTGCAGGATAACAACCCTGTCCATTTCAAGGACCCTATCTACACCTTGGTGGACGAAAAAGGTAGCATGCCGCTGTTTCGCGACTTGCATGGATTGGAAATAACAGGTTTTAGGGACAAGCTTGCCTTGTGGCGTCTCCGTTTCCACTTGGCCTGTTTCAAGGGTTTTCATCAGCCTATCGGAGATTTAAGGGGCCTGAAAGTCCGAAACCCCAAGCCGTTTTCCGTTTGGGAATATGTCAAGATGCTGCCTGCCGTCCTCGTCACGCCATTTTTGATGGCCCAGTCGGCGCGAGCTTATGCCAAAAGGTTCAAGAATCCACGGATAAGGGCACTTTTGGCCGCCGTTGTGGAGCCTGAAATCAATGCATTGTCGTTCATTTACACCCTGGGCACCTTCAATGTGGGCGACAGCGGCTATCCCAAGGGTGGTTCACTGCGCATGGCGCAAAACATGGCCGACACATTCAAAAGTTGTGGTGGAGTAATCCGATACCAGACCCCTGCGGAGGAGATTTTCCTTGAAGGGAAACAGTGGTCGGTTCGTACCAAGGACGAGATGCTTACGGCAGATGTCGTAGTCGTTTCGGCGGATGCCAGAAGTGCCATCGACACACTTTTCAAAGAGCCGTTACAAGATAGTTGGGCCAAAAAGATGCGATCGGGGCTTCGGACGACTCAATGTATGTTTATCGGTATCGGAGTCAATACTGATTTGTCCTCATGGCCCCGCTCCATGCAGATTGTGCTGCCTCGTCCCTTGCATGCCGCTGGGCGTACCTACCAAACGATTGTCGTGAACAATTATGTCACAGAGGAAGGCTATGCTCCCGAAGGGTGCAGTGTCATCACTTGTCTGCTTCACGGCCCCACTTACGGTTATTGGAAAGCGGCCAAGGAAGACGGCAGCTATGCAGACAAGAAAAAAGAGGTGATGTCGAATTTTATCGAAGCCATCAGTGAGGTGATTCCCGAAATCAGGGATGCCGTGGCTGTGACCGATATGGCCACGCCGCTCACTTACGAGCGTTATTGCAGCACCTTTGAAGGAAGCTACATGACGGACTGGCCGCCCTTCCGACGCTTGTACCATGCGCCCGTTCGTTACCGCGAAGGCTTATATTTTACGGGGCAACGAACGGCCTATTCCGGCGGACTTCCCCCGGCCGCCCAAAGTGGTCGCACCACCGCCCAAACGGTTTGCAAAGACCTTGGTGTGGAGTTCGTTGGGGCATAATTCTGCATGGAAAAGATGAAGCTCAATCGCACTCCTCCAGCCACTTTTCCAGTATCTCGCAGTACTTGTCGGTCTGTTCGATGAAGCAAGTGTGGCGTGCGCCTTTGAAGACTTCCCAGCGGCTGTTGGGGATGTTCTCGTATAGCGAGGCAGCCACCACAGGGGTGCAGATGTCGCGGGTGCCGCTGCAGATGAGGCAAGGCTGCGTGATTTGGTGCAGACGGTCGGTGTATTCGAAGTCGGCCAGATCGCCTAGGGGTTGGTATTCGTTGGGCCCCCAGCCGTAGAGGTAGGCTTCATCGCCGGCGCGTTTCGGGCGACGGATACACTCGGGCGAGTTTTCGTCCACGCTGATGACATAACGCTCATAGTAATGCTCGTTGGCGCGGAGGTAGTCGGGGTCGTCCCACTTTCCTGTGGCTTCGGCGTGGCGGATGGCTTCTTGGTCTTCTGCCGACATGTATTTGATGAGGCGGTGCTGCTCGCTGGCCCACAGCGAGCTGGAGGCATGGCCCGAAGAGAGGATGACCGACTTGATGCCCTTAGGCTGGCAGTCGATGATATAGGCGATGGCTTGCATGGCGCCCCATGACTGGCCGAGGAGGTGGATTTCGTCGAGGTGCAGGTATTCGCGCAAGGCGATGAGTTCGTTGATCCAGGTCTCTTGGGTCCACAGTTCGGGATGTCCGTCGAGGTAGGAATTACCGCAGCCGATTTGGTCGTAAGAGATGACCTGCCGGCCTGTGTCGGCGATGCGGTCCAATACTTCGAAATAGTTATGCGTGCTGCCCGGTCCGCCGTGCAGACAAAGCAGTGCGGGCTTGCTTGAAGGTTCACCGACAATGCGGTAGTAGGTCTGGTAGCCGAGATAAGGCATATAGCCTTCTTGAATGGGGTGATTCATGGGGTTAGGTGTTTTTGTTTGGGGCAAAGATACAAAGTTTTCGGCTAAACAACATTTGATATTGTAATGAACATCGATTATCTGTTCTTTATTTTCTCGTGCAGCTACAGTTATTGCATTTTCGCAATTCTTTTTACCTTTGCACCATGTTTAGAATAGAGGATTTTTTAGTTGATGAGATTTATGGTGAACGGCTATTGATTAGCAAGCAAGCTGACCAAACAGAACTTGTTGAAAACATTCGTGTGGCAAGGGTGCTACTTGGCTGCTTTGCCGACATGAATATTCGTATTAATGAGCATTTGCTGGTTTTTGGCCATAAGAATCCAGAGTATACCATCAATGAGAAACTTGGTGATAGAAAAGGCATAGAAAGTGAAAACGGAATTAAATCTGCCTTTCGCAAAGCCAAAGAACAAGGTTGCCAGACTGTGGTGCTCGATTTTGATATGCACATGGCTGAAAGCATACTCAAAACCAAAAAGATAGCTTCGGGTCTTTATGGTAGGCATGAGGATTTTACGAGTGGTAACATCAACGAATGTTATGTAGTTCACAACAGCAAGGCTGTTGTCGTAAAGCCCGATTTATTTGCCGTTTCTGACAAGGATACAGTAAAAAACCAGATAGAGGATGAAATAGAAAAACTGAGGACATAACCTTTGGGGCTATGTCCTCATATGGGGGTCAGAAAGGTCCAGCTTGAATAATGCTGCGAAAGCAAATTGTTCGCGCCCTCTGACGACAATCTGACACTGCAAAAATACAAACATTTTCCCATTTCGCAAGTGCTTTGTTGAAAATTAATTGTTTTTTCGTATGAAGTTTATGGCTGAGAAGCCATATTACCCCATTCCACTCCCCAGCATCGCCTCAATCGGCACGGTGCTGTCCATCAAGCCGATGCGGGTGTCGGAGGCGTGGCGGTTTACGCCGGTGTATTCTAATGAGTAGTCCTCTTAGCGGCGAAATATAGAATCATCTTGAGATTAAAGGGCAATGACAGAGAATCTTCCATCGTGCTTAGTCTATTATCTTGAAACTCTTTATAACCTCTTCAAAATCATTCGCATACTTTTCTTTCTCGCTTTCTCTGTAACTCATAGTAACATCTATTTCTTTGCCATCATATAGGAAAATGTACTTTTTCACTTTCACCAAACCCTCTAATCCTGTCCTGTCATATTCTAAGGCAATACAATACTTTCCGTTAATTCTCATCTTTTTTGAGGGATACCAGACAAATTTGGCTTCCCTGTTTAATATAGCATTCATACACTCGTATTCCGTCTGATATTGTTTACCAACAATTTCGTCGTACTCCTTGAAATCAGAACGAGTCATACTACTAATGTCTCGTTGACTCACTCCGTCATTATAGCCGAAATCAAAGAGGATACGTGAGTATGTAGCCGTCGCTTCGGCAACAATCTGGCGATTGTTAGAATTCATCCCAAGAGGTTGAAAGACAATTTGGCTTTTTTCATAGAAAATATCGCACTCGTCACACATCATTTGGAAAATCTGAGAGTCATGAATAGCATTAATCAGCTTGCCTGTAATGGAAAGGTCGTTTCTCATTTCCATTGTCGGTGGAATTGAGATGGAAAAAACATTCGGGAACGAATAAGATGGCCATTCAGGATGGGGTTTTGGATTATTGCTTGAATGCTTCCATAATCCCAAGAGCGTTATCAAGGCAACAACTCCGATTAAGGCTAATAGGATTGTGCGGCGTTTGTTGCTCTTGTTAGGAATTATAGTTTCATTATCCACACCAGTGTTTTTTACAACCGAGGCAACAGTTTGTGCTTTTGCTGATTCTTCAAGCCTTCTCTTTGCTTCTTTCAGCAAATCAAATTCTTGTCCTTCCCAATTATCATGGCTAAACCGACGAATCTGTTCCATCATTTCAAATTCTTCATCGGAGACCTCTATTGTCATTTCCAATGCATCTTCATCTTTACCTTGGTGTAAGACAATGGTTTTCATATATACACGATTATTTAATTGAATTTGAAATTGTTGACACACTTATCGCCATACGATTTATCTTTATTGTATTCTTCTATGGGAATGTAGATGTTCAACATATACATTCGCTTTTTATGAATAATTCGATATATGGCTGCATAGTATGACTTCCCCATTGGGCTAATAATCAGTTCACTTTTCAAAGCATTCACGCCATCAATTTTAGATTTTACGGCACTGCTTATCACCTTGCCCATTCCTTCGTCAACCGATTGGCAAGAAGAAATGAAATCTGAGTCGTATGATGATGAAAACTCAGAGTTATCCCAAACTGAAACAAGAATACTTTTGATTTCATCGTTTGGAGATTGTAGTTTCATTACGCAATGAGAGTTTTTGTTTTGTTTTTCAACCAATTGGAACTCTTTATCATCGTATTGAATCGTGAAATTGTAAGTTAATGAAGTGTATGATTTTAAATCGTTATCCGTCTTTTCTGATATTGATGTATAGCCAAGCCATTCATCAAATTCTTTAATGCTATTGTGAGAAATACTATTTCTGTTCTTCAATTCATTATACAGATAAACCCGATTGCTTTTTATTTCTAACCAGGCACGAAAATCAGCTTCACTTCCTTCTGTTAACAAATTCTCTTGTTTTAGGTTATTATATAGCGATGCTATATTATCGCCAGAAAGTATAATATTGGTTTTAGGCCAAAACTCAGGAAACTTACTTCTTAGCTCTTTTTCATCGGAATACTTCCCAGATTTAATCGTTGCATCATAATCGAAAGCCGCCTGTAGCAGCTTTTCATCATTCATAAATTCTGGAAATTTTTCAAACCATTCTTTTTTGGTGAGATTCGGTTTCGATTCTTTAGTGGCCACGAAATCATTTAACACACTTTGCCAATCAATTTCTTCAAGCAAATCTTCTTCATAACCAATGTATTTTAAAAACTCCCTCTCATTAGCCTTCATTCCAACTTCTTTCATTTTAATAAATAATCTATGACGATTTTCTTTGCTGTTTGCAAGAAACTCACGGAAAGAAACCTCATCGTCTTTAAATCCCCTATCCACTGCATCTTGATAGACTTTACCTATGTTTTCATAATAAATATCTTCTTTTTTGTAACCAACGTATTCAATAAAATCTTTATATGTACCAGGATAACCATGATCTTTTAGTTTTTCATAGACTTTCTTTTTATTGTCTTCACTTTCTTCAAAAAACTCAACAAATTGTTCATAAGAGCCGTTAGATCCGAACTCCAATAATCTATTGTATACCTTCCTCATGTTTTCTTCGTTGGGTTGACTGGGTTTAGGTGTAGGACAGACTACATCACAAGTCTCTAGTATACTCCTCACTTCCTCTTTGTTCTTTTTTCTGTTTTCTGCAAGTATAATCGTCCCAACTATTACCAATATGCCCAACGCTACCGCCAATAGAAGTTTCCAATTAAAGCGAAATCCAGCTTGTTTGTTACCACTATAAGAATCTTTTTCAAGAACATCCCTTGCCGCTTTCACTAAATCCAAGCCTCTACCTTCCCATGCTGATGGATCTTTGCTTCGAATCTCTTCCATCTTGTCAAGTTCCTCTTGGGTAACTTGTACAGTCATTTCCAATGCATCATCACCTGTACCTTGTTGGATGGTTATAGTTTTGTTACTCATATTCAAAAGGTTGAGTCTGTTGTTTTCATTTTCTTCTAAACATAAATCTTTTTGGAGAGCCTTGTTCTAACAATAGGCTTTTAGCCTTCTTAAACAAATCGAGTTCTTTATTTACCCATTTTTTAGGGTTCTCACTCTGTAACTCGACCATCTTTCTGTAAACGTCATCTTCGATGTTGATACAGATTTCAGTATCATCTTGCCTAATCCAATGAGATTCGGCTTTTGATTCGCGTCTATACTCTGATTCGAGCTTGTTTCCGAACAGACTTTCAACAGGTTTCGGTTCTTCTTTTATTGGAACTTCAGGGGCCTCTATCTTTTGGTGTGGTTTGGGAGATTCCTCTTTGGGCAATTCTGTTTCAATAGGTGCAGATTCGACTTCATCCTTAATTGTAGTTTCGATTTGTTTATCCGATTCAAAACCTCCAATTTCTTCTATTCCATCTTCCTTTATGTTAGGGATAGCTTTCACTTGTTTTTTAGCTTCTCTAACAAGTTCTACTTCTTTGTTCATCCATTTTTGTGGGTCTTGTTTCCTCAACACATTCATTTGCTGTATTACATTGGCAGGCAAAGACATGGTAACTTCTATCCCGTCTTGTAGTAGTTTTATGGTTTGGATTGTATCTTTGGCTGGTTCAACTTGAGATTTCTCCCCACTATTCTCAAATTCGTCTATCCTGAAATCTGGTTTGATGGCTTTTACCAATTCATATTCGTTATCCTTCCATCTCTCTGGATCTTGTTCTCTGGTTTTGGACATTCGCAGAATTTCTTCTTGTGTCAATTGAACTTCAAAGTCATATCGGTTTTCACCTGTGCCGCTGTGAAGTTTCAATGTGGCTGATTCTCCATCTTCTTTCTTTCCGACAATCTTTCTCCATACAAAGGCAATGATGCTAAACATTATCATCATCACTAAGATGCCTCCACCATGGCTATTGCCTGCTGCTGCATTGGCGATGGCAAACACAAACCATATCGCAAGACAAGCGACTACCGCTATTGCTATTTTAGTTCCTCGTTTCATCTTTTTCTTTTTAATAATTCAATAACTGGTGCATCCGTTTTATGTTCTTCTGGGATCATCACATTGTCATCTGGCAATATGGCAGTGCTGTCTTGATCATCTACACTTATTTCCCATGCTTCACGGAAAGAGATGTTTTTTACGGTGATTAAAAATGGACACCTCTGTTGAGGGTCGTTGAGCATCATGTGCTGATTGTCATCTATACGGACGGATGACAATTTGCAGAAACCAAACTTCTTATATAGCACCATAAAAACATCAACACTCTCACTTGTTTCCGGCTTCATTGTTACAAAACGTGCTGATTGCAACACATATCGGCCAACGTTCTCTTTCCTTATGTCATTTATATCTTGACTTACAATAACTCTATACCAGGTTGGATGATCTTTATCCACATGTAGTATGAATGCCAACCTCAAATTGAGACAATCCTTCCCATTCAAAACACGCCATTCCTCAAAAATTTTCTTGCCTGCCTCCATATCTTTGAATAACAACAACACGATAGATGGTTCCGAGAAGTCTTCTAATTGGATATAACCACACCCTGACCATAAAGCCTTATCCCATAATGGATTGTTGATAATAGATTTGATAGTTATATCCGCTTGCTTGCCTCGGTTTTCCTCAAAGGGAGTAGAAAGATCATCATTGCCTTTAAAAGCATAAAACGCATCGGATAGGTTTTCCCATTTGCTCAATGTGTTCTTATAGTCATCACCATACAATATCCTAATATCGTTCTGATAGGTCATCATCACCGCCAAGCGATTCATGATTTTCTCCCTTACCTGCTTGTCGTCAAAAACCTTCATCATATCAGGTACTATGGCATTTCGATAAAACAACTGACTTAAAAACATTGAGTAAGCTTGCCAAGCCTCTTTATCGTCAATCGTATTGGCATTGACATTGAACACATATTCATCTTTAAGTCTTTCTGGAATTATTATGGTTTGCCCTTCTGTCACTTTTCGTAACCGAAAATGAATGTTTGGTGTCGTGAACATAAAGTCCTTGAAAGTAGCGGTAGCAAACAGCGATTCTAAAAATGCCAGTAGCAATTCGGCATACACTTGCAACTGACAGTCGCTTTCGAAATCAGCAACTATTCTGCAGCCTTTAACAACTGTTTCCAGATGGGTATCCTTGTCAGCTATCGTGTTTGCGAACAGGAAGAAATCATCGTCAGTTCGCTTTCTAAGTGTTTCCATCCAATTGTCATCCACTTTAATAACCTCCTCAAACTCATTGCTGATTAAATCCTTATATCCCAAACGGAATAGCAACACATCCTTAGGAGCCTGCAATCCCTTTCTTTCAAAAATGGCGGGTAATTTACCATATTTCGATTCACTAACGTCACCAGCCAGCAATCTTACTGCAAGCAAGGTTTCATCTTCTCCCCTATGCTGCCGAAAGCTTTCATCCTCGAAATCGGGATTAAATCTCGCAATAATATCCCTCAGTTCCAATGGCAGCAAGAAATCAAGAATACGCCCTGACCGCAAACCCACTCCGCATAACTGCGACAGAATCGTGATAATCAAATGGTCAGGATTGCCGTTAAGTTCAACATCATGCAAGAGCATGGCGATAGATTTCACAAACATTACTTTTGCAGCATAAAGCAGGTCCTGATGCATGAAAGCCATTCCAAGAAAACCACAAGCTTTTACATAATCTGCTTTTGTTGATTCTTTACTGAATAAATCCACACATTGGCCAAGATGCCGAATAGCCTGCACGGTATTACCTTTTTCCAAGTTTTGTAGCCCTCTATTCATTTGTACATAGGCAGCCGTAATGTCTTGTTCACGTTTGGAGAGGGTTTCGGAAAGCATGTCAATCAAATCCTCATACACTTCGTTATTATCAATGAAAGCACCTGCTATCTCGACAATCTTACATAACGATTCAAAAGGGATGTCAATATGACTGGTCGCTTCTTGCAAAACAAGGGACATTTGCACCAACACCCGATTAATGCTGTCTTCATCTTGACTACCATAAATCAGTTGTTGTTCAAGCAAGCTAAACTTCAAGTACAAGCATGACGATTGATGATTAGGGTCGTTCTCCAGTTTTTTCAAAAGTTCATTTTGATACTCTCTTTCTATCTTCAGCGACTCTTCATCATCAAATAAGCCTGACACCTGAGCGTTTTCCATCACATCAAAAAGGGTGATGTACTTCTCTATACGTGTCACATTTACCTCTTCGTCCAACAATGGTTTGAGTTTCAAAAGATAGCCCATTGTACCCAATGGGTTTTCGAGCCAGTAAAACTCCGTCCAACCTCGTTGATATATGATTTCATACAATTGAGGAACCGTACCATATCGTTTGCACGATTCTTCTGCCCTCACGAATCTTCCTCTAATGACACTTGGGGCCAATTCTAACTCACGGCTCAGAATAGCCGTTTCCAAAAGCAGGTCTATATATTCAGTATCAAATCCATCACCAAGTTCTCTTTTTAAAACAATTTCTTCAATCTCATCCAGTCTTTTTTGTCTTCGTAAATCATTTGGACCAACTTCTATGGTTTCCACATAGTTATCACTTAAGCCTAATTCTTTTACGGCAATGTTAACACAATTGTCCATAAACACTCGGTCAACATACCAGTTTTGAGAAAAGATTGTAATAGGGATGCCATATTTCTTCTTAAGATCATCTTCACTCCTCTTACTGTCTCTCGATTTAATAAGTCGATTTGAGAAAAATAGTATTCTTGTAAAGCCCCGATTTAACTTTACGATATTCTCCACATCTTTTTTGACTTTTACATCCCAATCTTCTCTACAACTAATAGCAACGGCCCATTTTTCACTACCATGACAACCTCTATCGGCCACATACCATTTCTCAGCAATTTCATCGGCCACAGGATGGGTTTCTGAATCAGTCTTGCCATCACCGCCACCCGTTGGGCCTGTTTGAGGAATCAGATTAGGAGTTACAAATCGTAAGGCGAGGCTACGGGTCAGGTTCTCAAACTGATCTTGTTTCATATCGTTTGACAGCCTATCCATCTGATATTGGAAAACCTCTTTCGTAAGTTCCGCTTTTCTTACTACTTTTGAATCAGAGAATTTTTCCGGTCTATTTTGCCTATATAATTCGTAAATACTCATAAAAATTAATAATACGAGAAAAGACTACATCCCATACTCCATCTCCCGCATAAACTCATCCGCCACATAAAGGTCTCCATAAAGGTAAAGCCCAGTGGATTTGTCGTGAAGGTCGGCGCAGGTCTGGCTTTCGTAAAACAGTTGCAATGCTTTCACGGGTTCAATATTCAGTCGTTTGGACAACTCCATTGAGATAGCGCCAATTCGGTTGCTCATGATAATCTCCTGTATGACAGGCGATTTAACAGGATCCTCAGATTGCTTCTGTTCCATCGAAAATCAGGTATTTGTTAGTTATGTCTTGTGAGAGCAGGCACATTTGGTTGTTAGGTCGGTGCTCGGATAGGCGAAGCAAAGCGGTGTCCTCATCCATCAGACCTGCCATATAAAGATTGATGGTGTCGATCACACGGTCGTTGGCCACACCGCCTTCAATATAATCATAATTGTCGGCCACAGGCTCACCTTGACGACTGGCCACAATAAAGTGCAGCCACTCTTTGTCGTATGCCGAGAAGACCTTGCAGCGCGCTTCAGCCAATATGGCATCACGGTTTAAACGGTATCTGTTTATGATTGGCGGTGCTTTTCTGCGGTCGGCCACCTGTGTAGCCCAGTCAACAGCTTGTTTGCGAAGGTCAGTGACATAAAAGCCTTGGCCGAAGTCCAAGTTGCGACGACCAAATTTACAGATGGGGAACTCCACCTTTTCCGTTCCACCATGATAGACGATAATTTCACTCATTTCCTGCCCTGCTCTCACTATGAAGGGTTTCGTAGTGCGGAAGTATAAACCGCTCTATCAGCCCCACGCGCTTCATCCGCTCGTACACCTCTTTGTAGGAAGTGTTCAGCAGTCGGGCGGTGGTCTCGATGCAAGTGGCCACAAAAGTCATCATCACTTGTGTCCTCGGTATTTCTACAACATTCTTCATAATGCAACCTTCAAGAAGGATTATTTATCACCGCAAAAATACAAATCTTTCCCTATTTGGCAAAATGATTTATTCCTCTATTTCTGTCGGCAGCCTTCGTTCCAGTAAGGGTACAATTTGTCCCCCACCTGAATTTAAGTAATCAATAATCAAAACGCATTATTCCATCATCCTCCCAAACTCTTCAAAACCTCCCATCCATTAGTTTATTTTGTCTTGCTGTTATTAGTATATTTTGCTTCACTGTTGTTAGTTTATTTTGTCTTACTACTATTAGTTTTTGGTGCAAAAGATACATATCTTTTTCTATTTCAATAAACTACATACTGCAAAAAGTAACAAAAACACTCCACTTTTTGCCGCAGAATTTCAATAATTGTGGCTGTTTTTATTAGTTTATTTTGTCTTGCGACTATTAGTTTTTGCCGTTGCAAGAATACGCAAGCGTTGATTACTTCACAACAAATTTCACCGTCTCACAGATGCCTTCTCCCTTAACCTGCAAGAAATAAAGCCCCTTTTCCAATCCGGCCACGGAGATGGTTCCAGCTGAGCAACCTGTAGTCACTTCCTGGCCTAACATATTGAAAATGGAAAACTCTACCTTTTTGCAAGGAAGGTTTTTAATAAAGAGGATATCGGAAACGGGGTTGGGATAAACTTCCAGCGGTTGCTGGGGTTCGGATTCGTGAACGGCCAAAGGTCCATCTTTAGGAATAATGTTCAAAATGATGCCTTCCACCTTGGTCATGCCGTAATAGAAATTCGGGTCGGGAATGTCATACCAGTTGTCCAAGGTGCCACCATAGCCAAAGTTGATGTGGAACTTGCCATCCGACTCTCGGTAGCCATCGACCACCACATTGTGCCCGACCGTTCCGGCAGGATTCTCGACAGCCAAGTGGGCGGGATAACCAGCTTGCAGATTGGAAATCAAGGTGGCGTACATTAAAGAATCAGGCTCGCGAAACAGCACACAGTCCGTAAAGCCAAAGCGTTGGTAGGCCTCAAAGGCTTGGTCCACATAGAAGGTGCCGGAACTTTGCGAAGTATAAACCTGCGTGCAAGCCGTGCCGCAAGCAAAGACCACAGCGGCGCACAGCAGGTCAGATAGTTCCTCTCCGCGCTGGAAAGCGGCATCGACGGAATCCAACATTTCGTTCAATTGCGGGAAGGACGGGAATTTCAAGGACATCCAATCATCATCAATAACATAACTACGGCCGGCATAGTAATGGTTATAGTCGTCATTGTCGGTGAAACGGGTGTCTTGTGTCGTCCGCAAATAGTTGATGATCTGTCCCATGGCAATGGCAGGACAGCCTGCCACGCTGTAGGCATTGCCATTCACCGGGTCTCTGGGGCAAAGCTGGTTGTAGGGAAAATCCTGTGTCCAATGCGAATGAAGCAAGCCATCCGCGCGAAGTGTCGGACTGGCCGCATCTGGTTTTTCAACAGTTTTCAGAAGAGGACTTTGCGCCCAGCTGTTCAAAGCGCAAAGCGCAATTAGTAATAAGGAAAGAACTTTTGACATATTATGACTTTTTTAATTTCTATTGGTTCGTTGGCTGTAAGCTATCAGCTTGGTAGCACAATAGCTGACTGCTGATGGCTGAAGGCTGACAGCCAAACAGCTATTTTCTCGCATCTACAAACTCATTTTGCTCAAAATTTTATTTACACCGCAAAACTACAACATTTTCATTATCAATGGTGATTTGAGTTTATAATGTCCATGTAATTGTCCACATTTGGTTTTCGTTTCGGAACGGATAATGCGCTATTTTTGCGGTCGATTTGATAGAAGCAAACAATGAATTTGGTATTGAACACATTAGGAGCAAGCATTGACAAAGAAACGATTATCGCTCTGCTTCCTGACAAAGAGGTTGAAATCATCGACACCGCCGACATGAACATTGCGCACTGTATGGGTTGCAACCAGTGCTGGCTCAAAACACCTGGCATTTGCGCCATCAAGGACGATTATGAGAACATCCTCAAGAAACTGGTGAAGACCGACAACCTCTGGCTTGTCTCCGACACACGATTCGGCTTTCTGGATTACAAAGGCAAACGAATGATGGACCGCATTATGCCTATGCTGAACATGACCATCGGTTTCCGCGATGGCTGGATGCGCCATGAGTTGCGTTACCACGCGCTCAACGTCGGACTTTTGTATAAAGGAGCCGCTGACCAAGCGCTGTTGGAAGATTGGTGCAAACGCACCGCTGCCAACATTGGTGGACATTCGTTGGGTGCCATTCCCTTGGATGCTACTTCCAGCATGGTTCAAAACTCTAAACACTCAACTCTAAACTCTAAACCGACTCATATCGTTATCATCAACGGCAGCCCAAGAGTGCAGAAATACAGTAACACCGACA
>CADCJI010000027.1 GCA_902801625.1 uncultured Bacteroidia bacterium | reverse complement strand
CCGTAGACCTTGTCACCGACTTCGATGACGGGGGCCAGACCGCAAGCACCGACGCAGCGGAGGCAGGTCAGTGAGAACTTGCCGTCGGGAGTGACCTCACCAACGTTGATGCCCAACTGACGCTTCAGCTCGTCCAACACCTTCTCGGCACCACGCACATAGCAAGCAGTACCCAAGCAAACGCTGATCGGATACTCGCCCTTCAGTTCCTTAGCCACCAGCTCCTGGACCTCAGCAGGCAGATAGCCATACTCGCCCTGAACCTTGTGCAGCACATTGATGACCTCACCCGGCTTGTTGCCGAACGACTTGCAGACGTCCTTGATGAAGTTGATCTTCGCTTCTGATAATTTAATAACTGCCATATTTATTTCCTTTCTATTATTTACTGGTTATTGAATTACTCGCTAATCTCAACATGTTCTGACTTGTCGAAATAGTTCGTGTGCAGCTGTTCGTGCGACAGATGACCGCAAGGCTCACCATAGTACTCTTTGTAAAGCTGGATAACCGATTGATTTTCGTGTGACTTACGAATCGGTTTGCCAGCATCCTCGCGGTAGATGGCTTCTGTACGCTTCTTGATGATCTCGCTGTTGCCATGGTGGTAGGGCTGACCAGCGCCGCCGACGCAACCGCCGGGGCAGGCCATGACCTCGATGGCGTGGAACTGTTCCTTGCCTTCGCGCACTCTTTCGAGGAGTTTGCGGGCGTTGGACAGACCGTGAGCAACACCGATGTGGAGAGGAGTGCCGTCGAAGTCGATCCATGCGTCACGCACTCCTTCGATACCACGGAGTTCGGTGAAGTCGATCTTAGGCAGCGGCTTCTTGGTGAACACCTCGTAGGCGGTACGGACAGCAGCTTCGATAACACCAGAGGTGGCGCCGAAGATGACGGCAGCACCGGTGGACTCGCCCAGCGGGTTGTCGTAGTCCTCGCACGGCATGTCCTTCAGGTCGAGGTTGAACTGCTTGATCAAGCGGGCCAGCTCGCGGGTGGTCAGAACGTAGTCGATATCGGGGTTACCGTCCTTGTAGAATTCCTTACGCTTGCTTTCGTACTTCTTGGCCAGGCATGGCATGATGGAGACGACGACGAGGTCTTCTCTCTTGATGCCCATCTTCTCAGCCCAGTAATTCTTGGCGACAGCGCCGAACATCTGCATAGGCGACTTGGCGGTTGAAGGCACATCCAGCATATCCGGGAAGAAGTGCTCGAAGAAGTTGACCCAACCCGGGCAGCAGGAAGTCATGATAGGCAGGCGGACGCTCTTGTCGCCAGCCATGTACTTGCTGAGACGGCCGAGAAGCTCGGTGCCTTCTTCCATGATGGTAAGGTCAGCAGCGAAGTCGGTGTCGAACACATAGTCGAAGCCAAGGCGACGCAGGGCAGCGGTCATCTGACCGGTGACGATGGTGCCGGGCTCCATGCCGAACTCTTCACCGAGGGCCACGCGGGTGGCGGGGGCGGTGTTGACGATGACGGTCTTCTTAGGATTGTTGATGGCAGCCATGACGTTGCGGGTATCGTCCACCTCGGTGAGGGCGCCGACAGGGCAAACCTGGACGCACTGACCGCACATGACGCAAGGCGAGTCGACAAGGTCTTGCTCGAAGGCAGGAGCCACGACGGCGCTGAAGCCACGGTTGATGGCGCTCAAGGCACCAACGGTCTGGACGTTGTTACACATGTTCTCGCAGCGGCGGCACATGATGCACTTGTCCATGTCGCGCACGATGCTGGGCGACATGTCTTGACGATAGTGGCTCTGCTCACCCTTGAACGGGATGTCGCGAATGCCGAGGTACTGAGCTAAGCTCTGGAGCTCGCAGTTGCCGCTCTTGGCGCAGGTCAAGCAGTCGGTCGGGTGGTCGGAAAGGATAAGCTCGACCACGGTACGACGGGCGTTGATGACGCGGGCGCTGTGGGTCAGCACTTCCATGCCTTCCACGCAGTCGGTGGCGCAAGCCGGGGCAAGGTTACGGCGCGGACGGCCGTTGAAGTCTTTCACCACTTCGACAACGCAAACGCGGCAGCCACCGGGTTTGTTTTCAAATTTCATTCCTGCCAGTTCAAAATAGCAAAGGGTAGGAATATGGATACCAGCCATGCGGGCGGCTTTCAGGATAGTAGTGCCTTCCGGGACCTGGATCTGTTTGTTATCAATTGTTACGTTAATCATATTTGTTTCCTCCTCTTTTATTATTTGACAGAAATGGCACTGAACTTACAGGTTGAGATACAGGCACCGCACTTGATACACTTGGAAGGATCGATCGTCATCGAAGGCAGCTTGTGGCCGGGAGCGATGTAGTCGGTCTTCGAGATGGCCTCAGCGGGGCAGTTTTTCTTACAAGCGCCACAGCCAATGCACTTCTCCTTGTCGATTTCATAACGCATGAGCTTCTTGCAGACGCCAGCGCGGCATTTCTTGTCAACAACGTGCTCAACATACTCGTCCCAGAAGTTGTCGAGGGTCGAAAGCACCGGGTTCGGTGAGGTCTGACCCAGACCGCAGAGGGCGGTATCCTTAATCACAGCGGCGAGGTTGCGGAGTTCCTGGAGGTCGTCCATGGTGCCTCTGCCTTCCGTGATCTTGGTGAGGATTTCGAGCATACGTTTGTTACCGATACGGCAGGGCGAGCACTTACCGCAGCTCTCTTCGCAGGTGAACTCCAAGTAGAACTTGGCGATGGCCACCATGCAGGAGGTGTCGTCCATGACCACCATACCGCCAGAGCCCATCATGGAGCCGGCAGCGGCAAGGCTTTCATAGTCGATCGGGGTGTCGAGGTGCTTCTCCGTCAAGCAGCCGCCTGAAGGACCACCAGTCTGGACGGCCTTGAACTTACGGCCACCCTTGATACCACCACCGATTTCGTAGATGATGTCGCGCAGGGTGGTGCCCATCGGGACCTCAATCAGACCGACGTTGTTGATCTGACCGGCCAGAGCGAACACCTTGGTGCCCTTCGACTTCTCGGAGCCGATGCTGGCAAACCAGTCGGCACCCTTGGTGATGATGATCGGCACATTGGCGAAGGTCTCCACGTTGTTCACGTTGGAGGGTTTGGCCATATAACCGCTGACAGCCGGGAACGGAGGCTTCAGGGTAGGTTCACCACGCTTGCCTTCCATCGAGTGGATCAGAGCAGTCTCTTCACCGCAGACGAAAGCACCGGCACCATAGCGGAGCTCGATGTCGAAATCGAAGCCCGAGCCAAGGATGTCCTTACCGAGCAGGCCGTATTCGCGAGCTTGGGCGATGGCGACTTGCAGGCGGTGGATAGCCAGCGGGTATTCAGCACGGATGTAAACCAAACCGTGGGTAGCACCGATGGCATAGCCGCAGATGGCCATAGCCTCGACGATGCTGTGCGGGTCGCCTTCCATGATGGAACGATCCATGAACGCACCCGGGTCACCTTCGTCGGCATTGCAGATGACGTACATTTCATCGCACTTGTTCTTTGCGCAGAGGCCCCATTTCACGCCGGTGGGGAAACCAGCACCGCCACGGCCACGGAGGCCTGACTTGGTGATTTCGTCGACCACCTGTTGGGGAGTCATCTCGGACAGCACCTTACCCAGAGCTTCATAACCGCCACGCGAGATGCACTCGTCGATGTTTTCGGGGTTGATGAAACCGCAGTTACGCAAGGCGATACGGAGTTGCTTACGGTAGAAGCCCATGTGCTTCGAGTCGGCAACGTGTTCCTTGTTCTCGGGATCCATGTAGAGCAGGTCGGTGACCTTACGGCCCTTGATGATGTGCTCGTTCACGATCTTCTCGACGTCTTCAGGCTTGACCTGAGTGTAGAAAGTGTTGTCAGGCATGATCTTGACGATGGGGCCCTTCTCGCAGAAGCCGAAGCAACCCGTTCTGACCACCTGAACTTCATCCTGCAAGCCCTTCGCGGCGAGAATGTCCTCGAAGTTCTTGATGATTTGAGCACTTGCCGAAGCCTGGCAGCCTGTACCGCCGCAGACCAGCACGTGCATCTTGATTTTTGCCATATAAATTCCTCCGAATTAAGTTATTAGATAGTTTCGTAGTTCACGGGGATGACGCCGTCCACCATTTCGTTGTTCATCACATACTTGGTGAGGATTTCGTCAGCGCGGTTGTTGTCGACATGACCGAAGACGATCGGGTCTTTGCCGGGGCACTTCACCTCGATGGTCGGCTCGGCGTGGCAGTAGCCCATGCAGCCGGTTTGGGTGAAGACGACACCGATTTTCAGCTCGTCGGCCTTCTCCATCATGTGTTCCATAACTTGTTTTGCACCGGCGGCGATACCGCAAGTGGCCATTGCGACCTTAATTTGCACCAAAGAGTCGGGATCGTTGCTCTTCTCGCGAAGGTCAAGGTTGGACTGAAGCTTTTCTCTCATAGCTTTCAGTTCTGCTAAAGACTTAACTTTTGCCATAGAATGATTTTTTTTATGGTTATTTATTGAGTTGATTTCTCTCGTTTGTCTTTCAAAAGGACATGCCTCACGAAAAACGCTGCAAATTTAGGGAAAATTACGGCTCATTCCAAATAATTAAGAAAGATTTTTCGATAGTTGGGATTTTTGTATCTATCTGTTTTTCTTTCATTTAAAAACAATAAAATCGCCTAAATCGTAAATTAGAATCGTTCTAATTTAGAAAGATGCGCCAATTTAAAAAAAACAAAGGCTCTCCGATGCACAATAGTTACATCGGAAAGCCTTAATGTCACATGTGTCTAGCTATTAGAGCTCGTCGTTGATGAGCATCTCAAGCACTTTCATGAAGTTCTGTTCCTTGAGGTTGACCTCCCCTTCCTCTGCAGCAACAATGTCGTTGAGGTCAGCCATGAAAGCGACTTTATCCTCTTGGGTCTTCAAGAACTCATCCTTATGCTCCTTGAAGAAACTCAACCAAGCCGGGCTGGTCATCGACTTCCACGACTCAAAGACCTCTTTATAAGTCTTCTCATCGAACTGCATGCAGATGCGTTCCAGCTCTTTCATGGAAATGTTGCCATCGATGCCCGAAGCGCAAAGCATCATGAAAATTTCAAACTTTTCTTTGGTAAGGTTTTCCATAGTTGTATAGTTTTTTCGATTATGGCACAAAAGTAGAAAATAAAACCATACCTTTGCACCAAATTTCAAAAAATATGAGAAAATTATTCCTAATCGCCATTTTTACCCTGCTAAATGGCATGTTAATGGCACAAGACAAGTGTTTCTGGGTATTCTTCACCGACAAAAACGACACCCAATTTGACCCTTATTCCTATTTCGACGCCAAGGCCATTGCCCGTTACCAACAATGTGGCGCCGACCTTTACGACATCAGCAACTACCCTTTGAATGACAGCTATGTCAATACGGTAGGCTCCTACTCCACCGAGGTCTTCGGCGAGTCGCGCTGGCTGAATGCCGTAGGCATTGAAGCAACTGATGACAATGCAGCATTGATTGCACAATTACCATTCGTGGCCAAAGTGCAGGAAATCTTTTCCAACGGAACGGTGACCAGCGTCGAGACTGAGTACAAGGAAATTGAAGACAACGGCAAAGACATCCTCACCGACCAAGTGAAGCGTTTCGGCGGACAGCATTTCATCGACAAAGGAATCGACGGAAAAGGTTTGCGCATCTGCGTCATGGACGGCGGCTTCCCCAAGGTGAACACCCACCCCGCTTTCCAGCATCTCCGCGATAACCATCAGATTATCAGGACCTACAACTTCCCTAACAAAAAGGAGGACGTATACGGCTGGAACACGCATGGCACTATGGTGTTGAGCTGCATCGCCGGCATCAATGAGGAAGGTCAGAAACTCGGTTTGGCCACAGGCGCAGAATTCCTGTTGGCGCGTACCGAAATCGAACCGGAGCCCTTTAAAGAAGAGGTGTGGTGGGCACAAGGTGCCGAATGGGCCGACAAAAACGGTGCCGACATCATCAACAGCTCGCTGGGTTACGGCAAGGACCGTCACTGGACCAAGGACATGGACGGCACATCCTATGTGGCCAAAGCTGCCAACAAAGCCGTCGAAAAGGGCATCCTGATCTGCAACTCTGCCGGCAACGAAGGCGACGACAGCCGCTGGATGACCATCATCACCCCTGCCGATGCTGAAAACGTGATTTGCGTGGGTGGCATCGATGCCAACCTAAAGGATTATCGTCACATTTCTTTCAGTTCCTATGGACCAACGGCCGATAAACGCCGCAAACCCGATGTGGTGGCTTTCGGCGAAGCCCAAGTGGCCAACCCCAGTGGTGGCTTCACCTCCGCCTTCGGCACTTCGTTTGCCAGCCCTCTGACAGCAGGTTTCTGCGCCTGTGCATGGCAAACCAAGCGCGACTTGACAGCCTTGCAGATGAAGGCTGAAATCCAAAAGTCGTGCGACCTCTATCCTTATTATGATTATGCCTTTGGCTACGGCGTACCCCAAGCTGCCTATTTCACGGGTGACCTGAAGCCCGCCGAGCGTTCCTTCAACCTCGTGCAGGAGAAGGACGGCGTAAAAATTGTTGTCCCGAAGGTCATCGAAAACCAGGATGTTTTCATCAATGTGGAAAGTACCGATGGCGTTCTGCTCGGTTATTATAAGGTGCATCCCGACTCAACTGGCATCAAACTGAACAACAAAGATTTTGGTCAAGGCAAAAAACTCAATGTCAGCTACAACGGATTCTATGACTCCTGCCCCATCAGCGGCATGGGTGGCGACATCAACCTGCTGACCCAATACAGAAACAGCCAGAACGGCACATTTAAAAAGGTGGAAGCGGAAGGTTGGCAAAAGACAACCTACTTCCAATACGACTACAATTTATACACGGACAAATGGAACGGCTTCAACCGCCATTTCGCTTTCGGTCGCCGCTGGATGTACGGCAAATCATATAAAATAGGTATGGGTCTCAGTCTCGACTGGAACCGCTACGCGAACAATATCCAACTCCCAACCCAAAACAAAGGGCAAGTAATCATGCGTCAGATGCAACTGCGCGGGGAGTTGTTGCAACGCGTCGTCATTCGTCTGTGGGGTGTCAATTGGGATTTGGGCATCTACGGTGGTATCAATGCCACACGTCGTGTAAAAGTTATTGACGAGTCCTATGCATTTGATGAAAATGGGCAAATTACTAGCCTTCCTGATTGGTATAACTACGACCCAAAAGTCACCAGTTATTATAAACGCTGCAAAGCCATGAACCTATTTGAATATGGAGCCACAACACGCATCAGCTATTGCATCGCCAACATGCTCAACATCGGCGTTTATGGCAGCTATCGCTTGTCGCCCATCATCACAAAAGACGACTTCTTGATTGGCAGCACTAACAACCAACCCTCACCTTGGAGTGTTGGCATTGAGTTTGAGCTCATGCCATAGTACATTATTTTGAACTAAGTTTTCCATGCTCCCCATGAGCCGAAGGCTTGTGGGGAGTTTTTGGCAAGATCTTGGCAAAACAATAACAATCATATTAAGGAGATAAAGATATGTTCTCCTAACCCCTACAATTGGCATGTATTGGACATAATAGGGCATCATAATCGTCCACGAAATGAAAAAAATGCGTTTCGTGGACAAATAAACATTCAAAACTATTGCCGATTCAAAGAATAAACCATACTTTTGCAGCTAATTCCAAACGGGAAATATATGAGTGCAATTATTGGACGAGAACGGGAAATCGAAGAGTTGATGCGGCTATACCGCAAAGAGCAAGCACAGTTGGTGGCCGTGTATGGTCGCCGTCGTGTCGGTAAGACCTACCTTGTCAGAGAATTGTTCAAAAACCATTTTTCATTTTATCATACGGGCGTGTCGCCCTTGGAACTTGAAGATTCTAACTTGCTTGATGCGCAACTCACCGCTTTCCAATCAAGCCTTGTCGAATATGGCGACCAAGAAAAAGACCGCCCGAAAAACTGGATGGAGGCCTTTGACCGTTTGAAAGGTTTGCTCCAGCAACAGGACAAAAACAATCGGCAACTGGTCTTCATCGACGAAATGCCATGGATGGACACGCCTCGCTCAGGCTTCATTACTGCTTTTGAGCACTTTTGGAACGGATGGGGCGCAGGACAAGACAACTTGATGTTGATTGTGTGCGGCTCGGCTACCTCTTGGATTCAAGACAACCTCATCAACTCGTATGGCGGTCTATACGATCGTGTGAATGCCGAAATCCAACTCTCCCCCTTCACTCTACATGAAACTGAACAGCTGTTGCACTCGCAGGAAGTGATGCTCTCGCGCTATGATATTCTGCAACTCTATATGGCTGTCGGCGGCATTCCGATGTATCTTAGCTATGTACAGTCTGGTCTCAGTCTCGCTCAAAACATCGACTTGCTTTATTTCAACCGCAAAGCCAAACTGAAGGACGAATTCGAACGCCTCTTCAACTCCATCTTCCGTTCGCCTGAACCCTACAAAGCCATCATTCGTCTACTGGCCAACCGCCAAAGCGGATACAGTCGCGACGAAATCAGCCAATTGACAGGCATCCCTTCCGGCAAAACTCTTTCGGAAATACTGAGGGCTTTAGAAGCCAGTGATTTTATCGAACTCTACAAACCTTTTGAGAACAACAAACGAAACAAGCAATACCGCCTCATCGACCCGTTCTGCCTTTTTTATCTTGCCCAAGTGGAAGGTCGCAACCGGAAGCCAAACTTCTGGCGCGACAACGAGAATATGGCAGCCCTTAACCCTTGGCGCGGACGCGCTTTTGAGAACGCTTGTTTGAACCATGTGGAGCAAATCAAGATGGCGATGGGAGTGGGTGGCGTGGCCTCCGACAATGCCCCATGGACACTACGTGGCATGGATGGCGAAAAAGGAATGCAACTTGACTTGGTCATTAGCCGCTCAGACCGCGTTATCAATTTATGTGAGATGAAATTCGTGGCTGGTGAGTTTGAGGTGAAAAATGAATATGAGATGAAACTCCGTGAACGCATCCAATGGATGGTGGAGCATGTGAGTCGTCGCCATAATGTTCAGATGACTCTTGTCACCACATACGGCCTGAAATTTGGTATACACAGTGGCATCTTCCAACGAGTGGTCACCTTGGATAGTTTGTTTGGACGATGATTTATTTCTTCATCATCGGCTTCCAACAAGACATACACTATTGTAGAATCGCTACGCGTGATCCATCGTTGGAAAATGTGATAGCTCTTGAATCATAGCGTTTTGCGTCAAGTTATGATTGTAGCGACGATGAAATCCAAATCGTACCGCCACAGGCCAAGTGTGTCAAACATGGATTTGAACCATCCAGATCTTCGATATCATCAATTGCGGTAAAGGCAATGGAGGGAAATCCATCTGCTTGCGGGCTACGCTGTGGCGAAATTAGGTGCAGGTCTCCTCCAAAAAAGGTGCTTGAGTATTAACTGGAATTGTTCAAATGCTTTACTCGGAGAAGTCTAACTCATTAATAAAAAGGGAATAGTATGGCATCTTCAGAAAAATGGCTGTAATTTTGCGGAATAAATCGTAAATAAGATGAAGAATCAATCTATAAAGTCTACAAAGTAGACAGCCAAAAACGCCAAACCGAAGGGGTTTTGGCAAAAACTCAAGAAAAAAACTACTGAAAAACTGGCGGATAAGCTGGCAGAGGAAATCGCGGATTTTATTATCGGTTTCATCAGGGTGGTGCTGGTTTCGGGAGCTTTGTGGTTGCTTTCGGCAATTTATGGTGTTCAATTCCCAGCCGAGTATTATCTGGTTTTGTTATTGTTGGTTTTTCGTGGGTACAAGAAGGGCGAATGAATCCCCGTTTTTCCGCATTTGCAATGCGGGAAAACAACGATATGCGGCAACCGAAGATTTGTTTAGGATTCTCTCCTGCAATTGGCATGTTTTGGACATAATAGTGCGTCATAATCTTCCGCGAAACGAAAGCAACTATGGTGATGTGGGCCACCTCTTCCTGTTGGTTAACCTTCGCAGTCAGTTGCCCATCATCCACGTCCGTGCGTGGCAGAACGACAAGCTTCAGCTTGAATCATTGATACAATTGAACGTCTTTTATTGAATTGTCTATTGATTATTCATTAAATTGAAATACAGCAATATATAATCCAATTCAAAAAATAGTGCATTTTTTTGATACATCGTATCGGAAAATGCACTATTTTTGCAGCATCAAACAAATAGATAAATTTGTATCGATATGGCGACACAACACAACATCTCCTTGGTAGTACCTAAATCGACCTTGAGTCGGTTGCCGCTCTACTACAGCCACATCCTCAAGATGCAACAACAAGGCGAGAAATATGTGTCGGCAGCAGCTGTTGCCCAAAGCCTTAACCTCAACCCTGTCTTGGTACGCAAAGACCTGTCTGGAGTGAGTAGTGTGGAAGGAAAGCCTCGCGCTGGTTTTGAAATCGATACATTATTAAATGATTTAAGTGATTTTTTAGGTTATAATAAAGTGGACGAAGCCATCTTGGTCGGCGTTGGAAGCCTTGGTAGGCTTATACTGACCAACAAAGAGTTTTCTAGCATGGGACTGAATATCACAGTCGGGTTCGACAAAGACCCCGACTTGCATGGTCTTCAGGTTGGTGACAAATTCATTCTTCCCATGGAAAAGATGGAGAACTACATTAGGCGCACAGGTGTAAAAATTGGAATCATCACTGTGCCCGCCGACCAAGCTCAGGCCGTCTGTGACCAAATGGTGAAGTGCGGCATCCTTGCCATCTGGAACTTTGCCTTCACCTTGCTCAATGTGCCGCAGGGCATCCTTGTGAAAAACGAGAACCTCCCTTCGTCACTGGCTGTCCTCTCGCACCAATTAGCAAAGAAATTGAATAACGACAAATAGACCAATACTTTTTCCCACAACGATAAATGGAAACAAAAGCATCTAAAGAAAAAGGAACCTTTCTAGTTAATATCGATAAAAAAATATCTTATAATAACAAATCAGCCTATTACGGAAAATAAAAGGATTTTCAACAACCAATCATCAAAACCAAACCAGTAAGACAAACTTTAATAATAACCAATTAAAAACCCACAAAAATGAATAGATTCACATTACCGAGAGACCTTTATCATGGTGAGAACGCTTTAGAAGCATTGAAGACTTTTACAGGCAAACGCGCCGTCATCTGCGTTGGCGGAGGAAGCATGAAACGTTTCGGATTTTTAGATAGAGCCATCGCCTACCTGCAAGAGGCAGGCATGGAAGTGAGAGTGATTGACGGCATCGAGCCTGACCCGTCGGTGGAAACCGTGATGAAAGGTGCCGCTGTGATGCAAGAGTTCCAACCCGACTGGATTGTGGCTATTGGCGGTGGTTCACCCATCGATGCAGCCAAAGCCATGTGGATCAAGTACGAATACCCTGAGACAAGTTTCGAAGACATGTGCAAGGTGTTCGGCCTGCCTAAACTGAGAACCAAGGCCCACTTCTGCGCCGTTTCGTCTACCTCGGGCACAGCCACCGAAGTGACTGCCTTCTCCATCATCACCGACTATGCCAAGGGCATCAAATATCCCATCGCCGACTTTGAAATCACGCCCGACGTGGCCATCGTTGACCCTGCCTTGGCTCAAACCATGCCGAAGAAACTGGTTGCCCACACGGGTATGGATGCCATGACGCATGCCATTGAAGCCTATGTCTCGACCGCCCACTGTGACTACACCGACCCGTTGGCAATGCATGCCATCAAGATGATCCAAAGAGACCTGGTGAACTCGTACAACGGCGATGTGAACGCCCGCAATGAGATGCACAACGCCCAATGCCTCGCTGGCATGGCCTTTTCCAATGCCCTGTTAGGCATCGTCCACTCAATGGCTCACAAGACAGGTGCCGCGTTTGCCGATTTTGGCGCACACATCATCCACGGTGCAGCCAACGCCATGTATCTGCCCAAGGTTATCGCCTTCAATGCCAAGAATCCCGAGGCCAAGCAACGCTACGGTGTCATCGCCGACAATATGAACCTTGGCGGAAGCAACGACGACGAAAAGGTGGCCTTGCTCATTGCCGCACTGCGCAAGATGAACGACGACCTCAATATCCCGCACTGCATCAAGAACTATGGTGCCGACTCCTACCCTTGCGAACAAGGCTTTGTGCCTGAGAATGTGTTCCTTGAAAGACTGCCGGAAATCGCCAAGAATGCCATTGGCGATGCCTGCACAGGCTCCAACCCACGCATCCCAACGCAAAATGAGATGGAAGAGCTGCTGAAGTGCTGCTATTACGATACCGAAGTTAATTTTTGAGTTTATATTACCATTGACAGGCGGGTGACCACAAAAACTGTGGCCACCCGACCTAATTATTTAACAACACTACAACAAAAGCAAGAAAATATCGTTCACAACAATACAATCCATTAAAACTAACCCAAAATGAATATTAAAGTATGCGTTGGCAGTTCATGCCACTTGAAAGGTTCCTACGATGTGATCCAAGCCTTGAAAGACATCCTCAAGAAATATGACATAGAAGATCTCGTCGAATTGCAAGCCAGTTTCTGCCTCGGCCATTGCGCCCAAGGCGTGAACATGAAGACCGACGACATTTCAGAGAATATGATGAAAAAAGCCAACATCAGCACCGAAGACGGCTTCTTGCTTTTGCATAATGTCACCAAAGACAACGCAGAAGAACTTTTTGTAAGGGAAATCTATCCGTTGATTGAAATCTAAAAAAGAACGACATGTCGAAATACTTAGAGTTTCGCAATGCGAAATGCAAGGATTGCTACAAATGCCTTCGCGAATGTCCGGTGAAAGCCATCGACTTCAAGGGCCATCAGGCCGAAATCATTGAAGACCGCTGCATCTTGTGCGGCCACTGCACATTGGCTTGTCCGCAAAATGCGAAGATCGTTCACAGCGAACTGGAAGAAGTGAAACAAATGCTGGCTGGTACCGACAAGGTAATTGCCAGTGTTGCCCCATCGTTCATATCAAGCTTCGGCCTCACCGACTTTGGCGTAATGAAATTGGCCTTGGCCAAGTTAGGCTTTGCCGATGCGGAAGAAACCGCCGTGGGAGCACAAGCTGTCACCAAGGAATATGCACGATTGCTTAAGACGGGCGAGTTCACCAATTTCATCACCTCGGCATGCCCTGCCGCTTGCCGCATGATTCAGGAATATTATCCGAAGGCACTCAAATACCTAGCTCCTGTTGACTCGCCAATGGTAGCCCATGCCAAAATCATCAAGAAGCAACACCCCGATGCCCGAATCGTCTTTATCGGCCCCTGCATCGCCAAGAAGCGTGAAGCCGATGAATGCCATTTGATTGACCACGTGCTGACCTTTGAGGATGTGGTGAAATTTTTCGATGAGAAAAACATCAAACTCGACGAAATCTCCAACCTTAGCCTCAACAAGAAAAACGGCACGCCCAACCTCGCCAAAGAATACCCTATACCGCAAGGCATCATCAACTCCTTCCCTGTTCTGCCCGAAGGCTATGAATATATCGCCGTCGACGGCCCGAAGAAATGCGTCGAGGCTTTGGAAAACATCGAACATCTCGACCATGTGGTGATGGAAATCAACCTTTGCGTAGACGCCTGTGTGAATGGACCTTGCTCTTTGGTTAAAGAGGGTGGTTCCATTAAGGCCACTGCCGATGTACGCAAATATGTCAGCCGCGAGAAACAAGCCCTGACCGAACCTCAAGACGACAGCCCGCTTGACTTAAGCCTGGCCGCCGCACATCCGCGCCTTCGTAGCCACAGCATGGCTGCCCCTGAGCGCGACATTGAGGCCATCCTGCACCAGACCGGTAAGATGACACCCGAAGATGAACTGAATTGCGGTTCATGCGGCTATGCCACTTGCCGCGAGAAGGCTTGGGCAGTGTACAACGGCTATGCTGATATCGAGATCTGCCTGCCTTACATGCGTCAGCGTGCCGAATCACTCTCGTTCGAGATCATCCAAAACAGTCCTGAAGGCATCATCGTCCTCGACTCGGAACTCAACATTCAGGAAATCAACAATAAAGGTAGGGAACTCCTCGGCATCGATGATCCCAACGCCAAGGGAAGACCTGCCGCCGACTTCTTCAGTCCCATCGACTTCTACAACGCCTATACGCAAAAGAAGCACATCAGTTGCAAACAGACGCACATCCCCACCACCGGGAAATACGTCGACATATCCATCAACTACCTGGCTGGACAAAACGTCATCTTCGGCATCCTAAAAGATGTCACCGATTCAGTCGATTACGAAAACCGCATCATGAAGGTGAAGATGGAAACCTTGACCACGACCGATGAGGTCATCAAGAAACAAATGCGTGTGGCTCAGGAGATTGCATCGCTATTGGGCGAAACCACAGCCGAAACCAAGGTGGCCTTGCTGAAACTCAAGAAAACCCTAACCGAAGAAAACAAGAAGAACTGATGGAACTCTGCTTAGAAACGGGATGCACCTCGCTGAACCATGTCGGCGAGGAATTATGCGGCGACAATGTGGCCTGCACCGTTAAGGACGGCTTCACCACCCTCGTCTTGGCTGACGGTTTGGGTAGCGGCGTGAAGGCCAACATCCTTTCCACGCTCACCTCGAAGATCCTCTGCACGATGGCCGCCAACGACATCGACATCTACGAATGCGTGGAGACCATCATCCAAACCCTTCCGGTGTGCTCGGAGCGTGGTGTGGCCTACTCCACCTTCTCCATCATCCATGTGAACACCGAGGGCAAAGGCATCATGTTCGAATTCGACAACCCCGAGGCCATCTACTACCATCGTGGACAATGCCAGAACTTCGAGCGTATCGAACTCGATGTGTGCGGCAAGAAGGTATTTCGCACCGAACTAAACCTTGAGGAAGACGACATCATCATTGTCATGTCCGACGGCACCATTCATGCTGGCATCGGACAAATCCTCAACTTCGGTTGGGAACGTGACCAAATCATGGAACATCTCAATGCCAACATCACGCGCTCCATGTCGGCCCGAGCCGTGGCCTGCCTCTTGGCATCGGCCTGCAACGACCTCTACGCCGACAAGCCTGGCGACGATACCACCGTGGCCGCCGTCAAGATTCGCAAGCGCCTTGATGTTAACATTATGGTTGGCCCGCCCGTCGACAAGGAAAAGGATGACTTCTACATCGAGCAATTCTTGGCCGGTCCTTCAAAGAAAATCGTGTGCGGTGGTACCAGCTCCACCATCGTGGCGCGCCACCTCAAAACCGAGTTGAAGACCAGCTTCGATTTCCCTGACAAGGAAGTGCCTCCCATCGGCTACATCAAAGGCATCGACCTGACCACCGAGGGTGTGCTCACCTTGCGCCGCCTGATGCAAATGTTGGAGAAATACATCTCCATCTCTGATCTGACCCCCAAGACCTTCACCAAGAAAGACGGTGCCTCGCTCCTCGCAGACTACCTCTTTGAGCGGGCCACCCACATCACCTTCTTCGTCGGGCAAAGCGTCAACGTGGCGCACCAAGGACTACCCATCGACACGACCATGAAGATGAAAATCGTGGAGAAAATTGCCAACGACCTACGCAAGATAGGCAAAATCGTCGAACTGAATTATTATTGATCATCCCACAATAACCCAAACAAGATGAACTCACAAAGGATTTTTGACACCGACGTACAACTCGTCAAATACAAAGTGCTGAAAGAAATCATCCGACGCGCCTACGAAGGCGGATTGGAGGAAGCCTACATGGAAGTGCCCAAGCTGCTCAGCCCTGGCCCGAAAGCCGAAACACGCTGCTGCATCTATAAGGAACGCGCCATCCTGCAAGACCGCATCCAAATGGCCATGGGTGGCGACAAGAGCAACCCCAACGTCATCGAGGTCATCGACAGCGCCTGCGACGAATGTCCCATTGACGGAATCTATGTCACGCCAGCCTGCCGTGGCTGCATGGTACACAGTTGCAAGGAAGTGTGCCCCAAGGATGCCATCACCATCGTGAACCATCGCGCCACCGTCGACAAGGACAAGTGCATCGAGTGCGGCAAATGCACCCAAGCCTGCCCCTACTCTGCCATCATCCTGCAACACCGTCCCTGCATGGTGAGCTGCAAGGTGAAGGCCATCTCCATCGACGAGAACAAGAAGGCCAAGATTGACAACGAAAAGTGTATCTCTTGCGGTGCCTGCGTTTATAAATGCCCCTTCGGTGCCATCTCCGACAAGTCGCTCATCCTCGACATCATCGACATCCTGAAGAAGTCGGAGAACAACACGAAATACAAAGTGTACGCTGTCATTGCGCCGGCCATCGTCAGCCAATGCCGCTTCGGTCGCGTAACACAAGTTGTTACGGCCATCAAGAAATTGGGGTTCCATCACGTTGTGGAAGCCGCCCTTGGTGCCGACATCACCCTCTACCGTGAGGCCCAGGAATGGAACGAGAAGAAACTGATGACCACCTCGTGCTGCCCTTCGTTTGTGAGTTTTGTCGAGAAAAACTTCCCCGAACTGAAGCAATATATCTCTTCTTCGGTGTCACCGATGGTGGAGACAGCCCGCCTCATCAAGAAATCCGACCCGACGGCCAAGGTCGTCTTCATCGGACCCTGCACCTCGAAAAAGTTGGAATACAGGCTTGAAAAGACTGGTGGTGCCATCGACAGTGTCATGTCGTTTGAAGAGTTGCAAGCCTTCGTTGACGCTCGTGGCATCGACACTACGCAGATGGAAGACTCCGAGTTGAACAACGCTTCCTATTACGGCCGTATCTTCGCCAAGTCGGGCGGCATCGCCCATGGTATTGCTGATGTTGCTAAGGAAATGGGTGTGGAAGGCGTGAAGCCTATCGCCATGAACGGCATCGCCGAATGTAAGGCCGCCTTGACCAAGTTGAAATTCAACAAGGCCACTGAAAACTTCTTTGAAGGCATGGCCTGCGACGGCGGCTGCTTGAACGGTCCTGTGTGCATCACTCACAGTCCGCGCAACGTCGTCGATGTCGATAAATACGGCAATGAAGCCAAGGAAAAGACGATCTTCAATACCGTAAAACTAATGACGGAGTTTTAATGAGATTCTGGTTTTGAATCATTGTTCGAGGGCACGCCATTTCTGGTATGCCCTCGATTTGTTTGGGGGACAGTATTCCCCTTTTGAACAAATTACCTTATTGGATATCGTTACATAAGACCTTATTAATCTCCTTCCACTACTTTTATCTCATCTTCAGTCAGGCCGTAAAGCTGATAAACCATTTGATCTATTTCTTTGTCGGTAGCGGCGATTTGGGTGGTGAGTGCGTTGCAGTCGGCCTTGTATTGGTTGAAGTAGTCTTCCCATTCATCTTGTTGGGCAAGTGAAAGGGCGACTTTCTGTTTCTTTAACTCGGCCACAAAGGCCTTGAAATCCAGCTCATCGAAATGCTCCAAAGCGGCGGTGACTTTCGCGATGCCAAGGTTGTCCTGAAGGCGACGAAGGAAACGGTGACGCTTTTGCTGAAGCTGGGAATGGAGGGAAAGCATTTGCTCTGCCAATTGGGATAGTCTGGCAGGATTGCTTCCAGAAGGTAGGCCGATGGAAGGAAAGGATCCGGTAGGGTCAACGGGGCATGCCCCGTTATCGCTACCGCGGTCGTACCTGCCGGACTCTATTGGGATGGGGAAATTCTCGAAATAGACCTTTCGGATTTCGCGACGATCTTCTCCTAATTCTGGACAATGGCGGCGAATCCATAGTTTGGCCAATTTCGAGTTGAAAATGGCGACTAAGATTTTAAGCGAAAAACTGTCGTCTTGAGAGGTGATGATGAACGTCTTGTCGTTTCCGAAATACCCAGTCTCATCATAGATGAAGGGCAAGTATTTGGTCATGTTCGGGTACATGATTTTGGGCTTGGAGAACTCTTTGATATAGTCGCAATTCCTTAAATTGTAAGGTGTAACGCCCTTGTCAATCCTTTTTGCAAGCTTCTCGTAGAATTGGTCAAGGTGTTTCTTGATGGCAGGATAATCGTCTATTCTAATTGGCTCTATTCCAGTCTCTTTTATTCCATTATGTGTGTTGATCAGATACAAATCAACCCAATCTGGTACCCAAGCCTGAATGTCCCTTCCTCGAAGCAATGGCATGATGAGTTCGGCACTTTTCGGGTCTTCGGCAATGAGACGGTTACGGGTCGCTCCATTAATGAAAAAGGCATCATTGAAACCTGTCTTAATGCCGTAGTTAATGGTAATCGGTAAGTCTTTCAAGGGAATTCCAACATTCATCTTCTCGAAAATAGCCGAAGAGTCATCAGGAATTGTCCAAGCATCTTCGCCAAATGTTGTTTCCTTCTTGTTTTCTTCGATGAAAAGAGCAATATCGGAGGTTTGCTTGCAGGCACAAGCAAAGGTCTTACCCGAATAAGGTTCTTTGGAAAGCAGGAGAATCTGCGGGTCAACGGTGGCATCCTCAAATACAGGTACTCCAGGAAAGTCAATCAAAATATATGGATTAGCTTTGGTTGTCAGATACTTGCGCAACTGAATGCCATAGTTGACTTTTAGCCATTTGTTGGAAGCGATGAAGCCTAACAGCCCTTTCTTTTTGAGCAACTGGCACCCACGCTCGTAGAACAGGCAATACAAGTCAGCGGTTTTGTTGTAAACTTCATAGCCACACTTTTCATAGGCATCGCTCATTTCGCCCATCGTTTGTAACTGCACATACGGTGGATTTCCAATGACCACATCGAAGCCGCCCGTGTACTCGGGTCGGAAGGCTTCTTCGATGGAGACGCAATGGGGATATTCTACGGGAAGTGGGTCGAGGCCATGGTGTTCGCGGTTGGTCCGGATGTATTCGATGGCGTTGTAGAGGTGTTCGTCGGAGTTAATATAAGTATTGCCGAATTTTCTTCCCCATAGGGAACACTGCGTGACGCCTTTTTTCGGAAGCTTGTCGTCCGGTAGGGTAGCGTCCGGTAGGGTCAGCGGGTCATGACCCGCTGTCGCTACCGCGGTCGTACCTACCGGGTTTTCCGTCGTCGCTACCGCGGTCGTACCTACCGGGTTTTCCGTCGTCGCTACCGCGGTCCTACCTACCGGGCTTTCCGTCGTCGCTATCGCGGTCGTACCTACCAGGCTTTCCGTCGCTACCGAGGTCGAGCCTTTAGGTTTTTCCTTCGTAGGTATAGTCCTTCCCATCGCTATATTTACCGCTCGCGCCGTCATCGACTTTATCTTTCCCACTATCTTCGGAACTTCTTCTTCCTCGCACACGAGCAATAAGTGCATGTGGTCGAAGCAGATGTTGTAGGCCAAAACGTTCAGCTTATCTTCCTCCACAATCTTCGCCACGGTCTCCGTGATGATGATTTCCTCTTCCGTGCTCAAAAGCATCGGCTCGGGGTAAGGTCGTGTGCCGTGGTCGCGAAGCCGCCTCACGTCGTATTCTATCATTCTATCGGAGGTTCGGCTATCGTGAACGGCCGTAGTGATATGCCATGGTCGCTTTTGTTTTTCGAGGAAGATTTTCGGGAATTCCTTCTCCCAACAGAAGGCCTTATCGCCAGCAATAATTGGATCATCGATGAGCGAGTTGCCACATTTGATGTTGTCGTTGAGCGAGTTTAGCTTGCGGTGGGGCTTGGCAGTACGGAGCCATAATGACAACTTGGCGATTTCTACGCTTTCCTCGTTGATGTCGACACCGTAGAGGTTGTTTTCCAAGATGGGGTTCTCGATGTTGGGAAACACGATGGCGGCACCTTCGACTTTGGCTTGCATCTCATCGATGAGCTTGTGTTCAGCGATGAGGAAGTTCAAGGCAGCATTGAGGAAGGCACCACTACCGCAAGCGGGGTCGCAGATGGAAATCTGCAGGAGCCAGTCTCGGTAGGCCTCCAGCTTCTCGATGAGGGCCTTCTTGGTGGCCACTTGGCGTTTCTTGTCGGTGAAATACTCGCTCTCATCAATGCCGAGTTCCGCCTTCTTCTCGCGGCAGAGCTTGCCGACGGTGTTTTCAACGATGTATTTGGTGATGTATTGTGGGGTGTAGAAAACGCCGTCTTTCTTACGTTTGCTTGCTGTTTGCGACTGTCCCATCGAGGCATGACCCGATGTCAACAGCCGCTCTGTTACCTCTTCTATTTCTGTTAAAGAGTTCTCGAAAATGTGGCCAAGGATGTTGACATCGACATCGCTCTGGAAGTCGTAGTCGGAAATCTTCTTACAGTAGCGCATCAGCACCTCGTCGGAGATGATTAGACCGTCAAGGATTTCATCTGGCTTGAAGAGGCCGCCATTGTAGGCAAAGACCTCATAGTTCTTGCCTTGGAAGCCGGTGTTCATATAGCCGAAATATTTCTTCAGGCGATTGTAAAATGGCTGATACTCGTCAAGGTCTTTCAGCTTTTCCCATTGGTTGATGATGAGCATGATGGAGTTGGGTGGCAGCAGCCCACGGTCTTCGGCGAAGAAGATGAAGAGCAGCCTGTCGAGAAGCTTCTGCGTTTTCTTGAAAAGCAGGATCTTGTGCTCCGTGTCATCGGTGGGGTTGTTCTTCAGAATGTCCTCGAAGAGGTCGCGCTTGAAGTTGGAGTAGTCCTTATAGAGGGCGTTGGTAATCTGGTCTTCATTAGTGAGGCTGGCGGCCTTGATTTGCTTGGGGAGGTTTTTGGCGATGTTCTCGTATGCCAGGCATATCCATAGCAGGGCAAAGTCGACGCGGGTAAGGTGGAACAAATCAAACTCTTCGAAATCGACGGCGTTGTCGATGTAGAAACGCAGCTTCTCGAAGTTGGAGATGACGACGTAGACGGCTTCTTTGTGCTGGCTCTTATAGTTGAAGGCCTGAGCCTCAACTTTGCTAAGGTCAGGCGTTTTGTGGTCTTTCAGCTCAATCACACCCACAACCTTGCCATCGACAAGAATGGCACCATCGGCTTTTTTGCTGTTGGTCTCGTTTTTCTTTTCGGTGGTAAGGTTGAAATTTGGGTCGGGATTCAGAGTGTAGCCGAGAATCTTCACATACAATTCGCGAAGGAAACCTTCTTGGAACTGCTCTTCCTTGCTGTTGAGGATATTGGCCTGCCTTTCAGGATCCAAGAAGAAGCTGGAGAAAGTCTTGTAACGCTCATCAATCAGCGTATTATCAAGACCTTCGATGTATTTGTTGAGGATGTTGCGTTGGAAGATTTGCATGGCGATTTGCGTCTTTGAGGCGGTAAAGATACTAAAAAACGACGGAGTTGGATATCACAAAAAAAATCGCGCCTCAAAAAAGCGCGATTCTTATTGTTTTATTTCCTGTCTCTCCCAAACAACGCTCCAATCCATTGTCGGTTGAGTCTCGAAATGTTCTGCCGCTTGATGAGTTTCGGGCATTCGGCCTCGCAGGCGTAGGTGTTGGTGCAGCTGCCAAAGCCCAACTCGTCCATCTTGCAGACCATTTTGTGAACGCGGTCGGCAGCCTCGATTTGCCCTTGCGGCAACAAGGCCAAATGGCTGACCTTGGCACCTACAAACAGCATCGCGCTGGCATTCTTACAAGCTGCTACACAAGCTCCACAACCGATGCAAGAGGCGGCATCCATGGCCATGTCGGCTTTATGCTTCGGAACCGGAATCGTGTTGGCATCAGGCACACCACCTGTGGTGGTGCTGATGTAGCCTCCCGCTTGGATGATCTTGTCGAAGGCGGAACGGTCCACCACGAGGTCACGAATGACTGGGAACGGTTTGGCGCGCCAGGGCTCAATCCAGATATCGTCTCCATCATGGAACTTGCGCATGTGGAGCTGACAGGTGGTGATGCCATCGTCGTTGCCATGCGGGCGACCGTTGATATAGAGTCCGCACATGCCGCAGATACCCTCGCGACAGTCGTTGTCGAAGCACACGGGATGGGCGATGTGGTCACTGATAAGCTGCTCGTTCAAGATGTCAAGCATCTCAAGGAAGGAGCATTCGGGCGAGATGCCTTCCAAAGGATAGGTCTCGAAATGGCCCTTGGCGCGGGCGTTCTCCTGTCTCCAAATATGTAATGTGAACTTCATAGTTGTCTTTTTATGACGTGGGACACGGGACTTCGGGACGCGGGACAACGACTCGTGTCACGCAGTCTCGCGTCTCGCGTCCTATTTATAGTTTCTATTTGCGATTGTAATATGTTCGTAAACCAGCGGCTCTTTCTCCATGGTCTCGGGTTGACCGTGACCCTGGTATTCCCATGCAGCGACATACATAAAGTGTTCGTCGTCGCGTAGGGTCTCGCCATCTTCGGTCTGATGCTCGGTGCGGAAATGACCGCCGCACGATTCCTCGCGATGCATGGCGTCGTCGATGACAAGCTGTGCCAGCTCGAAATAGTCCTCCAAACGGTAGGCTTTCTCCAACTCGGGATTCATCTCATTGGCGTTGCCCGGAATGAAGACAGATTTCCAGAACTCGTCTTCCAATTCTGAGACCAGCTTCTTCGCTTTGGTGAGGCTCTCAGTGTTGCGCGCCATGCCGCAGTATTCCCACATGATTTTGCCTAACCGTTTGTGGAAATCATCGACGGTCTGTAGAGACGTGGCGCGCCGCGTCTCTACCTGTCCGATTTCTAACAAACGGTTGATGCGTTGCCGCACCGCCTCTTCCGCTGCATCGAATTCTGGCGTTGTGGCCGAAATCTTCCCCACATAAATCTGGTCGGCGAGATAGTTCTGCATGGTGTAGGGCAAGACGAAATAGCCGTCAGCCAAACCTTGCATCAGCGCGGAGGCACCAAGGCGATTGGCACCATGGTCGCTGAAGTTGGCCTCGCCTGCGGCGAAGAGTCCAGGGATAGTGGTCTGCAGTTCGTAGTCGACCCAAAGTCCTCCCATCGTGTAGTGAATGGCAGGATAGATCATCATCGGAGTTTCGTAAGGATTCTCGTCCGTGATCTTTTGGTACATCTGGAAGAGGTTGCCGTATTTCTGCTCAACGACATCCTTGCCCAGGCGTTGGATGGCGTCGGCAAAGTCAAGGTAGACAGCATAGCCTGTGCCTACGCCATAGCCGACATCGCAGCGCTCCTTGGCGGCACGGCTGGCCACGTCACGGGGAACGAGGTTGCCGAAGGCGGGATAACGACGCTCCAGGTAATAGTCACGGTTTTCTTCAGGTATCTCTGTAGGTTTTAACTTCCCAGCACGAATAGCTTCGGCATCTTCCTTTTTCTTGGGCACCCAGATGCGGCCGTCGTTACGCAGGCTCTCACTCATAAGGGTGAGCTTTGATTGGTAGTCACCATGCACGGGGATGCAGGTGGGGTGGATCTGCACATAGCAGGGATTGGCGAAGGCAGCTCCCTTGCGGTGGCACACCCATGCCGCGCTACCATTGCTGTTCATGGCATTGGTGGAAAGGTAATAGAGGTTGCCGTATCCGCCAGTGGCAAGCACCACGGCATGGGCGGCATAGCGCTCCAAGTCGCCGGTGACAAGGTTGCGGACAATGATGCCACGAGCGCGGCCTTCCACCACGACGAGGTCCATCATTTCGCACCGCGTGTGCAGTTTCACCGTGTCACGGGCAATTTCGCGGCTTAAGGCGCCGTATGCGCCGAGCAGCAGCTGCTGTCCCGTCTGGCCTTTGGCGTAGAAAGTACGGCTCACCTGAGCGCCGCCGAAGGAGCGGTTGTCGAGCAGGCCGCCGTAGTCGCGGGCGAAAGGCACTCCTTGGGCCACACATTGGTCGATGATGGCACCGCTGACTTCCGCCAAACGATACACGTTGGCCTCACGGGCGCGGTAGTCGCCGCCTTTGATGGTGTCGCGGAAGAGGCGTTCCACGCTATCGCCGTCGTTCTGGTAGTTCTTGGCCGCATTGATGCCGCCTTGGGCAGCGATGCTGTGGGCACGGCGTGGTGAGTCTTGGATGCAGAAGATGTCGACATTGAATCCCATGGCACCAAGCGAGGCGGCTGCCGAGGCGCCAGCCAGTCCAGTGCCGACCACGATGATGTCGAGTTTGCGCTTATTGGCCGGGTTGACCAACTTCTGCGAGGCTTTATAATTGGTCCATTTCTCAGCGAGCGGACCAGCAGGTATCTTGGAATCTAGTTTCATATCATAGTTTGTCTTTTAATTAGGAATGCGGAATGTTGAATGCTGAATTCTTAGAACCTTGTTATTTAGACATTCATAATTCAGCATTATTATTATAGTCCGAAATACACCCCGATGACCACGACAGCGAACATCAGGCACACTACCCAGGTATAGATTTGGCCAAGCACCTCAATGGCTTTGCCGTATTTGTAGTTATACAACCCGAAGGTCTGGAACACGGCAGCGAAACCATGCCGCAGGTGGAACCATACGACGGTAAAGAACACCAAATAGGCAATGATGATGTGTAAAATCTTGAATTTCTCGCGGGCTTGGTGGTAGAAGTCAGGCTCGACTTCAAGTCCGGCGGCCTCAAGGACGGCCTTGTCCTCTTTGTCAAAGTTGGTGAGCCAATTCTCCCTGGCGGAGTATTCGCCATGTTGTTCGGCATAGTTGAAGGCATTGGGTTGCGTAGTTTTAAGTTCTACAACATCTTCCGTTTTGGCCATGTATTTCCCTTGCACCAAGCCGGTTTTCACGAAATAGAAGTCAGTGAAGTGCATGATGAGGCAGGCGAAGATGAGGATGCCCGTCCACACTTGCAGTTTGGAACCGGTGTGCGTTTTGGAGCGTTGCGGCTTATGATAGCCTTTGGGTCGGGCCATCTTGTTGGTGACGGCCAGCCAAATGGCCAAAACCACATGCAGCAACAGTGCAGCAAAAAGGCCTATCTCCAGCACCTTGACGATGACATAGGTGCCCATGAAATGACAGAAAGCGTTGTACCACTCGCCGCCGTCATGTCTCAGAATGAGTAGATTGGCGCTAGCATGAAACAGCAGGAAGAAACTCAAGAATGCGCCTAAGGCGCCGACGAGAATCTTCTTGGAAATGGAATGTATCTTTGGTAAATTCATGATGATAAGTATTTTCAGTTGATTATTTCTTAGGTGCTCCTCCACCGAAGTCATCATATAAGATGTTCTCAGATGCCACACCCAGATTGTCAAGCATATTGACCACGGCAGCACTCATCGGGCCGGGACCGCACATGTAGTATTCGATGTCCTCGGGAGCTTTGTGGTCTTTCAGGTAGGTGTCGTACATCACATTATGCACAAAACCGGCAGTATATTTCACACCCTGTGCATCGGCAGCGGGGTCGGGACGGTCCAAAGCCAAGTGGAAATGGAAGTTGGGGAAGTCTTTCTCAAGTTGCAGGAAGTCTTGCAGATAGAAGACCTCGTTCAAGGCGCGAGCGCCATAGAAATAATGCATCTCGCGGTCCCTTACATTCAAGGTACGAGTCAAGTGCATGATTTGTGCGCGAAGCGGAGCCATACCTGCACCACCGCCTACCCAGATCATCTCAGGCAGCGAGGTCCCTGAGCCTGCGGTCCCTGAGGTCCCTCGAAGGGTCGAAGGGCCGCCCTCTGTCGTGTCGTGTTCTTTCACATGGAACTCGCCATAAGGGCCTGACATGATCACCTTATCGCCAGGTTTCAACGAGAAAATATACGATGAGGCAATGCCAGGATTGACATTCATAAATCCCGAATGATCAGGTTTGAAAGGAGGCGTTGCGATGCGTACCGTCAGCATGAAGACATCGCCCTCGGCGGGATAGTTGGCCATCGAATAGGCACGGATGGTGGGTTCCGTGTTGACGCATCGCAGGTCAAACATCTTGAATTTCTCCCACGAAGGCAGGTATTCCTCCCCTATCAGTTCCTTGTCGAAGTCGGCATATTTGATGTCGAACTTCGGTATCTTGATTTGTGCATACGAGCCAGGCACGAAGTCCATGTGCTCACCGGCAGGCAGCTGCACCTTGAACTCCTTGATAAAAGTGGCCACGTTGCGGTTGCTGACCACCGTGCATTCGTATTCCTTCACATTCAAAATCGACTGCGGCACCACGATTTTCAGGTTTTCCTTCACCTTCACCTGGCACCCCAAGCGCCAGTGGTCCTGAATCTGCTTGCGGGTAAAGAATCCTACTTCGGTGGGCAGAATCGTTCCGCCGCCTTCCACTACACGGCATTTGCATTGGCCGCACGAGCCTTTTCCACCACAGGCAGAAGGCAGATACACTTTCTGTTCGGCCAGCGTGGCAATCAGCGTGTTGCCCGTCGGGACGGTCAGCACTTTGTCGTCGTTGATGGTGATTTTCACCTCACCTTTGGGCATGAGTTTGTTGCGCACCCATAGCAACAGGGCAACGAGCAGCAAGACGATGCCTAAAAAAACAATAATGCTAAGTAATATATTGGTTGTAAAATCCATAATATCAAATTTTTATGCCCATAAAGGCCATGAAAGCGATACCCATCAAGCCGGTGATGATAAATGAGATGCCTACACCCTGCAGACCTTTGGGAACTTTGGAATAGCGCAGTTTCTCGCGGATGGCAGCGATGGCCACAATGGCCAGCAGCCAGCCAATGCCTGAACCGAGACCGAACACGGCAGCCTCACCCACATTACTGAAGTTGCGCTCCTGCATGAAGAGCGAGCAACCCAAGATGGCACAGTTCACCGCAATCAACGGAAGGAAAATGCCCAAAGCGGAATAGAGCGACGGCGTGAAGGTCTCAATCACCATCTCTAGAATCTGCACGATGGCTGCGATAATGGCAATGAAGAGGATATACGTCAGGAAGCTCAAATCGACAGAAGCCAATTTCGGGCTTATCCATGACAAGGCACCAGGCAAAAGTAGATATTTATTGATCAGATAGTTGACTGGAACGGTAACGACCAACACAAAAGTCACAGCAAGCCCTAAACCAGCGCTTGTTTTCACTGTCTTCGAAACGGCAAGATACGAACACATACCAAGAAAGTACGCGAAGATCATGTTGTCGACGAAAACCGATTTTATGAACAGGTTAAAGTATTCCATGCCTATTAGTTTTGGTTGTTTTCCTGCATTTCGGGGTTACGGGTACGCTGAATCCAAATGATGACACCTACCACAATGAGTGCCATAGGCGGCAAAATCATCAGTCCGTTGTTTTGATAACCAGCCTCGTAGAATGACTGCGGGATAACCTGGTAGCCAAGCAAAGTACCTGACCCAAAGAGTTCACGGAAGAAGGCTACGATGACAAGTATCATGCTATAACCCAACCCGTTGCCCAAGCCGTCCAAGAACGACTCTCCAGGCCCATGCGACAAGGCAAAAGCCTCCAAGCGCCCCATGATAATGCAGTTGGTGATGATTAGCCCCACATAAACAGATAGTTGCTTGCTTACATCGTAGGCGAAGGCCTTCAGGAATTGGTCAATCAAGATGACCAAGGTGGCCACAACAACAAGTTGCACGATGATACGGATACGGTTGGGGATGCCCTTTCGTAGCAGCGAGATGATGAAATTCGACAACGCCGTCACGACCGTCACTGAAAGGCCCATCACCAAGGCAGGCTTGAGTTGGGCGGTCACGGCAAGGCAAGAGCAGATACCCAGCACCAACACGGTGACGGGATTAGTCTTGCGCAGCGGTTCTATAATGAGTTTCTTCAAATTAGCCATAATTATTCTCCTCTCTCTGCAATTCTCGTTAAATACGCTGAATATTTCTCCAAAGTATTGTCAATCATTTCTTTAACTCCATTCGAAGTCTTGGTTGCTCCAGTGATGGCATCAAATTGAATAGGAACGATGTTCCCATTTTCAAGTATCTGTTTTCCAGAAAATTGACCTTTGAATTTCTCGGTTGTGATTTCACCACCCAAACCAGGGGTTTCAGACTTGTGGTCGAAGTTGGCGCCCAAGATGGTCTTGCCATCGGCAGCAATGGCGAGATAACCCCAAATGGGGCCCCAAAGTCCGTTGCCCTGCATAGGGATAACGCTGATTTGTCGATCGATGACAAATAAAGGAAGGGTGCCGTCCTCAGAGATATTGCCACTCTCATCCAACAGAAACGAACCCGTGCAATGCTTCTCGAAAAGCAAGGGGGCGTTTTTGGAATCCACGTTGGGAATGCCCGCCGCCGTAAGGATGCTGATGCGTTTCTCGTTCTTCTTGTTGCGGTCTTGGAACGGCTGTAGCCACAAGGCCGTCACCGTGAGCAGCACTGCCACAATGATGATTAAAATAGTGGCGTACAAGAAGATATATCGATTGCTATTGACATCTTTCTTCATGACTTAACGGTTTTTGAGAGTTTTAAGGCACGATGTTGGCGCATTTTGATGTTCCTTGCCACCACACAGTGGTCGATGAGCGGGGCGAAGCAGTTCATGAGCAGGATGCTGAGCATCATACCCTCGGGATAGGCAGGGTTGATGACACGGAGCATCACGGCGAAAATGCCGATGAGCAGGCCATAGATCCACTTGCCTGTGTTGGTCTGAGCCGCCGTAACAGGATCGGTGGCCATGAAGACTGCACCGAACATGAAACCGCCCATTAGGTAATGATAGTAGAACGGCACTTGCATATATTCGTTGGCGCCAATGGCATTGAATAACAAGCCCATGAGACCACCACCAAGGACGACAGAGAGCATGACACGCCAACTGGCTATCCCTGTGAACAACAACAAAATGGCGCCCAACAAAATGGCTATCACAGATGTCTCACAGGTAGACCCGGGAATTGTTCCAATGAACATATCCAAGGCGGAAGCCGAAGGATGCACGCCAGCGGCCAATTCAGCCAAAGGCGTGGCGCTCGTGATGGCATCGGTGCCCCAGAGGTCGGCGGCAATCCATACGTTGTCGCCCGACATCCTAGTGGGATAGGCGAAGAAGAGGAAGGCACGCGCCACCAAGGCAGTTGCCACAAAGGTGTGGTGACCGGCACAATCATCGGGATGATGAAACCTGTGACCAAAAAGCCTTCGTTCACCTCATGGTGACGTATCTGCGCGAAGGTGAATTCGATGCCCAAACCGACAATATACGACACTGCCAACATGGGCAGCATTCTCAAGAAGCCAAACCAAAGGCAATACCACCAACTGGCCACTGTGCCCAACTCATAAGGCCAATTCGAGGCGTGGAGCGAAGTCTGGTAGCCGATGTTCCACATGCCGAAGAGCATGGCGGGAACGAGGGCAATGACAACCATGATCATGGCGCGTTTCAAATCGATGGCATCGCGAACGTGGCTGCCGCGCTTGGTGACCCGATTGGGCGTGAAGGCAAAGGTTTCGAAGGCCTCAAAAGTGCTCTGAAGCCATGCGAATTTACCGCCCTCCACAAAGTTTGGCTTTATTTTGTCAACAAAACGACGTAGATTATTGAACATTATAATCCCTCCTTTCTCAGTTTCTCCAAAGCCTCGCGGATGATGGTTTGGATGTCGGTTTTAGATGTGTCGATGAACTCGCAAAGGGCGAAGTCTTCGGGCTCGACCTCGTAAATGCCCAAGTTCTCCATCAGCTCGATGTCGCCGATGATGCAGGCCTTGATGAGTTGAGTGGGATAAATGTCGAAGGGGAAGACCCGTTCGAAATTGCCCGTGAAGACCAAGGGGCGCAAGTCGCCGTGGGTGTTGGTGTCGAATTTCCAAAGGTTTTCGAAACGCGGCAGCTCGATGCCCATAGGCTTGAAGGTGCTTTTCGGCATGAAGCCGCTGAGGAAGGTGCGCGAGAAGCTGAACTTCCTAAAGCCAGGCATCAGCCAGCCCATGAAGTCGTAATAGTCGCCTTCGGGCAGGATGCTCACCAAGTCATCGTAGACACTCAGAAAACCATCAGCGGCGATTTGTGTGCCGCTCAGGATGTCGCCCGAAATGACGCGGTTTTCCTTCGTGTCATCGTTGGCATCCATCTTAGGATATTCATTGTTAAGCAGTTGCGCTTTGGTAATCTCAGCCAAACAAGCCCCGAACCTTACACGATAATAATGTGGATTCTTGATATTGGGTCCAGCCACGGCGACAACACGCTCAGGCTTGTAAATGCCCGTGGCAACCAATTCACCCAACACGGCAACATCCTGCAAGTTCATCGTCCAGACAATTTCTCCTTTATTAATAGGGTCAATGTGGGCGATTTGTGTACCGATGTTTCCAGCAGGGTGAGGACCGATTATATAATGGATGTTGAGCTGTTGATTGTTTAATTGTTTAATTGTTGAGGCAAGATGCTGATTGGGACGGAAACAAATATGGACTTTTCCGTTCGTCAACTTTGCCAGCGCCTCAAGGCCTTTTTTGAGAGGCTCTTCCCTACCCCGCATAATAAAGTCGTAATCAGGCGCCAAAGGTGCACTGCTGAAGGCGCTGATGAAGATGGCCTTGGGCTTGTCATCGGGGTTGGCGACGGTGCCAAAAGGCCGTTGACGCAATTGAGGCCATAGACCACATTGCAGCATGGCTTCTTTGATTGCATCTGCCGTAGTCAAAGCCGTTGTCGCGGATTTGTAATCCGCGATGGTCGAGCCTGCGGATTTGCAATCCGCTTCCACGACCACCTCCAAAAGCTTGCGTTTCTCGCCTCTCACGATGGCCTTCACCTGACCGCTGACGGGTGAAGTGAAGCGGATGCGTTCATCGTTCTTGTCGCAAAACAAGGCATCGCCGACAGCCACCCTATCGCCTTCCTCAACCAGCAATCGCGGGGTTAGGCCCACAAAGTCAGTGGGCTTCATGGCATAGGTCGTGATACTGCGCGCATCGGTGAGGCGTTTCTCAGCCACACCACTGATGGGCAGGTCGAGACCTTTCCGTATCGTTATGGTCTCAGACATTTTATTTGAGGTTAAGCAAGGGATAGATCTGCTTCACAAAAAGATCCTCGGCATTCTCCTTGGTGACATGATGCAGGAGAAAACCGTCATCACAAAGCGTCATATTCGGCATCTCCTGGTTCATCATGGATCCAGTCTCGCACTTTACATTCACGCCGTTGATGCACTCGTTGAAGCAAAAACTAGCTTTCAGTTCGATCAAGTCTTCGGCATCGTATTTCTTCAGCAAACTCTTGAATTCCTGAATCACATCGTAAGAACCATTGAGGTGACACGAACTCCCAGTACAAATCTTTATTATCATCATTATTACATTGATTTATATATTATACCTTGTCTTTATTTTGGCACTTCCATGTCTTTATTGACACTTCCATAGTATTTACATACCTTATTATAATAATTTTCTACTCGCCCGCTAATTCGATATGTTTTTATCGTATCTGTATCTCGCTGCAAAATTACGACATTTATTTTGATTTTTGCGAAAAAAAAGCAAAAATTTTCAAAATTGAGGTTTTAGGCAGGTTTTATGTTTTTGTATTATTTATAACAATTTATATTCCAATATATTAAGCTTAATTTCGAATAATAGTTTGGAATTATTTCGTTTTTTTGTTTCAGGTATTTGATTTCTTTGTACTTTTGCAAACGATAAAAATGTATCGATTATTAAAAAGTAATTATTATAATTAATTGAAAATCAAAACACTTGAAGCTATGACAGCCAAGACAACAAGTAAATTCCGCACCGAGAGCGACCTTCTCGGAAGCAAAGAAGTTCCAGAAGAGGCCCTCTATGGCGTACAGACAACACGCGCCATTGAAAACTTCCATATCAGTGGCAATCTGATGGTCAGTTACCCCAATTTCATCAAAGGTATGGCCATCACGAAGAAAGCCGCAGCTCTTGCCAATTATGAAGTAGGTATGATCACGGTCCAACAAGCCAACGCCATCTGCCAGGCTTGCGACGAACTGATTGCCGGACAGCACCACGACCAATTCCCGATTGACATGATTCAAGGTGGTGCCGGTACCTCAACCAATATGTGCGCCAACGAGGTGATTGCCAACCGTGCCCTTGAAATCATGGGTTACCAACGCGGTCAATACGAGTTCTGCTCGCCCAACGATGTGGTGAACGCCTCGCAATCCACCAACGACGCTTATCCATGCGCCATCCACATGGCCATGTTCCTTGAGCATGAGGAGTTCCTCCCCCATCTGACCCAAATGATCGATGCTTTGGAAAAGAAAGCCAAGGAGTTTGCTGAAGTCATCAAGATGGGCCGCACCCAATTGCAGGATGCTGTCCCCATGACTTTGGGACAGACATTCAGTGGCTTTGCCGCTTCGCTTCGTGGCGAACTGCGCACTTTGAACAGCGCCGCCCGCGAGTTCCTCACCGTCAACATGGGTGCCACAGCCATCGGTACGGGCATCTGCTCCAAGCCGGGCTATAGCATGGCTTGCATCAAGGCCTTGCGCGAAATTACGGGATGGAGCATCCATTTGGCCGACAACCTCATCGAAGCCACCAGTGCAACGAGCTGCATGATCCAATACAGCGCGGCCATGAAGCGCCTCTGCATCAAGATCAATAAGATGTGCAATGACCTCCGTTTGATGAGTTCCGGCCCTCGTTGCGGTTTCAATGAAATCCACCTGCCCGAACGCCAGCCCGGTTCTTCCATCATGCCTGGCAAGGTCAACCCGGTCATCCCCGAAGTGATGAACCAAGTATGCTATAAGGTGATCGGCAACGACATGACCATCACCTTTGCTTCCGATAACGGCCAGCTCGAACTGAACGTGATGGAACCCGTCATCGCCTACAGCCTCTTCGAGTCCATCCACCTGCTCACCAACGGCCTTGACACCCTGCGCAAATACTGCATCGAAGGCATCGTTGCCAACGAAGAGCGTTGCCGCAAACTGGTCGAAGGCAGCATCGGTATCGTCACCATGCTCAACCCCATCATAGGCTATAAGCAATCCACCAAGATTGCCAAGGAAGCCAGCGAAACTGGTCGCGGCGTCTACGAGCTGGTAACTGGTCGCGGCGTCTACGAGCTGGTCCTCGAGCACAACCTGCTCACCAAGGAACAACTTGACAAAATTCTCCGTCCCGAGAACATGCTTAAGCCCATTGACATTAAATTATAAGTAATAATAGACTAATTGCTTTAAATAACGGTGTCGCTTCAAGCGGCGCCGTTATTTTTTTGTGTTTTTCGCTATTTATAAAATAATTCATAAATTTGCAGTCCAATAGTAACGAAACACAAGATTTAAAACGATAAACAATGAAAGTAAAAGAATTAGTCGAAAAACTCAACCTGAAGGTCCTCTCGGGCGAGAATGGCCTTGACAGAGAGATAGATGGCTGCTACATTAGCGACCTTTTGAGCGATGTGATGGGCAACGCCATGGAAGGCAACATCTGGATCACGCTGCAAACCCACAAGAATGTGATGGCCGTGGCCTCGCTGAAGGAAATGTCGTGCATCATCCTCGTGAAAAACCTCATGCCCAACGATGAGACCATCGAGCAGAGCAATGATGAGGATTTGCCCATCTTGCAGACCAACCTTCCCACATACGAGATTGCTGGATTGGTGTATAACTTACTTCACGAATAAAACGGCCCTTCGACAGGCTCAGGGACCTGCAAAAGCTAAGGTCGTTGAGCCCGTCGAAACGCCGACCATGATTTATGGAACTACAATCATATAGAGCCGACCTCCACATGCACACGGTGCTTTCGCCGTGCGGTGACCTCTATATGAGTCCCTCCGCCATCGTCGAGCAGGCCAAGAAACTCCATTTGGATGTCATCGCCATCTGCGACCACAACACCACACGGCAGGTGAAGGTGACGCAAAAGATCGGGCGTGAAAACGGCATCCTCGTCATAGGCGGCGTCGAAATCACCACGCAAGAAGAAGCCCATGCCCTCGCCTATTTCGAGAATGATGAGCAGTTGGACAAATTTCAGGAATTCCTTGACGCACACCTCCCCCACATCCCACTTGATGAGGAGAAGTTTGGCTATCAACTCATCGTTGACGAGAACGAGGAAGTGGTGGGCGAAGAGGAATGGCTGCTGTGGAGCGCACTGGATGCCGATTTGGACCAACTTTATGATGTGGTGCACGAAATCGGAGGACTATTTGTTCCAGCGCATGTCAACAAGCCGGCGAGCAGTTTGGTGAGTCAATTGGGTTTTGTGCCGCCCGACATCAAGGCCGACGCCTTGGAGATCTCGAAGCATGTCACCAAGCCTGACTTTTTGAAGAAATACGCCTATCTGAAGAAGTTCAACTTCACCAAGAGCAGCGATGCCCATTTTCTGCACATCATCGGCGAGGTGCATTGCGTGCTGCACATGTACGACAAGACCTTCGACGAGTTCCGCAAGACGCTCCACGGCGAGGATGGACGCTACATCGACACTGAACCCAAGGAAAAACTACAACTCTTATTCGGATGAAAGAACTATCAATGCATGTTTACGACCTGATGGAAAACTCGACGGCGGCCAACTCCACCCTCGTCGAACTAACCATCAAGGACAGCCTGAAAGACAACATATACGCCTTCACCATTAAGGACAACGGCAAAGGCATGACGCCCGAGTTTTTGGCCAAAGTGACAGACCCTTGGACAACCTCACGCACAACACGTAAGGTCGGCCTCGGCCTGCCGCTCATCAAAATGAACACCGAAAACGCCGGCGGTGGCATGAAGATTGAAAGTGAGGTCGGTAAAGGCACCGTGTTGAACTTCTGGTTCCAGCACGACCACTTAGACCGTCCCCCAATGGGCGATTTAGCTGGCTCGTTGGTGATGCTGTTCGCTGCGCACGAGGACATCCATTTCATCTACAAGCACATCACCGACGACGGCGAGTTCGTCTTCGATACTGATGAAATCAAGGAAGCCCTTGATGGCATGTCTATGAACGATGTCAGCATCATGAAATACCTGAAGGAGATGATTCAGGAGAATTTGGAGGAGATACATTATAATGATTGACCCAGCTATGGGTTATTCCAACTCCTTTCGTTCTTCTTCCAAGGCCAAAAACCTATCGAAATCGCTTTCAAAAAGGCGGTCTTGAACAATTCTAAATTTCTCGAATTCTGTTTCGGCGTGTTGACGTGCGACTTCCATTGAGATTGTCCCTGCATTGGTCAATAGTTCATGCTCCGTAGCCATCAAGATGCGGTCAAGGTGCTTTGCCCAATCCTGCATCGTCATTGGGATGTTACGTTTGGCTTGGCTTTCAGCAAAGTCAAGGTAACCGGAAACGATGAGTTCCAACGCCTGCATCTCCTCTTTGGAAAGATAGTTTTTGGCGACAAATGTATCTGACTTGACAATCTTCCCGCTCGGTGCCGCCTCCCAAGTTTGCAAGCCCATGTTCTGTTTTTCGGCATCGGCGCGAATGTAAATCAGTTCAGCGGCAGTATGACCGTGAATAGCCCAATGCAGTTTGTTTTGCACCTTTTTGAAAAACTCGCGCGTCGTCTTTGCCGTCGGGTCATAGTCGAGGGCTGTAGAGTATATATCGGTGATTTTCTGATAGAAACGGCGTTCCGAAAGTCGAATCTCGCGGATGACCTCCAACTGTTTCTCAAAGTAGTCCTTGGTCAGGATGGTGCCGTATTTCTTGAGCCGTTCCTTGTCCATCGCCCAACCTTGTATGGTGTAGTCCTTCACAATTTGGTTGGCCCACTTGCGGAAGCGCACCGCCTTTTCGTTGTTTACCTTGAAACCGACAGCGATAATCATTTGGAGACCATAATGGTTGGTTTCATAGTTTTTGCCGTCAGAAGCAGTTATCCAATATTTTCGGATAACTGAACTCTCGTTCAGTTCACCGTCTTCTAAAATCTTCTTTATGTGATAGTTAATTGTTCGAACATCTACATCATACAGCACCGCCATAAGCTTTTGCGTAAGCCAGATGTTCTCGTCCTCATAGCGCATTTCGATGCTTTGAGGATTGTCGCCAGTGGCCGCAATGTAGGTCAGATATTCGGCAGCGGAGGAACGGATGGTGATTTCGGTGGAGGGCATAGAATGTAAAAGATTATGGTTGTTACCTCTGCAAATTTACAAAGAATTCGAAAAAGCAAGAATGTTTGTGAGTTTTTTCCCATAAATTTCCGTATACATATTCAAAAATGATTTATTTTTGTGCAATTAAACATCAGCAACACTCTGGATCGCTTCGTTCCTCGCGATGACGCAAAGCGACAAAAAGTCCTACGTCCCGCGTTCCGAAGTCCCGAGTCAACAAAACAACAAATCAAAGATTCGACGTAGTCAATTAAACGATTAAACAATACAACAATCAACAATAAAATGAAACTCAGAGAAATATCTGAACTATTGAACGCCAAGGTGCGTTGCGGCGAAGACCGTTTGGACGAAGATCACGAAACCGCCTTCGCCTCCGACCTGATGAGCGACGTGCTCACCCTCGGCGACTACAACCCCGTGATTCTGACGGGATTATGCAATATGCAGACCATCCGTACCTGCGAGATGGGCAACCTCGACATCATCGTCCTGGTGAGGCGCAAGAAAGCCACCGAGGAGATGATTGAGGAAGCCGAGGACGAAGGCATGGTAGTCATGGAAAGCGACTTCTCCATGTTCAAGGCCTGCGGACTGCTCTTCAAGGCGGGCATGCTACCCATTTTCTGATGTCTAACCAAAATTGAACGCCATGCACTTAGAATACCAAGTATATGAAGCGGACTTCGTGAATGCGGGAGCCGCATCGAGCGCCATCAAGAAGACATTGAAGCAGCTCAATGTCAGCCCTCAGATTGTCAAGCGGGTAGTCGTTGCCCTCTACGAGGCTGAAGTGAACGCCATCGCTCATGCCTACGGCGGCATGATTTATGCCGACATCGAACCCGACAAGATTATTCTGAAGGTGGAAGACAAAGGTCCCGGCATCCCCGACATCGACTGGGCCATGCAGGAAGGCAACTCCACCGCCTCGCCTGAGGTGCGCAACATGGGCTTCGGCGCAGGCATGGGTCTGCCCAACATCCAAAAGAATGTCGACAAATTGAATGTGACCTCTAACGTGGGTGTAGGAACGACGGTTGAAATGGAGGTAAACTTTACATAGGGATTTGCTTCGCAAAGAAATCTACCAAAAATCAGTATTAAAATCAATCAAAAATCAAATTTCAACCACCAATGATTTTGTAAGATTTTGAAAAACAGATTTTTGTATGATTTCTACACGAAGTGTATCACACAAACAATTGAACGATTCAACAAACAACAATTCAACGATATGGAAAAGACCCCGTTCTTCCACGCCCTAAAGATAGATGAAGACACCTGCATAGGTTGCTCGCGCTGCATGAAGATCTGCCCGACTGAGGCTTTGCGCGTGCGCGACGGAAAAGCCGTCCTAATGCCCGACCGTTGTGTCGACTGCGGCAACTGTTTCAAGGTATGCCCCACTCGTTCCATCTACATTGAACAAGACGACTTCGAGGACATCTTCAACTTCCCCATTCGTGTAGCCCTCGTTCCAGCAGTCTTCATGGGCCAGTTCCCGAACGAAATCACCGTGTCGCGCATCTATGGCATCCTCAAGGATTTGGGATTCACCCGCATCATCGAGGCGGAGTCGTCCATACCCGTATATACAGCGGCCAAAAAGAAATATGCCGTTGAAAATCCCGACATCAAGCCGCTGATTTCGACTTTCTGTCCGGCCATCGTGCGCCTGATTCAGGTGAAATTCCCCGGTCTCACGGAAAACCTCATCCCATTGCGGGCACCCATCGACATCACGGCCATGTACATCCGCCGCAAAATCAAGGAGGAAATGGAATTAAAGGATGACCAAATCGGCATTTTCTACATCACCCCTTGCGCGGCCAAGATTGCAGCCGTGAAAAACCCTGTAGGCGAAGAAAAGTCGTTGGTTGATGGCGTCATCAACATGGACTCGCTCTACAACCGTGTCTATCACGAAATCAAGAAACAAGGCCATGGCTACAAGGAACAGAAACTGCCCGTTTCGCAACTCTCCGCCGATGGCGTACTGACTTCATTGACCAATGGCGAGCGTCGTCTCTCAGATGCCCACCACTCCTACTCCATTGATGAAATCCATAATGTCATCGAGTTTTTGGAAAAAGTCGAAAACGAAGAGATTGAAGATGTCGACTTCCTCGAATTGCGTGCCTGCGACCAAAGCTGTCCCGGTGGCATCCTGACCTGCGACAATCGTTTCCTCATCTGCGAACGCGTGTTTGGTCGCGCCCGCAAGATCGCCGACCGCGAGCGCAAAGGCGAACAGACCAAAGACCACGAATTGGAGGAAGAGCGCAACTACTTGATGCGCCACATGAAGGTCGGTGAAATCAAGCCGCGTTCCATGCTCGTCCTTGACGACAACATCGCCGTTGCCTTGGAGAAGATGAAGAAAATTGATGAATACCGCGCCCGTTTGCCCCAGACCGATTGCGGCATCTGTGGCGCGCCCACCTGCGATGCCTTAGCTCGCGACATCGTCTGCGACAACGCCGAACTCACCGACTGCGTCTTCATCCAACGCAACCTTGAAGCCCGTGGCAACATGGATGTACAAGAATCTCTCAAGATCATGGAGGTAATTTGGGGCAAGGCTAAGATGAATGACTATGTGAAGAAGAAGTAACCTATTTTGACATCATTCATACAAAACGGCCACCTCGATGAGATGGCCGTTTTAGCGTTTTTATGGTGACACAGACTATTTTGAGTTTGTTGGATAGGTGAAAGCTTTGTTGTCCGTTGCATTGGAATAATAAATGTAACCATGTCCTGGCTCAAGGATATCAACTGACCCTCTCCAGCCGTTGCCGTTGAAGGTGGAAGTGCCTTCCGAAGACTTGACGACATCGCCCACCTCTGGATTAAGTCCAGAGAAGACCTCGTCAATAGACATGCTCTCGCTCGGAAGGAATCCAATCCAGTTGATACCGTTGTAGATGGTGATTTCATAGGCTGCCGGATTGACGGGCATGCCTGACAACATGAGTTCACAATCAGCGCTGACCAGAATCTGGTACATCTCACGAATGTCGAAGTCCAGGTTGGCAGGTCTCCACTGTCCGTTGGTGAATGAGATGGAACTGTTTTGTGACTTGATGGTCGCAGTGCCGTTCGCCCCCACAGCGGCTTCAATGGCACTCTTGAGTTGGTCAAGAGTGATGTCAAGGTTGGTTGAGAACCAATTTGCGCCTGCAGCCAGTTCGACGATTTGTTCGGCCTCTGTCTCAATGCCAAGAAGAATATGGTTCTTCACCGACAAGACAGCATTGGCATTCGGATTCCAGCTGGTGGCACCTGAAGTGGTCGGAGGTGACAACGGGTTATAGTTGGTGGCGGAGTTGTATGAATAAATGGCTTGGCTTGTGCTTGTGCTGTAAACCGAGCAAGCCATATAAGGCGTACCATCATATCTGCCTGAATTGTCGTCAATCACAACAACGAGGTTGGAAGTACCATCATATTCGAACGGTGCATCAAACACGATGAAGGTCCAAGCGTTGGCAGCCATGGTGACACTGCCACTGAATACCTTGTTGGATGCCTCCATCGGAATCCAATCGATATTGTCACTGAAGGATGACTTCTCTGTCGTAGCCAAGTACAAATCATACGTGCGGGTCCTCTCCCCTCCTTCGTTGTAGAAGGCTATGCTGTTGATCGTTCCCGCTGTGCCTATTTCCTCAGCCGTGTAAATCTGCTGGGACAAGGTATAATTGTAATAGCTGTAGCTTGGCAAATAGGTATTGGTCGTGGTGCCTTCACCAATTTCGATGGCTTGAACGAACATGGCTACAAGAGTCCTGTCGCTGAGTGCCACAAAGCTGATTTCCAAATCATTGGAGATTACCTCATCGTTTTCTGTCCAACCAATGAAATAATAACCCTCGTTGGCCGTAGCCGTGACCGTGCAAGTCTCACCGAAGTTGTACACACCACCTCCTGTCAATGTTCCTCCTTGGGCAGGATAGGCGCTCACGGTGATGGTGATGGGCTCAGTTGATGGAGCCGATTTGGTGATACGGATTTGGTTCTTCACATTGAGAATTGTTCCATAATAATTCAAAGTATTCATCGGGTCGTAGTTCGTGCTTTCGCTAAAAACGCGGATAGCCTGGCTTGGGGCATCAAACACACGGCATTTCATACCACTACTGGTTGAAGTCGTATGGTCGTCAGCAACAAGCACCACATTGGACGTACCGTCATAGAGGAATGCAGGATTCAATGTAATGATTGTCCAATCATTGGCCACCATGGTGACTTCTCCACTAAACACTTTGTCGGAAGCGGAAATAGTTTCCCAATCCCTGTTTCCAGTGAAAGAACTTTTCGATGTGGCCTTCATGTAGAAGTCGTAGTGGCGTGTCTTAGCCGTACCACCGTTATAGAAGGCAATGCTGGTGATGACTCCGGCGCCACCCAATTCCTCAACGGTGTATATCTGTTCGGAAAGTGTGTTTTTGTAAAGGCTTCTACTCGGAAGGTATTCATCCGTCGCATCACCCCCATCACCAATCTCGACTCCCTCAACGAAATTGGCCACCAAATCCACATCGGTGGTCACATCGAAGGAATAGGAAACACTATAGGAAACTACTTCGCCATTTTGAGTCCAATTGGTGAAGAGATAGCCCGAAGCAGGCGTGGCTGTCACCGTACAACTCGCCCCATAATGGAACTCACCGCTACCTGTGACTGTGCCGTGCGTGTCATCATCGGGAACAGCGGTGACGAAGAAGGTCTGGTAAACCATGGCGCAGTCGCAGTCGAACTCATAGAGGACACCAGAAGATGGGGTGCCACTCGATTGATAGACCAACATATCGCCTTCGTATTTCACGACAAACGAACATTCACTGGCCATACTTGCCGAATGCCAGGTCAACGTCACATGAACGCCGTGGCCTATTTCCAATTCATAGAAAGCACCGCCACCTTTTTCAATAGTTAGCTCTTGGGCTTGGCTTCCGTCATCAAAAGAGACAATCAACTTGTTTCCATTCCATCCGTCACCGTAGGAGTCGCTGAGTTCGAAAATGACTTTACAGGAATTCTTCAACATCTCGTTGCCTTGCACTTCGAGACCGCCTTCTGCCGTCATGGTGAAGTTGACAGGGATTTGTTCGTCCTCAGGACAATCAACTGCAATGGTGGCGGTAAACTGGCAAGTCACCTCTTCATCAACAGCAATAACACCCACATTGACCGAAGGATTGGTGATGTCGATGTAGTTGCTGGAAGAACTCATCGTGACCACAGCATTGGTAGCTTGGTAGTGACCTCTGTTCTTGAACTTGGTGGTTAAGGTAATCGTTTCGCCTGGGACGAAACTGCCATCCCATTTCATGCTCTGATAGGCCAACACGGCCTCGTTGGCAGTGACAACGATATTGCCTTCCCATCTATCGTCGCCATTGACTGCAGCATAATGAATGGTCACATCCGTGCCATCGGCAACACCTTGAGCAATGTGGAACTGGAAACCGCTCACGGTCGTCGTGACTTCGGGAGCCAAAGCAACAAAGCTACTGGTTTCCTCATCAATGATAACGTTGGAAGTTGCCGAACTCAAGGTGACAGTAGTTGTGCCGGTTGTGGACTCAGTGCCCGTGTTCTTAAAATTGATGCTCAGATTAATGGCATCACCAACATGGGCAATGGTTGGGGTAAAGCTATCTACCGAAAGATAAGGTCCTTCAACGATAGAAGATGGAATTGTGGTAATATAAGGGATGCGCTGTGGAGCGGTCACACAAATGGTGACATTGCAACTTGTATGGACCGGAGTAACGGGAACGTATGCCCTACCCGAATCATCCACAAGAGAGGTACCGATGAGCTCACCATCCACGCTAATAGCCACATATGACCCTGCAACGGCATTCACCTCAAAGGACTCCCATCCTATAGGAAAGACATGCATGTGGCTCACGTTGTTGGCTGTAGGTTGTACACGATAAGGCATGATGGAGCCATCGCCAAGCACATGATAGCCTTCCCAATAATAAAGCGGGTTGCAGTGGACGCTATATCCAAGAGCGCGAGCAGCATTACCTGCAAGATTGCCTGCATAAAGAATGGAACAAACGGTGTTGTAGGCATCGTTTCTCCAAATAGCATCATAACTGCCCATGGTGGTCTGTTCAAAGGTCGGCATCACACCAAGTTGACCCGTCGAGAGGTTCGTGTTGACGGTCGTGGCACCCACGCCAAAATAATAGTCATTATACCAAGTCGTGGGAGGACAGGAACCTATATAAGCGTAAGCGCCTTTGTTCTCGGCACGAGTCAACACTTCACCGTAACATGGGGATTCGTTATAGCCCCAGTTTCCAGTTCTGCAGCAGTTGCCCATGGCCAGAAAATACTTGTGCTCGTTGGTCAGATTGTTGACATCGTCAACGGAAAACTGCGGGTCTAGCCAGGCTGTCTCGCTGCCGTGAGCCGTATAGTTGGCAAAGCCTACACCAGAATTCAGATAATCGTAACAGCCGTCAAAGATGCCGTGGCTAAACTCATTGATGTTGGTGAAGCCATGCTCGGCATTGTAATAGTAATTGGTTGCATACCAAACCGTAGGACGACCAACGATAACGTCCCACCCCGTATTATCATAGCCAGCCACAAAAAGCACATTGTTCAAATAGCTCGGGTCGGGCATGGTGTATTGTTCATATTCCATACCTTTGTTGAGCATGGCCGTCATTTCATTGACGGTCTCGGCAGAAAGACGGCTGTGGAGCATGTCGGGGAACTGGTCTCCATCCACGCTGGAGTAGTAAAGGTCCGTAACGAAGCCCGTCTTGGTTCCAATGCCCGAATTCACCACTTGGGCTTGGTCGCCCATAATCATCAGGAAGGTAGGAGCATTCTCAGCGTACTTGTCTTGGATGAAGCTCTTTATTTCCTCAGCAGTAGTACCGATGATGTCGGTATAGTTCACATCCACATAGATACCTTTCAAGGTCTTCCAAGCCACCCAATTCTGGATACAATTCTCGAACATGCGGTTGGCAATGACCAGCATCTTCACAGGAGCGGACCAGAGGTCGGGATGGTCCTCATAAACACCCCTTACTGCCCGGCCGTTGAACAGCTGGTCATAAAACCCAGTGAAATAAGGGCTGTAAGTCTTGATCAACATATCCTCTGTGGCGCGGATATCAGCACCGTCGAAACTAACCTCCACCTCAATGTCGTTAAACACACGAATTTTGTTGTTGATAGGGTCATAACTGACGGGTTCAATGCTCATCTGCCCCACTTGAACACCACGCATAATGCCTTCTACGCCCACTTGAACCATAGGATCAGAGCGGAGGCCTCGCGTTTGATAGGCGGCTTCGTTATAGACGAATGGATACTCTTGGTCTTTCCATGCCTCAGGTTGACGAGGCGATAGCCTGTGTATTCCGTATTCCTCAAGGTTGTAATCCGTTGCGGAATAATGGGTCACACGGATGCTAGGCATAGCACCAAATGGAACGGCAATAATTTGGTTCACGACAGGAATCTGAGGGTCGCCTTCGTTACCACCGATGACGGTGTTAGGCATGGAGAGCATGGAGAAAACGCCGCGATCGGTAGTCACCTCGTTAGCCTCAAGACCCGAAAACGAAAACGTGGCCTTAAGACCTGTCAAATCACTTTTCACACATTCAGCTTTGTCGACTGAACGCAGTTGGATGTTTTGCTGCGCCATGACACTCAAACTGAGCATCATGGATAGAAGAATCAGTAAGTTTTTTTTCATTATTCAGATATTTATACTTTTCAAATTAAGCATACAAAGATATACAAAGAATAAACACGAATAGAATTAAATTGCCAGAATTGCATATTTTTCACTCTCAATAGCTGAATTGCATTAATTGAAAAACGGCCGCCCTCCTCCGAGAGCGGCCGTTTGGCATTTTTCAGCAAGTGAAACGATTATTCGCCTTTCTGGGCTTTCTCTTGCTTCTCAAGGTTTTCCTTCAGACCGGCAAGGACTTCGAGGTCGCCGAGGGTGCTGTGCTCAATGTTGTCATTGATTTCCTTCACAGTGCGCTTGGCTTGCTTGGCAGCCTTTTCAGCGGCCTTTTCCTCTGTGGTCTTGGCAGGAGCTTCCTTCTCCTCTTCTACCTTAGGCAGGGCGAGGATGATCTTCTTGCTTTCCTTGTTGAATTCAAGGACTTTGAACTCGAGGCTGTCGTCCACCTTGGCAGGAGTGCCGTCTTCCTTCTTCATATAGCGGCTCGGGCAGAAGCCTTCCACACCGTAAGGCAGGCTGACCACGGCGCCCTTGTCGTTAGCGCTGATGACAGTACCTTGGTGCAAGGAACCGACGGTGAAGACGGTTTCAAACACGTCCCAAGGATTCTCTTCGAGTTGCTTGTGGCCGAGGCTGAGGCGGCGGTTCTCCTGGTCGACGTCGAG
>CADCJI010000026.1 GCA_902801625.1 uncultured Bacteroidia bacterium | reverse complement strand
CACTGCGAGGCTCGACATGCTTACATGACAATTCATCTTGCTGTCAAAACCATACATCCCCTTTGTTTAGTTTAGAGTTTAGTGTTGAGAGTTTAGAGTCTGTAGGGCTGTCACACTGTGGCAGCCGCTATATCATTAAATTCCTAACAGGTTTTGATGATGAACAATCATCCTCAAAGAACGGACTGCAAAAGTACAGCTAATTTCCAAACCCCGCAAGGTGCTCGAAAAAAAACTTTGCGTTTTATCGAAATTCATATCTTTGCAGTTCATTACCAAATGTAGACAACCTAAAAATAAACAGACATGAAAAAAATGCTTTTCCTTGCCATGATACTACTCGCAGGCAAACTGTTACTGGCTCAAACTCCCTATGTCAGGGTTGATGATTACCAGACAAAGTATGAACAGTTGACACATCAAACAGGGGTCCAATGCAAGATTACGGACTATGCCATCTCGACGCTATACGCCCAACTTTTCGATGGCTTGGAAACTTCGGTAAGAACCGTTGAAGTGGAGGGTGCTGTCCAGTATTTCTATCGCATCTACCGTAAAGAGGTGAAAGAACAACCTGCTGTTGAGGTTCTTGTGGCCTTCGACGATTTTGTTGAACTTGATCGCGTTTTAGAGTCGATGATTGCTGTAGAACACAAGGACAAGAATGCTCGAAAGGATTACTGCGAGAACTTCTATCGTACGGATGACGGCTTTCAAATAGGTTACAGCATAAAAAGCAGACAAACGCATTGGTATCTTGTGCTGGACCGATACAGCGAGGACAAAGTCTTTTTCGATAGCGTGACGAAACTGAAAGATCACTTCAAAAAAGCTTTGGCAAAGTTTGAAGAAGTGAAGAAAAAGAATGGTAATTGAATTCCCTGAGCTCATCGAAGGATTGAAGGGCAGCCTGATACTATGACGGTGCTTTGATACTTCGACAAGCTTACTACTCAGCAACCTGCATCAATTCAGCGGGTTGCCGAACTGCACCACATTGTCCTTTGTGATGACATTGCCGCAAAGAATCACCAAACGCTCCACGATGTTGCGCAACTCGCGGATGTTGCCGGTCCATTGGTACTGCTTCAAGGCTTCCATAGCCTCGGGTTCGAAGGTCGGGACAGGTTTTCCCATGTCTTGTGCAATGATTTCCAAGAAGTTGCCGACCAACAGTGGAATGTCATCCTTTCTTTCGCGCAACGGCGGCACTTGTATGACGATGACGCTCAAGCGGTGGTAGAGGTCTTCGCGGAAATTGCCTTTCTCGATCTCGCTCTTGAGGTTCTTGTTGGTGGCCGCCAAAATGCGCACATTGACAGGAATTTCTTTCTCACCTCCGACGCGCACAATCTTGTTCTCCTGCAAGGCACGCAGCACCTTGGCTTGTGCCGGTAGACTCATGTCGCCGATTTCATCCAAGAAAAGCGTGCCACCGTCGGCCAATTCAAAGTCGCCCTTCTTTTGTTTGATGGCTGAGGTGAAGGAGCCTTTTTCGTGACCGAAAAGTTGGCTCTCGATGAGTTCTGCAGGAATGGCGGCGCAGTTGACTTCAATGAAAGGACCACGGTTCCTTGGACTAAGTTCGTGCAGTTGTCGGGCCACAAGTTCCTTGCCCGTGCCGTTTTCGCCAGTGATGAGCACACGTGCATTGGTAGGGGCCACCTTTTCAATCATGTCCTTCACTTCAAGCATCGGAGTCGACTCGCCAATCATCTGGTTCTGGAGTTTGACGGCTTTCTTCAGTACTTTGTTTTCGGTGGCCAAGTTCTTCTTGTCCAGAGCATTACGCAAGGTGATGAGGAGACGGTTCAAATCGGGTGGCTTGGGGATGAAGTCGAAAGCGCCTTTCTTGATGGCTTCGACTGCCGTTTCGATGGTGCCGTGACCCGAAAGCATGATGACGGGCACGTCCGACTCTTGTCGGATGGCTTCTAGCACCTCTATGCCGTCCATTTCCGGCATTTTGATGTCGCAGAAAATGGCGTCAAATTCCTGTTCCTTTATTTGTTGCAGGGCTTCCATGCCTGTTGAGGCATCGTCCACTTGATAGCTTTCGTTTTCGAGGATGTCGCGCAGCACGCGGCGGATGGGAGCCTCGTCATCGATGATTAGTATTCTTGGCATCATTTTTAATTTTGCGCAAAGATAGTTTTTTTTCTGATGCATCCCCCTGATATGATAAAAGAAAAGAAAACAAATCCATCGCAAATCGAGAGCAATTATTTGCATCGGATTTACGATGGATTTGCTTTCTACAAATCATTCATTTGTGCTATTGCTTCACCACCTTGTCCGAGAATGTGTTGCCATCCTGCATGGTGACGCGCATGGTGTAGGTGCCCGAGGGCAGGCCTTCCATGCTGAGCCTCTCCAAGCCTTTGTGTTGCGAGCGAACCAGACGGCCTTGTAGGTCGTAAATCTCAATGTGTGCGGGCTGAACGTCGGGTGAGTATTGCAGGTGGAGCATGTCATGCGTGGGGTTGGGATAACAGGTGTAGGGGCGGATGGCCACGCTGCCATTTTGAACGGTTGTGAGCCCCTCATCGTTGAGGAAGAAAAAGAAGAGCCCTAGTTTATAATCAATCAAACGACTACTGTAACCGGCAATGTAAATCCCGGTCTCATTGCCTTCTACATCATATAGCAAATCAGAACTACAAGCCATGAAAGGGTCAACTTTGAGAGAGCCAGGCTCATAGCAGTAACGTTTCCATATTACATTCAAGTTGCGGTCCATCTTTACGGTAGTCATGGTGGGCATATTCTGCGAGGTGGGTTCTCTGTACACCAAATACAAATCGCCGTTCCATGCTTTTTGGAATCCTAGGCAATTTGAGTAGGTTGACGGTCCGGGCCAGTCATTGAAATGCACTATAGCCTTTCTCTGCATGGTACGCAAGTCATAGCGGGCGACAACCATCCCACATTCTTTATTATCATAAATCCAAGCGGAATCCCTTATGTAAGGTGCTGCAATCACCAAATCACCATCATCGATGATTATGCCAGGATTGTTAAACTGATATGTCTCCATCACTTGGATAAGCAAAGTGTCGTTTTCGATGATTTCGAAATAAATACGGTCCTCCAACAACCTATTGACAACATAATAGTTTTCTTGGTTGAAAATGGAATCGATGACGAACACAAACATGTTTTGCGTCGTATCGGTTTTCCATTGGTAGTATTGCTTTGGATGCGATTTGATTTCGGTGAGATTGTTCAGATAATTCTGTGTTTCAGGCAACACATTTGTGTGTTTCAGCGTACCGTCAAGACCATAACGGGCAATGTGGCAGACGATTCCACCGCTTGGACGACTTGTGTAATACTTCACAATCAAGTCGTTTTGGCTGTCAATAACAATGTCGTCTGGTTGGTTGAAAACTGCGCTGTCGTAAAGGTGAACCACCACATCTTCATCGAGGTTGATTTGCAGATTGTCGTCAGAGAAACGTGAGATTCTTAATGCTGTACCGCCATTGTCCTCGGGTTCGATGTTGATGCGCAAATTACCTTGGCCTCGAGGATCTTTGAGAAGTGTGTAGAAAGGCGGAATACTGTCGGCCAAAAACAGCGAATCGGTGACTTGTAAATCGTTTGGTGACACCTTGTAAAATGTGTTGCCCACGATGGTGGGCGGATTGCTGAAGCCAGTGCCGTTGGGCAGCGCGACCAATACATTGGCAATAAGGTTGCCGTCGCTTTGCTGCATAACCTTGCCATCGAACTGGTGGATGTCGTAGCCTGGGTAATGGAACGGGATGAAGTCCATGCTGACATTCTGGGCTTTTGCCAAATAGCCAAACACTACCAGACCGAGGATAAGTAAGGATGTCTTTTTCATATCTGTAGCATTTTGATGCTGCAAAGATACAAAACAATTTATTTCAAGCAAATAATTTCTGCTTTATTTTGATTTTTTACTCCTTCATCACCTTGTCCGTATAAGTCTTCCCGTCCTCCATAGTGACGCGTATCGTGTAGGTTTCAGCGGGCAGCTGGCTCATGTCGATGCTCTCGAAGGCTTTGCTTTGCGTGCGCACCAGACGGCCTTGCAGGTCGTAAATCTCAATGTGTGCGGGCTGAACATCGGGGGAATATTGCAGGTGGAGCACGTCATGTGTGGGGTTGGGATAACAGGCGTAGGGGCGTACTACCACCAAACCATCCTCGTCCGTGCCCACCGTGCCGTCGGCGTTGAGCTTGAGGGCGAACCACTCCTCGCGCACACCGAAGGAATAGGGCAAGTTGCACCCTCGCGTTATCGATCCCGTCACGAGGCAGCCGTCGTCGATAGTGGGCAGCAGATGGTGAGCTTCAAGATAGATGTCGGGGACGGTGTACGACCTTTGCCACAGGATTTCGAAATCGTCTGTCAGTTTGGTGATGGTGAGCGTGTTGGGGTTTTCCCACGACTCATTGTATTGGCTATAGCGGCAATGGAAAATCATCTTGTGGCCTGTCGCGTCCTCTTTCGTGAGGGCGATGGACGTTTTTGGAACGACATCGATGGTGTCGTTGTAGCTGTTGAAGATGTGGAAGTCTTTCATGTTGCCCTCAAGGTCGGTCTTGTACAAGACGGATGCAACGTCGGAGATGAACAGGTTGGAGTCGAGGGTCGGCCATCCTTGGTACCATTCCTCCCAGGCTTGAATGGAGAACAACAGCGTGGAGTCGTTCAAGGGGAGGACGGTGGCTGGGCTGTCTCCTCTCAGCTGATCAAATCGGGTGCTTATGTAGTGAACGTTGTATGACAAGGTGTCGTCGCCGAAGCGGGAGGATTCGTTGATTACCTCAGTGCTGTAATCGTCGTGTATCTTGATGAACTTGTGTATTTGCCCATGGTAGCCAGGTGTCAGTTCCGGTTTTCCATAACGGTATGAGACGGTCTCATGGGTCAAGGGGATCTCGAAGAGGGCCGAGGACATGCTCCCAAACGGTTGAAGGTCGATGGTGTCGGGGTCGTCCACAATGCGAAGCAAATCGCCGTATGGGCTCATTTCCACGAAGATGCGATGAAAGTCGCTTGGCGGGGTGGTAGGGACGTGATTCAGGTATTCGCCGAAGATGTTGCGGTCTTTATTGAGCATTGTCCTCATGCCTAAAATGCATCTGTGGTTGAATAGTTCGTGTTCCAGGGTATCTCGCCGGGTGATGTTCAGTTGGCCGTCGAATTGGATGAAATAGGGCAACGATAGATCGTAAAAATAAGGGATGGAGTCGGGGAAAGAGTACAGGCCTGTGCCTACAAACGAATCGGGAAGGGTCGGATGACGGAAGATGTTGTAAAGAGAGAATGCGCTGCTTGGTTCGTCGATGAATGTGCTGCCGACAATATCCCCTTCGGGTGACAACTTGTACAGTTTCGCACAGGTCTCATTGTAATGGTCGTCGGTGAAGTTGAACGCCACGATGTAACAACCTTTATCCGCATAGGTGATGCACGAGTTCCTACTAATCCTGTTCCCTTCGGTGGAATAGATGCGGAAAAAACCCTCTTGAGAAAAAGTTGGGGTTGCGCAAAGCAAAAGCATGACGATGGTAATGATTCTTTGGATTTTCATAGCGCTAATCATCGTTGTTAGTTGTTTTGTTGTTGTGTATCGCATAGCTGTAGACGTTTTTATGATTTGATCAGTGCAAAAATAGAAAAATAATCTAGAAAAAACATATCCGGCACCAAATTGTCGTATTTTTGCCTCCCTAACATCATACTGCCATGAGAACAATCAGTTGGTTTTTGCGGACGATAGTCCTTTTAGCTGCCATTCACATGCTGGCGAACGGTGCGGTTTATGCCCAAGATACGCTTCCTGCACCTTCTTCCTATCGTGTCAACAAGGTGTCATTCAATATGGTACGTGTCGAGAAAGGTGGCTTTTGGATGGGAGCCCAACGTAAGGATACCGCCGAATTCAACTACGACCGCTCGGCGCAAATCGACGAACTGCCTGTGCATTATGTGACGATGCATGAAGATTATTATATCGGCCAGACGGAAGTGACCCAAAAGTTATGGAAGGCCGTGATGGGCTACAACCCAAGCGCGAAGAAATGCCCCAAGCGCCCCGTGACCAATGTGAATTATTATGAGGTGCAGGAGTTTTTGAGACGTATTGACAGCATCACCGGAATGAAGTTCCGCCTTCCCACTGAGGAGGAATGGGAATACGCTGCACGTGGCGGGAAATACTCGAAAGGCTATATCTACAGCGGTAGCAATGAGGTGGACCGCGTGGCTTGGCATAATGGGAACACCTCGCGACTGAAGAAGGTCAAGAAGCGTTCGGCCAACGAGTTGGGGATCTACGACATGAGTGGCAATGTGTGGGAATGGTGTAGCTCCAAATACCGTTTCTTTGACAAGGAACGTAATGCCACTTTGGGCAAGGATGGTGAGATGTACTGTATCCGTGGCGGAGGCTGGCAGTTGCCCAAGACCTCTTGCCGTGTGTCGTGGCGCGGCAAACGCCTGCCTGATTTGAAGAACTCTTTCGGAGGGTTTAGGCTGTGCTTGGACGCGAAGTATGTCAAGGAAAAAGAAGAGACCCCCGAAAAAGAAACGCTTATTGAACAGAAGGAGTAAGCCTTAGTTTCTTGCTCCTATAATTTATCACGGCTTTATACTTTTTCAGCAAATCCCCGCCAATGATGCCATCGATGTGGGGTAGGCCGAGTTTGCCGTACATCTCGTGGATGTTCTCCAAATCTAAGGCAACAGCTTCATAATCTTTAATTTCCATGTTGCCAATGGAAAGACTGTCGATGACAAAAGTGGAGCTCTCCAAGTCGGAACTTCCCACGCCAGCGGTCATGCCTTCTTTTTTTTCAAACTCAATATCATCTATAAAAGAGGTGATGGTTATGGGGTCGAAAACAGAGCGCGAGGCACCAGTATCGATAAGAAAATGGGCTTCCTTACCATGGATCATTCCTTTGACCATGATATGGAAGCCATCTCCTTCGATGTCAAGTAGTTGGATGGGTACTTCGATATAGCGTCGCATATCAGAAGTTGGGTTTGATGGCGTATTTCTTGTAGAAGTCAGTGATGACTTTTACCGCTTCGTCAGCAGAGTCGACGACATGGAAGATTTCAAGGTCCTCCTCTTTGATCATCTGGTCTTCGAGCATGGTCTTGCGGAACCAGTCGATAAGGCCTTTCCAATACCTCTTTCCGACGAGGACGATGGGGAAGTCTACCATTTTGTTGGTCTGGACGAGGGTGATGGCCTCCGAAAGTTCATCGAGTGTGCCAAAACCACCAGGCATGGCGATATAACCTTGGGCATAACGCATGAAGATGGTCTTGCGGACAAAGAAATAGTCAAAATTGATGGACTTGTCGGAGTCGATGTAAGGGTTGAAATGTTGCTCGAAAGGCAGGGTGATGTTCAGCCCAACGCTGGTGGCACCGCCTTCGTAGGCACCTTTGTTGCCGGCTTCCATGATGCCAGGGCCGCCACCCGTGATAATGCCGAACCCGAAATCAGCGAGCTTCTTGGCTATCTCAGTGGCCATCTCATAGTATGGGTCTCCTGGTTTGGTTCGGGCTGAGCCGAAAATGGCAACACAAGGCCCGATTTTCGACATCTTCTCCATGCCTTCCACAAACTCGGCCATAATCTTGAATACCGACCAAGAGTCGTGTGTCTTGATGTCGTTCCACGATTTGGGATGGAAACTGTTTCGAATGATTTCTTCTTCTTTTTGGGTGATAATTGGCATAAAAAATCAAAATTTAGGATTCAAGATTCAAAAATTGTGTATTTTTGCACCCGATAAATGCGAATGTAGCTCAGTTGGTAGAGCATCAGCTTCCCAAGCTGAGGGTCGCGGGTTCGAACCCCGTTATTCGCTCGCGATAAACACGATGTAGAGACGCGCCATGGCGCGTCTCTACATTTTTTATGGGTTTATTCCACAGGTGTGCCGCATTCAGGGCAGAACTTGCCCGTCACTTCGGTACCGCACTTCGGACATCTCTTTGGGCCTACTGTCGCCATGGGCGTACCACACTCAGGGCAGAACTTGCCTGTGCTTTCCGCACCGCATTTCGGGCATTTCATCATGGGCTTGGGAGCCGGAGCGGGCGTGCCACACTCGGGGCAGAATTTGCCGGTAATCATCGTGCCGCACTTCGGGCAGGGAACACCTTTCGGGGCGGCTTGGCCACCTTGGTTGTAGGGGTCGTAGTTGGCCTGTTGGCCTTGGTTGTTCCAAGCATTCTGCATGGCACCACCGGTCATGCCGCCTGTGCCAGCATTCATCATGCCGAGGCCGATGAAAGCATTGCCAGCGCCAGCTTCGTTGCCGGCTGCGGTTTCCATGACGTCGATGATCTTGCCTTGCTGCATCATCGAGTTGGAGCTGTATTCGTAACGGTCGATCTTCTGCTGGCTGGCATCGTCTAACGAGACCGATTCCACGGTGAAGCTGACCAAACGGATACCACGGGCACGGATGGGCTCATCGAACACGCGATCGTCCATCACCTGTTTCATCTCGTCGGTGTAGCTCGGGAGTTCGAGCACGGGCACGCGGTGCTTGCTGTTGCCCATTTCGTTGAGCACATTCTGGAAGGCGGCAATCACCTCACTGCGCATCTGCTCGGTGATTTGGTTTTTCTTCACCACATTGGCTGTACCGGCATGGTTGCGCATGAAGATGGCCACATCGTCGAGGCGGAAGGTGTATTTACCGTAGCAGCGCACATTGACGCCCATCGGGCTCAGTGAGCCGGTCATCTGGTTCGGGATGGCGTGCGACCAGTCCTGGAAGGGGATAGGCGTGGCAGTGCCAAACTTGTTGTCCAGAATCTCCTTGATGTTGAAGAAGAACACGGCCTGTTCCTTGGCGGGCGTGCCACCGTAGGTGAAACGTTGCCACATCTCCTTGAAGACGGGACCAAACTGTCCGCCGAAGAAGGAGGGCGATGAGGATTGGTCGAAGGTGTAGACACCCTCCTCAGCTGTGGCGTCAAGCACCGAACCGCTGTCGTAGATGACGGCCACTTGGCCGGGAGCCACGAGGATACGGCTGCCTTTCGAAATTTGACCCGTCTTGGTGGTTTGCTTCACCATCAGGGTTTCCATGTCCATGTTGTCGCATTTGATTAGGTCTAACCATTGGTCTTTCAGAGTGCCACCGATGGAGCCTGCTATTGCTTTAATTAGTCCCATAGTTTTTTTGTTTAATTGTTGATTTGTTTATCGTTGAAATTGTTGTTTCTGTTTGTAGAGACGCGATTTATCGCGTCTCAAATATTATGGATTTTTTGGAGATGCACGGCTAATTTCGAGAATGGATATCCGTCAGCACCCAATCGTGTTCGCCATTGGTGATGACGCTGCCGCAATAGGCGCATTGGCCAGAAGAGGTGACCTCGGTCGGGGCACCACAGTTGGGGCAGTTGGTGATGGCGTTGCCTTTCTTGCCCGGGTCGGTCTTGAGGCCGGCCTTGCGGTTGAAGACCATCTCGTATTTCATGTACCAGTCGCGGTTGGGGTCGCTCTCCAGCACCTTCTTGGTGGCGTCGTCGATGACGTAGTCGCGCATCACGGCGTTGAGCGATACGGTCAGCACTTCCTTGTCGCCGTCTTGGGTGAACGATTGCAGTGAGCAGTGCTTGATGGCAATCTTTTCCACCACGTTGGTCTTGCCGAGGCGGATGTATTCGTCTAATTGTTGTTTGTGCGTGTTGAACAAAGTCTCGCTCTCAAACGGGCGGATGGGCTTCCAGTCCTTGGCGGTCCAGGCTGCTTGGATGGTCATGAACACCTCACGAGCGAAGCCGATGAACTTGTCGGATGAGAAGGCTGGGTCGATGGCTTGGATTTGTGCAGCCACCGCAGCACTATTGTCGAAGTTGAAGTCGTTACTGGCCTGTTGGTTCACTCGCTGGTTGATGATAGTGGGGTCGGAGGCTTGTTTCTTGGCCTTTCTCCTGGTAATTAAGACAACCACGACAAGGATAACGAGCACAATCATACCCAACACTGGGTTGTCAATCATTAATCCGATGAGGTAACCGATGATGACTCCCCAGTCGCCATCGCCACCACCAAAACCGCCGCCATCGCCACTGCTATAGCGGTTTTGGTTGCCAACGTCGGCGATGGCCATTGTGCAGCATAGCAGAGCCAGGAAAATGAAAAGGAAAGGTAGGTATCGTCTTAATTTATTGAAATCCAGTTTTTTCATAATGCTTATACTTTGGTGAGTATCTTATTAAGCCCTACAAAAATAATGAAAAAGATTAAAAAAGTACAATTTTTTGCTGAAAAAAGCGAAAAAAAGCCTATTTTTGCAGCGCGAAAAAGCGAAAGGGAGCTTAGCTCAGTTGGTTCAGAGCATCGCCCTTACAAGGCGGGGGTCGTTGGTTCGAGTCCAACAGTTCCCACAAAAAAGGAAGTCATGAGGTGTCATGGCTTCCTTTTGTTTTTGCCCTATCTTCCCTTCATCGGTTGACACGTGGTTGACACAAGTGGGGCAAATATAGTGCAAATAAAAAACCCTAACTCTGATTTTCAACGAGTTAGGGTTTGCTTTTGGTAGTCTCTCCGGGATTCACCAATAGCATTCAGCGAAATGCCGAAGAAACTATTATTCATATTTAATTCATTGATTTTCACACCGCAAAAGTACAACTTTTTTTCATTGCGTTGCAACTTTTTTTGCGCCATAGTGCAACTCATTAGTGCAAAATTCGTATATTTGCACTACGATAAATTTAGTCATTATGGAACACATCACCTACTTTAGAAGAAGAGAACAAAAAGGCGAAATCCGCCTGAGGTTCCGTCTGCAAGATACGGAACGTGGAGTTGACAAGACCCATCCTAACGGAGTGGACTTGTATCACAAAAGCGACATTGTCGCCAAGGTTGAAGACCTTGACAGGCTTAATCTTGATGGCACATTTAAGGACAAGGTTCTGGCGAAAAACAAAGCGATGATTGGACCTCTGTCTAATGCAATCCAAGCCGAGATTAAGATTATGGCGGAGGTCTATTCAGGCATCAAGAAAGCCAATCTTATTGTTGATAGTAAGACCTTCCACGACATGATCGAGGCTTATAAGCATCCCGACAAAGTGGAATCCAAAGAGAACAAAACCTTGCTTGCCCAGTTCCGCGCATTTTATCAGCAATACGAGGAACTTGATGACGATGGCAAGAATATCTCTCTTGTGTTTCGTGATTACCAAGTCCTTGATGGCAAGCTGGAACGCTATCTGAAAGTCATCGGTCAAGAAGCCATATTGACCAATGATTTTTCTGACCGTGAACTTATGGATTTCCACCGCTTCATGATTGACGAATATAAGTATGCGGCAAAGGCTAAATATAGCCATATATATGAAGGTATGATGAAGCGCAACATTCCGACGAAGCAGAGAAGTCAAAACACCGTGGCCACCGAAATCAAAAAGTTGCGCACCTTTTATATATGGTATGCCAAGAAACACGACGACCTCGGCAAAACGCCTTTTGAAAGGCTGACCGATGCCGAGTTGGAGAAGATAACCTCAGAGGATTATGACGAAGCCATCTGCTTGACTAAAGATGAGTTCATGAAGGTGCAGGAAACCGAAGTCCCTGCCTCCTTGCAGGAAACGAAGGACGTGTTTCTTCTCCAATGTAATTTTGGCGCAAGAATCGAGGATTTCAAGAAATGGAACATGGGGAATGTTATGGTTGATGTGAATGGGATTCCCTATTTGCGTTATCTGCCGCATAAAACATTGAAGAAATCGAAAGACGACATCGAGACACCCATCCTGCGCTATTCTCTTGACATCATCAAGAAATACAGGTTTCAGTTCCCCATCCTCAAATATGTCACTGGCAAAAGCGGCTATAATATAAAGATAAAGGAGTTGATGAAGTTCTGCGGCATTGATAGAGGCTGTAAGGTATATAATGCCAAAACGCAATCCAATGACATCGTTCCGCTGTGGGAGAAGGCCAGCTCCAAATTGTGCCGGAAGACCTTTGTTGATATGATGAATAAGGCGCAGATAGACGAGTATGCCGCAGGCTTGCACAAGAAAGGTTCAGGAGCCGTGAAGCGATACACCAATATGAGTCTGCAAGACCGATTCAATCTGATGTGTTTCGCATTTAGTCAGCCGATTTACGCTGTCGACAAGAGTTTGAATGTGGTCGATGTGAAAGCCAACAAGGTGGACGAATTGCAGCGCAAAGCCGATGCACTCAAAGCGTTGATTGCAGAGAAAACAGCATCGTTACCAGCAGCTCCAACGACCCAAGAAGAATTCTTGGCATGGAGCAAGATGATGAGCGAAATCACAGCCTGCAACCAGCAACTGAATGAGATAAATGCAAAACTGATTGAAGAACTGAAAAAATAATATAGGACTATATGGTTATGCGCTTTCAAACATGGGATAATGGTAAGTATGGCCGGATATGGCGTGTAGATGACAACGATTATTCTTGGAAATATACGGATTGGAACAATGGCCTGATTAGGGACGAGGATTGGGACAACTCTCCTGTCATTGCCTCTCATTTCATCGGCTATTGCATCAACAACGAGCCTAAAGGAGATGGTGATATTTACACGCCGTTCTACACCTATTATTATAATGAGCGTCTGGAGATATATCGCAAGAAACATATTGATGACATTGAACTTATCAGAGACCAAAAGAGACTTGAAAAGTGGTTTTGGAGAATCCATATTATGGAAGAAAGTCAGTCATTTGAAGCAAGTCAACTTTTGTTTGAGTTCGATACGAGCAAGGCAAGTTTATACACAAAACTCTTTGATGGTTATATGCATTATTTGAAAGAAAAGAGACCTGTATACTTCGTGTTCAGGGAAAAAAAGATTCCAGAGGTGTTCAAATCGATGGAATTTAATGTGATTGCAGAGATGGGTTATAGTTATACAGAACTATGCTTGGACAAGGTGCTTGAATTGTCTTTGGGTAGAATCTTTGCGGTTGACATCATCAACGGAGGCTATGCTCCTAAAGCGGAGGATGTGGAACAGGTCAAGGCGGTTTATGGCGATTCAGTCAACCCCGATGAGGTTTACTATATCCGTTTCAATACTACGGACAAGAAAAAGATGGCACAAGCCATTTATGATAAGTTTAGGCAGTATCTGGGAGAAAAGCGTTTCGCTAACGTGACGGATAAGGATTTGATTTTAGAACATGCCAGCCGATGGTTTAAAAGTATTCCAGATGCTGAAAAAATGCCGAACGTTGTAGTCATTAAGCGTCAGCTGGAATTATGTCTACAAAGGATTGACGATGGTAACAAGGATGAGCATAAGCCGTTCATGGACTTAAGTTATATGCCACTTGATGATGATAATATCGTGGCTGGTATGGATTGTTATGGCTATGCAGCGGAACCAATTTATAGACTGAATGACGATGATTTCAAGAATATGATGGAAGCTTTCGACAGATGGGTTAAACATGAAAACATAGAATTGGAGGAAGAATTGCCTATAACAGAAAAGCTTAAATCTATTTTCCACAATGATATGACTACGCTTCGGAAATTTCTTCAAAGAACTAAAGGCAAGCAAGGCGCAAGGATTGTAGATCATGTTAAGGTTTTGATTGAAATGGGAAGAATTGACGAAGAGGAAGCAGGGGAGGATTTGCGTAAAGAATTAGAATCATTGGGATATAAAACGACCACGAAACAAAACTGGAGCGACCAAATTGGTAAAAAGAGACGCGCTGCTGTAGTTGAGAAAATCAAGTCGGATTATCAATTCGACGCAAAAAGGGCTAAAGAATAGTCAAGTAACAACAAAAAAAACTTGACTTGAAAAAGAAATCACTTGACTATACTTGACCACACTTGACCATTTCTGTATAATTTATTGCTTTTCGGATTTTTGCATTGCTTTTCAAGCCGTTACGAAGCATAGTGCATCGTGACGAACCTCAAAATATAAAGCAATGTTATCAGAAATGACAACACCCCTTCAAACCCAGTACGTCATCGGAAAGGACGACTTGGAAGAAATCATCAACGGAATCGTTGATGCCCGCATGAAGCGCTTCTTCGACAACAAGAAGAAAGAAGCCGAAGCCGACCAACTAATCACCCCAAAAGATGCAGCAGAGCAGCTTGGTGTTAATCTCACAACCCTATGGCGGTGGCATAACGAAGGCTACCTTGTTAAAGTGTACATAGGTAACAAGCCACGCTACAAGCAGAGCGACATCGACCGCATCTTGCAGAAAGGAGGTAGCCATGAGTAATTCTAAATTCATCGGCATCAGCATCGCTGATGCAGCCGCTGTCAATAGCGACCTTTACGAGCAAGCCCTCGCCCAGTGTCCTTGCCTCCAAGCCCTTCGGAAAGCCTATCCCGACCTCGTTATCACGAATAACGATAGTACGAATAACGGCTTAAAGGATTGGATGGACAATCAAGAGGTTATGTTTGCGCTTCACGTTAGTTTGCGCACCCTTCAAAGCCTCCGCTCCAACGGCACCTTGCCTTATTCGCGAATACGCAACAAAATCTATTATCGACGACGAGACATCGAGCGACTACTCAATGACAACTATTCGCAAAAAGGAGGCAAGGCATGATAATAATAGGAATAGCGGCCACGCCAAGCGTAGCCGCCAAATCAGTGAATCTTTATAAAGGTGATGCAAAGATACAAAAAAACTCCCAATCCATCGCTGTAAATGCTACAAAATCGTTGTCACCAACGATAGTTCTTTCAACGATTACAACAACCACAAACAGCAGTATGGAAACGGGTGACAACATGGGTATCTTAAAGGCTATCGAGGAGGATTTGGAGAAATCGGAAGCCGTGAAGGAGACAATACCCGAAACTGTTGGAATGCTCTGTATAAAGTCGGCCAATCAGACTTTGATGGAGGCGAAGCAACGTCCAGACCCCAAGCCATTATGGTTGTCGTTATGGTATGAGGGCGAAGTCTGCTGTCTGTTCGCCGACAGCAACTTGGGCAAATCCATCTATGCCGTTCAAATTGCTGACAGCATAGCGCAAACGCAAAGGGTGTTGTACTTCGATTTTGAGCTATCTGACAAGCAGTTCCAACTCCGATACACGGATAAGGAGGGAAACACTTATCATTTCTCGGACAACTTTCTTCGAGGTGAAATCAACAAAGAATTGTTGGATGTCAAAACCTTCGAGGATGACATCATTAACCAGATTGAGGCTGCTGCGTTACAAACAGGCGCAAAAGTGCTAATCATTGACAATCTGACATGGATCTGCAGCAATAGCGAAAAGGGCGATGTCGCAGGACAATTTATGATGAAAGTCATCAAATTAAAAAAGAAGTACGATTTGTCCTTGCTTATCATCGCTCACACTCCGAAACGTAGTCTTTCAAGCGCAATAACGCAAAACGATTTGGCAGGCAGCAAGAAACTCTACAACTTCTTCGATAGTTGCTTTTCCATAGGCATGAGTGCGAAGGACGGAGGACTTCGTTACATCAAGCAGATGAAAGTCCGTCATGGTGAGTACGAGTACGGTGCAGATAATGTGATTGTTTGTCAATTAGAGCAAATCAACGCATTCCTGCAGTTCGTTCCAATGGAATTTGCAACCGAACGAGAGCACCTTAAAGAGCAATCAGAGAACGATGTTCTAGAACTTGAAAACACCGTCATGGAGCTACACAGACAAGGCCTTTCCGTGCGAGCAATTGGAGCTAAGTTGAACATAAGCAAATCAAAAGTTCAACGTATCATCAAGTAATACGAATAAGGAATGTCCCAAGTGTCCCACTGTCCCAAATGTCCCATTCGTGGGACAGTGGGACAGATGGGACAGCGGGACAAGAAAGGAGAAACGACCATGAACTATAAGCTTGAAAAATACCACGGCAGAGCCTCACGCCACGAGTGCCCGAATTGCCACGACCCACATTCATTCACCTACTATGTTGACGAGGACAACCAGCCCCTCGACCCAACTTGCGGCAGGTGTGACCATGAAAGCAGTTGCTGTTACCATTACACCCCCAGCGAATACTTCCAAGACCATCAAGGCGAACAACGCCCCAAGAACATTACCGCCAAGAAACGGCCTCAACCCAAGCCTCCCAAGCCACTTTGCACCATCCCCTTCAGGTATGTGCTTCAGTCGGCAAGCTACAACAGCGACTTTATCTTGTTCCTCTGCGGCTTGTTCGACAGAAACACCCTTGACAGCCCGACAATAAAAAGGCTGGGCGAACTGTATGCCCTCGGCGCCACCAAAGACAGAGATGTCATCTTCTGGCAAATCGACATCAACGGCAGAGTGAGGTCGGGCAAGATAATGAAGTATGGCGAAGATGGCCACCGCACCAAAGATGGATATGGTGTGAATTGGGTTCATGCCAAGATGAAGAAAGACGGTCTTTTGCCTGATGATTGGGAGGTGACGCAATGCTTGTTTGGTGAGCACTTGCTGAATTGGTCAATGAACAAGGACAAAGTTGTTGCAGTCGTTGAGAGCGAGAAAACCGCCTTGATTGGTGCAGCATACCATCCTCAATTTCTTTGGCTTGCCACAGGAGGCAAATCACAGATGCCAGTCGAAAAAATGAAAGTTTTGACAGGTAGAACAGTTATCTTGTTCCCCGACGTTGACGCTTATGAGGTTTGGAAGAAGCAAGCCGAAACGCTCACGTTCTGTAAAGTAAACGTCTCAGACGCTTTGGAGAAGCATGCGTCTCCCGAGCAACGAGCCGCTAAGATTGACATCGCTGATGTGTTTATTGATGAATTGAAAGGCGGTTATGTCCCACCAAAGCCAGAGGCTGAATATCAATGGTTATTCGGCAAGCCGAAAACCGATTTGGAGCTAATGATGGAAACGCTGCCAGAAATTCAACTCCTGATTGATGAGTTGGGGCTTGTTGAAGATAAGTAGCGGAAAACGATATAATCTACATTTCAATCAATTCTCTCTCGTCCCATGCCCCCACCAAGCATGGGATTTTTCTATCCTTTTTCTTTTTTATTTATATTTTATCTATCTTTGCCCCTGCCTTTCGCTCTAAAAAGCGTAAGGCAGACATATTGGATGAAATAGATAGTAGTATCTAACTCTAAAAGGTTCGAGTTTAAAGTCTGACAGCTCAAAAACGAAAATGAACCTTGAGGATTGGGATACGTCTCTATAGGCGTACCCTTTCCTCTTGTATCATTTTCGGGGTTTGTCAGACACCTAAACTCGGTACAAGGATAAAGGAAAGGGCTACGCTTTTTTCATCCTTATGGTTCGAGATACTGAGTTTAAAGTCTGACAAACAATGAACCGCAATAAAATTGATAAGGCAACACTTATCAGCAAAATACAACAGGCTGACGGCCTCACCAACGAGGAAAAATCTTCGCTCATGGCCTTACTCAACGAGGATAAAACATACGGCCTCGTTTGGGAGGACAGCCCCGAGGAGGTTGAGGAAAACCTTCGTTCTCACATTCCCGTCCTTCACGAGGTGACGGAACGAGCCTTAACCGATGGCGGAGCCGATGCCCCAAACCACATCCTAATTGAAGGCGACAACCTTGATGCCCTCACCGCCCTCAGCTACACCCACGAAGGCAAGATTGATGTCATCTATATCGATCCGCCTTATAATACTGGTAATGAGGATTTTGTATATAATGATAAATATGTAAATACAGAGGACAGCTATCGCCACAGCAAATGGCTCTCCTTTATGAACCGCCGTCTTCGTATTGCCAAACGCTTACTCTCTGATAAAGGGGTAATTTTTATTTCCATTGACGATAACGAGCAGGCCAATTTGAAAATTCTTTGCGATGAGGTATTTGGAGGTAATAATTTCGTCGCAAAATTCGACTGGCGAAAAAAAACCGGAGCAAATGATGCCAAAGACATAGCGGTCATCACAGAATCAGTGCTATTGTACACCAAAAATCATGCGTTCACAATAGAACAAAAAATATGGAATCAAGACGATAATTCTATCAATAAAGACAGATATAAGTACTCGGATGAATTTGTTGAAATAAGAGGTAAATTCTATTATGATACCTTAGATAGAGGTGGCTTACAGTATTCTGATTCATTGAACTATGGTATTGAAGCCCCAGATGGTGGTATAATCTTCCCAAATGGAAGAGACCATTATGAAAATGATGGTTGGATATGGAAATGGGGAAAAGATAAAATTAAATGGGGATTAGAACAAAAGTTCTTGGAATTTATAAAATCCAAAAAGAGTAAGGGGTCTCAATATACAATTAAGTACAAAGTTTATCAATTTGTTGATAATGAAGGAAATCTACGAGAACGGTCAGGAAGAGCATACTCGAATTTAATAACAGAGCCTATTAATCAACAAGGCAACTCTGAAATGATATCCATTTTTGGCGGAAAGAATCCTTTCTCAAACCCCAAACCAGTTGGTTTATTGACCTATCTACTTAAAACTGTATCACAAACCACCACAGTTCTTGATTTTTTCGCAGGCTCAGGCACCACGCTTCATGCCACCATGCAACTCAACGCCGAGGACGGTGGCCATCGCCAGTGCATCCTTGTCACCAACAACGAAAACAGCATCTGCGAGCAAGTCACCTACGAGCGCAACAAGCGTGTCATTCAAGGCTACACCACGCCCAAAGGCCAAGCAGTGGAAGGATTGAGCAATAACAATTTGCGCTACTACAAAATTGACTATACCAACCGCGCCCACACCCACGAAAACCGTATGGCATTGGCTCAGGCAATGACCGAGTTGTTGCAAATCAAGAACGGTGCCTACGAAGCACCCGAATTGTTTGGTCACCTCAAGGTGAAGCCGCGCTATATGCGCTATTTCCGTGGCGATAACGATGTGCTTGTGGTATATGTCCCTGAAATTATCCCTCATCTCGTGAACGAAATCAAGGCAATGTCATTCAACGGCAAATTGCAAGTCTATGTCGCCATTGATGGCAACTATCCATTTGCCGATGAGTTTGCACCAGTGGCCACTAAGGTTGAAGTGGTAGCCATCCCTTCTGTTTATTACCATGCTTTGAAGCATGTCCTTCCCGATGCATCAGGCGAACCCACGCCCGACGATACGCCAAATGATGAAGATGCCCAACTGCTTGGAGAGGCCAACAAAAACGATTATCAAGACTGAATGCCATGATAGAACTGAAAGATTATCAAAGAGAAGCCATCAACAAATTGAAGGTTGAAGTCATTGACCTTCTGAATTTGAGCGACAGCCGCCAAAAACTTGTCTTTAAAGCTCCCACAGGCTCGGGAAAAACAGTCATGGCCTCCGCATTGCTTGATGAATTGACCGTAGAAGTCAGAGACGGCAAGTGCAAATATACCGATGTGGCATTCATTTGGATTGCCCCTAACAAGTTGCATCAGCAGAGCTATTTCAAGATGCGCAGCTTCTTCAGCGAAACACGCCGCTTGCGCCCTGTTATGTTCGATGAGGTAAATCCTTCCGAAGGCCTCCAGCCTGGCGAGGTGCTTTTTGTCAATTGGGAAAGCATCAACAAGGACAACGCCGTGATGATTCGCGACAATGAGCAAAACCGCACACTCTATAGGCTGACCGGAGTCACACAAATTGAGAAAAACATCCCTATTATTGTCGTCATCGACGAAGAACACATGTTTGGTGGTAAGAATGCCAAAAAGAGTGAGTTTGTGCTTCGCAATATCAACCCCAAAGTTGAACTGAGGATTTCTGCCACGCCCATCACCGTTGGCACAATGGTCAGCGTGCCTCGCGAGCGTGTTGTGGAAGAGGAAATGATAAAGAAAGGCATCACCCTCAATCCAAACATCCCATCCTCCATTGACAACCAAAACATCACAGCCAATCAAAAACTGCTTGAAATCGCTCTGAAAAAGCGTAATGATCTGGCACGAGCCATGTCGGCCTATGGCATCAATCCTTTGCTTCTCATCCAACTGCCCAACGACACCAAAGATGACCTTACCGCCGAAGACAAGACCATCGCTGAAGAAATGGAGCAATATCTGGATGTGAGGAAAAACATTTCGGTAAACAACGGCAAGATGGCCGTATGGTTGAGCAACCGAAAAGACAATCTGGACAACATTGAGGCTTGCGACAATATGGTGGAAGCTTTGCTTTTCAAGCAGGCTATAGCTTTAGGCTGGGATTGCCCCCGTGCATGTGTGTTACTCATCTTTCGTGAAATGCAAAGTTTCACCTTCACTACTCAGGTGGTTGGCCGCATCATGCGAATGCCCGAACAGCATTTCTACAACAACGATGCATTGAATTATGGCTATGTTTACACCAACCTCAGTGCCGATAAGATTCAAGTGGTGGGCGACGAAATGAACTACATTTCCACCATCTATGCCAAAATACGCGAAGGTCTGAACAATATCATACTGCCTTCAGTGTACCAATACGACCGTAAGACCCGTAACCGTCTAGGCTCCGATTTTAAGACCGTGCTGTTCAAGACGCTGGAGAAGTATTGGAACACCAAGACTGACGAACTGTTTTCAGTTGAAGACTTTCTTTCAAACGATGATAAGGAAGAGTTGGGCGTTAATGCCATTGTAATGACCACTCTCACAATGAGTTTTCCTGAAGAAGACAAGGAATCAATAGATGACGACCAGCTAATGCTTGACTGCAACGCGCAAATTAGGAACAACCTTGAAAAGGCACGACTGCGCGGAATCCAAATGGATGTTTCCAAAATCAGGATTCCTATCCCAAAAGATGTTAAACTAACAGGCGACGAAGGAATTACTGAAATCGTCAGCAAGGCAAGAATAGCCCTTACTATGAGCGAGATTGATAGCCTATTCATCAAATTCTGCAATAAAAACTGCGGTACCTTCGCCAAGCACGACAGTGCACCAGTTTTGTATAATGCCCTGCTCGACATGATGGAACGCTTCTTCGGCAAGAACGAGTTCGATGCAAAGAAAATTATTCTTTGGCACAACAACAAGCCGAAGTTTATCGACCTCATCAAATTGGCATTGGAAGAATATGCCCGTGTGCTACAGTTGAAAGAGAAGTCCCGAAAGGAATATATCTACAAACTGAATGAATGGCTGGTGCCTGAAACACGAATGTTCAACCTTGACCAATATCATAGTTGTGAAAATAACATCTTCAACCACGCCATGACACCCTATTTCGAGCAGAACAGAGTATCGCTGCCCGAGCAGCATTTTTCCCGTTGGGTTGACCAGCAAACAGAGGTGGTGGATTGGTGGTACAAAAATGGTGATTCGGGAAGCGAGAATTTTGCCATACCCTACACCGATGATGCGGGTGTCAATCGCTGCTTCTATATTGATTTCGTGATTCGCTTGAAAAATGGCATTGTCTGTTTGTTTGATACCAAATCATGCGGAAGCGATGGCAATGCACCTGCTAAACACAATGCTCTATTGAAATACATAGAGGAAGAAAACAAGAAACCTGGAAGGAAATTAGTGGGCGGCGTAGTGATAGAAGACCCTGATTCCGGCAACTGGTACTATCCCTCTCTGCCTATCGACAACACCGATAATCTGAAAGGTTGGGACAATTTGGATTTGGTTGCACTAAATAAGAAAAACGAATAAAAACATACTGATATGGCTACAGGAATTGATAGAACTTTCATGCATTGCGGCATCCGAACGCAAGACCTCGAAGTCATCAACAAACTTTGTGTTGAAAAAGGTCTTGACCCCGTATGGCTCACTGATTTTATTCTGAAAGTGTTCCACGAACAAAAAGTTTCCAATGTCGAACTAAAAGACGACGATGTGGAAAAAATCATCAACAAAGCCTTGAACGAAATCAAATAAAAGGAGAGTGCCATGCTGATAAAGAAGATTAAAGCGAAGAATTTCAAGACCTATCTTGAATTGGATCTTGACCTCAATGTGGAAGAGGAAAAGCCCATCATCCTGATTGGCGGTGATAATGGCGGTGGCAAAACCACTTTGTTTGAAACCATCTGTGGTGCCTTGTACGGCTTGAAATTAAAGACCAAGAAGCAATTCGAGGACTTGCTGAATGATGGTGCATTAGGCAAGGTGGAGCCCGTCATTGAGCTTGAAATCGTGTTTGAAGGCCAGATGCTCAACCAGAAGCAAACCTATATTCTGAAACGCACTTATCGCTTGGGGTCCGACAACAAGCCAAAAGAAAGTGTGTACCTCAATATGAATGGCAACATCTTTGTCTACGGAACCGAAACCCCAGCGCAGAAGCGAATCAGAGATGAGCAGCAAGTCAGCAAGATTATCAAGGCCAACCTTCCTGAAGAATTGAGTAGCTATTTCCTGTTCGACGCTATGCAATCCAGCAAACTTCTTGAAGATGGTGTGTTTGCCCAAATCATCAAGGACAACTTTGAGAATGTGCTTGGTTTTAAGAAATACCTTCAATTGAAGAAAGCTTCTGAAGAATTGCTGCAAGACAAGACTATGGAAAGAATGCAAGTGCAGCAGGAAATCGAAGAATACAAGAAACTATGTGAAGATAAGGCCAACAAAGAAAAAGAACTTGAAGGAATTGGAACCACCATTGATTCTTTGTTCAAATTGGAAGCCACATTAAAAGATGCCTATACCAAGGCAAAGGCAGGAGCCGAAGACCAGGAGCATACCAAAACCCAAATCAAGCAATTGGACGACCAAATTAAGAGCATCAGCAAAAACGCAGAGTTCTACACCGAAAAAGTCCGTCAGTTTTTGGAAAGCTTCGAATACGATGTGTTCATCTCCAAAATGTCCGATAGCATGGCAACGGAAGTAGAAGGCATTCTGAGAGCCAAGGAAGAGTTCCTGAAAGCCTCAGAGAAGCAACTGACATTGGAAGAAGTTTCCGAAGTGGTCAACAGCGTTTTGGACTATATGAAAGCTTTCTCGCTATGCTCGCCCACAGTTGAAGCTCAAAAAGTCATCGACCATGTGGTTAAAAGCCAAAACGATGAGAAAGTAGCAGATGAGTTTGATTTCCTCGACCCGAAGGAAATAGAGGCATTGAAAACTTTTGCTGCTACGAAATCCGTCAATCGATTCCCGCAAATTGAGTCGGAGCGCAAGCAGCTCGACAGCGACATTGCCAACCTGAGCAACCTAAAAATGCAAAAAAGCAGCCTTGAAGCAACGCTGACACAGGGCAATGAAATGATTATCAAACAATACGAAGATAACGAAGCTGAAATCAAGCGTTTGAAGGCAAACGAAGAAACTTTGAAAAACGAAATCGAGAAACTGGGCATCAAGATACATGGTTTCGACATACAAGTGCAACAGGAACCCGACCCCAAGTATGATACTTTGGCCAAATTGCCTGAGTTCTTTGAATCGGTTGCCAATGCTCTTCTGCAACAGAAGAAGACCCAAATTGAAACCGAGATGTGTGAGCAGTTGAACAAGTATCTGTTATCCTATCAAAACTACATTGGCCGTGTGGAATTGTCTGAATCTTTGGATAATTTCTCTATCAAAATGTTCCACAAAGCGGGCAATGAAATTTCGTTGAACCACCTGAATGCTGCATCAAAGCAAATCTTTATTCAGGTGCTTCTTCGCGTCCTTCGCAATCTTGGCGACTATAACCCACCTGTGATGATTGACACGGTAATGGGAGTTCTTAGCGAGGAAAGCCGTGACAAACTGATGGAAGAATACTTCCCCACCTTGTCCGAGCAAACCATTCTCTTGTGTACGACATCTGAAATCAGGAAAGACAGCGACTACAAACGCTTGGAACCTTTCGTTTCCAAATCCTACACGCTGATTCGCAATGTCGCCGAACAAAAATCCATTGTTGAAAACGGTTATTTTGGTATTGAATTAAATTGATTGTCATGGAAGTAGCATTAGACAACCTGCGTCAGGCAGAAAACATACAGGAAGACCTTGCTAAGGTCAAGGAGATTCTTGAAAAGAAAGTCAATTTGGAAACTGTTCCAGAAGGTTTGAAGCGGAACGCGCTCAATGGTAACAAGATTATGCGCATTTGTTTGTTGGCAGGTCTTTATCAAACCGATGAACGCACCTTGGACGGTTTGGATGCCATTCAACTCTCAAAGTCAAGCATCCGTGTCCCATCCAGCTTCTTCACCTACTACGACCTGAAATACCTGTTTTCTGCGTTGTTCAAGTTGCGTTACAGAAACTGCAATGTAGATTGGAGCGACAATCCGCTGGTCTCTCGAATCATGGCCAAGGAGATGTATCGTGGTCGCGACTTCCTTTTGAAAGAAAGCAATTTAGACAGCTTCCTTCACGCTGTCCGCGTTGCTGGTGGCAAGTCAAGGTCGGGTATTCCCGAGCTTGATTTGCTTATTGGAGAGTATGACGGCGAAATCCCTGCCCTTCTCGACATGAATAGCACCCGAGTCACCAACACACAAATCCTCATAGCTGGTTCAACGGGCTCTGGCAAAACCAACCTCCTTGCAGTTCTTATCAATCAAATGAGAACATTATCCATCGAAAGCCCTTATCCAGTCAACTTCCTTTTGTTCGACTACAAAGGTGAGTTTTCCGACATCGCTAATAATAGCTGGCTGGCCAAATTCGAGGTTGACCGCAGCTGCATCTTAAACCCTGTCGAACGGCCTCTGCCGTTCACGCCCTTTAAGGACTTCACGGGCAAGACGCTGGGCGAAATCAACCTCTATTCTACTGAGATGGCAAGTGCCTTGTGTGCTCTCGATAGAGCTTCCATGAGTGCCAACATGAGCAACCGTTTAAGTGAAGCCATTGTCGAGGCATATAAAAAGACCAAGATGGCTCCCATTAGCTTTGAACTAATGCTTCAGGAATACCAGAAGAAGATGCTTAACTCCGATAAGGACGATAGTGTCACCTCCGTCTTGAAACAGCTTATCCGCAGCAATCTGTTCGAGAATCAGGACAAAGTCAATCTGATAAACGAGTGCTATATTATCAAGATGAGCGACTTTCCGAAAGATGGTCCCATTGCGAAAGCCATTGTCTATTTCGTCGTGTCAAAGTTGAACAACATTTACGAGCAGTTGCCTCCTCAGGACAACGACGGCGAACGAGTTCAGCTAAGGCATTTCACCATCATTGACGAGGCTCATTATATGCTTGACTTTGACAATCGCCCGTTGCGTAATCTTATTGCTGTTGGCCGAAACAAAGGTTTGAGCATCATCCTCGCCACGCAAAACATGGCCAGCTACAACAGCCGCTTCTTTGATTATTATGCCAACGCCCAATATCCGTTGTTGATGAAGCAGCAGACCCAAGACGATAAAACCATCAGGAGTTTGTTCGGCGTTTCAGGCAACGAGTTCCAAGAACTAAAGACTGAAATCACCAACCTGCAAAAAGGCGAGTTAATCATCAAAGACTCCGTCATGGCCGCAATGGGCATGGGCAAGAGCTGGAAGAAAATCAAAGTGACACATCTGATTTAAAAAAACTTCAGTAACAAAACGAAATACTCATGAATTCATCTTCACTTTTTCAAGGTACATTGGGGCATATAACAATAGTTTGGGTGTTTTCCATACTATGCTTATTTATTCTTTATGGTATTTGGGCGTTCCTTAAAACCAGAAAAATCATCAAGGATTGTGATTCTCTGTCTTTTCCGACAACTAAAGATGAATTGAACAATACCAAGGTGGGCAGATTGTTACTAAATAACGAGCTAGATCAAACATCCGATTACATCGAAGATACAATCAATACTTCGGCGGTGGCAGCTAATTACAATGTCAACCTGCGTCTTTTCCAATCGTTTCCTAGCATCCTAACGAGTTTAGGCATCTTGGGCACTTTTGTTGGTCTGGCATATTCTGTTTGGCATTTTGATTCTTCATCATCAGAAAGTATCCGTGCTAGTATAGAAACATTACTATCGGGAATGGGAACAGCATTTCTTACATCAGTAGCTGGTATGCTTTGTTCTGTGCTGTTCTTGTGGTTTGAACGTTCAAGATACAACCGTCTGAGTAATTCGGTTGATGCGCTTTGTGCTCGTATCAACAAACAATACCACCGTCCATCAGGAGCCTTGTTGGATGCTGGCTTGGAAAAGATTTCCAACAAGATTGACGGACTGCAACTCTCCATCGGTAACGACCTTGACAAGGTTCTTGGCGAGAAAGTAGCACCTATTATGAAGGATATTTCACATCAAATTGACGGTTTGGAACTCACCTTCGGTGATGACCTTGATAAGGTCTTTGATGAGAAAGTAACGCCCATTATGACGGAGATTTCCCACAAGTTGGAAACTCCTGCTAAGGCTGTTGCCGATAGTTTGCTGAGCGAGTTTAAGAAACTGAGCGACAACTTCGCTGACCGCCTTACAGAAAAGGTCAACGGTAAGATGAATGAACTCTTGCAACAGTTCATTCTGGCTACAAACGAAATGAAAGGTGTTCCTGCTGCCATCAATACGGCAACAGAAAACCTCATCAAGTCTGGTGAAATGTCTATTGAGGCACAAAAGGAATTCACCAAGGAAACACAGAGCCGATTTGAAAAATACACCGAGGAATTGACAAGAGCAGTCAAGGTACAACTTTCCGAAATCCAGCATCAGATGGAAAGCACTTCTGGTGCCCTAAAGGGCATTCCAGAAGAAATCACCCATTCCGTTGAAGCTCAAAAGACAGTTACGGAAGAGTTCTCCCAGCAGATTGCAAAACTTGGTAGCATAGAGGAGATTTATTCAGCGGCCATTGAGAAAATCACTTCTGCAAATCAGGATTTATCCAATGCAAAATCTAACATCAATGCCCTTACAAGTAAAATATCCGATGTGGCAACTTCCATTGAGAACGCTTCCAACGGAATTGTCGAGAGCACCGAGAATATGCTCGCTGACTTTGAGAGAATCAATAACCTCAATCAAGTTGTTGCGACCCAGGTCAAAGGGTATTCCGACCGTATCAGCGGTATCGAAAATGGTTTGAAAGGCATCTTCGATGAGATAGAGAAGGGACTTAACAGATATGCCTCAACTTCATCGAAGAATATGCAGGGTTTGCTTGACACATTTACAACCGCTGTCGCTAAAGCATCCCAAGAAATATCCAACGCCACTTCACCGCTTCACGAAGCGGTCAGTGGCATTCTTAATGCTCTTGAGAAAACAGAGCGTAGTGCAAACGCTATACTAGACCGCGTAGAGAAACTGCCTCAACAGAAAGCAAACCAATAAAAGATGAAACGCTCCAAAGACATAGAAAGCTCCGAGAATCCTTTCTCCCTCTCAATTGGCGACCTGATGGCAGGTGTGCTTTTCATCTTCGTGCTCCTATTGGCCTCAACAATGCTTGACATCCAACAAAAAGCCGAGGCTGATGCGGAAATAGCAAATCAGTATAACAACATTAAAGCAGAGTTGTTCTTGGATATTGCAAAAGAATTCCACGACGACCTTGCCAGTTGGAATGCCGTAGTAGATTCCACCGATTTGGCAGTCCGCTTTTTGACAAATGAGTCGCTTGATGCCAAAGTCTCTTATTTTTCCAAAGGCAGTTCAACACCCAGCGACAATTACAAGGCAATCTTGAACGACTTTTTCCCTCGATTTATGACCATCATTTCCGACCCTCGTTATCGTGATGCCATTGAGGAAATCCGCATCGAAGGACACACCGATTCTGATGGAGGTTATATGTACAACATCAACCTATCCCAAAGCCGAGCCAGAGAGGTGTTGAACTATTGCCTTAAAGTCTCCGATACGATGGAAAAAAGTGATGATATTATGAACTGGGCGTTGTATAAGATTACCGCCAACGGTCTTTCTTATAGCCATCCCATTCTCAATGCAGATGGTTCAGAAAACAAAGACCTGTCTCGTCGCGTCGAGTTCAAAATCAGAACTAACGCTGAACAGCAGCTTGAAGAAATCGCCAAAATCCGCTTGCAATAATGAACCGTTCCGAAATCAAGAAACTATTAAACTTTGGGTACAACGAAGACCGTGTGTTTGGCTTTGTCAATGCTGGGTTCAATGAAGAGCGTTTCAACAAGAATATGGAGATTCTTCAAGGTATTGGCGATAAAATGTTGGAGGTAAGGGATGCCCTAAGTGATGAAGAAATCAAAAAACTTCTCAACCATCTTCATAAATTATGGAGGGAGGGTAAAAACCCCGAAACCGTGGATTTGACATTGCTTGAAGCCCGTAGCCTTGGATATGGATTGACAGAAAAGATAGATATAGATTTCCTCTATTTCTTGTTAAATGTTGAAGAGAAAGAAGGCAACTGGACACCTTCCTGTTTGAAAGGATTTCTTCACAGCTTGCTTCATCATTGGTATGAATTTTCATCAGGTGTTCACGCAGCGATTAGACAACTCATCGTCAGTCATTCCCACAAAGACGCAAAAGGATTTGCCGTCATCGCTTCGTTCATTGATGACGATGGCCCCGCTAAACTGGGTGCCTATCTCCGCAAAAACAATCAGTCCTGGCAATGGGCACCACCTACAGTCCTAATGCCAACCACACGCATCAATTATCCTTATTTCAGCGATACTATTCTAACATACTTTAACGACCATCCGCAAGGCAAATACGACGAATTGCTTTCCGCACTGAATCTCCACAATCAGATGAGAACTGACAAAATCCTATTGCCTCAACTTATTCTTGAAGCCGAGGATTTCGACAAACAATTGTTAGATGTTTCAATGAAAAGAATAGGCGACCCTTTCGATGAATCGCAATGGGCACCATTCGATGGAGCAAATGAAGAACAGAAGAAAAACTTGCGAAACGCGAGAAAAATCTTACTTGGTTGGATTATGCAGGAAATCATCCGCCTGTTTTTCGAAGTTTTGTGTCAAGATAAGGATCGCAAGAAATTCTGGTCAAAGCAAGCCCATAAGATATCTAATTTCAAAGTTTATGGCTCAATCTTTTCACGAAGTCAGGTGCTAAAATATCTGCCTGAGCAAACTGTCAATAGGCATTTTCGTACAGTCGATTCCAATGTTGACAATTGCGCTTTAGCTATGTATATGGGCAATTATGTTGTGGTTGAATTTACTGAAGTCGGTGCGCTTTATGCTTATAGAGTTGGAAGTGCTTTTTATAAGGAGGCATTTCAATCGATTAGTAGTCTAAGCAAAATTGATGACCTTAAGGTGACAAGAATGCCTATGCTTTACGATGTTGATTATATGCGTATTGCATCAGAAGGAAGATTGTTCCATAGAGTTTATTGGGAACATAAAATGCAAAAATGGCTTGATAGGCAAGTTAGAATAAAAGAAGATTAAGATAAATTTGTTTTGGGCGCATCCCCCGCCGTCCCTACAGCACCATCATAAGGAAAGCTTCAACAGGCCGTCGGGGGTCGGGCTTTCCGGGGGTACTCTATCGCTCCCGTGCTTTGCTCCATTCCGCGATAGAACACTGTTCGTTCCTCACGGTGTTCCCCGCTCCATTACGCAAACCACCAAGCCCCTCCAATCCCTTGCGCGTTCCCCGCAGTAAAGCCTCAACGAATAGGAAAGTCCTTACTCCGCTCTAAGGCTTTTACCCTGGCTTTTACTATGGGGAAGCATCTTTCAGCATCACCTTCCCATCCCCGTCAAGGTGTTCCGACCACCGTCGAAGCCCTTGTACTGTGTGCGGCAGTGCAACGGTCGCTACCATTCCGCTACAGGCACGGT
>CADCJI010000025.1 GCA_902801625.1 uncultured Bacteroidia bacterium | reverse complement strand
TTCCTCGAAGACATAGTTGTCTTCACGGCCACCCACGTTACCCGTGCTAGCAGCAATCCAGATGCGGTCGCCAGGAGTCGGGTTGGTAATGCACCAGTCGTAGGTACCGGCAGGAATCTCTATGCTCACGCTGTTGTTGATCACGATGTTGCTGGTCGAGCAGTTGCCGTCAGCGTTGGTCGGGATCTTATACTCAAACTCGGCATAGATAGCATCGTTGCCAGAGCAGCTCGTGCTCAAAGCTCCAGTTTCAGGAATGATGGTGCCGTAGGCAGTGGCATCGGCATCAAGCAGCATCTGATAGCCAGAACCGTCGCCCCAAACATCACCTGCAGTCAAAATGACCGTGGCATTGCCTCTGGTAGGCTTGTAGCCAGCAATGGATTCAGTGTTGGAAACAGGTTTGTAGTTGTTTTCAGGAGCTCTAGTGCCTTCAAACACACGGCAATTGTTGTCAACTACGACAGGAGCAGCCCAGTGGATAGGACCAGCGATTTCTTCACCGCGGTTGCCAGCATAAACGGCGCCGACACCCCACTTGTAGACACCAGCCGGGAGGTCAGCCCATTCAACGTCGATGTAGACGGTATCGGGCACCCAAACGGTGGCCAGGAGGACGGTGTTCTCTTCAGTGTAAGGACCGTCGTTGTAGCAGTTGGTACGATACACTCTGTAGTGATCGAGGCTACGGGTGTTGCGGTTGATGACGCGAGCGCTAGGAGCAGCATTCGGGTTAGCGCAAGTGGTGGTCACAGTCTCCACGCCCTTCACAGGCATGACAGGAGCACCCTTCACGACCTCAGGAACCTCAACGGCCATAGGACCCTTGTTGGTTGAGTAGCTGTAGAAGCCACGGCCTTCACGGTTGGTGAAGTACTGACGCATCGTCCAAGTACCATAAGTCTCGTGTTCCCATTCATAGCCGCCTTCGACACCAGGATTCCACCATGTGCCTTCATCGACAAGACCGTCGCAGCAACCAGCAGGCCAGCTGCTCAAAGGACTATTGGCAGTCCAAACCACCCACAGTTTGGCGTTACCGGTCACGCTGACAGGAGTCGTCAGGTCGAAGTCGACCCAAGCGTTCATGTTGGCAGGAACGTCAACGGTGATGGTGCTCACGGGAGTACCAGCCATAGGTTCGTCACCACCTTGGTAGATGGTGCAGGTGTAGTTGCCACCCACAGCACTGTACATATTGTCGGAGAACAAGGAGACCTTGGTCAGGTTGAAGCCAGCGTAGCTACCCAGCAGGCTCACAGGATACTCATAAGCCCAACGTGAGGTACCGACATTGGAACCAACAGCGTTGTTGAAGTCGCCTTCAGCATAAGTATGCCAGCCCGGTTGAGCGGGTTGCGGAGGTTCGGGTCTCTTGTAGAAGGTAATGAAGTCGACATAGAAGCAGTCGTCGTTGCTGTTGACGCTAGCATCCTTCGTGTATTGCCACATGAAGGTGTGGTCACCAGCGGTGATGTCGAAGCTCTTCTCAGCCCAGTTGCTGGTGCCAGTGTACTGTGCCTTCTGGACACCGTCGATGTAGAAGTAACCGTAGTCCCAGTTGGTTTCGCAGGAGATCTTTCCGAAGTAGCTCATAACACCGTCGGCGGGGATGTTCACCGTCACGGTCATGTTGCTCACCACGCTAGGAACGCCAGCGCCACCGCTCTTCATGCAGTAGGCACCTTCGTACGGGTTGGTGGTGGTGATGCTCCAAGGATAGTTGTTATCCAGCTGCCAATCGAACTTGCTGAAGTCGCCAGTCTCGAAAGGCTCAACGATTTCCTCACCAGGCAGGCCGCAGCCCCAGTAAACCTTCACAAACGGGCTTGTGGGATCCAAGCTGTCTGGATAGTACTCAGCGATAACCGAGCAGACAGGATCGAAGTTCTCATCGAGGATGTAGTCGTACGGGCTAGCTGTCTCATTGTAGTTGACCACGATAGGTTCACCCTGGACAGGAGCGTATGCAGTCTGATAGCCATCCTTAGCGGCTTGGCCGTCGTAGGCAGCACCAGCATAGATGTGGCCAGTGTAATAACCTTCAGCATTGGTCAGCAAGTTGTAGGTGTGGTTCACACCGAACTCGTCTTGACCAACCATCGTAACGGTGGCATTGGCGATGCCGGTGGTACCGTCTTGCTCGTAAACGTGACCGTTCACGTCGCCGTAGCCGGAGACCTTAACGATTACCTCGTTAGAAGGAGCAGATTCACCTTCATCGTAAACAGCAGTCACGGTATAGTGATATCCAGCCATGTTGTAGGCCAGAGGACCATCGATATAAGTCGTGTTGCCAATGTTGTTCACCGTAGTGTGGCCGATGAGTTCACCATCGCGGTACACATTGTACATACGATAAGTGCGGTCGACAACGGCGTTCCAGTTCAAGGTGATGGTTTCGTCGTTGAACACGGTCTCGTCAACAACAGTGAGACCCTGCGGGACGTTCAGATGGGTCGTGAAGCCCCAGATCGGGCTGCTCACACCATTCGGGCAACCATCGTTGTTGAATTCAACTCTCCAGAAGTAGTTGGTGTTGTTCCAAAGGTTGCGCACCGTGAAGCTATTGGCCATATCACGGGTGAAGCTACCGTCTTCAGGATAGATGACAGTTTGGGGATGACCAGCTTCCGGATGGTAGGTGCTACCGAAGACCAGACGCCAACCAGTGGCATATTCGGGGATCATCCAACGCAGCGTGACGCTGGCGGGTTCAACACCGTCTTCATTGTCGGCAGGCTGAGGAGCAAAAGCGAATCCCTCAACAGCCGGGCAAGGCATGTTTTCGGCATTGATTGTGACCTCGAAATCGGGGGTCGTTGAAGAGGCAACCAGATAATAGGTACCAGGAGTCACAGGCAAATTCTCGATAACGGGACCTGCGCTGTAGGAAACTTCGCCTGGTGTAGGATCATCAGGTACTGGAGGAACAGGAGCGTTATTCTCAAGATATGCGCGGATCATCCATTCATAGCCAGGAACGCCAAGTTGAGCAACATCATCCCATTCGATGCCATCGAAGCTGACCCAACGGTTGTTGGCATGACCAGCATCCTCACAAGCATTGGCAGGATAGTCGCCGTTTTCTTCAAAGGCCACCCACAGGTTCTGTGAAGGATCGATGGTCACAGGGCTGGCAAGCGTGATCTCATGGAAAGCGTCGCCACCCACGGGGTTCACAGTCTGAGTGTAGATCTCAGTATTAGGTGCAGTGGTGCCACCTTGATAAATATGAACAGTGATGGGAGAGACATTGTACGAGTTTTCATACAAAGCGACCTTAGTCAGTCTGTTTTCAGTAATCATGTTGGCAGGGAACATAGTGCCCCAGAAGATATTTTGGCTTGCACCAATACTAATGGCATACGTGCCATTGTCATAATACATCCAACCGTCTCTGTTCAGGCTGGAGTTGGCATTAACACCAAGATTGTTGGTCGAAGTGCTCAACACGGGGTGGTTGCGACGACCAGCGCTCTTGAAGAGCGTATTCGGACGACTGGTGCTGCTAACAGTCAAAGCATATGTTTGAGTATTAGCATCATAAGGAGTGGTATCCTGATACTTGTAGGCCATACCAGCGAAACCAGGGTTATGGCTGCGCCAATTCACGTGGCCGCTCCATTGACCATTGTTGCGCTGCACAAGGATCAGCACATTGCTGGTGCCATCCCATGCGAAGCTACCTTCGTTGAACAGGAATTCGTTCCAGCCCATCGGCGGGATGGTCGGAATACTACCCGTGTAAACAAGGGTCATGCCAGAAGCAAGAACTGAAGTGGCAGTCAATTCAGTATCGGCCACATTGGCCATCCAAATGCTGATGTTCTCTTGGCTTTGGGTCGTAGTCACATCAATAGCCTCCCAGCTCAAGCTACCCATCGGGGCGGTGGTCACACCAGCCTCGGCAAGTTCAGCAGCCGTGAAGAGAGCCTCGGAGATAGAATAATTGTACAAAGTATAGAAAGGCATGTAGGCCGTGTAAGTAGTGCTGGTCTCATCACCAATCATAGCCTCAAAAGGAGTACCAGAAGCTCCACCACTGGCGATTTCAGCACCAGTGTAGTAGTTGGTAGCCATGGGGCCGCCTTCACCTTCGAAGCCTTCTCTATAGAGGGCAACCTTACCATTATCACCGAACGTGACCTCAGCATTCAGCATTTGGTCTTCAGTGAACACGAGTTTGTAGACGGCATCCAAGCCTTCACGAATTTCCGGGAAAGGCAGGGTGTAGTCGTCATGAAGGACGGTGTTGTGAGCATTAGCGGGAACTTCCACGAAGGGGAACGTAGTGGCTTCAACGCAGGCCTTCTCCCATACATCGGGAACCTCGGGAGCATAGAGCTCAACCGTAACAGGCCAGATATGAGCAGCACGGTCACCTTCGGTGATGGCCACAAACTGACGCTCGATCAAACCGGCTTCAGTACCGTTAGTAATCATATTCAGGGCAACATCATTGTTGCGGATCACTTGGAAAGGCAATTCTTCGCCAGAAACCGTGAACAAGCCGTCGCTCGGCGTGAAGTCGAGAACGTTGACAGTATAAGCAGCACCTTCCGTGTACATGGTGAAGTTGAAAGGCTCCATCCAAGCGCCAGCAGGACGAACGCCAAGGTTCAGCTCATCGATGACCTCAACATCACGATCCATGTACTTCACATGGAGTCCAGCAACACCACCGCCGCCGCCACCACCATAGGTAAAGGTGGTCTTGGGGATGAAGTTGCGCTGGGTAGGAGAAACACCATCCAAGCTGCTGCTATTGTATCCAGCAACAGAAGCGCCTTCTACGTTTTGGCCGTAGAAGTAGATGTTTTTCCAACCAGCATCGGTTGTGTTTTCACAGCCAACGAGGAGGTTGCCGCCATTGTAATTGAATGGCGTGCTGAAAGTGATGACGCAAGCGCCACCTGTTCCTTCAGCAACGAACTCCAACGTTCCTGTGTACACCACTTGACAGCTAGCCTTGGGCTCAAAAGCGGAAATCGACGTGTAGTCGACCTCTTTGAGGTACACATCAGCCGTAGAAACGGTTGTGTAAGGCATGTTGTAATCAGTAGTGTAGAACTTGACACTAGTGATAGTGCCTCCATTCACATCAGCCAGGTCAGCCGCAGGGATGACGAACTGGCTTCTTGTGAAGTCGTCGAAGTAAAAGACATACGCAGGCACGTAGTTGTTGGTTTCAGTGCCATCGTACACCGTTACTTCATCCGCCTTTGCTACGCCAACAAAAGCGAGCAAAAGCGTCATCATCAAAGAAAAAACTTTCTTTTTCATAATGAATTGATTTGGTTAATAAATAGGTGAATTAATAAGTTTTCTTGCATATAAACACGAAAAGCCCCGATGCAAAAAGGCATGGTGGCATCATTTTTCCTAAGCATAATACGAACATTCGAATGCATAGTAAACGCGTTGTTTTTGTTGTCTAGACATTGAAATGACTATCAACTCAGGATTTACCCTTAGTCAAAAATGAAAAAAAGTAATTTTTTTGCGTTTTTTCGAAAAAAAAGAAAAATTTTCGCAAAAATGTTTGGCGGATTGAAAAAAGTTGTATTTTTGCAGCCGCAAACGAGGGGCATTAGCTCAGTTGGCTAGAGCGCTTGCATGGCATGCAAGAGGTCATCGGTTCGATTCCGTTATGCTCCACAAAAGGAACCCCACTATTTCAGTGGGGTTTTTTGTTTGTCAACAACACAAGAGATTCCCTTCGGGAATGGAGTTAATCCATCTAATTAACCAGCGGCGGCCTGTAACGCATATTATCCGTACACGTTACCAGCCGCCGCTGTAAAAGAAAAGGGATCCATTCCCGAAGGGAATCCCATTATTCGCCTCTGAGCTCTTTAAGCGCCCTCTGCAACACCTCATCCATCGGGGCATATATCGGATAGAAGCCCTCATCATCGAAGAGGTCGCGGGCAATATAAGCCTTCAATAGTGTGTTGGCCTCGCGGCGAGCCACCTGACGTTGCTCTTCCGTGCCCTTGACGCCTTTCTCATCAGCAAGCTTCACCAACTCGTCGAACATGGCATCGCTCACTGCAAACGACTGGTCGAAAGACTGGACAGTCTTGTATTGTTGCAGTTGTCTACGATGCTTGTCGGTGTATTCAAAAGCATATTGGTAGAGCAAGCCTTTGTTGACAATGCGGTTGAAATAGTATTCCGTGCTGTCGTTCACCAAAGGCACATAGATGTCAGGCATGATGCCGCCACCACCGTAAACTGTCTTGCCTTTAGGCGTGGTGTATTTCAGGGAATCGGCGAAATGGATGCTGTCTTCACTGAAGAGTTCTCCATTCTCATAACGCTCCAACGACTCGAGCATGTATTCTTCCAAATCACCGCTGTAAGGCTTCTGGATGCAACGACCTGTAGGCGTGTAGTAACGCGCCACGGTGAGGCGAATGGCTGAATTGTCGCTAAGCATGATCTGTTCCTGTACCAGGCCCTTGCCAAATGAACGGCGACCAACAATGGTGCCTCGGTCGTTGTCCTGCAAGGCTCCAGCCACAATCTCGCTAGCGCTGGCCGACTCGCCATCGATAAGCACCACCACGGGTATGTCTTCCAACATCCCATTGCGACGTGCTTTCATGTACTGGCGAGGACGGTTGCGGCCTTCGGTATAGACAATCATGCTGCCCCTGGGTAAAAACTCATCAGCGATGTCGACAGCAGCACTAAGGAAACCGCCCGTGTTACCGCGCAGGTCAAACACGAGTTGTTGCATACCCTTCGTTTTCAAGTCCCTTATCCCCTTCTTGAATTCATCAGCCGTGGTGGCAGAGAACTTGCTCAGCTTCAAGTAACCCGTTTTCTCATCGAGCATATAGGCAATGTCGACACTATAGGTAGGGATGGCGGCGCGAGTGATGGTGTAGTCAAGCAGACCCTCCACCCCACGACGCAGCACACGTACGCGCACTTTGGTGTTTTTAGGGCCTTTCAGCTTACGCATCACGTCCTCATTCTTGAGTTTCTTGCTAGCCACCAAGGTGTCGTCGACATAAATGATGCGGTCGCCCGCCATGATGCCCACCTTCTCGGAAGGGCCGCCCTTGATGACGCTAACGACGGCGATGGTATCCTTCTCCAAACGAAACTGCACCCCAATACCGTCGAAACTGCCCAATAGCGGGTCAGTCACCTCATTGAACTCATCCAAAGAGATGAAAGCGCTGTGCGGGTCAAGCTTCTCCATCATGGCGGCAATGGCCTGGTCTTGCAACTTCTGTGCGTCGGGTTTTTCGACATAATCGTTATCCACGTACCACATCACTTCATCGAACTTGCTGCCTCCTTCGAAGGTGACCTGCCGTTTACCTACACCTTTATTAATATAGAGGCCCAAAAGAAGCCCCGACAAAAGAATGATGATGACCCATATTGGGCGGATTCTGTTTTCCATTTCGATGATTCTTCAAATATGTAACTATTCGGCAATAAATAACATTTGTTTTGATACGAACTTTTTATCGACAATGGCTGCTGACTATGACTATGACCGCTTCAACATATTGTAAAAGCGGTCATAGTCATTGTCACAAGTCATAGTTGAAATGCCTCGTGTATCATAGCCTCGTGTCTTATTCAGACCGTTGCGCTCGACAGTTCCAAGTTGCGATCCATCTTGCGGAACAAACCCTGCAACACCGTGCCTGGGCCCACCTCGACGACGGCGCGCACACCAGTGGCAAGGATGTTGCTCATGGTCTGCGTCCACATGACGGGTGAGGTCAGCTGTGCGATGAGGTTTTTCTTGATGATCTCAGGGTCGTTGACCGACTGGCCTGTCACATTCTGGTAAATCGGGCAGATGCCTTGGTTGAAGGTCGTTTCCTTGATGGCCTCGGCAAGCTCCAAACGGGCAGGTTCCATCAACGGGCTATGGAAAGCACCACCCACACTCAACGGCACTACACGCTTGGCACCGGCTTCCTTCAGCTTTTCGGAAGCGGCAGCCACACCTTCCACCGAACCAGAGATAACCAACTGGCCGGGGCAGTTGTAATTGGCGGGAACCACCACAGCATCTTTAATGGAGGCACACACTTTCTCGATGAGTGCATCCTCGGCTCCGATGACAGCGGCCATCGTGCCAGGCTGGGCCTCACAAGCCTTCTGCATGGCCATGGCACGCTTGCTCACCAAGCGCAAGCCGTCTTCAAAACCAAGCACTTTGTTAGCGACAAGAGCCGAAAACTCACCCAAAGAATGACCTGCCACCATGGTAGGATCAAACTCTTCAAGCATTGAAGCCAAGATGACAGAATGCAAGAAGATGGCCGGTTGGGTCACCTTGGTCTGGCGCAAGTCCTCGTCAGTGCCTTCAAACATGACATCGGTGATTTTGAACTTCAGGATGTTGTTCGCTTTCTTGAACATATCCTTGGCTTTGGAGAAGTTGTCGTACAAGTCCTTTCCCATTCCCACAAATTGGGCCCCTTGACCGGGGAAAACGTATGCTTTTATCATTGTGTGATTTAAAATTTAATATTCAAAATTCAAAATTCAAAATTCAAAATTCTTGACTGCTTCTTCCGTCTTCACGGAATGAGGCCTCGCAGTGATGCAAAGCGATTAATGCAAATTCGAGCCTATCAGTTGGAAAAACTCCTCTCGGGTTGATTCGCGCTCAAAGGCACCGATGAAGTCGCTCGTGGTGGTCACGGCTCCTTGTTTCTGCACGCCACGCATCGACATGCACAAATGTCGTGCCTCAATGACAACCGCCACGCCCAAAGGATGCAAGGCCTCGTTGATGGCGTTCTTGATTTGCGTGGTCAGGCGTTCCTGCACCTGAAGGCGGCGCGAATAGGCTTCCACCACGCGGGCAATCTTGCTCAGTCCCGTGATGTATCCATTGGGGATATAGCCCACATGCGCCTTGCCGATGAACGGAATCAGATGATGCTCACACAAGGAATACACCTCAATGTCCTTCACAATCACCATCTGGCGGTAGTCTTCCTTGAATTTCGCCGACAGAAGAATCTCCATCGGATCCTGTTCATAGCCATGGGTGAGGAACTGCATCGACTTGGCTACACGCAAAGGCGTCTTCTCAAGACCCTCACGATGCGGGTCTTCGCCCAAAAGCTCCAAGATGGCGGCATAGTGCTCCTGAAGTTTGGCCAACCGTTCCGTGTCGTACTGCTCGATGGCTTCGTAACCGAAACGCTTCCTAAGCTTTTCGTCCATTATCAACCGATTTTTTGCTTAGGCATAGCCACGGTCGACTGTTGTCCCATGACGCACTTACCCGTGAATTGTGCACCCACTTCAATGAGCAGCTGCTTGGTGGTCAGGTCGACTTCCACTTTCGAAGTCGATTTCAGAGCTGTCAGCTCCTCAGTGGTGATGTTACCCTTCACGGCGCCGGAAATTTCAGCTTGTTTGCAGTTGAGGTCGCCTTCCATGACACCAGTTTGGCCAATGGTGACCTTGCCGTTCGATTTCAGTGATCCAATCAGATGTCCGTCGATGCGAATATCGCCATTCGACTCAATATCACCTTTAATAGTGGTGCCGTTACCGATAAGGTTCCGGGCTTGAGATTCCATTATTGCCATAACTTTTATATTTTATTGTTTACTATTATTGTTGTTGGACTCCATAAATGTATTGTATTCATCCATGTTCTTCGCCTGATAGAAGACAGGATAGTTCTTGCTGGAAATGGGGACTATCTGGTATTTGGCCTTGTCGATACCGCCAAAGACATAGTCGGAAATCTGCATCGAGGTGATGTAGTCGGTGGCTTTGGCTTGACTGTCAAAGTTACCGATGGTGATGAGGGTGCGTGCATCGTCGAGCACCACACTCTTGAGGTTGAAGCTGCGCGTCCTATGTTCTTTCTTGTTGAAGTCGCTGATACGCACCATCAGCGGGTCGACGCGTACCGACTTGGTGTCGCACACAATCATGACAAAATGCTCGATGTTGGGCTCATAGGTATAAGGAGCCTCTTTCTTCACCTCAGGCTTGTCGCCACCTTCCTTTTTGTTGATGTCGGTCAGCACCAGTCCCAGATGATATTCTTCGTTGACGCTCTCTAAAACACGGCGGGCGTAAGGCGTGATGCTGCTTTGGGGATAGTTGCGCACCAAATTGTACAAACGGAATGCCATAGTGTCTATAGAGGTCAAACGGCCTTCTGCGACGGCGTTTAGGAATGCGAAACGCGGCATGAAAGCCGTGTCGGTTTCATAAAGCTGCATGGCACGTTCGGTGTTCATCTTCACACGATAATACTGTCCCTGCTCAAAAGCCTCATAGGTCCTGCTGTAGAAATCGGAAGCTTCGCGTTCTTGAGCTTGCAGCTTCTCGAAATAGCTCGGATCGTTGATGAACTCAGCGTAACTCGAAGTGGGATACTTGTCGAAAATCTTACCTTTATAAACCAAAGACTGTTCCTCGTTGCCGAGGTCTTTGTGCATCTTGTAAAGTGCATACCAAGTGGGCAGCTCTTGTTTGCCGTTGGGATAGCGCCTGTCAAGTTCCTCGTACGATTCGATGGAACGCGGCAAGTCCGACAAGCGATCCATATAGAGGAAGCCCAGATGATAGAGGCCATCGGCGATGAGCGAGTCGGCCACTTCCTTCTGTTCAGGAGTGAAAGGCAAGTCTTGGAGATAATAGCCACGGTCGTGGTTGGTCAATGAAGCTTTCTCCTTGCCTCCCTCCCCTTCTTTTCCTTCTTCCTTTTTTTCATCACCGCTTTCACCCTTCATCGCTGCTGCCAGACTCCTTTGGTCACTGATGCGCCAGTTGTCTTCGTTCTTACGCATACCCCATTTCCGGGTAAACTCGGTAATACCTTTCGAAACGGAAGTCTGGTTGTAGAAATACCATGAACCACCTGCTGTACTCGTGGCTTCCTCCGGGTCTTTCTTTGCAGGTTCATTACCGCCCACAGTAGAACCCATCAGTGCCAGTTGTTCCTCGTATTCACGACGCTCCTTCTCGATTTGTTCCTGCTCGATGACTTGAGCAATGATCTTGTCGATAAGCATGTTTCGCGAAACCGAGTCCATGGCGGCCACACGCATCAAACTATCCTGGTCACGAACCACATTGGCATACATCACCAGTTCGTTGAGCGTCTGGGAGATGTTCCTGATACTATCGTAACCTTCAACCTCTCGGTTCATGCTGGTGACAGCCGTATCGTAGTAGGCTTGCGCCAGTTCGTATTGGTTCTTTTCGAAAAACATGGTAGCCGCTTTCAGCGAGGATTGAGCCCGTTGGATTTGGTTATCCTTATAGGCCGCCACCGACTTGCGCAGATAGTCGATAGCCTTGGTTTCATCGCCTTCGCGGAGCGCCAACTCTGCCATGGCATAATAGATGCGGTCGCGATAGTCTTCGTTGTTCGAGTCGCGGAGCATCTTGTTCATCATCTTGTAGAGCTCTTTGGCATTGTTGGCTGTACCCACCTTAGCCATATTCATCCTCGATTCGAAGACCATCTCATACTCAGGATTGCGCTTGATGACCTTCTTGAACTGGGCCGTGGCACGCTCCGAGTCGCCTTGCCGCATGTAAATCTGTCCCAAGATGAACATTGCGCGGGTACGCAAATCGTGGTCTTTGTTGAGTAGGATGCCGTTTTTCAGGTATTTGACCGCATTGTTATAGTCCTTGACGGCGATGAAATAGTCGGCAATGGTGAAATCGAAATCGCGCATCAGCTCCTTTGGTAGCTTGCTCAGTCCAGCGGTCTTGGCCTGTAGTTGCTCTATCATGGCGACAGCCTTGGGATATTCTTCCGTTTGGATATAGGCCTTGATGAGCCACATGTTGGCCACATAGGAAATATCGTTATAGCTGTACTCGGTGGCCACATAATCGAAAGTGCGTTTGGCGGGGATATAGTCGTGCTTGTAGAAATGCGCCTTGCCCATGACGAGGTAGGCATCGTCGATCCATTTCACACGCTCGCGACTGCCGAAGTTCATGGAGTGCTTCTGCACGCAGACGGCAGTCTTCTCCAAAGCGCGGTCCATGGTGGAGTTCATCGCCATGCCGTTCTGTTGCGTGCCGTAGTTATAGACACGCAGCACCTTGGTATAGTCGTCTTTCACTGCGGTGCGGAGCTGCTTCTCGCCGTCCTTCACGGCCAGTTCTCCGTTGAAATAGATGTTGTAATGGCTAGTCAGGTTATGGTACATGCGTCGGGTGAGCGTGTTTTTCTTGGTCGAGCAGCCGCTCAAGAGCAGCAGCGCCATCACGCAGCCCATTGTCACGATTATGTTGGTTCTTCTAAGCACTTCGTTTTCGTTTTATAAAGGATAACTCCAATTTGCCTCGAATATTACAAGCGGTTGAGAAAATCATTGGCGTTGTCCGTACCATTTCTTAGCCTCGTAGAGGAGCATCTCGTCGGTAGGCTCCACCAGGGCCGAGCGCATCTTAGTGGCAATGCTGTCGGTCGTGGTCTTGAACTCATCCAAAAGCAGGCGATCGAAGTCGGCCTGACGGCTTTTCGCTATACCTTCGCGTTCCTGTTGCAAGGTTTGCAAGGCTCTATCCTTGTATTCGTCCAAAGCCAGGTATTGTATCAGGCCTTCCACCATCTTCAGACTGTCTTCCGACCAGTCGAAATTGAAGCCTTCGCCAAGTGACTTCATTTCATACTTCTCGCAAAGCTCAGGCAGTTGTCCTTGTATCTTCTCCACCTCGCGGCCAAAGTCGACGGACAAGCGTTCGGCGCGTTCCTTCTCCACGTTGGCTTTGATTTTCGGCACGTAGATAACAGCCAATCCCGCCAAGATGGCAAGCACGACCGCAACGATAATCAGTTTCACGAAGGAATGACCCTTGGTGATGGCTGAGCGCACGTCGCTGATGTTGTCGAAACGCTGTTCCCGCGAGAACTGGGTGCAATGGGTGGCCACGGCGCTAAACTGCTTGGAGATGTTGCGTTCGCCGATAAACTCCATGATCTTTCCCAAGGAATAGATATCGGCACGTGAATCGAAATCCTCACCTTTGATGATTTCGGGCGCTACGAACTCCATCTCTTTGATGAGCAGCTCGCGGTCGGCTTCCTGCTTTGTCTCAGGCACTCCGATGTCGATAAGCTTCACACGGCAGTCGTTGGCGGTCACCATGATGTTATCGGGATTGAGGTTGCAGTGGACGATACCGTTGCGGTGGAGGTAATACAAAGCCTCGCACACCTCAGCAAGGACGCTTTTCACCTGTTTTTCCGACAAGGTGCCCACACGCACATGCTCGGCTAACGACTTGCCCTCAACATACTCGAAGACGATGCAGTCGCCCATACCTTCGATTTGGACAAAGTCCAAGGCCCTGCGGATGTATTTGTTGTCGAGTATCGAGGTGGTTTCAAACTCCTGTTTCAAAGAGGCTTTGCATGCCGCATCGTCGGCACACTCTTTCTTCAAAGCCTTGACAATGACTTTTTTACCATTGTAATTGGCGGTAAAGACACGACTATTTCCATAGCGGGAGGTATGGATCAGGCGGAGGTCGGTGTAGTCTTTAGAATAGTTGTTTTCTGACATTCTTCACAATGTATTTATCCATAGAAAAGCCCTGCATTAGGCAGAACCCGTCATGCGATTTGGGCGCAAAGATAACGTATTTTTCCGAATGCATCGCAAAACTTATTCGGAAACTATAAAATTGGGAGAAAACAACTTGAAAATTACTCTGTTTCGTTGAGCGATTTCATCATGGTGATGTCGTCGTTAATCAGATAGACATCAACCTCGTCAAGTTGGCCGAACTTCTTCAAATTCTTATACACAGTCTTGATTTCCGATTTGGAAACCTTGTGCAACATATTCGTCCAAAAGACAAGCACCGTATAGTCCGAATCCTCTTTGATTTCGGGAAAGATGTTCATTAATTGGCTTCGTGTGACCGTATAGCATTCCAATGGCACAGTCGTTTCTGGTGGAAACGCATCGAATTGGTTGTTAAAGTTCCAATTTAAGTTAAACAATGCCGTTGGCGGACAATAGCAGTTGATATGAAACGATACGAGACTATCGCCTTGGAAGTACATGATTTTCAAGGGCTGGTAGAGATTCTTCATCTGCATGGAATCTACGCCGAGTTTGCTCACTTGGAAGAATTGCTCATCGTTACAGGCAATCGGAGTAAAAGAGAAATCCTTGGGCAGTTTCTTGTAGAATTTCTCGCATTGCTCCGCGTCGTAGCCATGGATTTCGCGGAAGCCAAAGAGCATGGGGGCGAGGGTGTTACAGCCTGTGAGGACAAGCAAGACTGCAATAACAATTATGGACGCATATTTTCTCATTTATTTATCCTCATAATGTCCGTATGCGGAAATGACGATTACAATCACTTCCATATCACGAATTTCGTAAACCAAACGGTGCTTTTTCGTAATGTGACGCGACCATTGCCCCACCTTGTCGCCTCGCAAAGGTTCTGGCTTTCCCGTTCCTGTTTTTGGATGCTCATATAGTTCGTCTATCAGCTTAATAGCCTTTTTATACGCCGAAAGCTCCTGCCGTTTCAGTTTAGCAATATCCTCAACAGCACCTTTTAGAAACCTGACATCATACATAATTACAAGGATTCAAAATAACTATGCATTTCCTCTGGAGAAGTAAAAGAAACATATTCACCATTTTCATAATTCTCCATTCGCTTATCAATCTTAGAGAAAAACTCCTCTTTTGTCATAGTAGCATCATCTTGCTGCTTCTGACGGGCAAGTTTCCGTAGATAAATCATGGCCCGCTTCATCAAATCTGAATCTTCAGCGATAATACTCAAGCTACGGTAAACATCCGCATTCATTTGAACGGTGGTCATCTTTCCCTCCTTTTTTCTGCAAAAATAGACATTTTTCTGAAATAATGGGGAAACGGTCCTTATTAATCTTCGTCGGCTCTATACTCCAAAATATCCCCCGGCGTGCATTGCAGTTCGCGGCAGATGGCATCGAGGGTGCTGAGGCGGATGGCCTTGGCCTTGCCCGTCTTGAGGATGGAGAGGTTGGCTTGGGTGAGGCCAATGCGCTCGGCCAGCTCGTTGGAGCGCATCTTGCGCTTCGCCAGCATTACGTCAAGATTCAAGATAATCATGGTTCAAATGGTTAGGTTGTTTTCCTCCACCGCGTCGGCGGCCACTTTGTACATGAAGGCGAAGAAGAGCAGAAGGAATGGTATGACAAAAACAGAATGTCCTGCCGTAAACGAAAATCCATGATTATAATAAACCGGATGCATAGCCCAACTCAAACGATGAACAAAATAAGACAACACCAGCCAGAAAAACACTTTCACGTTCTTTTGAGGAAAGACAATTTCTTCACGTGAACTAATCAAAAAATTCAATGCTGCTAGCACACAAAGACCAATTGTTACAATTGCACTGAGGATGTCAACAACAAGCAGCACAGCCTTTGCTGATGTATTCTCTTGTGACCAATCAATTGCTTTGTCTACGCCCCCTTTCCCTGTCAAAAGGCCAACGAACATAAACACTTCAAACAGTGTCCAAGCAATACAAAACAACAACGCTACATAACAGCAAATGCGGATACCTTTCCAAGTTTTTTGTTTTGTCATATTCTATTATTTGGATTGCAAAAAAACAGAATAATTCAATACTATCATTCAATTAATGAGAAATTTCATAATCTACCGCCACCGCCACATACCTTCCCGACTCTTCATCATAATATGCTGCATAGATGCCTTGGTTGATAACGATGATGTCGTTTTCCAACATAATGGGTTTACCGATAGCAAGATAACCATCGGACGTAAAGCCATTATCATCCGTTGTTGGGATAATGACCATTTTACCATCCTCAAAATAACCTCTTGCATTTTCACTTGGGTCAATGGTGTCGTTTTTTGTGCCAGCACAAATTCCAGGGTGGTCGTTATCACAATCTCCATTGAACTTTGTCCAACGCCACACCAAACTATACGAAGAGCCTTGAGATTTTTCAGTAAACCCGCAGTCGTTTATCACCATTTCGCAGGCATAGGTGTAGTCCTTGATGGACTGGTTCTCGAAAAAGGCCTTGCCATCCTCCCAGCTCATAGTTTCGGCCATTTCGGCCAAAGTAAGGTCATTTGGCTTAACCGTTTGTTGCTCGGTCTGTGGTTCCTGTTGAGCTGTCTTTTCCTTGCTGCAAGCAATGATGGCCACAGCAGCCACTGTGAGAGCCGCGGCTCCCAATGCAATTTTGATTTTGTTTTTCATATTATATAAAGATTTGAATTGTTATTGTTACTTGACTGGTTTTGTTTCGTTTTGCGTTTGTTTCTTTTCCTTGGCCTCCACTACTATGCCATTGATGCGCAGGATTGTTTTAGGGGTTTCCTTGTCGTTGGATTTCACTACGATAACTTTGGTGAACAAACCTAATTTGCTCGTGTTGTATTTCACTTTGATGCTGCCGCTCGCTTGGGGTGCTATTGGCTCCTTCGGCCATTCGGGCACCACACAACCGCAAGAGGAGAACGCCGAAGTGATGAGCAATGGTGCATCGCCCGTGTTGGTGAAGCGGAACACATGCTCACCATTACCGTTTTGCATAATGGTATCGAAGTTGAAGGTGGTCTCCTCAAAAGTAATCTTGGGGACAACAGCTTTTTGTGCCATTGTCTGTAAAACGCCAAAAGAGAATAATAATGTTATGATTATTGCTTTTTTCATGTTTATTTGATTTGATGTTGCATCTCGTAATTGGCCTTGGCTTCAAGGAGTTCGGAGTAGTCCCCCAAGTCAGAGGTCTCATAGACAATTTGTCTGTCTGGCGAGATGAGATAATAATAGCCAAGAGAAGGTATGCTGATAACACCGCCCATACCTTTTGCAAAATAAATGATACTAGTTGTATTTGTCCTTTCTGCAATAGAACGAATAAGTTCAACATTATCCGAACGATGGTTGATAGCAAAAACCTTTACTCCTTTGGTTTCCAAATAATAGTTGCCCGTGGATTCTTTTTCTTGCCCCATTTCTTTCAAGTGAGCCACGCAGGGGGCACAATTAACGCTCCAGAAATTGAGAAGGATCCATCCACCGTTTTCGGCGATAGAAGTTTTCCCGCCATCGAGTTTCTCAATGATATAGTTCAGAAGGTCGTCAGTTGCATTCTTGTTGCTGGAGTAGGAGCGGCTTAAAGGAGGGTTTTTACTATCGTGAATACTGTAATTCTTATATTGGGGGCTATCAAGATTAAACGCCGAGTCAATGTAATGTTGCCGATTGGAAAAACTCATATTTCTGATACTGACAAATTCCTTTCTGTTTTCATACCCCAAAGGGTATCTGAGAGAAAAAACGCTGTCTAGCGCCTGGGTCTTTTCATTGACAAACCAAAAAACCTTGTCATAATTGGACACTCGCTTGTCTGATTTTGGGTCATAAGAATACATAGTATGGGAAGTGCCATGGTAACTAATGTAAGGTTTGCCCTTCACTACGACACATTCTTGGCCTTTGACATTGGTAACTAAAAAAGTCATCAGTCCACGGCCTAATTTCTTTCGCATCGGATAGAGATAATAGCCCAAATAAAAAAAAGTATTTGGGATAAACTCCGTGAATCCGTAGGAGTGATAGTCATCCCAAAATGTGTTTTTATTGATATACTGCACAATTTCTTGGTTGTCATGGTCTATCTCAACGAATTTGTCCTTGTCCATCCAAAACGATTCTCTAACCCTTTTTCCGTCTTCAGACAAATATTCGCCCAAAATGCCAGGATTATTCATATCATAATGTAGAATGACACGGCTATATCTCTTCCACAGTTCCGCACCGTCTTTGTGGTGTTCGTGCGCAATTTCAAAACTTACCCATTCATGAGCAGAGGCAAACTTTGCCGCAAAAGCTTCATAGTTTTTTCTTTGCGCTTTTTGGGGATTTATCATACTACTGAGGGTTATCGATAGTCCTGCCATTACAATAACAATTAACAACAGTAGTTTTATAATTCTTTGTCTTTTTTTTCCAGTTTTCTTCATATTGTGGAAATTGGTTTAAAAGGCTTAGTTGTGCAGGAGGGTGACTAAAAAGCAGTCATCCTCTTCGTTTTATTCGGAGGGGGATACGAGTCTGTTGTCAAATATTCGATTCTCAGACAGGGTTCCAGACCTTTTTAGTCACCCTCTCACACATCTAAACTCGAATTGTTTATTTAGAAAAACATTAAAGAGCGACTATTATACCAATAATTGCGACAACGACCCCTGCAACATCAACCCATGGATGAACTTCTTCATTACACTTTCCTCCTTGATTATCTCCACAAGCGTTGCAGTGCGCATTATACCATGATCCCGTTTTTGTACACTCGTTGGTACAATTCTCACTCCGACACCAAAGCAAAAACTTGGGCAGACCTGAAGACATGCACATTGAAGAGTCAATTTCCGAGATAACATAATTGTCGCCATTTACACTAACTATGTAATACTGTTCACCGATACGGTAACCAAACTCGTAAACACCTGTCCTAACTCCCGTTTCTACATAGTATCTCGTTTCGTTTTGCGCAACTTCTTTTTCAGTAAAATTTTGCATTAGCCAAAAGGTGTATGCCGTCTCTTCTTCCGTGTCAAATACAGTGATTTTGACTTCGGGAAGAATGGACTGGTCGTTCGGAACACTGTCCAGCACTTGGATAGATTCAATCACATACCTGTCTTGAATGGTTCTAGTGGTTGTTTCCTCGTTCAAATTCTGTTGAATCTCAAACAAATCATAATGACATATCATTTGTTTGGTCGTGTTGTCAAATGTTGCAATCGGTTTAATCACAACTTCATCTGTTTCCATTGCTTGATGGACAACATTCGATTCCTTTTCCTTGTTGCAGGCAATCACGGTCACTGCCACCACTACAAGAGCCATGGCTCCCATTAAGATTCTAAATTTCTTCATTTTGTAATTCCTTTCGTTTAAATTGTTGATAATTAATTTGTTTTACTCTTTTCTACAGGCTTTTACGCCCATTTTTGTGTGTCATGACGCTGCAAAACTACAAATTATTATCGAATTACAATAATTTTTTGATGAAATTTTTGAATTATTTTCCAAATCACACCAAACTTATCAGAAATACATCTCCGGGAAGATCGTGATACCCTATCCGTAACTCATAAAAAAACAGGGTTACGGATTAAGTATCGCGATTTTAATGGTCAAACAGGTCGTCCATCGTCACCTCGGCTTGAACATCGCCGCTGTGCGAGTTTTGGCTTATTCCGTAAGTGGTTATCATGGTGAGATGCAAGGCCTTGCGGGTGCGCGTCAGGTGCCGGAAAGTGGTCAGCCGACGGCGAAGCAAGACCTCATAATCCTTGTCGATAATATAGGTGTCGTTGGCAAACTTCATCTCGCAAACATTGACAACCTCGTCGCGGCGGTCGATAAGCAAGTCGATTTGCGTACCTTTCCACTCGTTGCCGTCATTGTCGATGAAGGTTGGGCACGACCACGAACACACATTGCTCAGCACCGCCTTGATGCCAATGGCTTCCTTGATTTGCGGGATGTGCTGCAAGCAAACCTGCTCGAAGGCATAGCCGCGCCACGTCATCCGCGACGGGTTCTCGCGCATATTGTTCCAAAAATGATGGTCCTGGCCGTTGTTGTTCGCCACGAAACGCAAGTGGAACAGACAAAACAGGTCTGTCAGTTGATACATTGCATCGCGTTCGGTTTTTCCGAATGCCGTAAATTTGCGAAGGAAATCGCATCTGACCAGGTTCTCAAGCACGACAGTAAGCATGCCACCATCGCCCAAACCCAGGGCATCCTTGATTTGCCGACGGCTCATCCCCGACGCACGTTTGGCAAGAGTTTCCACCACCTGACGATACAACTGTGCATCGTTGAACAGCGAGCGGAACAAGAAATCATATTCCATCCGCAAAGGCGCTTGTGGGGCAAAAAACAGATTGTCCATATTCTGGTCAAAAGTCAATTTGGGCTTCAACAACTCCAAATAGAAAGGGACACCTCCCATAATCATATAAGCCTCAAGCATTTGATAGCGATTCCAACGGATACCGTTGGTTTTGAGATAGGCTTCGGTTTCGCCTAACGTAAAAGGCGCGAGATAAACCGTATGGGTCACACGGCCATAGAGCCCGCCCTTGTCACCAATCAGTTTGTCGAGCATCCAAGTGGTGGCCGAGCCACACACGAACAACTTCAAGCCCTGTCGCGCCGAAGCCCAGGTGTTCCAAAAATACGAGAACGCCTGCATGAAATCCGACTTGGGCGTTTCCATCCAAGGCAACTCATCGAAGAAAAGGACAATTCGCTCTTTTCCAACCGATTCCAAATACTGCCGAAGCTGATTAAAAGCCGTAATCCAATCTTTTGCAAACGGGAACTCAATCCCCGAACACCGTCGCAACTCCTGATTGAAAAGCGAAAGTTGGCCCTGTCTCGGCATCTGATAACTGCCCGTGAAATAAAAGTCAAAATTCCCTTTGAAATGCCCTCTCACCAAGAAGGTTTTACCCACGCGCCTGCGACCGTAAACCGCCACCAAAGCAGGTTTTTCGGTTGCACAAATGTCGTCAAACAAGGCCCTTTCCTTCTGACGTCCTATGATTTCATTGTCTTTCATACACTTAAACTTCGTTTTTCGCGATGCAAAGATAGATATTATTTTCAAACAACCAAAGATATTAACTCCGTAACGGTAAAAAAAATCTTGTTACGGAGTAATTATCCACTTATAATTCATCCGTAACGCATTAAAAAAACGAGTTACGGAGCAGGTATCAAAGCAGCAAACCATCACTTTTTTCAAGTATGCAAAAAACCATGTGCCATTTTGTCAGTTTTTTGTATTTTTGCCGTTTCGTAAAAGCGAAATTTAGGCAAACTGCGAGACGAAGTTTGTGACAATGTAAATTGAAAATCAAATAATTACATAAAATGAAAATCTCTTATAACTGGTTGAAACAATACGTCAACTGCGATTATCCGGCCGAGAAGGTCAGTGAACTGCTCACCTCGACGGGCCTTGAAGTGGAAGACCTCGAGCGTTTTGAGTCGGTGAAAGGCGCCTTGAAAGGCGTTGTCGTGGGCAAGGTGCTCACCTGCATCGACCACCCCAACTCCGACCACCTACACATCACCACCGTCGACGTGGGCGGCGAAGAACCCTTGCACATCGTGTGCGGCGCACCCAACGTGGCAGCTGGCCAGAAAGTGCTCGTGGCGACCATCAACACCGAACTCTGGATTGGCGACGAACATATCACCATCAAGAAAGGCAAGATCCGCGGTGAGGTTTCGGAAGGCATGATTTGCGCCGAAGATGAACTGCAACTCGGCACCTCGCACGAAGGTATTATGGTGCTGCCCGACGACTACGAAGTGGGCAAGCCCGCCTCGTTCTATTTCCCGGTGGAAGAGGATTATACCATTGAAATCGGCCTCACCGCCAACCGCAGCGACGCCACCTCGCACATCGGCTCGGCCCGCGACCTCGTGGCCGCCCTCAACCAGCGCGAGAACACCACGAAATACCACCTCATCCGTCCCTCGGTGGACGACTTCAAGGTGGAGAATACCACCAACAACATCGAAGTGGTCGTTGAAGATACACAAGCCTGCCCGCGCTACTCAGGCGTGACCGTCAGCGGTGTGAAAGTCGGTGAGTCGCCGGCATGGCTGAAAAACCGCCTTGCCGCCGTTGGCATCCGCAGCATCAACAACATCGTCGACATCACCAACTTCGTGCTGATGGAAGTCGGCCAGCCCATGCACGCCTTCGATGCCGACAAGATCACGGGCAAGAAGGTCGTGGTGAAATGCTTGCCCGAAGGCACGCCATTCGTCACCCTCGACGGCGTGGAGCGCAAGCTCAACAGCCGTAACCTGATGATTTGCAACGCCGAAGAGCCTATGTGCATCGCCGGCGTGTTTGGCGGACAGAAGTCGGGCGTGACCATGGAGACCACCAACGTCTTCCTCGAGAGTGCCTACTTCAACCCCACCAGCATCCGCAAGACTTCCAAGTTCCACGGCCTGCAAACCGACGCCTCGTTCCGTTACGAGCGTGGCGCCGACCCGAACATCACCCTCTTCGCCCTGAAACGCGCCGCCTTATTAATTAAGGAGCTGGCTGGAGGTACCATTTCTTCCGAAATCAAGGACGTGAAGAACGGCGATTTCGCCCCTGCCCGCGTGGACCTGAAGTTTGACTACCTGAACAAACTGGCTGGTAAGGTCATTGACCCGACCCAAGCCGTCAACATATTGAAGAGCCTTGAGTGCCAAGTCGTTGAACAAGACAACAAGCACGTGGTCGTCGACGTGCACACCAGCAAGGTCGATGTGACCCGTCCCGCTGATGTGGTGGAAGAAATTCTTCGCATCTACGGCTACGACAACATCGAAATCCCGAGCCGCATCCACGCCTCCATCAGTCGTGCCACCAAGCCCGATGCCGACAAGATGCAGCAGAAAATCAGCGACATGCTCGTCGCCAACGGCTTCTACGAGATCATGAACAACTCGCTCACCAAGGCCGCTTACAGCGAGGCCTTCCCTGCTTTCGACCCGGCCCAAAACGTGAAGATTTTGAACCCGCTCAGCAGCGACCTCAACGTGATGCGCCAAACCCTGATGTGGGGCGGATTAGAAAGCATCGCCTTCAACCAGAACCGCAAGGTCAGCGACATGAAGTTCTTCGAGTTCGGCAGTGTGTATTTCTTCGATGCAAGCAAAGTCGGCGATGAGACCAAGCCGCTCAAACCTTATAACGAGCACACCTGCCTCGACCTCTTCCTCACCGGCAACAAGCAAGCCGAGCTGTGGAACGCCCCGAGCAAGGCCCTCGACTACTTCGACTTGAAGGAATACGTCATGGGCGTGCTCAACCACTTCAAGTTCGACTTCAAGGCATTGGAAGCCAAGGAAGCCAACCTGCCGCATTTCGACTACGCGACCACCTATTGCGTCGACGGCAAGGAGATCGTCACCCTCGGCAAGCTCAGCAAGAAGACCTTGAAGCACTTCGACCTGAAGAAAGACGTCTACTACGCCACCTTCAACTGGACCTTGATGATGCAGTGCCTGGCCAAGGCCAAGGAAGTGCACTTCGAGCCGTTGTCGAAGTTCCCAGCCGTGCGCCGCGACCTCGCCATGATTTTCGACAAGAACGTCACCTTCGATGAAGTCAAGAAAGTCGCCATGGCCGCCGAAAACAAGATCTTGCAATCCATGAGCCTCTTTGACGTGTATGAAGGCGAGAAAATCCCGGCAGGCAAGAAACAATATGCCATGAGCTTCGTGCTGATGTCGCCCACCACCACCCTCACCGACAAGGTGATTGAGAAGACAATGGGGAAGATTCAGGGCGCATTTGAACAGCAGTTGGGAGGAGTTTTGAGATAAAAGGACTATGGCTGATGGCCTATGACTATGGCCTGACCCACGAAAAATCTTGGATTTCAAGCTTTCGGTGGGACAAGCCATAGGCCATGAGCCATAAGCCATAGTAACTGAACAACTAAACAACTGACTAACTGAACAACTGACATGGACGTACAAGCAATAAAACGGACCTTCGGCATCATAGGCACCAACCCTGAGTTGGACCGCGCCATCGGCATCGCAGCGCAGGTGGCCGCCACCGACCTCACCGTGCTTATCACGGGCGAGAGTGGCACAGGTAAGGATGTGTTCCCGAAGATCATCCACCAAAATAGTGCCCGCAAACACGGACAATACTTTGCCGTGAACTGCGGTGCCATCCCCGAAGGCACCATCGACTCGGAGCTGTTCGGTCACGAGAAAGGTGCTTTCACCGGTGCTGTAGGCGAGCGCAAAGGTTACTTTGAGATTGCCGACAAAGGCACCCTCTTCTTGGACGAGGTCGGCGAACTGCCCCTTTCCACCCAAGCGAGACTGTTGCGTGTGCTCGAAAACGGCGAGTTCATCCGCGTGGGCGGCTCCAAGGTGATGAAGACCAATGTCAGAATCGTGGCCGCCACCAATGTGGACCTACCCTTAGCCATCGAAAAAGGCCGTTTCCGCGAGGACTTATACTATAGGTTGAACACCATCCCAATACATATTCCCGCCTTGCGCGAAAGAAAGGCCGACATCCCGCTTCTGTTCCGCAAGTTTGCCGCCGACTTCGCTGAGCGCAACCACATCCCCGCCATCACGATGACCCCCGATGCAATGAAGATGATGGAGAACTACCGATGGGACGGCAATGTGCGCCAGCTGAAGAATGTCACAGAGCAAATTTCCATCATGGAAACCGAACGTACCATCACGGCGGAGACCTTGGTTAAGTACCTGCCAGTCAGGGTACAAAGCAACTTACCTATACTCTTGCCGCGCGAGGACACTCCTGAAGGAATGTCGGAGCGCGATCTACTCTATCGTGTGCTTTTCGACATGAAGAAAGACATCGCCGAGTTGCGCGCCCAAGTCAACAACATGAACAATGGTCGCCCAGCTGAAACCAATTATGTCCAAGCCACCCCCGTTACCCAAATCGGCGACACCGTGGTGACCCGTGTGAACCAAAACGAGCCCGAGGACAATGAGCAGGAATTTGCCGAATTCGTTCCTGCCGAAGAGACCTACGGGGGCGTTTCGACAGGCTCAACAACCCACACGACCGAAACACTATCGCTTGAGCATCACGAAAAAGAGATGATTATCAAGGCATTGGAAGCCCACAGAGGCAAGCGCAAAGACGCAGCCAAGGCTTTGGGCATCAGCGAACGCACTTTGTACAGAAAGATCAACGAATACGGCATAAATCTATGAGGTTGAAGGCAAAAATAGCGGTTATGGTGTTGGCTTTGACGCTCGTTTGCCAAGGTTGCGGCATCTATTCCTTCTCGGGCGCATCGATACCTGCCGAGGCCAAGACCGTTTCGGTGCAGTATTTCCCCAACCACGCCCAGCTCGTCAACCCGATGCTGAGCAACAACTTCACCAATGCCTTGCGCGACGCCATGACCAACCAAACCACCTTGGATATGGTGGAGACTGGCGGCGACATCGCTTTCGAAGGCGAAATCACCGACTACAAGACCTCTCCCGTAGCCATCACCTCAGGGCAAACCGCGGCCATGAACCGACTTACCGTCACGGTACAAGTGCGTTTCAGCAACCGCATAGATGAAACGAAAGACTTCGAGCAATCCTTCTCGCGCTACGAGGACTACCCCAGCGATCAGGACTTGAACTCGGTGCAGGAATCACTCACCTCGACAATCATCGAGCAATTGGTGGAAGACATATTCAATAAGGCATTAGTAAACTGGTAATTAATAATGCGGAATGTGGAATGCGGAATTATGAATGCGGAATGCGGAATGATGAACAACTCTAAACTCTAAACTTACAACCACACTAAACTCTCAACTCTAAACTCTCAACTGAAAAGATGGACAGCAAGCAACTCATAGGATACATGACGCGGCCGGAGACACTCAAAGACGGAGCCGTGCAGGAGATGGAGCAACTGGTGGCGGACTATCCCTATTTCGCCATCGGGCAGGCCTTGTTGACCGTCGCCTACCAGAACACCGACGACAAACGCTACGAGAGTCAGCTGAGACACACGGCAGCCATCATGCCCAACCGCGACAAGCTGCGCCTCTTCACCCTCATCGCCCGCCACCGCTGGACAAGCGAGCCTGAGGTTCCTGCCCTGCCCGATGAGATTGTACCTGCCGAGCCCGTCCACTCCGATGCCGAATCCACAGAGCCGAAAGAAGAGCAGAACAGCCGTATCATCCGCGAAAAAGTCTTCATCATCCCTGAAATCGACCTCAGCGGAAGCCATGAGGAACTCTCCGCCGAGATGGCCTTGCTCGAGGAAAAACGCAAGTCGTTAGATGAGCTGAAAGCCATCATCGCCAACCGTCTGAAAGAAATCGAAACCGAAAAACAGCAGAAAGAGATTGAAAAGCCGAAACCCAAAAAGTTGTCGCGCAAAGAGCTGATAGACAAGTTTATACTCGAAAACCCGACCATCTCCAGACCCAAGGCCGAGTTCTACAATCCTATCTCGGTGGCGCAAAATAGCATCATCGACCAGGAGAACATCGTGAGTGAGACTTTGGCCAAGATTTATGAAAAACAGGGGTATATTGAAAAGGCTATTTCAATTTATGAAAAATTAGGCTTGCATTATCCAGAAAAAAGTCGTTATTTTGCAGCCCAAATTAAACGGCTCCAAGAAAGCAAAGAAAATTAATCATTAAATCTATAAAAATGTACACAGCATTAGTAATTACAATCTTGTTTGTCAGTGTGTTATTAGGATTGATCGTTCTGGTTCAGAACTCAAAAGGTGGCGGTTTGGTCTCCAATTTCGGAGGTGCCAACCAGATGATGGGCGTGCGTCAGACGAGCGATTTCCTTGAGAAAGCCACATGGACTTTGGGTGCTATCTTGGTGGTGCTTTGCCTCCTTTCGAGCATTACGCTCCCCAAGAACTCCAAAGAAGGCACTCCCAAGAGCGAACTGGAGAATGTGATTGCTCCGCTTCCCACTGTGGAAACTCCTGCAGCCACGACTGATATGCCAGCTTCATCCGATGCTCCTGCTGAAGCCACTGAAGCTCCAGCCGAGGCTCCGGCAGAATAATAAACAGACAATCGAGCAAATGATATAGGATGGCCCAATGGTCATCCTATTTTTTTATTTTTACCAATTCCATTGAATAATTTTGCGGCTAATATGATTGCGGCTGTCGTGGTACGACAGCCCTACAGACCAGCCATTGGGCATAACGTTTCCGTTGGGCTGTAGGGCTGTCACATCGTGGCAGCCGCAAAACACAAAACCGTAAACATCAATGCGGCTGTCGTAATACGGCAGCCCTACAACCCAACCATCGGGCATAGCGTTTCCGTTGGGGCTGTAGGGCTGTCACATCGTGGCAGCCGCAAAACAAAAATCACCGTTTTTTATAAAACCGATCCAATTCCCATTTTTCAGGATTATGTTGGATATATTGCGCAATGTGGTTCATTTCCGTCCAATTCCTAATTATATGGTCATGGAAACGCGGTTGCCATGCAAACGGAATATCGTGTTCGTTGGCGTATTTGGTGACAGCGGATTTGTATTGTCCAACGATACGCGACAGGCGCCCGCAACAATGGGAACGGCGTTGCATTTCTTCATTTTTGTCTAATTGGGAATCATCTATGATTGGTTCGTCACAGCGGCTGCCGTAATACGACAGCCCTACAGTCCCAGATTCATGCATCATGTTTCCGTTTTGAGCTGTAGGGCTGTCCCATTGGGGCAGCCGCTGGTCGAATTGCGACAATTGTTCATCATCCGGCCATTCAATTGGATTGTCAATAATAACAATCATGTGAACGTGATTCGGCATCACCACAAATTCAGGAACCGCGACATTATCATTGATTTCTGGGATATTTTCGATGCAACGCAGCGCATATTCCCCGATTTCCGACAATTCCATCCGACCATCAACCACATCGCCAAAATACAATGTAAATGTCAAATCTTTACATCGTTTCCTTTAACACAATTCTTCCTTGCTTGAAGTCTATGTTTTTCTTTCGGAAATAGTCTCTTGCTCGCTCTATTGTAGAATTACCTGTGTTTTTAGGATAGCTTTGCGCTACGATCCGTGCCCATAATTTCTCTATCGTATTATGTTTAAAAATAGGCTTATCAACCGTGGCCTTGAGTTGGGCTACTGCGTGATCCACGTCCTTCCCCTTAAGTTCAACGAAGATTTCTATCCATCTGTTTTGGGATGTATTTGATTCAACAAGAACTAGTTTATCACATCTATCACCTTCCGTAATAATCTTTCCATCAATGGTGTAAACCGCACTCGGTTTGATTTCGGAAAACTTAATTCTGTAGGACTTTCCCTTTTCAGAAGTAGAGACAATCTTTCGTTCACTAAGAGGAGCATCCGCCTTGTATGACTTCAGATTGGTATTGATGATGGTTTCAACCTCAGCTTCTTTCTTAACCATAGATAATGTCGTTTAAGCGGTTTAATTCGTCCTCAGTTGTATCAGATACCGCATCAAGGAATTCTCCTTTAATTAGCCCAGTTTCTCTATCCATCATATTCTTCATTTGACCATCCTGCGTCACGAAATACGCTGAATAGTATTTTAGTGGAAGTATGCATTCTTCAGAAATAATATTTAAAGTTTCTTCTCTATTTTTACCGAAAGCCTTTCTTGCTTTTAGGAGAACGTTCAATTGGGTCAAGATATAAGGACTATGAGAAGTCATTACTACGTATCCTGGGTATCCTGTCCTCTTCATAGCCGTAGAAAACTGTGATATGATGTCACGCAACAACCTTGTTTGTGAGGTCGGGTATAGATGTTGCTCTGGCTCTTCAATGAATAGTTGAGGGTAGTTATAGTAGTTTAAGCGATTTGATTGGTTTTCCGAACTAAAATCAAGGTCTCTATCACTTTGAACCATACGAGGTGTTCGCCGAGAGGGCATCCCTGTGATATAGCATAAATAATGCACAAGCACAGATACAGGTACGGTGGATTGTATTCCACTGGAGGTGTGCTCCAGCAGCAAGGCAGTGTTTGTTTTTTGTAGTTTTACATAATCGTTGAAACCATCGTGATAGTATTCCATGTCCTCGGTAAAAGCTAGTTTTAATGGATTGTTTTTTGTAAACACCGTATTTGCTTCGGAAAACTCCATGGCACAGTTGAACATGGAGTCATACGATGACACTTTATACTTGTTGTCCAAGTTAGGTATGACAGACAGAAGGTTTCTTTCGGCTGGAATATAAGTGATTTTCGTATTATGACGCTTGCTGTTTTCTATCTTTGAGATTTTTGTTTTGGTATTAAGCCCCTTGTGGATAATACTAACAACATCACTTGTGTATTCAACGTAGGGTTCTCCGTTTTTAAAATACTCGTCACTTAACTTATGAAATTCCTTAAGTTGTTTAATAAAGCCACCTTTAACAATAATGTCGTCAAACTTTTGAAGCATGACTTTTTTTTCAATCCATCGACAAAAGCTTAAGACTTTCATAAAAGTGCTTTTCCCAACGCTTTGCTCTCCAATAATGAGCATAATGTTTGTTATCGGGATGTAGCCAGTGTCTTTCAGAGGGCCAATGTTTCTAATTCGCAGGTGTGTCATTTGATGTTTGTTTACGTATGTCCTTCTACTTTTCGGAAAAACCTTTACAGATTGCAAAGTTACAAAAAAAAGATTATTAACAGGGTTTATTTCAATGTCTCAATTATCGCCGCCACATCCACATCGTCCAAATTAAACCATTCCCCTCGCACTCGTTGTTGGCTGTATGCGGTGTGAAGTGCAGATTCTATCGCTTCTGCGATTTTTCGTGTTGGAAACTTTTTGCAAGCAAGCATTTCTATTGACGGCTTCTCACTTTGTAAAGTCTTCTCGCGATACTCAGGAGTATTAGAAATCCCAATTTTATGGTATCCATTAGAGTTATCGCGCATTAGGTAAACATAACACCAATTGAATTTGTATTCTTTCAGAGTTTTTGCAACCGTACGACGTGGTAATTGATATTCTGGAACCAGAAGCTTGATTGTATCGAGATGATTCTTGACGTATATACGAATGGCTTCTGAGCTATATTTTGGATGATACCCAAAATCGCCCACACTTGCCATTTTGACTATTTCTGGTTGTTTTGATTCCTCTTTATACGAAACTCGATATGAAACAATATTTGAGTATAAGAGTGTTTCGGCATCTTCTTGGTAAAGAATAAAAGAAGCTTGATATCTGTAATCTTTTACTGGTTTTTTCGCAATAGGAAAATCTATTATTTTCCCGTCATCAAATAACAAAGAGATACAATCTCCGATTTGAAGTTTATCTTTTTTGGAAAAGCATAATACTGCCTTGTTTTCATTAAAATCTACACTAAACCGAAGACCATCACTAAACAAGTATTTTAAATCTATTTCTCTTCTTAATGGATTATTCCATTCAATCCTACGGAGTCCAGTGTATGGATCTAATACTAACGTAGAACCTTCACAAGAATAATAGACGGAATCATAAAAGACGGTATCCTTATTTTGCATTCTAAAAAACTGTTTTACCACCGCAAAAATACAAAAAACAGCGCATCCCGCAATGGGATGCGCTGTTTTTCATTCAAGCGTTCAGGGTTTATTATTTCCCTTCGCTCAGCTTCTTGTAGCCTTCGTAGCGGAGCTTGGCGAATTGCTCGGTCTTGGCGAACAGTTCCTTGGCTTCCTCGGGGAAGGTCTTCACGAGCGAGTTGTAACGCACCTCA
>CADCJI010000024.1 GCA_902801625.1 uncultured Bacteroidia bacterium | reverse complement strand
TCCTGCCGATCACTTCGGTGTTGCTATCTCCGACAACGGTACGAGCAACTGGACGATGGTTCAAGAATGGACGATGACTGCCAAGAGCGGTGGCAATGTCACGAGCTTTGGCCGTGGTGGTGACACCCGTGCCCAAGGCAACTGGTACAACTACACTGTTGATCTGAGTGCTTACGCTGGTCAGAAGTACATTGCTATCCGTCACTTCAACTGCAGCGACCAGTTCATCCTTAACGTCGATGACATCGAACTGACCTCTGGTGCCAAGAGTGGTGACCGTCACTTTGAATATTATAAGGTGATGTGCACCTCAATCGACGGTGTGCCGATCTTCAACCACAACACTGTCCATCCGTTCTGCCAGCTGTCGACCGACGAGCCTTACAATGCTCCTCTGGTTGAAGGCGAACACTACCTCTGCAAGGTTGCTGTGATGTACAGCACTGGTATGAGCGCTTGGAGCGAACCCGTTGAATGGGTGTATGAACCTTGCGATCACTGGGGACCTGTTGACGAAGTTAGCGTCAATGCCAGCGCACAAGGCAACCACATCGAGTGGGTGTTTGAACACGGCTTCAACCCCTACGGTGGTGATACTCCTGGTCCACAACCTGGTCCTGGCGACACCTTCAGCGAGGACTTCGACGCTGGCATGCCTGCCGGCTGGACGACTGTTGACGCTGATGGCGACGGCTACACTTGGGTTTCAAGCATGACTCCTGGCAACTACCACAACGCTGGTGTTGACCTGACTGGTACAGGCCACAACGGTTCTGCTCACTATGTGATTTCAGGTTCTTGGGCTAATGGTACCGGACAATCCTGCCGATCACTTCGGTGTTGCTATCTCCGACAACGGTACGAGCAACTGGACGATGGTTCAAGAATGGACGATGACTGCCAAGAGCGGTGGCAATGTTACGAGCTATGGCCGTGGTGGTGCTACCCGTGCTCAAGGCAACTGGTACAACTACACTGTTGACCTGAGTGCTTACGCTGGTCAGAAGTACATCGCTATCCGTCACTTCAACTGCAGCGACCAGTTCATCCTGAATGTTGATGACATCCAGCTGACCTCTGGTGCTAAGGGTGGCATGAGCATCGCCAAGGGCGGTGAGTTCTACACTCAATATGCCGAAGACGGTATCATGCTGAACTTCTTCGCTCTCGACAATGTTGACCTCAGAACCTATATGCTCTACATCCTCAGCAACGACAGCCGCTTCTCGCTGGTTCCTGAAGAGGAATATGGCCAGTTCATCCTCACCTCGAATGTTGCCAATATCAACTTCATGGATGAGTTTGAATCAGTCTATCGTAACACTGTCGCTGACTTCGGCCTGCTGAGCAAGGTTGAAATCGCCGATCGTATGGCCAGCTGGAAGAGCAGTGTTTCTTCTGCTAACTTTACCTCGGTCATCATGGATGTGCTGATCAGCAACGCTAGAGTTGACAATGACCATTGCATCAACTCGCTGCCGTTCTGCACCTCAGAAACGATTACGTTTGAAGCTGCCAACACCAGTAACCAAGCTGACGAGCCTGGTATGGACGATGGTTGCATCGGTATGTCTTACAATCCTTCGTTCTACCACATGAGAATACATACGGGTGGCCCATTCGTGATCCACATGGAAGGCCATGACCCGAACAGTGGTACCGATAGAGATATCGACTTCTGCATGTGGGGTCCCTACACCGAACAAGAAGTGATGTCTGGCACAGCTTGCAGCAACTTGTCCAGCAACAAGATCATGGACTGCTGCTACTCAGCTTCCTACTCTGAAAACTGCTATCTCGGCTATGCTGAAGGTCAACATCAGCACAACACGAGCCACGGCAGCATCAACTACCACATGCCTGAAGTTGGTGAGTATTACATCCTGATGATCACCAACTATTCACAGCAACCTTGCGTCATCAACTTTACCAAGACTGAAGGTGAAGGTGAGACCGACTGCGAAATCGTTGTTCCTACCGACCTCATTGGCTTCCTGATCACGGAAGACGGCGAGTTTGTTGCTTTCGCTGGTCCTGACGACCGCGAGTACACCGTTGAAGGTGAGTTCGGCGACCACGAATACTGCGTCCGCCCGATCTATCCTGGCCAGATGGTCCTGCCCGACCACAACTATGGTTGGTCCATGGGTTGCTCGGTCTGCGAGTTCGGTCCTACCGGTGGTTCTTGCGCTGCTTACATGCCTATCCATGGCGAGCCTCTCAACGCTACCGACCAGGTGAAGATCTGGTGGGGTGATGAGAATCCTGGCCCAGGTCCTGGCGGCTGCGAAGGTGACGAGTTCACTGAAAACTTCGACAATGGTCAGATGCCTGCTGGTTGGACTACCATCGACGTTGATGGTGATGGCTACAACTGGATCCTTGGCTCTGCCTGCGATGGTATCTATCTGAATGGTGGTAACCTCGCTGGTGCCGGTCACAATGCATCACAAGATCTCATCGTCTCTGGTTCTTACAGCAATGTTGTTGGAGCTCTGACTCCTGACAACTGGCTCGTTTCTCCTGCCGTGACCCTCTGCGAAGGTTCGACCTTCAGCTTCTGGGCTTGCGGTCAAGACGCCAGCTACGTTGCCGAACACTTCGGTGTGGCTGTCTCTGAGGACGGTGGCAACACGTTTGCTATGGTCCAAGAGTGGACAATGACCGCTAAGGCTGGTGGTGATGTCATGAGCTTCGGCCGTGGTGGCAACACCCGCGCTCAAGGCAGTTGGCATCAGTACACGGTTGACCTCAGTGAATACGCTGGCGATGGTCGTAAGATTGCCATCCGTCACTTCAACTGCACCGATATGTTCATCCTCGATGTCGACGACATCCAGTTGACCAATGGTGCTAAGAGCCGTGCCGACATTGCTAACTTCAAGGTGTATCGTTCGACTGACAACGCCAACTATGCCCTCATCGGCACAGTACCTTACGTTGCTGGCCAGACCTACTACGAGTACATCGACACGCCTGCTGGCGCTGGTACTTACTACTACCAGGTGACTACTGTCTATGACAACGACTGCGAGTCTGAACCCGCTGCTGCCTTCGACAACCCGAACAACGATTATGTTGAGGTTGGCGTGACTGGCATCAACGAGAACAGCGACAAGGTTGCCCTCTATCCTAACCCGACGAAGGGCAATGTGACGATCGAAGCCAATGGCATGAGCCGCATCACTGTGGTGAGCATGCTCGGTCAGGTGGTCTTCGACACCGAACTCGATGCTAACGTCTACACTCTGAACATGGCCCAGTTCAACGCTGGCATGTACATGGTGCGCGTTTACACTGAGGAAGGTATGACCGTCAAGCGCGTCACTGTCATGCAATAATTGACACCGCGGGATTGATTCCCGCAAAAAATTGGGCGGCACCCTTGTGGGTGTCGCCCTTTTTTTGTATATTTGCAAAATCAAACCTATGTTGCTATGGAATATTACTATTGGCTTATTGCTGCAATCGTACTGGTAATCGTTGAGATTTGCACTGCTGGTTTTGGAGCCCTCTGTTTTGCCATTGGCGCCGGCTTTTCAGCTTTGGTTTCTGGATTGGGTGGTAGCTTTACTTGGCAAATCTTGGTTTTCGTCGTGGTTTCATTACTGACGTTCATCTTTTTAAGGCCTGTGGTTGTACGTTTTCTGGACAAGAAATCTAAGGATGTGAAGACCAATGCCGAGGCCATCATTGGACGGAAGGGCATTGTTTCTGAACGTATCGATGCATCGCAGCATACTGGCCGTGTGGCCATCGACGGTGACGACTGGAAAGCGGTTTCGGAGGACGGATCGGTCATAGAGAAGGGAATCGATGTCGAAATCCTCAAGCTGGACAGCATCATCGTTACTGTTAAAGCTTGCCATTAATCATCAAAAACAATATCATTATGCATTTAACTGTCTTAAACATCGTCTTAATCGTATTGGGCATCCTCGTTGTGATTTATATCCTTCGAGGCATCAAGATTGTCTCGCAGTCTGAAACCATGATTGTGGAGCGCCTCGGAAAGTACAACCGTACTTTGAATGCGGGTATCAATATTGTGTTGCCCATCATTGAGCAGGCCAAAGAGGTCATCGTTCGTCAACAGAATGGCAGACTTTACCGTGCCAACCGCATCGATATGCGTGAACAAGTGTATGACTTTGACAAACAGAGTGTTATCACCAAGGATAATGTGATGACCGAAATCAATGCCTTGCTTTATTTTCAGATTGTGGATCCGATGAAGTCCACCTACGAAATCCAAAACCTTCCTGTCGCCATCGAGAAGCTGACACAGACCACGCTCCGTAACGTGGTAGGTGAGATGGAACTTGACGAGACTTTGACTTCGCGTGATACCATCAACTCTAAGCTTCGTAATGTGCTTGACGATGCCACCAATAAATGGGGAGTGAAAGTGAATCGTGTTGAATTGCAGGATATTACCCCTCCTGAGAGCATTCGTCGTACTATGGAACTCCAGATGCAAGCCGAACGTAACCGTCGTGCCGAGATTTTGAAGGCAGAAGGTGAGAAACAGGCTCAGATTTTGAATTCGGAGGGTGAGAAGCAGGCAGAAATCAATGCTGCTGAGGCTGACAAGCAAGCTAACATCCTCAAGGCTGAAGGTGAAGCTCGTGCCAAGGTGCTGCAAGCCGAAGCTGAAGCTGCCGCCATCCGCAACATTGCTGAGGCCGTCGCCGACCGTGGTGCCGACCCTGTAAACTATCTGTTGGCTGTGAAATACATCGAGACTTTGAAGGAAGTGGCGAGCGGACAAGAGAACAAGACCGTTTATCTGCCTTACGAGGCCACGAATGTGCTGGGTTCGCTGGGCGGCATCAAAGATTTATTTGCAAAATAAATGATGTAGAGACGGTGTGCACACCGTCTCTACAAACAGTTGTCAATTATGGAAATTCTGGATTTGTATGACAGAGACCTGAAACCTACAGGCCAGACTATTGAACGTGGGAAGCGGGTGCCGCCAGGCTTGATGATTCCAATCGTGGCGGTGTATGTCTACAATGACCAGGGTCAGTACTTGATTCAGAAGGTGTCGCCCAATAAGGGTAATTTCTATTCCACTACTGCGGGACATGTGCAAAGTGGCGAGCGCGATTTTGCTCAGGCTATGTTGCGTGAGATGAAAGAAGAGATTGGGCTTTTAGCGACTAAGAGTGAACTTAAATTGGTGAAAATCAGGCGATATGATTATAAGTTCACTTTTCTGTATATGCTGAAAAGCAATGTGCCTGCCGAGATGTTGCATTTGCAAAAAGATGAAGTGGATTCGGTGATGTGGATGAGCCACGAGGATATCGAGCTGCTATGCAAGATGGGTCTTTTCAACAGAATCCATTACCAATTGCTGCTTGATTGCGAAGAAAGATTGCAAAACAAGCATTGAACGCTTTCCCGTTTTGTTATTTTGGCTATATTTGCAGCAAATTATGTTTGTTGCAACAAATACCTAATTAAAATGATAGCAAAAGAATTATTAAATCCGAAAAGCATCGTAGTTTGCGGTGCTTCGTCAGACATTCACAAACCTGGTGGAAAAGCTTTGAAAAACCTTTTGGAAAGTCCATTCCAAGGTCCCGTTTATGCGGTAAACCCGAAAGAGACAGAAGTGCAAGGCGTGAAATGCTATGCCAAGGTCGATGACCTGCCGCAAGTGGAATGCGCTATCCTCTGCATCGCCGCCAAGTTCTGCGCGCAAACCGTCGATGTGTTGGCCAAAGAAAAGGGTTGCAAAGGTTTCATCATTATCAGCGCTGGGTTCTCGGAGGAGAATGCGGAAGGTGCCGCCATCGAGAAGCATATCGTTGATACCATCAACAGTGTCGGCGGCAGCTTGATTGGCCCTAACTGCACAGGCTTCCTCAACGTGAATTATGCTGGCTGTTTCGATACGCCCATTCCGACATTGGATCCTAAAGGTGTTGATTTCATCACAGGTTCAGGCGCTACCGCTGTGTTTATCAAGGAATATGGCATGAGTAACGGCTTGAAGTTCAATAGCGTGTGGGCAGTGGGCAATAGTGCCCAACTCGGCATTGAGGATGTACTGGAGCACTTGGACGAGACCTTTGACCCCGAGAAGAGCAGCCATGTCATCATGCTGTACATGGAGAAGATTGGCGATCCTCAGCGTTTGCTGAAACACTCACGTAGCCTCATCAACAAGGGATGCCATATCGCTGCCATCAAGTCGGGTGGCTCGGCTGCTGGTAGCCGCGCTGCTTCATCACATACGGGCGCTTTGGCCACCAACGATGCCGTAGTCGACGCGTTGTTCCGCAAGGCAGGCATCGTGCGTTGCCAGAACCGTCAGGAGTTGACGACAGTGTGCGGTGTGTTCATGCACCCCGAAATCAAGGGCAAACGCTGCGCTGTCATCACCCACGCCGGCGGTCCTGCCGTTATGCTTACCGATGTGTTGTCGAACGGTGGCATGGAAGTGCCTTCATTGAAAGAGCATCCTGCCAGCCCTGCCTTGTTGGAGAAGCTCTTCGCTGGCTCAAGCGTGGGTAACCCCATCGATTTCTTGGCCACTGGAACAGCTGAACAGCTTGGTTATATCATCGACACCGTCGAGAACGAATACACTGATATCGACTTCTCAGTGGTCATCTTCGGCTCGCCTGGCTTGTTCAGCAACAAAGAGGTCTATGACCTGCTCGACCAGAAGATGAAGACCTGCAAGAAGCCTATCTTCCCTGTGCTGCCTTCCATTATCAATGTGAAAGATGAAATCGAAGATTTCATCGCCAAGGGTCGCATCAACTTCCCGGAAGAGTGCGTATTGGGCAACGCCATCTGCAAAGTCTATAACACCCCGAAACCGCAACCCGAGAATGTGGAAATGCCTAAGATTGATACTGCCCGTATCCGTAAGTGCATCGACAGCTGCGAGAACGGCTACATTGGTCCTGATCAAATTTACGAACTGCTCGATGCTGCTGGCATTGCCCAAAAGCAGATTCGCGTCGTCGACAAGAAACAGCAGGCTTTGGACTTCGCCAACGAAGTGGGTTATCCCCTCGTGATGAAGGTAGTGGGTCCTGTGCACAAGTCGGATGTCGGTGGCGTGACCTTGAACGTGCGCGACATCGAGACCGTCGACAAGGAGTTTGACCGCTTGATGGCCATCAAGGACACTTACGCTGTGGAGATGTACCCGATGCTCGACGGTACTGAGGTTTACATTGGCGCCATCCGCGATGCCAAGTTCGGACATCAGGTGTTCTTTGGTCTGGGCGGTATCTTCATCGAGGTGCTGAAAGACGTGCAGAGCTCGCTTGTACCTATTAGTGCGGCTGAGGCAAAAGAAGCACTCACCAAGCTCCGTGGATATAAGATTCTTCAAGGCGTGCGTGGTCAGCAGCCTGTCAATGTTGATGTCTATGCCGAGCAGATTGCAAGAGTGGCCGCTTTGGTGATGGCTGCTCCTGAGATTGCCGAAATGGACCTCAACCCGCTGCTGGGCAACCCGAAGAATGTTGTTGCGGTGGATGCTCGTATTCGAATTGAGAAATAAGTGTCGGCCCTTCGACGGGCTCAGGGACCTTGGCTTTTTGCAGAAACTGAAGGTGTCTGAGCTTGTCGAAGACCCGTGCTAATACAATAGTTATGATTACCGAAAAAGCCATCTATTATCTAGTCTATGCCGCCTTGGTCGTTGTCACCTTTCTGCTTGACAATCTTCTGTTAAAGAAACCCGACAAGACCAGCCGCACAATAGGCTATATCTTAAGCATCATCGTCGATTTGGCCATGTTTGGCTTTGGCATTTGGTTGTATAAGGTCAAAGGCGAGGACCAGACGGGCTTCGTGCTGGGCAGCATCCTTTGCGGTGTGTGCCTGCTGTGCCTGTTGGGCCGTTATTGGCAGAACAAAGAGGCCGACAAAAGAGACAAGAGGTCATGAAAAAAGCAGATGTCATCACTTTGATTATTGTGGCCGCCGTGGTGTGCGGCTTCGCCTTTATCCCGGGGGCTTGGGACTGGTTCAACACAACCACCAAAAACCATGGCTTGTTGATGAGTTTCTTCAAGTTTGCCATCCTTGGCACCTTTGGTGAGATGCTTGCCTTGCGCATTCGCGAAGGCATGTACATGAAGAAAGGCTTCGGTTTGTTGCCCAAGATGCTGGTTTGGGGTGTGTTGGGTGTGGTCATTGCCTCGGCCATGACCATCTTCAAGACGGGTACTGTAGCCTTGTTGGATGGTGGCTTCCACCTCAACGGAAAAGCAGCGGAGTGGTTTGCTGGCGACCTCAGTTGGGGCAAAGCCTTTGTGGCTTTGTGCGTCAGTGTGCTGATGAACACCTTGTTTGCTCCTGTCTTCATGACTTTCCATAAGATTACCGACATCCATATTGCCGAGACAGGTGGCTCGTTGGGAGGTTTCTTTGGTAACAAGTTGAAAATCAGGGAAACGCTTTCAAAGAAAATCAATTGGGACATCCAGTATGGTTTTGTCTTTGCCAAGACTATTCCGTTGTTTTGGTATCCTGCCCATACCATCACTTTCCTGCTGCCTCCTACGCTTCAGGTGCTGTTTGCGGCTTTGCTCGGCGTGGCCTTGGGCGTGATCTTGAGCATAAAGAAATAGGGGAGATGAGGCGGAAGCGTTGGATATTGCTTTTGGTTTTGTTCACATTCCGTTTTGAACTCTTTTCGCAGACGGAGGTTCTGTTCTCGCATCAGGGCGGGTTCTACAATGAGTCTTTCACGCTCTTTTTAAGTTGCTCCGATTGGGAGCGCCAAATCCGATATACCCTTAATGGCGATACTCCTACAGCAAAATCCAGCCTCTACGAGGATCCTCTGTTCCTCGACGAGCATCTTTATTCCACCTCTGATATCTATACGCTTCCTATTGCACCGCTTTTTGAGCAGTTTGTGCCCGAATCGGTGCAACATGCCATCGTTGTAAGGGCAGCGGCTTTTGACGAGGAAGGACTGCGCATAAGTGATGTGGTAACGCAGACTTATTTGTTTCGTTCTTTGGGCTGCAACCATCATGGCTTGCCAGTCGTTTCGGTATGCGCCGATTCTTTGGCGTTATTTGATTATGATACAGGGATTTTGGTCCCAGGTGCGCTTTTTAATCCTGATTTTCCCGAGACTACGGGTAATTATTACCAGCGTGGCATGGAATGGGAACGATTATGTAATGTGGAGTTCTACGAACTTAACAATACAGGCATCAATCAGCAGTGTGGCCTGCGCGCCCATGGTAAACGGGCAAGGATGGCTCCTGCAAAAGGCATGAAAATCTATGCGCGTGAGGAATATGGAAAGAAACGATTCAAACATCATTTTTTTGAAACTACACCAATTCAAAGCTTTAAACATTTGGTGCTAAAGCCTTTTTCCACATTATGGCCCTTTGTCGGCGTGCAGGATTATGTGGTCAACCGTATGGCGCTCGAAATGGGTCTCGAAGCCCCTAACTCGAGGCCGGTAGTGTTGTATTTGAACGGTGAGTATTGGGGCATCTATTTCTTGCAGGAAAAGCTGGATGACCATTATCTTGAAGACCATTTCGGCATTGAGCCTGAAGCGTGTACCATTATCTGCGGCAATGGTTTGGATGGTGATACTTGGGAGTGGATTGATGAAGTAGAGTCGGGCGATGGCAGAAGTTTTGAGCAAATGATGGACTGGTTGGAGGATGCTGACCTTTCGGATAGTGCCAATTATGCTTATATCAGCAATCTTGTTAATCTTGATAATTTCATTGATTATCAGATTCTTGAGACATTTGTTGCCAATACAGATTGGCCAGCAAACAACATGCGGTGTTGGCAGACTGACGGTTCCAAATGGCGGTTCGCCTTTTTTGATGGTGATGCCACTTTATTGAAAAATGACTTCGACATATTTGGAAACGCTACTTATGTTGCTGATAATCTATGGCATACAGGTGTAAAGTCGACCTTGTTGTTCAGAAGGTTGTTGGAAAATAACGATTTCAAGCAAAAGTTCCTGCATCGTGTAGATGAGCTATGCAGCACGGTTTTGCAGTACGAGAATACAGCTCTTTATCTCGATGAGGTGGAGCAAGCCTTAAGAATGGAAGTACCCAACTTGATAGCCCGTCATGGCTATCCTGAATCCATTCACTATTGGAATTGGGGCTGTTCCTTGGTGCGAAACTTTCTACAAGACCGCATTGATGCCTATTTGGTGAAATGTGATGATTTTGAACCATTAAAAGTACATGATTATCAGTCGAATACGGATGACTTTATCATTTACCCCAATCCGACGGAGGATGAGGTTCATATCATGATGCTTGATGGACGCTCCCGTGAAACTGGTTTCCTGCTTTGTGACCTCATGGGGCGTGTGATTATGGGTGGCAAAAGTTATTTGTCTGCTTGTCAAGAGATTGTGTTGGGCTCGGAATTGCCTTCAGGAGTATATGTCGTCAAGATTGGGCCGTATGCACATAAGTTTGTCAAGTATTAAGGATGATTTTTCATAAATGGTATTGTATTTTGCTGATTTTTGTATAGTTTTGCAGAATAATAAAACACGCGTGTTATGAAATCCTACAAATTGTTCAGATGGCTTTTGAGAGCATCGGCGTTGACAACGGTGATGTTTGTCATGCAGGCTTGTTATGGCACTCCCTATAAGGATAAGGATATGCCAGCAATGCCGGATGATATGGAGATGACTGATGAAGTCTTGGATACTGAAGTGCCAGTAAGCGATACATTGGTTCAAGCGGAGATGCAGTCCGCCGAATGATGCTCCAAGCCTTCCATAACTATTTCCGAAAGAAAGAGACCCAGCTCCATGAGCTGAACTACCTTTTTTGGGAGTGTACGCAACGCTGCAACCTCAATTGCCAGCACTGTGGATCTGATTGCTTGGCTTCATCGCGCTACAAAGACATGCCTTTCGAGGACTTCTTGAACGCGATTAAGCCTTTGGAAACCAAGTTCAAGCGCAATTCCATTTTAGTTGTTATTACAGGAGGAGAGCCTTTGGTGCGCCCCGACTTGGCTGACTGTGGGCGGCAACTGCGACAGCATGGCTTTCCATGGGGCATTGTCAGTAATGGCTATGCCTACGATGAGGCCATGCACAAGAAGCTGATGGACGCGGGTATGTGTAGCATCACCATCAGCCTCGACGGTTTGCGTGACACGCACGATGCTTTCCGCAAGCGCCAAGGCAGCTTCGACCACGCCATACGTGCTATCGACTTGATTGCCAATGAAAAGCGTCTTCCTGCATATGATATTGTCACTTGCGTCAGTCCAATGAATTTCGATGAGTTGGAAGCCATCAAGCAACTGCTCATCGAGCATAAGGTAAAGGCATGGCGTTTGTTCACCATCGCTCCGATTGGCCGTGCTGCTGCCGATGATGGCTTGCAGCTCAATAACGAGCAACTCCGCCAAATGATGGATTTCATCGTAGCCACCCGAAAAGAGGGGAAAATCAATTGCATGTTCAGTTGTGAGGCCTACGTTGGCTCCTACGAACGCAAGATCCGCGACTGGTATTATTTCTGTCGTGCAGGCATCACCATCGGTTCTGTCCTAATTGACGGCTCCATCTCCGCTTGCCCCAACATCGACCGTAGCTATGTGCAGGGCAACATTTACCAAGATGATTTCCTTGATGTTTGGGAAAACCGATTCCAACCCTTCCGTGACCGTGAATGGATGAAACAAGGCCCTTGCGCCGATTGCAAGGTGTACAAGAACTGCCTCGGTGGCGCCATGCATCTCCATGCGAAGGACAAGGGGGAGATGATGGTTTGCCATTATAATAAGCTCCAACATTAGGAGATTTCAAGCACGAAGCACTTCATTTATGCCTTTTACCCTCATGGCGGAGTCTCATCCGCCATCCCTCACATGGAAGAACATCTTCGTCGTGTGTGAGATAGCGGGTCATGCCCGCTATGAGGGTAAAGGCGTGAGTGACTCGTTTTCATTCAAGGTATTCCACTTTTTTTCAAAAAATCAAAAAAAATCCACTTTTTTCTTGACAGTAATGAAAATTGTTGTACTTTTGCAGTGTTCTATTTGACTAATACACTAACACAAAATATAACAACATGATTGAAATCAAGAACTTAGACTTCGGCTACAAGAGTCAGCCTGTCTTCAAAAACATCAGCCTTTGCTTTGAGAAAGGCAACATCTACGGCCTTTTGGGCGAAAACGGAGTGGGGAAGACCTCCCTGCTGAAACTCATCAGCGGCTTGCAGAAGCCTGCTGCGGGTACTTGCGAGGTGGACGGCATCGCACCTTTCAACCGCTATCCTGAAACCCTCCAAAAGATTTTTTTCATCTCGGAGGATTTCGCCATTCCAGATAACACACCTATTAATAATGTACGCGAGTTGGGCGTGTTCTATCCCAACTACGATGAGAAACTTTTCCTCGAGCTTTGCGAGGAACTGGAAGTGGATCCCAAGCGCAAATACGGAGAACAGTCATTTGGTCAACAGAAAAAGTGCTTGATCGCAACGGCTTTGTCGCTCAACACGGACTATCTGCTCCTCGACGAGCCCACCAATGGCCTCGACATCCCTTCGAAGACCCTCTTCCGTCAGGTCATCACCAAGCACTCCACAGAAAATCGTACCATCATCATCTCCACCCACCAGGTGAAGGATGTGGAGAACCTCATCGACCCCATCATCATCCTCGACCACGATGAGGTGCTGCTCAAGGCCTCGTTCCGCGAGATTACCGACAAGCTCTATTTTGATTATGGTATGGATGAGGCTCCCGAGGCACTTTACAGTGAGATGATTCCTGGCGGCTATGTCAGCGTGACGCGCAATCCCAACCATTACGACAGCAAGATTAGCATCGAGGTGTTGTTCAACACAGTGATGAAAAACAAGGAAACCATCAAGCAAATCTTCGAATAAGAAAGGGCTTGCATTATGAATAACACATTCAATTTCAACCGTTTCAATAAGGTGCTGGCCTACGACTGGAAGCGCTTCATCCGCAACTTCGGCATCACGCTGCTGGTGTGGATCAGCATGCCCGTCATGTTTTGGGTGACAAGCCTGGTCTTCGACTTTGAATTGCGCGTCGAGTTCCGTGAGGTCATCATCTTCGGCCTTATTGCCATCACCGTCATGTCGGCACCGTCGCGTATCTATGGCAAAGTCAACTTGCCGCGTGAAGGTGTGGGCTTCGCCATGATGCCCGCCACCAATTTGGAGAAGTTCTTCAGCATGTTCCTCTATTGCTCACTTGTCACCCCCGTAGTGACTCTGGTGGGCAGCTGGTTGGTGGACTGCCTCATGACCCTTTTGCCTTTCGGTGGTTTCAAGGCGTTTGCCATGTATGAAGATTTCTTGAGGAATATCAGCTTTGGCGACTTTATGATGTTGGCTGTCGCGCTGGTTACTGCCGCATGGGCCGAGTCATCCATCTTCATGTTCGGTAATATGGTCTTCAAGCGCCGCAAGGCAGGCAAGACCTTTGCTTGGGGCCTGCTGATTGTCTTTTCGTTTACCCTGTTGATGCAATTGCTCCATTTGTGGGATAACTTCGGTATGTGGATCACTGAAACCAGTGCCCGGATGGAAGATCGTTTCCTCCCTTGGATCTACAGTGCCTTCCAGTTGGTCATCGCCATCGTGTTCTATGTGCTAACCTATCGTAAGATCAAAACGCAAAAATACTAGCCATGAATAATACCTTCAATTTCAATCGGTTTGGGAAGCTCCTTGCCATGGACGGCAAGAAGTATCTCCGCAATTTCGGCATCACCTTGGCCATCTTGTGCAGCCTCAATATAGCCACTTGGCTGCTGACTGCAGTGTTTGGCTTCACTATGCCGACATTCGTCCGCTGGATGGTCATTTATGTGGCTGTTTTCTTGTCGTGCATTCTCGTGCCGGCCAAGGCATTTGGCGACATCAACTTGCCTCGAGAAGGCGTGCGCTATGCCATGCTGCCCGTCTCCAATTGGGAGAAATACCTGAGCTATGTGCTCTACTGTGTCATGACTCCCGTGGCGGTGGCTTTGATTTCATACGGCATTGATTCGTTGTTGACCTTGCTTCCTGTAGGTGGCTTCCGCCATTACATTAAAAGCCTCGGTGTCATGGGCTCGACTTTGGATTTCATAAAAGAGATGGGAGCCGATCCTTCAGTCGTTTTTGATCCTTCAGACCTGACAAGTGATTATCTTGGTTTGTTTGACATGTTCAACAAGATTGGCTCTGTTGAAAGTTGGAACTACCTAGTGAGTTTCTTGTTTACCACAGGTTTCTTCATGTTGGGTAATTTGTTGTTCAAACACCATAAGACAGGTGCGACATTTGGCATCATGATGGGATTCTCGTATGCGATTTCTATGGTGTTCCAAACTCTGGTGTTTTCGTTCTCGACTGCAATTGGCCGTTTCATGGAAAACTTTGACTTTTCGGAATATGGCACTTTCATAAGTGGAGTGATGACGACGAGAGTCATCATTTATGCTTTGCTGACTATAGGTCTATATGTCGGTCTATTTTTCAAACTTAAAACCCAAAAATACTAAACCATGGAATTTAACGCACATAAACCCATATACTTGCAGATTTGCTCCCAACTCTATGAGCAGATCCTGCGCGGCGAGCTGAAGGCCGACGACCGCATCCTCTCGGTACGCGACTACGGCATACAACTCGGTGTGAACCCCAACACCATCATGCGATCCTATGAGACCATGACAAATGCGGGCATTATCTACAACAAACGCGGCATCGGCTATTTCATCTCCGCCGAGGCCAAGGACATCGTCCTCAAGCAAATGCGCGAGGAGTTCCTCGAGAAGGAATTGCCCGAGGTGATTAAGAAAATGAAACTCTTGGGCATTGGGATAGAAGAGATTAAGTTTTAAGGGATTCCCTGCGGGAATGGAGTATGCAGTAGTTGTTTCCAGCGGCGGCCTATTGAGCTTACGAGCCGTTAACATTACAAGCCGTCGCAAAATAACAACACGACTAACTCCATTCCCGCGCAGCGGGAAACTCAACAAAATCTATAGAACCACGAAAAAACATCGCTATGAAGAAACTAAAACCCCATCATTACATTATCCTGCTCACTGTATGCGTGGCCATAACGGTCATCATAGTGGCACTGATCCTGAGCAAAAAAGTTGCCATAAGTGTCTTGTGCACCGGAATAGGATGCATTATTGGCCTCATCATTGGTACTGTTATCAAGAAAAAAACGGATGAGAGAAAGTAAAAGCACCTTCAATAGTCTTAAAACTATCTAATCATGAACGAAATCCTTCGCGTTGAGGGCCTCAGCAAAACCTTTCAGCTCTCGCGCAAACAACAAAAAATAGAAAGGACGGAACGGAAGGAGATTGTCGCAGTCGACAACCTTTCGTTCACCGCCAACAAGGGCGAGATCTTCGGTCTGTTGGGCCCCAATGGCGCTGGCAAGACCACCACTTTGCGCATGCTTGCCACCCTCATTGTTCCTGACAAGGGCGATGCTTTCATCGACGGTTGCTCTATTGTGAGTCAACCGGAGCAGGTGAGGGCCAAGATCGGTTTCTTGACCTCCGAACTGAAGTTGGAAGACTTCTTTACTCCCAATTATCTGTTCGACTTTTTCTCTCAACTCTATGGCATTGCACCTGAAGTGATTGCGGAACGCAAAACCAAACTCTTTAAGCGTTTCGGCATCGACCGTTTCGCTGAAGTCAAGGTGGCTGACTTGTCGACGGGCATGAAGCAAAAGACTTCGCTTGTGGTTTCGTTGGTGCACGACCCTGAGTTTGTCATCTTCGATGAACCAACCAATGGATTGGATGTACTCACCGCTCGAACAGTGACAGACTATCTTCAGGAATTGCGCGAACAAGGCAAGACCATCATTCTTTCCACCCACATTTTCAGTCTCGTAGAGAAACTCTGCGACCGCGTGGGTATCATCATCGATGGACAACTGACGCATTGCGACACCTTGGAAGGCATCTGTGCCAGTCAGACGCTCGAAGACCGTTTCTTCGACATCTATAAGGAAAAGAAAGGAGGGATGGAGTGATGAAAAACAACACTTGGACCATTATCAAGAAGGAATGTGCCCGCTTCTTTGGCGATCGCACCATGCTGATGACCACAGTCATCATGCCAGGTCTGCTAATCTATCTCATTTATTCCTTCATGGGCAACAACTTCATGCAACCTAAGGATGAGGAGCCTGCCATCATGTATGTTGAAAACCTGCCCGAAAGCGTGCATCCCGTATTGGAAGCCTTGCCACTGGAGATGGTGACAGAGAATTTCGATGCAGAGAAACTCCGTAATGAGCTTGTCCTGAAAGACAGCAAATACATCCTTCTGGTTTTCCCGGAAGACTTTGATTCCTTGACTGCACAATACGACCCGATTAGTGGCCATCAAATGGCACCCAATGTGCAACTGCTCTACAACTCTGCTTCGGAGCCGTCGCAGCAGGCCTATTCAATGGTGAGTGCAGCGTTGGATGCATACGAAAGCACCATCTGCAACCGCTTTGACATTAACAAAATGGAAGAGGGGGCAGTGTATGACCTTGCCTCGAATGAGGATGTGGTGGGCAATTTCTTCAGCGAATTGATTCCCATGCTGCTCTTGCTGATGGCTTTCTCGGGCTGCATGTCGATAGCTCCACCATCTATCGCGGGCGAGAAAGAACGCGGCACCATCGCCACTTTGTTGGTGACGCCGTTGAAGCGTCGTGAGCTGGCCTTGGGCAAGGTGTTGAGTCTCTCGTTTTTCGCCATGTTGAGCGGCTTGTCGAGCTTCTTGGGCATGATGCTGTCGTTGCCCAAACTGATTCATGCCGATGAGATGGGCTTGGATGCCAATATCTATCAAGTGTCGGATTATGTGACGCTTTTGCTGTTGATTTTTAGCACGGTACTTATTCTTGTCTCGGTCACCTCCATTATCTCGGCCAAGGCCAAGTCCGTAAAGGCAGCCTCAGCTGTGATGGCACCTTTGATGCTGGTTGTGATGTTGGTGGGTATGATTCCGATGATGTCGGGCACAAAAGTGGACAGCATCGCTTATTACTTGATTCCGATTTACAACAGTGTGCTGGCCATGTCGCAAGTCTTTGCCCATGAAGCCCATTTGTTGCCCATCGTTATCACGATTGCCGCCAACGCGCTCTATACGGGGCTAGGTATCTGGGTACTCACAAAGATGTTCAACAGCGAGAAGGTGATGTTCTCTAAATAAATGAAAAACTTCCACTATACTGTAACTTTTTCGGCGTAACTCCGTCTTACAGGAAATCAACTAAAACTTCAGTACTATGAAAAGACATTTTTTGATTATCGCAGCCTCTATCATCGCTATGGTTGTCCAATCGTGTAGCATAGCCATTAGCGGTGAGTCGCTGGGTGGAGAAACTATTAAAGGCAATGGCAATATTGTCACCCGCAACTGTGATGTGAATGTTTTTGAAGACTTGTCACTGCTTCTGCCTGCGACGGTCAACTTCACTATATCAGAGGATTATACCTGCACTTTCCGTGTGGATGAGAACTTGTTGGAATACCTTGACATTAAGGTGAAAGAGAAAGAACTGATTTTGGAGCGACAACAGAAGCATAAAAATGTCAATCTTCATCCGACGGAATTTGTCATTGACATTACCGCCCCAAGTTTGAATGAGGCTGGCCTTGCTGGAAGTGGCAATATTTATATGATGAGTCCGTTGAATGGCGACAAGATGGAATTCTTTGTGGCTGGTTCGGGTGACATTGTCTTCAAGGAAGCCGTCAACGTTTCCCATTTGGAGTTGCAGATTGCCGGATCGGGTGATATCAGCATTTCTGACCTTGCTTGTGACAAACTAGAACTGGATGTGGCTGGTTCGGGCAATGCGAAGATTGAAAGTGGTATGGTAAACAATGCTGAAATCAGTATTGCAGGCTCTGGCGACTGTGACTTGGCTTGCACGATAGATGTTATGGAAGCCGACATTGCTGGTTCGGGTGACATCACTGCCAATGTCAGCAACAAGCTGACATATAGTATCATTGGTTCTGGTGATATTGCTTATTACGGTAATCCCGTGTTGGAAGGCGACAAGGTGGGGGGCAGGGTTAAGGCTTTGGAATCACCTGTTCGTTGAAGCAGAAAATTGAAGTAAATCACTTTTTCATATCCTTGTAATCAGAAACGGCTGACTTAATGCCAGCCGTTTTCTGCTATAGTGTGGTGAGTAAGCTATTATTCAATGATGACTTTCTTTGCAATGGTTCCTTCTTTTGCTGTGGCAACGAAGAAATAGAAGCCTGATGAGGTGTGCTCCAATGTGTAATGCAATGTTTTGGAATCCAAGTCGTTGTAGGTCTCGATGACATCAACGAGAGCTCCTCGCATATCATACACTTTGATGTTCACTTTACCAGTCAGTTGTTCCAGATGAAGCTCCATTTCACCTCTGTTGGGATTGGGTACAATGTTGAAGTTGGATAGTGATGTTCCGGCATCGTTTACCCCGTAGAACGAAGGGCATAGCCAGTATTTTGCAATCACGCCCTCATCACCGGAGCATGCGTTGACGGCCTTAAAGCTAAGCCATATCGTGTCCTCGGTCCAGTCCATGGCATAAACATAGCATTTGAGCGGGTTGTCTTCATCGGTTACGATGCGCCAACTGTTCATGGAGATTTCCCATTTGCATTGGTTGGTGTTCCATTTGGAAATTTCGGATACGGTATCGTTTACAAAGAAAGTATAGCGATTTACATTGAATTCTGTCGCAGTGATAGGCCAGTGTGGATAAGAATTGTAACTTTCGATGAAAGGGTGGGGTGTGTATGAAAGATTCAAGTTGAGTCGGGTTTCACGCGCGCAATCGAATTGTGACAGGTCTTCAATATGTGAATACGTGCCAGAGGAGTAATATGTCTGTCCGCTGAGAGGCCAGTAAAAAGAATCGCATTCATATTGGTTCGGCTCCGGCCAAAACACCTCTTGCGTTTCGTTGTTGGCAAATTTGAGGTCAAGGGTGAAGATGCCTTGGCAGTCACCGTAGGGTAGGGTCTTGGTGATAAGGGTGTCGTTAAAGTAGGTCTCACCGTCCTTATCCCATGTGTATTCTTTTGGATGATTATTGTCATAGCAAATTCTAGCTGTATCGGGTTCGGCATGAAACACTTCGCCTACTTCGAGAAAGAGATGCACGATACTGTCGCAGCCATGTGATGAGAGAATAGACTTGGAACCTTCGTAGGAGCCTGGCTCGTCGTAAGGAATGTTGAAGCCATTCTCGGTATAGGTGCTTGGTCCATTGTAGCATGTGCTGGCATAAATGGTGGTGTCGGACGTGTGGTATAGTTCGATGTAAACGGTTTGGGTGGTTGAGGACGATTCCTGGCAAGGACTCTCTTCGGAAGTAACAGTGAGGTTGACCTCGTATACTCCGTAGTTGTTGTATGTGTGAGTGGTATTAATGTCATGGCTATGAGGTGTTCCATCGCCGAAATCCCATTCTACCTCGAAGTTTTGGTAGTTGATTTCTGCATCAAAGGTGATGGATTCCAATGAACAGCTGCTTATTGTGTCAAGTTGCTGGACAGTTTCATCATTAATGAGAATCGTTGTGGAAAGGTCGGTGGCTTTGGATCCTACGAGATAGGCGTAGCCTTTGGCATGGCCGAAACCATATACATGGGCGTTAAAGCCATTGGTGCATGACAAGTGGTGAGCACCGTGATCTATCTGTTTTCTGATAAAGCGATACTCCGTGGTACCATTCACAGGCTCAAATTCTGATGAAGGCAAAAGCTCGTTGTCGAGATAGACATGTTGAATGTCGTCTGTGTTAACGATGATGTTCACATAATGGTCGTCTATGTGGGTGTCGTGTTCGCTCTCATAATTGAATGTTGAGAATGTGATTTCATTGATGCGCTGCTCTATGGGAGCAATCCACACCATGCTGGGAGCTCCAGTGCCTTCATCGTACCAGCTGTCATCATCTTTTGAATGGTTGTACAAATACACCGCACAACTTTGTGAGGCTTCAATGAAACAAGATTTATTCGACTGCCTTAGTTCAAAAGTCGTGGACTCACCGGCATTTAAGGAAGTCAAAACCTCACCGTTTCTGAGGATTTCATTGTTGTCATGAGCCGATGTGATTTTTACGATGTCGTTGAGTTGGCGTCCGAGCGAGGCGGTGACGACGAATTTTTTCCCCCAAGCCGTCAAGGGCATGGCTTGCTCAAAAATACAGTCGGAGTCGTTGCCTCCATTGGGTACCATAGTGAGGTTGTTGCCGTTGAACACGGCAATCTTCTTGCAGTCGCGAGCGGTCACTCGGGTTCCGCTGAGGTCACGGCTCCCTGAATAGTTGTTGTGGGAACGCACTTGATAGGTTTCCCCTTTTCGCAAGGTAATGCTGTACTCGTTGTGGGCGGTATGACCATCCAAAGTATTTACTGCAGGAGTGATGTCAACCGTAGTTTCGCCTTCTTCTGTAGCAACAATAAGGAAGGCGGAAGTGTAATAACTGCCATAATTAGTGTTGCTGGTGGAAGATTGGTCATAGGTTTGTATGATATAGTCGTTGCCCAACGCTGGGGTCGGTAGGATATAGGAAGCATCGAACGAAACTTCGGCGATGTTGGAACAATACACTGAAACCGTATCGTCGGCAGTGATGCGAAGCCCTTTGTTCAGGATTTGTCCGTGTTCTTCCAGTTCCATATAAGCCTCATTCCAGGGGATGTCGTCAAACAGATAGGTGCTGTTGGCATTCACATGGAAAGTCTGCTCATAATTGGTGTTGGGATTATTGATGGTGCAGTTGCAATCCCGTTTAGCACTGACAATCAATTGTATTCTGAGCCATGTGAAATCAGGTTCTCCTGACCACGGGTCAAACCTGGTTTTAAATCCGTTTCCTAGGAAAGAAACCCAAAACTCGGTGCCTTGGGTCGTGACGTCCTGCGAAAAAGCCGAGGGCAATGCAAAAAGATAAGCAAAGAATAGTGTTGATAGTATTCGTAGCAGTTTCATGGTGATATGATTTTTTTTGTGTTATTCCATTTTACTATATCCCTATTCTTTAATCATATTACCACAATCTCTAAACTCTAAACACTAAACTCTAAACTCAATCATACTCTCCCCACCTGATGCAGGCACCAATCAAACGCTTCTTGATGGGCAGCATGAAGGTTGCAGTGAGGTGCGCATCGGCACTATATCTCAGATGGTTGAATTCGTTCATCAAATCATACTTCGTGAAGGTTTGAAAACCATTCACATTGGCCGACAAATCGAGCTTGAGAAGGAAATAGTAGTTATTCGTATTGAATCTGAATTGTGTACCGACTCCAGCCATAAGACCAATATTGAGCATTCCTAAGTTAAGCTCGTATTCGTTATTAAATAAGTTGATTGGTCCATAATACGAAGCGTAAGAGATTTCGCTGAATTCGGTGGTTGAAGTCTGGGTGTTGATGACCCGACCTGTTTGGTCTGTGTCAGTTCGTGTGTACTCCATGGTGCCGCCAAGAATGTAAGAGAAACGTGGGGCGACAAAGAAATAAGGTTTGAGGTTCTTGGAACCAGTGGAGATGTAGTAGGTCACAGGAATGTAGGCCTCAATTGAATTGTAATCGGCGGTGAAGTCATAGTTTCTTTTGATGTACTGGTTGAGTGCAGTTGGGAAATGCTCATTCAGATATTTCAAGCCTGCGTTATGTTGTTCATAGATGACATTGAGACCCAAAGAGAGGTCGCTCTTCCACATATATTCCACGGCGATGCCGCCAAAATACCCAAAGCGAAGTGTTGGTTTATAGGCAGCCAAATACCAGTCGGAAGCTTGGGAGCTGTTGAAATGTTGCCAATAGGTGAAGTTGCCTCCGCCGAGTATACCAACGTTGACTTTGGCGTCGTTCACTTGTCCGTTGCCTCGCATGTTGGGCAGAGCCTTGTTGAATTGTGCTGTTGCTGTGCCACAAATGAAAACCAAAAGGCACGAAAGAAGGATATGCTGTTTTTTCATCTTCGAATCTTAGTTGGTGAATGATTGGTTGGGATCCCAGTATTGTAAAGGAACAAAATCTTTGTGTATAATCAATATGTCGTCTACATTTTGATAGCGATCGCCAATCAAAATAGGATCAGGATTATCGTATTTTCTAATCTTGGTACCGAAATACAAATTGCTAATTCCACCGCTCGTTACTGTACCAGATAGGATGACATACTCACTGGGTTTCATGTAATTGGGGTTGTCATTGTTTTGTGATGCCTCAAAGCTTCTCTTTTGCGAATAATAAACAGTGAAATCGTTGCCTTCGCCCATAATGAAAACAGAGTCTGAAACTATGGACAATTCATAGGCATAGTTATTTGGGCCTTCCTGCTCTGGCTTGATGTAGTTGTATTTGTAATCCACTTGGGCAATTCCTCTGTGTTGGTCGTGAAAGCGGAAGCAATTAATAGGTAATAGGTACTTGCCTGGGTAACAAGAGAGTCGGTAGCCACAATTTGGGTCTATGGGGAGATATTCCTTAACGATAAAAACATCTTTCATAAACCCAAGCAGGGAGTCGTTTTGTTTAAAGACCAAAGAAGGAGGGTTGTCGCCAAAATGGAGGGCACATATGACAGTCGGTATTCCGTTAATGGTGTCATGCACCGCATTCATTGCCTCAACGAGATCCATAGGTATCACCTCATGGATGTCAGGGATGACCTGCAATGCATAGTCAATCGAATGTGCATTAATGGTGTCAAGTTCCTCAGGAGTTGGATTTAGGTTTTCGTATTTTTGGCACGAAGCCACAAAAAATAGCGAGCAGACTGCTATAGCGGTAATTGCCAATGCTTTTTTTCTGAAACGATGCATTTGTGTTTTCATAAAGATTAGTTAATGATAACGACTTTTTTGGTGACAGCTCTTTTACCGTCAGTGATATGGAAGTAGTATATGCCGTTGTTGAGGCGTTTCGCAGAATAATCGTATGTTTCTCCAGCAGAAGAGAGAAGCTCGAAGCTATCTGCAAGAATACCAGTCGAGCTGTACACTTTGATGCTCAAGTGACCTTCCATGTTCTCAAACTTCAACTGCATGTGACCGTCATTCGGGTTGGGGATGATACTTACTTCAATAGGGTTGGCTTCGTTTTCCTCAATGCCGTAGAACGAGGGATGGAGGTCGTATCTTACTGTATCGCTGTTGCAATCGTTCACCGAAATGAAGCTAAGCCATACGATGTCCTCTGTCCAGTCCATGACATAGACTGTGCACTCGAGCGGGTTGTTCCCACTGGGGTTAGGTACAATGCGCCAACTGTCCTTGGAGATTTCCCATTTGCATTGGTCAAAATGCCATGCGTGAATATTGGAAATGCTGTCTTTTACAGTGTAAGTATAGCGATTCACATTAAACTCGGTGGCAGTGATGGGGTAGTGGGGATTCGAGTCTTCGCTTTCGATGTATGGATGCGGTGAATACTGCATGTCCTCAATGTAATAGGTCTGTTCAAGGTGGCATCCTGCTTCGGTAAGGCCTTCGAACTTGACAAAACCGTTTTCATGGAATTCGGCATATTGTTCGATGTCTTGTCCATCCCTCCAGGTAATTCGAACAGTGTCGCATTGTTCCCTAATAGTGGAGTCACTTAAATACATGGGCATGTTAACTATGACCGTAACGGTTTTTTGCTTTACTTCAGTGGTTATGTTGTCGGTTACAGTGCAGGTGTAGGTAATGGTGTGGGGTGGTGTGGCAACAGGGTTGCTGATGTTGCTGGCATTAAGGTAGTCGGTAGGTGACCACGAATAAGTGAAGTCGCCTGAGCCGCCATCAGCGTTGACATGCAACTGTGTGCTTTCATCTTTACAAAGGGCATTGGGAGTGGCAGTGGCATCAACGTTTAATGGAGCGGTGCCGATGTATACGAAAACCGTATCGGTGCTGGTGCAGCCGCCTTGTGGGTTGGTGACAGTCAGTATATATCCTTGAGTTTCAAATAACGTCACGGTTTGGGTGCTTTGGCTGTTTGGGTTCACCACCATATTGGCAGGTTCCCAGTGGTAGGTGAAACCGCTACCGCCACCTGTGCCGCTCAATTGTGCCGAAAGGCCAGGATAGGGCAGACTTTGGTCTTCTCCAGCATCGGCAATCGGTTGGGCATAGACAGTCACGGTTTTGGTGATTTCGTCAGTGCATCTGCGACCAACCAGAATGCTATGTGTCACTTCATATTCACCAGCTGTCGCGTAGGTGTGTTCTACATTTTGCTCTTCGGAGGTCTCGCCGTCACCGAAGTCCCAATGGTAGCTCGCGATTTCATGGCCTGATGGGTCTGTTGTTGCGGTGCTGATCAATTGGGTGGCATTGCCTTCGCAAACATTGTTGAAACTGAAGTCGGCAATGGGTTCGGCAAAAACGACAACTTCGGTACTGCCAGAGGTGGTTTGTCCGTCAACGGCGGTGACGCAAGTGTAGGTGCCTCCCATCTCATAGGTGCAGTTGGGAATAGTGGGATTTTGCTCGGCGGAGGTAAAACCGTTGGGGCCAGTCCAGCGGTAGGTGGCACCAGCTTGTGTGGTGACCCTCAGTTGGATAGTCTCACCAACGCAATAGGGGCCATCGTTGGTGGCGATACCAGGAAGGATGCCACAGTCGGTGGTACCGGGACCGGAGTTTTCGGCTTTGGTAAATGTGATGACACAAGGCTGGCGTGAGTAGTTGCAAATCATGGCGATGTAATACTCTCCAGTTTCTGGCATGTGATAATTTACAGTTCCATGATTGGCTTGGTGATAGTGCTCATTTTCAGGATAACCCAAATAAATATCTTCTGAATAGTGAGCGGAATAATTGCAGTCAATAATTTTGTCTGTAGTCAATTGTCTCACACAAGGTGCTGTTGGGTCATCAAAAGGTCCCCACATGCAAAAGTCAATGTCTCTCTCTTCGTTCGTCGTCGGATCACGGCCTTCCATGTGGATAATGAATTGTCCTGGTGTATTGATTCGCATGTGGTACCAGGATGGGTTGAAGGAACTGCCGATGCAGCCATCATCGAATTCGACACCTTCAAGCTCATCAGCGGTTTGAGAAGTGGTGGCAGCCTGAAACTGGATTAGATCGGAGGTACAGAATGGGTCGGAATCCACACAATGGTTATTGATGGTTGTGGCTCTACCTAGGGCAAGATCCATGGTGATGGAGGCGAAATGTGTGGGAGGAACAGCTGATTTCCATTGGGTGACAAGGTCTTGAAGAAAAACTTTGTCGATAACCCTGAAGTTGGCAAAAGCATCGCTGTAGAAAGTTTCAAATGTTTCAATAAAATCTTCTTCTTGTCCATCGCTGCCGGGGGTGAGGGTGAACAAGCCGAATTGCTCATCAGGGGTGACGATGAAGCGGTCATCTAGATTGAGGTTGTACAACAAGAATAACCTGAAATCAGGGTTGCCAATCTCGAAAAAGTTCAACAAGATGCCTTCGTCGGCATATTGGCTATAGGGCGTTTGTGCCCATTGTTTCAAGGGCATGACCGTCAGCAGCAGGACGGCTATTGCAATTTTTAAAAATCTGTTCATCTCAGTTATGTCTAATATATAACTCTAAGCGAAAGGTATTATTGTATAGTCCATCTTAATGGATGACAACGGCTTTCTTGGTGACGTTTCGTTTCCCATCGCTGATGGTGAAGAAATAGATGCCGTTCATCAGTCGTTTCATCGAATACTCATGGCTTTGGCCGACTTCGATGGACTTTAGTTCGAACGCATCGACAAGGGTGCCAGTCAAGCTGTACACCTTTATATTCAAGTCGCCTTGCATATTGTCGAATTGCAGTCGCATCTGTCCATTGTTGGGATTGGGAATGACACTGACAGAGGCTGGGTAGGCTTCTTGCTCTTCCACGCCGTAGAATGAAGGATGGAGCCAGTATTCCGCAATCACGCCTTCATTGCCAGAGCAGGAGTTGACGGCTTTGAAACTGAGGCAGATGGAATCGGGCACCCAGTCCATGGCATAGACCATGCACTCGAGGGGATTGTTTCCAGAGGGGTTGGGGACGATGCGCCAGCTGGTTTTGGAGATATCCCATTTGCACTGACTTAAATCCCATTTGGATATATCTGAAACTTCGTCAGTCACTTGGTAGGTGTAACGGTTTACATTGAATTCCGTTGCAGTAATGGGCCAGTGTGGGTTGGGGACGTTTAGGTCGGAGCAATCGATTATAGGGTGGGGTGTGTATTGCATGTTATTGATTTGAAGTTGCACTCTGTAGTCGCATCCTTCTGGAGTTTGACCGTTAAGCGTGGTGTTGATATTCTCTGAATAATAGAGTGTGTCACCGAGATATGGGTTATAGTAAGGGAAGACATCACAAATGTTGTCTTGGATACCATCAAAAGTATCAGAGTTGTTGACACTTTCATGGTTGACGATGAGGTTCAACTGGTACTCTCGATTGCATGGATAGGGGAACATGGAAACACTGTGATAAATAGTATCGGATTGGCTGTAGTTATAACCTGTTACTGGCCACGTGTAGCCGTTACATACGACGGTGTCATATATAATCCGCTCGGGTGTCTGTTGGAAATTCAGATCGAGACTGAAGATACCTTCACAATCGGAATAGGGGATGGTGTCGACATGCAAACCGCTAGTATGGTAAGTTTGCCCGTTGACGTCCCAATAGAAGGAAGGTTCGTCATCATAACACACATATTCTGTTTGAGTTGGTGGAATATAATAATTACTGACGGACAGTTGAACGACAACGATACTGTCGCAGCCATGACTGTCTTGCAGATGGAACAGGTGGTCGCCAGCATAAAGCGGAATTTGGTTTTGGTCTTCTTCGTAGTAGAAAGGCAACTGGCTTTCGCATACGGTCACGGGATGATCTGTTACGCCATTGTTGGGATAAACGGTGAGGTTCAATCTGACAATGCTGTCGCAGCCATGAATGGTGTGGTCCGTATAGGAAGTTTGAATAGAATAGTCGTAGGTGTTACCATAGAAGGTGTAAGTTTCACCAAAACAGATGGCTTCCTCGATTATGGTTTCGTCGTATGAGGGGTAGTGGTCAAGGTGCAAATAAATTGTTTTTTCGCAGCCTTGGTCGGTGACAGTGTCAAACTGGTAAGTTCCGACTTCAGTATAGGCTGCGCCGTGCCAATGGTAGATATCGTCTGGGCAAATGGTCATGCTTTCGTTTTCAACAATGACATCATTCACAGTAACGGTGACGCTGACGCTTTGCGTAGTCTGACCATCGTTCACAGTGCAGGTGTAGGTAGTGGTCTGTGAAGGAGAGGCGATGGGGTTGTAAATGTTAGGATTGCTTAGGCCTGTGGTGGGTGTCCATGAGTAGGAGATGTTGCCTGTGCCTCCTCCAGCGTTAACATAGATTTGCCCGCTGCCACCTTGGCAGATGCTGATGTTGGGTCCTGCTGTGACAGTCATGGCACTGCCGCTGATGTGGATGGTCACTTCATCGGTGCTGGAGCATCCGCCTTGCGGGTTGGTGACAGTTAAGGTATAGGTCTGGTCTTGGGTTAATGACACTGTTTGGGTGTTTTGGGCGTTGGGGTTGGACACCATATTGGCAGGTTCCCAGTGGAAGTTAAACGTTCCTGCACCCCCCGATCCGCTCAGTTGGGCTGTACTTCCGTATGCGATGGTTTGGTCGGGACCAGCGTTGGCGGCAGGTTGGGCGTAGACGGTGACGGTTTGGGTCTTTGTGCTGGTGCAATGGCCTCCAGTGCTCACTGTGAGGGTTACGGTATAAGTACCAGCAGCGGCATATTGATGTGATGGGTTTTGTTGATTCGAGGTCTGTCCATCACCAAAGTTCCATTGGTAGCTATCGATTTGTTGCCCCGAAGGATTGGTCGTGGAGGTGCTGGTAAATTGTGTGGGGTCGCCTAAGCATGCAGATGTGAAGTTGAAGTTGGCAGTAGGCATGGGATAAATGACCACGTTTGTGGTATCAGAAGTGGTTTGTGTGCCTACCGTGGTTGTACAGGTATAAATGCCCGCCATGTTCAAAGTGCAATTCGGACGCGTGGGGTTTTGCTGGTTGGAATTGTAACCATTGGGTCCTGTCCAGCTGTAAGTAGCACCATCTTGAGCATTGACACTCAAGTGTATGGTCTCGCCAACACAATAAGGTCCATCGTTGGTGACAATTCCAGGAAGAATACCGCAGTCGGTCTCACCAGGACCGCTACCAGGTGTCTTGGAGAACGAAATCGTACAGGGCTGTTGTGAATAATTCGTAATCATCAAGATGTAATACTCTCCAGCAGTTGGTGTATGTTCAGTAATTGTGCCGTGGCTAGAACTGCCATGGTTATGTTGTCCACCAGGATAACCGAGATATATGTTTTCGGAATAGGAAGCAGAGAAGCAGCAGTCAATAATCTTATTGGTGGTCAATTGAGCCACACAAGGTGAGGTTGGGTCAGAATAAGGTCCCCAGATACAGAAGTCAATGTCTCTGGTCGTATTACTATTGTTTGGGTCGTGGCCTTCAGCGTGAATGATGAATTGTCCACCGGTTTGTATTCTCATGTGATACCATGCAGGACTATAGGATGAACCAATACAACCATCTTGCAGGGTTGTACCTTCCAGTTGGTCAGCCGTTTGGGAAGATGTAGCTGCGGCAAAAGTGATGACATCCGAGGTGCAGAATGGGTCGGAATCGACGCAATGGTTGTTGGTAGGCCTACCATCACGCAAAGCGATATCCGTCATTATCGAAGCGAAGTAGATTGGGGTAATGCATTCTTTCCAATTGGAAATAAGATTGGATATGTCTGTTTTGGACAACAATCCAAAATCCGTATAGGTGTTGTTGTAAAACGTCTCAAATGCTTCAAAAAGATTTGTCATACTGACATCTTCGTTCGAACTGATGCTGAATTGCCCAGGTTCATCGTTCACAGTGAGAACGAATTGATTGTTCTGACTGAGATTATATAAGAGAAAGACTCGGAAATCAACATTGTCTATCTCTTGGAAGTTCAGCAAGATACCATCGTCGGCATATTGTCTGTAAGGTTGTTGTCCCCACTGCTTCAACGGCATGGCAAGCAGCATGACGGCGAGAATCAAGGTCTTTGCAAATCTTTTCATGGTATTGTTCTGTTTTATATCTTATTAGAATAAAAAAAGCGCGTAAAGATACGCACTTTTTTGAAACCTAAAAGCATTTTTCTGCTAAAATGCTGATTTTTTGTGCTAAAATATTAAATCTTAATGATTTTGCGACTCCACCGTTGACCGTTTTGCTCCACCATGATTTGGTATATGCCCGAAGGTAGACCTTTAAAAGAAATGACTTGTGTGTTGCGATCCGAGAGGATGAGCTTCCCGTCGGAGTCGAATACAAGGATGTTGAAATCACCTTCTTGATCCAATTCGACCATGACTTGGTCGGTTGTGGGATTGGGGTGCAGAGTCAGTGGTGGTTCGGTTTGCTCGTTGGTTTCGTCGAGACAAGGTGGCAGCGTAATGTAATCGATAGAAGCACAATCGGCACCGCCGTCAACGGAGTTGTCTTTGGCGTATTCCCATTTGTAGGTGTGACGGCCTGGGGTGATTTGGTATGTGTGTTCTGTCCACCATTGATCACCCGACCAACGCTCCTGTTCTTCGTCGTCGATATAGAAGATGAGAAAATCCCAGTTGGCTTCACTCGATACCCTTCTGAAGAAGTGGATTTTCTCTGGTTCCGTCGAAGTGAAAGTCAAGATGAGTTGGGAAGACTCGTTGTGGTCGATGTCGCCAGACATGGCGCAGTGAGTTCCATGGTAGGGATGTGTTGTGGTGATAGTCCAGGGATGCTGTGGGTCGTTGGTCCAATAGGCAGGATCGAAAACGCCGTGTTCGAAGCTGTCCGTCACAAACCCCATTTCACAAAGTATATCTTGATGTATCTTTAGGTTGTTAATGGTGGAATGGACCATGAGATGAACGAATGACACTTCGCCTGCAGCATACTTGACATAGATGTCGAAAGTGACCTCGGCAGATTCGTCAATTTCCAAGTCGTTGATGGGCGTTTCGGGTGATATGACACGGATGTGACCTTCGTCGTTGCTCAAGGAGATACGGGGACTATCGGCTGGATAGTGGCCAGTGTTAGTGAGGCGGAAGGTGAGGCTAGCATATTCGCCTGGATCGAGTCGACCATTGTTGTTGCCCTGCGAGTCGTTGATGTTGATGAGTTCAGCTGTGATATTTGGGGAAAGCACTTCGATTTCGTATGCTTGTGAATAGTCCTCGTCGCCAAAATGAGTAGTGAGGGTGAAGGGAATATGCGTCCTGTCGTGAATACTGTCGCTAAGTGCAAATTGGAACGCATCACTGATGAATTGGCTCGCGTTCGACGCTAGGGCATCAAATGAGGTTTCGCCTTGTGAGATGGTCAGCAACTGTGAATCGGAGGTCATGCTGACCGTGCCACCATCGCAGTCTTGCAATCCCACATTGGTGACATTGATGTCAGCAACGATGGACTGGTTGTAGTGTTGCGTGAGTTCACCTTCGTTCAAGGCAATGTTGTCAATTACGACGAAAGGTCTGTTGAAAGGTTCCAAAGGGATGTCTTCTTCCCAACGAATGAGATTCTCTCCCGTGATGGTGAGATGGATTGTACCAATGGGGATATTTTCTAAAACTGTAATAGTTTGTTCTTCTCCTGTACCAATGGCAGTAGCCACGATGTGCCATTGCCTATTCGTGTATGTCGTCAAGGCAATCAATGAGCCTTCGGGAGCGGTGATGTGGAAAGGAGAGTAGCACTGTATGCCCTCATCGTGTGTGGTGGTAATGTGTTGAGGCAGCTCTGTGAACAATCTAATGAAGGAATCGCCAAAAGTGTGGAATGTATTGTAAGTGGTGGAGCACATGTTGTCGTCGGTGCTCGGGAAAACATGAGTATCAAGGAAGTACTTTCCCGAGACGCATGCAAAGGCGGGCATCCATGAGTCAAAATGGTCGGCGAAGGGGCCGTATTCTGGGAGGAAGGTCGGGTCAAAGAGGTCCCAAACACCCCAAAGGAAAATGTCGTTGGCATACGAATAGGTTTGTCCAGTAGGACCAATGGCACCCATGATGCCTGCGTTTTGTCCGTCTCGGGTCATACGGAGTAGGGATTCTATGAAACAGCCACCAGAATTGTCGTACATGCCTGTCCTGCAGTTGACTGAGATGAGGTAGGTGAGTTTGTCAACATTGTTGATTTCGCCGAAGTCGGTGGTGTGGATTTCAGGTTGATACCAATGGGCGTTCCATCCATGGTCGCGGTGTTGGATGAGGTAGCAACCATGGTTGATGGCACGGATGACTTGCTGGGCATTGCCACCAGTCCAGCCCCCAAGTTCGTCAGGTGTGGCTGGAATGTAGCCGACACCTTCTGGGCCGAAGTAGCTGACTACGGAGTTGGTACCGGGTGCTGTCGACCAGTCAGGGCCTTGCGTTCCACTGTAGATCTCGTTGATGCGTTCTGGTGTCTTGCCGTGTTGGGTCAAGTAGCCACTGATTGTTGCTATGGCAATTTGGAACCATTTGATGTCTTGCCACGCGCCTGCTGTCAAGGGATGGTCGTAATAATATGGGTCGGTGACCACATTGGTGTATTCGTATTCATAGAGTTTGCCCATAATGATTGGGAGCTCCGACTCATTTTGGACAAGAATTCGTGAAAAGCAGATATCAGGCAGATGGTCGTCGTTGACGTCAGCGTAGGGGTTGTCGGAGATGATGAAGTTGTCTTTGGGATGCAGCGTGCGATAACCTGGCACATATTGTTGAAGGTCGTCACCACTCTTGCCGAGGATACAGATGGCCGCAGGGGGAATGTCCCAATTTGCGTAGATGTCTCTGAACCATTGTCTTAGCGTGAGGTGGTCGTAGGCGTTTGTCTCGGTGACGCGCATCACTTTGGTTAGGATGCCTTGTTTGTTGCGGTAATCGGCAAGTTCTTTTCCAGCATTGTAATAGGCATCGTTGTCGGGCGTGATAATGAGATACTCGCAGCCAGTGGTTCGGGGTTGCGTCCATTGCTTCATCCGTGCATCGTAATCGATGGGCTCCAAACACTCATAGTTGAGGATGTTGTTTCTCAAAATGGGATCCCAGTAGCGTGAGCGCAAACGGTCGTCGCCAAAATGCCCATTACCGCCTTCAAAGCGGATGTCGATGTCGATTTGGCGGTGAACGGCAAGCTCTCTTGTCATGGGGTTGAACTGCACGGGACTTACGCCAAGGTGGATGGCATCCACTCCGCGCAGCGATTGCGGTTCGGTGGCTATCACGGCTTCAGAAGGGTAGAAAGCGTTGTTGGCATATACTTTTGGGTCTTTGAAGAAAGGTCGTTGGGCATCGTTTTCGGCCTGGCTACCGTCAGAGGGTGCTATGTTGATGCCAGAGAGTACTTCGTCGCGTCTTGCCCTGACCTCTACAATGGCTTTTGCGCCTTGCGGTACAGCGATGAAGCGGTTGAAGGTGGGCAGGTCGGGCTGGCCATAGTCGTTGGGCATAACGATGCCTTTGCTTGATATGGTGTGCATCAACTCGCCTTCGAGGTTGATGGTGTCGACGCTAAAGTCGTTCAATTCGAAGTGGAGGCTGATGTGGCCACGGTCAGAAGAGGTGATGGTGAAGGTTTGCCCGATGGCAAACAATGGGAGTGTTATCTGTAGAATAACAGCAATAGTAGAGCGTTTCATATTAGAGCGTTTTTGTAATAACCACAAAATGAGGCTGTAAAAGTACAACTTTCTTGGAAAAAACAAGGAAAAATGTTTATAAAATGAAAAAAAGAGCCACCTTGCGGTAGCTCTTTTATTCGGTTTAGTCCCATAGGGACGACACATCAGTAAGCAGGCGATGTGAGTCCCTGCTTTCACGCATGGCCCTGCGGCCATACAGAACAGATAGCCTGTACGGCAGCACGGCCATATAGGATCACACAATCCCAGTAAATCCCATAAACGCCAAGGCCAAGATGCCAGCGGTAATCAGGGCGATAGGGGTACCCTTCATGCCCTTGGGAGGCTCCATGAGGTCGATGTGCTCGCGGATGCCAGCGAAGATAACCAGTGCCATGGCGAAACCGAGGGCGATGCCGACGGCATAGACGATGGACTCGCCGAGGCTCAGCATGTGGGCCACGCCACCATAGTTGAACTCCTTGGTGACCACGGTCAGCGACACGCCAAGGACGGCGCAGTTGGTCGTAATCAGCGGCAGGAACACGCCCAAGGCAGTGTACAATGAGGGACTGATTTTCTTCAGGATGATCTCCACCATCTGCACCAAAGCGGCGATGATGAGGATGAAGGCGATGGTCTGCAAGAAAGTCAGCTTCAAGGGAATCAGGATGTACTGGTTCGTCAGCCATGTCACGAGGGTGGCCAGGGTCAACACGAAGATGACGGCTGCGCCCATACCCAATGCGGTCGAGGTCTTCTTAGAGGTACCCAAGAAGGGGCAGATACCCAGGAACTGGGAGACAAGATGGTCGATAAGATAATGATGAGGTATTTCATGGCTTAGTGACTTTCTTTTTTGAGTTTGTTGACGATAGCGATAACGAAGCCGAGGCAGATGAAAGCGCCAGGAGGCAGGATGAACACCAGGATGTTGGCCGTCTCGGGCAGGATGCCGAATCCGAAGATGGAGCCGCTGCCGAGGAACTCACGGATGCAACCCAACAGGGTCAGGGCGAGGGTGAAGCCCAAGCCCATGCCGAGGCCGTCCAATAGTGAAGGCCAAACGGGGTTCTTCGAGGCGAAAGCCTCAGCACGACCCAGCACGATGCAGTTTACCACGATGAGGGGAATGAACAGACCGAGGGTCTCATAGATGTCGGGAACATAGGCCTGCATGACGAGTTGCACCACCGTCACGAAGGAGGCGATGACCACGATGAAGCAGGGGATACGTACCTTGTCGGGGATGAAGCCCTTCAGCAAGGAGATGAAGATATTCGACAGCACCAGCACGAAGGTTGATGGCACTGGTGGTCGTTGCCAAGGTCGGGCAGCAGCCCAACAGCAGCACCAGGATGGGGTTTTCTTTGATGAGGCCTTTGGTAAAGGTTTGCAGGTTGTTACTCATTGCTTTGTCCTCCTTCCGTTTCATTGTTCTCCTCGGAGGGAGCCGCTTCCATGACGGGAGCTTCTTCCTTGGCGGGAGAGTCGTTCATGAATTGTGCCTTGTTGGTCATAAAGGCTTGGTAAGCCTTGTCGACCGCCTTCGAGAAGGCTCTCGAAGTGATGGTGGCCGCGGTAATGGCATCGACATCGCCGCCGTCTTTCTTGACGATCAGCTTGAAGCCGTTGGGGTTCTTGTCGACGAACTGGTCCTTGAATTTACCGGTCATATTGGCACCGAGGCCTGGGGTCTCAGCGTGCGACAGCACCGAAGTGCCTTTGATGGTGCCGTCGGCGAGGAAGCCGACCATCATGTCGATCTTGCCACCGAAGCCGCCTTCGCTGGTCTTCACGGCAGCACCTTTAAAGTTGCCATTGGCATCAAAAGCGAGGTTGCAGGGGAAGGTCATGTCGACACCTTCATAGGTGTATTGAATCGTGTCAGCTTTATAAGTGATTTCTCCATCAAGCGGCAACACGGCTTGGATGGCTGCTTCGTTCTTCTTCTGGTCGACTTGGGCGATGGTGTCTTTGGTCACGCCATAAACCAAGCCGAGCACGCCGCCCGAGACCGCTGCGATGACGAGCAGGGCCACGAGCATATTAATTAAAGTGGATGGTTTCTTTGCCATGGCGATTAGTTTTTAGAGGGTTTGACAACACCGAAAACTTTGGGCTTGAAGGCCTTGTTGATGAGTGGCGTGAAAGCGTTCATAATGAGGATGGCGAACGACACGCCTTCAGGATAGGCACCCCACAATCGTATGACGACTGTGATGACGCCAATGCCAAAGCCGAACAAAAGCTTGCCTCGTACTGTCATCGGTGAGGTCACCATGTCGGTAGCCATGAAGAAAGCACCGAGGATGAGACCGCCATACACCAGATGATACCAAGGAGCAATGTATTGGGCTGGGTTGATGAGGTAGCAGATACCCGTGAAGATGAACACGGTGAGCAGGATGCTCAACGGTGTCCAGATGTCGATGACTTTACGGCAGATGAGGTAGATGGCACCAAGCAACAAGGCGATGGCACAGACCTCGCCGAAGGCACCGCCACGGTTACCTAAAACCATGTCGAGGAACTGCAGGTTGCCAGTTTCGGCCAATGAGCCGACACCAGCTTCTTTCAGGATGCCGAGCGGGGTGGGACCCGTGACTGCGTCAGCGAAGAAGCCTTTGTCAAAGATAGGTGCGGCCTGCGGCCAGGTGGTCATGGCGGTGGGGAATGACACAAGCATGAACACACGGCCTACCAAGGCGGGGTTGAAGGGGTTCTTGCCCAAGCCGCCAAAAGCCATCTTGCCGATGCCGATGGCGACAACACTGCCCACGATGGCCATCCAGATAGGAAGGTTGGCAGGCACGTTGAAGGCCAACAAGAGACCCGTCAGTGCGGCCGAACCGTCGTTGATGGTCAAGGGGCCTTTGATAAGGAATTTCTGAATGAGCCATTCGGTCAGCATGCAGGTGGCCACCGTGATGAGGGTCAAGCGAAGGGCATACCAGCCGAAATAGTAAATGGCCACAAGCAAGGCGGGAAGCAAGGCGAGGAGCACACGATACATGATTTTCCTCGTGTTTTCCGTCGAATGCACATGCGGCGAACCTGATATTGTGTATTTATTCATTGTTTAAATGTTGAATGTTTAATCGTTGAATTGTTGTTAGGCTGATGGCCGATGGCTGATGACTATGGCTGCTTAGACCAAGGGTGGTTTTTTGCCTCGAATAAAGCGGCCATAGTCATAGGCCATAAGCCATAGTCCGATTATTTTTGATTCCTAGCCCTAATAATGGCACCGGTCTTGGCTTTGCCATAACGGATGTAGTCGAGCAGCGGGATATTAGCGGGGCAGGTGAACTCGCAGGATCCGCATTCGATGCAGTCCATGATGTGGTTCTTCTCGGTCTCGTCGAAATTGTTCTGCTTGGCCACCTTGTGGAGCAGGAAGGGCTGCAATCCCATCGGGCAGGCACCTGCGCAACGACCGCAGCGAATGCAGTTGGTCTGTCGACGGTCTTGTGCTTCCTTGAGGGTCATCAGCAGAATGCCTGATGTGCCTTTGATGCACGGGAAGTTGGTGACGGAGACAGATTTACCCATCATAGGACCACCGTTGATGACATCGGTGATGTCCTCGGGCAGACCGCCAGCGGCCTCGATGAGGAGGTCGGCAGGAGTGCCAAAACGCACGCGGAAGTTGCCCGGCTTCTTGACCGATTTGCCTGTGACGGTAACGATACGCTCAATCAAAGGCTTGTTCTTCTGCACAGCCTCATAAACGGCGTAGGTCGAGGCCACATTGACTACGACGCAACCCGTCTCAATGGGCAGTTTGCCCGAAGGCACCTCGCGGCCCGTGATAGCCTTGATGATCTGTTTTTCACCGCCTTGCGGGTATTTGGTCTTCAGAGGTTGCACTTCGATGCCAGCGTACAAGTCTTTATGCTCGTTGATGGTCTTGTCGAGCAATTCGATGGCTTTCATCTTGTTTTGCTCGATGCCGATGATGCCTTTGTTAGTATTGACGGCCTTCATCAGAATCTTGACACCCATGAGGAACTCTTGGGTCTTCTCCAGAAGTAAGCGATAGTCGCAGGTCAAGTAAGGCTCGCATTCGGCTGCGTTGATGATGACATATTCGGCTTTTTTGCCTTCTGGGACCATCAGTTTGACATGGGTGGGGAAGGTGGCGCCGCCCATGCCGACAATGCCGCATTCCTTCACCTTATCGATGATTTGTTTGGAGTCCAACTTGATGTCCGTGAGCAGTTTATCGGTTTCGATGATACCTTCAGCCCATTGGTCGGGTTCCACATCGATGAAGACGGCGGGCTTGTAGTAGCCCGTATGATCCATTACCACGTCGATTTTGGCGACAGTGCCGGTGGCAGGGGAGTGGACATTGGCCGAGATGAAGCCCTTGGCTGTGCCGATGAGTTGACCCGTCAGCACATGGTCGCCTTTGTTGACGATGCAGTCAGCCGGTGCGCCAAGACATTGTCCCAGCGGGACGATGATTTGTTTGGGCATCGGAAAGTCTTGTATGGGCAGCTCGGCCGAGAGTTTGTTCTCTTCTGGATGAACGCCACCCTTTTTGAAAGTCTTTATCGGGTTCATGCTGTGACGGTGTTTTCGGGTTTGACTTCAGTTTTCACTTCCACAGGCTGTGCTTCCGGTTTTGGCTGGGGCTTCACAGCGGGTTCAACACCCTGAAGGGCTGGAGCTTCCGGCTTGGGAGCGGGGAAGTTGATGGCGTGAATGGTGCCACGCGGGCATACTTTGGCGCACTTGCCACAGGCCTTGCACTTGGCTGGGTCGATGTAGGCGAGGTTGCCACGCATCTCAATAGCCTCGAAGGGACACTCTTTCAAGCACTTTTGGCAACCGATGCAACCCACCGAGCAGTTCTTGATGACCAAGGCACCCTTGTCGGTGTTGGAGCAGCATACATAGACGCGGCGGTCTTTCTTGCCACGTGGACGCACTTCGATGATGCCGCGCGGGCAGGTCTTGGCGCAAACACCGCAACCCACGCATTTGTCGGGGTCGACGACGGGCAGCCCCGTCTCCTTGTCGATGTGCAGCGCATCGAAGTTACATTTCTTCACGCAGTCGCCGAGGCCGAGACAGCCTTTCGAACAGCCGCCTTCGCCAGCATAAAGGGTGTTGGCGAAAGCGCAAATGTCGGCGCCTTCATAATGCACCTTGGCGGGTGAGTTCTGGCAGCTGCCGTTGCAGCGAACCACGGCGATCTTAGGCTCGAAGGTGCCTGCGGTCAGCCCAAGGACAGCGGCCACCTTGCCCATGTCGGTGCCAGGACAGGCCAGTCCGTCGATGTTGCCTTTTTCGGCGGCTTGCTTCACACAAGCCTCAGCCAAGGCACGGCAGCCTGCAAAGCCGCAGCCACCGCAGTTGGCGCCGGGCAGACAGGCCTCCGCCTCATCAATCAATGGGTTCTCTTCCACCTTGAACTTCTGTGCTACGAAGTACAGAACCACGGCAAGCACGCCGCCCAGGATTCCGAGAACCGCAAGGGAAATTAGTAAAGTATTACTCATCTGTATAGAATTTTGAGTTTGTTTTCGATTTCAAACCTGCAAAAATACGGAAACTCCTTTTTTTGACAAAGGATTTTTTCGGTTTTTTATTCAATGGTATATTCAAACCGTTTCTTGAGTTGGTCGCGCTTTAGGTAAAGCACAATATAATAAGGTACAAGCGCAACGATGCTGATGAGGGCGGCAAGGCCTTCGTTCAAGCCGAGTCCGAGACAGGCAAAGAGCACGGCCAAAAGCAAAACTATCGGAATCAGATACGCCAAGATAGCCGCTTTGTTGCCTTGCCCAATGGCCATTCCAACATTGACTTTTTGGTTGAGGGCAAAGTCCCTGCCTTTGGGACGGGGCACGGTGAGGATCTTCTCGGCTTGTTCGCCCATGCCACATGCGCTTTTGGCATGACATGCAGCGCAGGCACTCTGAGCCAGTATCTTGATTTCCAGTTCGTCGTCAGTAATCTTGGTGACGATGCCTTCGTGAGAGATGGTTTCTGCGTTTTTCATGCTGCAAAAATACTTTTTTTTCACCATTCAACCAAAAACCACTATTTTTGCAAGTTAATTCATTGGAATTATGCCCAAAAAAGAGAAGAAAGACGGTAAACTGAAGACATGGTTTCAGGCTAAGGTGAAGGCCGTGACGGAATGGTACAACAAGGACGACAATTACTTGCGTCGAGTTCGCTTTCCTGGTACCAAACTCCCTCTTTTGACCGTATTGATTGACTTTATCAAGTCGTTTACAAAAGGTCGTACGGTTGACCGAGCGGCTGGCGTGGCGTTCAACTTCTTTGTGGCTCTGTTCCCTCTAGTGTTGTTCTTCTTTACGCTGATACCCTATATTCCCATCCCCCACCTCTATGAGCGAGTGATGATGCTCCTCAACGATTTCTTCATCCCCTCAGGGACGCTCGACTTTGTGAAAGAGACTATCGACGGCATCATGAACCAACCACACGACGGCTTGCTCTCCATCAGTATCGTTTTGTGCTTGGTCTTCGGTTCGGGCGGTGTCGTAGCTTTCTTCAATGGCTTCCGGAATGTGTATGCCGACTATGTCACCTCCAAAGGATTGGGCTTTAAAGGGTGGATCATCCAACGTGTCTTTGCCCTCATTATGCTTGTCATTATAGGCATACTGATTGTGATTTCGGTGTTGCTAATCTCTCTGGGCGGCACGGCGATCAAGTATTTGGTGGATAGCAATATCATAGAATGGGGCTCATTTACTTTCTTCCTATTCGTCGTGTTGCGATGGGTGGTCGGCATCTTTGCCTTGAGCATCGGTATCTCCATGCTGTATTATTTTGGTAATGTTAGGTTTAACGAGCATTATCGCAAAGAACTCAAGCATCCGCGAGCAAACGGCAAGAAATATCGCGAGTTTGTCGTTTTCAGCCCGGGAACGATTCTCGCCACTTCACTTTTCATCCTTGGCACAGTGGGATTCAACTCCTATATCTCCAACTTTTCACGTTACAACGTGTTGTATGGTTCTATTGGTACACTCATCATCCTGATGCTTTGGATTTGGGTTGTTGCCATATTGATTTTGGCAGGCGATGACTTGAACTCTGGTATACGTCGCGAGGCCATGAAACTGAGTTCGGCCGAAGATGCTACCCGCAGAAAGAAAATCGTCATCGAGGACTTGAGGAAACACATTGTTGCCTATCAAGTTGCCAATCAGAATCGTGACACCAGGATTGAGGAATTGAAAAAAGAGGTCGAGGCAAAACAAGCCCTCATCCGGGATTTGGAAGAGAAGAAAAAGGACTACGAGCTGATTATCAAGGCATACCAGGACTACGCCGAGCAGGAGCGTAAGAACTCCGATGAACAATACAACAAAGGCTTCGACGAGGACGACGATGCCAAAGAGCCAGTATACCAAGATTAGTCCATTGTTATGGGTATCGTAGCACGACAGAGCATCAAGGGCACCATTGCCACCTATATTGGAGTGGCAGTGGGCATCATCACGACTTTTTTTGTGCAGACCAAATACCTGACCACGGAGGAAATTGGCCTGGTCGATGTATTGCTTCAATCAGCCTTGCTGTTTTCGGGTCTGGCACAATTGGGTACCAACACCTCGGCGATGCGCTATTATCCCTATTTCAAGGATGAAGATAATCGCGACCACGGCTTCTTCGGCTGGACGCTTATCGTGCCCTTAATAGGTTTTACCATTTTCTTGGGTTGCTTCTTTGCGTTGCGAAGTCCCATCGCTTCGTTTTTCTCCGAGAAGTCGGCATTGTTCATCGACTACATCTATTATGTGATCCCGCTAGCATTTTTCATGCTCTACATCTCGGTGTTCGAGACCAACTCCAACCTGTTGATGCGCATCGTGGTGCCACGATTCATTCGTGAGGTGGGTTTGCGGGTAATGACGCTGGTCATCTACCTGCTTTATGGTTTCCATGTCCTCTCGCTCACGGGCATGGTCATAGCGTTTTGCGTGTCATATGGCTTAGCCACAGTAGTTAACATCGTATATTTGCTGACTTTGCATCGAGTGTCGTTCCGCATCGAAAAAAAATATATTACTCCCAAACTGAAACGCGACTTTTTGATTTATACGGTCTTCCTCATCACTTCAGCTTTGGCAGGCAACATTACCCCCTTGCTCAACCGCTATTTTGTTGCGGGCAAGCAAGGCCTTGCCGTGGGTGGCATCTTGACTATCGCCATCTATATCGCTTCGTTGGTAGAAATGCCTTACCGCTCTTTGGGAACCATCAGCAAGCCTCAGATTTCGCAGGCCATGGCTGATGGCAATGTGAAGGAGGCCGACCGAATCTGCAAGAGCGTTTCCCTGCACCAGTTCCTTGTTGGCTCGTTGGTGTTTTTCTTTATCTGGATCAATATCGACACGGTTTTTGCCCTGTTGCCCAACGGCGAAGTGTTCGCGGCAGGCAAATGGGCTGTGCTCATCTTGGGCCTTAGTCGTTTGGTCAACTCTACGCTGAATGTCGGAACCACGGTGCTGAGCTATTCCAAAATCTACTATTACTCCCTGTTTTTCACCATCTTGCTGACGGTGTTGGCTTGGTGGCTCAATGCAAGATGGGTGGTTGAATGGGGCGTCAACGGTGCGGCTTTTGCCACTCTTGTGGCCTATATGGTGCATTATGTGTTGTTGCTGGCGCTTATTCGTTGGAAGATTGGCACTTCGCCCTTGTCGGCAAAACAGTTGCTGGTTCTTCTTGTTGTGAGCGTTTTGTTTGGGCTTGACTGGCTATGGTCGAAGTCACTGACGCCATGGTTTGTTGGACTGTTCGGCAAGCCGGTGATTGGTTTGGTCATTGACTCGTTGTTGAAATCAATGGTTTTCCTGGTAATAGGGTTATTCTCTGTCTATAAGCTGAAAATTTCCCAATCGGTGAATGATTTGATTGACAAGGTGTTAAGTCTTGTGAGAAAGAAATAGTCAGGCTTGACTTCACCAATTCCAATTGTAAATCACATGGGTGCTGGGTGTGTCCTTGATGACTCTTCTTGTCAGTACTTCAAAACTGTTCATGACACAAACAAGATACACGCCTGCTGCTTTGCCTGTCAAGGAGTAGGGTACTAGGGTGCCTCCCACCGCGGTCTCAACACTGAATTGGTCGATGAGTTGTCCCAGATAATCGTAGATGATGATATATGCGGTTCCTTCCATTCCATAGAGTTTCAGGCTGAAGTCTGCCATGGTAGGATTGGGGTAGATGACAATGTCGGGTTTGGTGTCGTGGTTGATGTGAAGGCTGCGTTCAATGAAGCCGCATTCAGTGTAGACCCTCACTTTCAGGGTGGCAGTGCCAGGAGAGTAGATGTTGACGGTGCATTCTGGCGAGTCGGGTGAAGACTCGATGCTCCAAGGTCCGTCGATGTCCCATTCGTAACCGAAGCAGTCAGGTACGGGGTCGATGCTATAAGTGTATTCACCATTGGTTTGGTAGAATATGAGGTTTTCGCCATGGATGGGACCGACTTGCATAGAGTTCTTTATCGTCAGGTTTAGTGTGACGATGCTGTCGCAATCATTAGCAGCGGTGAAGGTCTGAGTGTATGTCCCGCTTTCATTGTAGGTTGTTCCGTTCCAAGTATAGCTGTCGCAGGTGCTGACGGCAATGTTGGTGTAAACTTGATTATCGATAGTCAGATGCAGGGTGACGATGCTGTCGCAGCCCGATTCAGTCTTAAAATACTGTTCGTAATCGCCTGTCATATCATAAGTGGTACCATTCCAAGAGTAAGAGGTGCAAACGGTTTCGGATTGGTCAACGCGGATGGTGTCGCCCAGCTCTACTTGAACCAACATCAGCGTGTCGCATCCTAAAGGATTCTCGATGTAGTATTCATAGATACCGTTCTCGGTATAGGTAGAGTCCTGAAAGGTATAAGATCCGCAGCCATCGCCGAAATGATTCGCTACTACATAACCACTTGGGTTGTAAGGCTCGCCTTGGGGCGTGATGTAGCACGCCTGTTGCAGGAAGTTGTTGTAGGGGCGGTGTGTGGCACCGTCAGAACCTGTAAATGTCGTCGCCTTGTCAAAGCAGAAAGTGGGGATGGTGAGGTCTTCGTTCACATTAGTCACGTGGTACATGTATTGGTTCCATACGGGGCGTGCGGGCGACCAGCCTCCTGGGTTGCCGAAAACATGAACGCCACCTTGGCCGGGAAGGTTGGAGGAATACTGGTCGAGTAAGCCCGTAGCTATGATTTCGGCCGAGCCGTCACCGTTTACATCGGCCACAATTGGGTATTCGACACCCGTTCCGGCGGCCATCCTACGAGCGAAAAGATTGTAAGGACAAATGGTGTCGTTGCCAGTGATGTGGCTCTTACCGCTGCCGTTGATGATGCGAAGGTTTTCGCTGTCGCGATAGACAAGCTCCATGATGTTGTCTTGGTTGAAGTCGAACAGTGTGATGCCCGTTTGTCCGGAGGTGTCGTCGTGCGTTTTTTGCCATACGGTAGTGAGTCCCTCTTGGGGGGTGTAGCGCCAGCAAAAGATGTACATTGGGGCGTAACTTAGTTTTTCAAGAAACACTATTTCAGGATGTGGGTCATTGTCGACGTTACCGATAAGAGGATAACCTGCACATAGGCATTGGATGGAATTTTGGAAGAGGATTTGCCCACTTGAAGGTTTGTAGGCATAAAAGTAGCATGTGCCCCAAGTATGGTCGTCGGTATTGTCACGAACAACAAGCACTTCGCATTCGCCGTCAAGGTCGAAGTCAGCGAGGCTGGCATGACCGTCTTGTGAGTATCCGCTCGGCGGGGTAATGGTCTTGTTGACAGTGATGGAATTCAGGCTTGGCTCTGTACGACTTTCGATGTTGACATTGTAGATCGTATTGCCGCATATCAGTTCCTGTTTCTCGTCGCCGAGTACATTGTTGGCCAACGACATTGCGAAATAGCAACGGTGGTGGTTGACAACACCTACTGCAGCACCCCTGAAGCTGAGCCCCATATTGTTATCAGCAGGGCCGGAACAAAGCCATTTCAACGTTGCAGCGTCGAAAATGTCGCTACCGGCATATACTTCTGGATAGCCGTCACCGTTGAAGTCAGCCAAGGAAACCATGCCATCACAAGCTGTGGCACGGTCGGAAATGTTCAGCAAGGTGCCATTGATGGCGTAGGAGCGTATTTTTCTGTCGTAACCGTGGACAAAGATGGCGCCTTGTTGCGTGCCGTCAGGTTTGGGATATTTGCCTATGGCATAGGGACCGTTAGAGACATAGATGGAGTCCTGTATGCTAAATTGGTATTGCAAAGAGAGGTTAAGTCCGCTATATACATCTAGTATATTGGTGCGATAGTTGTTGCCTTTGTAATGGGCTATCACGATGTCAACGACGCCGTTGTCGTCGATGTCGCCTGCCACGACAGGAGCATAGGAGGCTATAGGGTTTCCTGGCGTTGAATAAAGTAAGTGTACGTTCCATGTGCTCCCCGGCAAGGGCGCGTTGCATTCGTTCTCTATGATATTGTCAGGTAAGGATTGCCCGAAGCCAATAAACGAGGATATTAGAATGGCGATAAGCAAAGAGGTCTTTTTCATGCACTTTATTATTTGTATTTGTGGCAAAATTACAAATTTAATTCAAATCCGCAAATTTGTTTACAAATACAATAGAAATATAGGTGCAATAGAGGGATACGATGTCCTTATGGATTAAGCGTTATTGCTTGCGGTAGGATTATTGATAGCTGACAGTGCATTTCTGAGTTGAGAGCTACTAGTGCATTGGGTATAGGGAAAATAGATGATTTTCACGCCTTTGTCGGCAAAGATTTGTTCGTATCTATTGAAACGTTCTGTTCCCTTATAGTCTGAACCAACAAAAAGATAATCGTATTTTACGATGCCTTTGAGGTAAACATCACAGTCTTCTCTTTCTGACGGAATAACCTGGTCGACATACTTGATGTTTCTGACGATTTCACATCGTTCCTCGAAGGAAATGAATGTCGATTTGCCTTTATGGGAGGCATCCTTATGCACGCCCACAACGAGATAGTCACAGTATTGCTTGGCGCGGCGTAATAGGTTTAGATGTCCGATGTGAAACAAGTCGAAGGTGCCACTCAAATAGCCGATTTTCAACTGTGGCTTGTTGCTGACGCGTCCGCTTTCCATTTTGTATTGGTAACTTTGCAAGCCAAATTGGCGAGGGTCTTGACGATAACGCTCAATTACACCACGAAACACTTCTTCATATTCAGGAATAAAAAGCGTTTGTCTTTCATCCATCTTTTTGAGGATGGCTTGTGCCAACGCTACTGTTTTGTTCAAGTCGTTGTCGCCTCCGTTGAACTTTGTGCCTTTGATGGAACCTGGAGAAACATTCAATATGCGGTTTTCCGTGCCAGCCATTTCAAGCTCGATGTTCAAACTCTCGATGCCATTGCATAGGGCGGCTTTCGTAGCTCCGTATGTAGCAAATAGGGGAGAACTGATGAGTCCTGCGATGCTTCCCATCACGGCGCAATGGAACAGTACCCTTTCCTTCATTTTGGGGAAGAAGAAATGCAACACTTTTAAGACAGCAATGCTATTGACCTGGAAACTGTTCTGGATCTCTTGCTCCAAAATGTCCTCGAAAGGCGCAATGCGGCCAAATCCAGCAGTGATGACAAGGGTGTCGATGCTTTTGTAATGCTCTAAAAAAGAAAAATCCGTGGACAATAAGTTGACCAGCTCGAAATGGATGTCGTTTGAGCTGTCAAACAGGTCGTTCTGGGTTTTGTCGACAACATGGACGAGATACCCTTGCTTCTGCAACTCCAAAGTGATGGCTAAGCCGATGCCATTGCTTCCTCCGATGACTAAAGCTTCCTTCATATGATTTTGGAACCGTTTTGAATTGGAGCGCAAAATTAGGAAAAATTTGTGTTGGGACGATTAATTTAACTATTTTTGCACTTGAAAAAGCCTGGTATGATTGATACTGAAGGATTGAAACGGAAATATGCCCCTGAAGGCTCAGATTTGAGAAACCTTCAAATGAAAATGTTGGAGGAGGTTTTGTTCTTGGATAAAGTTTGCAAGGACAACCATCTGACCTATTTCCTTACGGGTGGTAGCGCATTGGGAGCCATTAGACATCATGGTTTCATCCCTTGGGACGATGATATGGATATAGCGCTTCCGAAGGAGGATTACCGGAAGTTGGTCGACATTCTGCACAAGTCGGATTGCCACCAATATGTCCTCCAAGACCGTCATTCTGACTTCAATTATATCAACGGATTCCCGAAATTCCGCGAAAAAGAAGGCAATTTGTTGGGGGCTTTTCCAAAGAGAGGAAAACTATACAAATATAAGGGAGTAGGGGTCGATATTTTTTGTGTGGATAAGAACAGTTACATCCGCTCTTTTGTCTGTGGGAAGTTAAGGGTTGCATTGCTTCATTATACTTATCTCATTAAGAATGAAAAGCTTAGGAAGCTTGTGACAAAGGTCCAATGGGGCGTTTATCACTGTTTGACTCCATTGACATGGCCGCTGAATGTCTTTAGGAGAAAAGGTGAATTGCATTATGGGATTGGACAGGGGTTTGCCAAGCATTATATGTGGGAATCGGAGGTGTTCCCTATAAGTGAGGTCGTTTTTGAAATGGTGAAATTGCCTGTGCCTCACGATGGGGACGCATTCCTGACAAATATCTATGGGAATTGGAGACAAGTTCCTGACGAAGAGGAAATCATGAAGAATGTCCACAATGTAGAACTCATTAAATAAGAGATAATATGGATAATACTACGAAACAAACCGGAGAACGGCATGATCAAGGCCAATTGGTTATTGGATATACTACGGGAGTGTATGACCTTTTTCATATCGGTCATCTGAATCTGTTGAAGAATGCCAAAGGGATGTGCGATTATTTGGTAGTAGGTGTAACGGTTGATGAACTGGTCGCTTATAAGGGCAAGAAGGCGATGATTCCTTTCGAAGACAGGATTGAGATAGTCAGGTCTTGCAAATATGTGGACGCGGCTGTGCCCCAATATGATATGGACAAACTTACCGCTTGCAAAAAGCTTGGGGCGAAGTTTTTGTTTGTAGGCGACGACTGGTATGGCACCGAAAAATGGCAGAATTACGAGAAGGAATTTGCCAAGGAAGGCATCAAGATTGTATATTTCCCGTATACGAAGGGCATTTCTTCGACAAAGATTAATGAGGCATTGGATGCTGTTCGCAAACACGACTTGCGCGATTTGAAATAATCATATATAGATGATATGACAGACATAGATTTTTGTTTGAGTTCCTATATGGCTTATAGGTACACCTTCAAGGATGGTGTTGACTATGTTGAAGGAATGTGCCATGAGAATTTTCCTCCCATTCCCGATGACAAGAAAGTTGCAGTGAGAACTGCCCGCGAGATTGACGAAAAGATTCAGCGCGATTTCGACAGACTGAATGGAATGTACGAAAAAATGGGCATCCTTTTGTCAGGGGGCATGGATAGTGCCGTGTTGGCATCCTATATGAAACCAGGAAGTATTGCCTATACCTTTGTTTCGAAAGAAACCAAAATCTTTGATGCAGATATTGAAAGGTCAAAAGAGTATGCTGAGAAATACGGACTCAAACAAGTGTTGGTAGACATCACTTTTGAGGACTACAAGGAGTTTACTCCTATCGTTATGAGAGAAAAATGTGGTCCGGTTCACTCTATCGAACCGCAAATTTACAAAGCTGCCAAACAAGCACAGGCTGATGGCGTACAGCTTATGATTATCGGGGATGGTGCGGATTATGTCTTTGGGGGGATGGACAAGTTGCTGAGTAAAGATTGGAAATTTGATGAGTTTGTTCAACGGTATATATCATTGGATCCTGAATTGGTTCTCACGCATCCTGTAGATGTTTACGAACCTTTCGAAAAGTATCGAATGGGGATGGACGGGATAGACTTCCTCGGATTTATGGATGATTTGTGCACGAACGAAAGCTATAGTTCCTATTATAATGCTTTTAAGGCATCAGGTTTGCCATATTTTGATCCATACGAGAACTTGGTAATGGCTGAACCAAAAGACTTACAGCGGATTAGGTGCGGCGAGTCAAAATATCTCGTTAGGGATCTCTACCGAATGAAATATCCAGAGCGTGAGGTTCCCACAAAAATACCTATGCCTCGTCCTGTCGACATGATTTTCAAGGACTGGGAAGGCCCCAAACGAAACGAATTCCGACATGATATTCCGATGAGCCAACTGACGGGAAACCAAAAATGGCAGCTGTGGTGCGCCGAGTTGTTCTTGAACCTGTTCGTTGATAAACAATGATCCGATGAAATTCCTAGCCTATTTGGTTTGCTATTGCATTTACCCGTTCTCGTTTCTGTTTCCAAGAAATAGGAAAAAATGGGCTTATGGAAGTTTTCGCGGTGGGTTCGATGGCAATGCCAAGTATCTTTTCATCCATGTGTCGGATCAAATGCCTGAGATTGATGCCGTATGGTTGAGCACTAACAAAATGACGGTGAAGGAAGTAAGAAGCAAGGGACTGAAAGCTTACTGGATTTTCAGCCTTAAAGGCGCTTGGTTTGCCTTGACCTCAAAGTTTTGGTTCTTCAATGCCTACTCATCCGACATCATGTTTTGCCTATCCGGAAATGCCACACTTGTCAACCTTTGGCATGGTTTGCCCATGAAAAAGATAGAGTTTGACATTGATTCGGGTCCGTTAGCTGACCGTTATGTGAAGAAAATCCTAAAGGAACGATTCTTTCACCCTGAGTCTTTCAAACGGCCTGATTATATGCTCTCAGCTTCTCCTATGTATTCGGAGATGTTTTCACGTGCTTTTCGTATCGATGTCAGCCAATGCCTGGAGCTGGGTAATCCCCGCAATGATGTCTTGACTTGGCCTGAAGACAGACGCTTGGCTTTTGTGAAACGGTATGAACCTGAGACGACCCAACAACTGCTTGCCGAATTGAAGTCTGGAATTTATAATCGCATATATATCTATCTCCCGACATGGCGAGACTCGAATTATGATTTTTTAGGAAAAGACTTTGATCTGAAAGCCATTGATAAGGTAATGAGAGAATGCCGCGCACTTATGATTTTTAAACCTCATGCCAATACCACAATCACGGAAGTTGATGGTTCGAGTTTTACCAATGTTAGAATACTTACGGCAAAGACCGATTTTTACCCGATATTGCCATATACTGATGTGCTGATAACTGATTATTCATCAGTGCTCAATGATTATCTATTGATGGAGAAAAAAAGTGTGGTTTTGTATCTGTTTGATTATCATAAATTCACGGGAGAAAGGAGTTTTATATGGCCATTTGATGAAATAACCATAGGGAAGAGGGCCTTTGATTTTGAGGGATTGTTGGGAACTTTCAAGGAAAACCAACTGGAGATAGACGAGCAACAAAAGGAAAATCTTGTCAGTAAAACTTGGGCTGGTAATGTGAGTCAGTCTTCGGAGAGAGTGGCAGGGTATTTTCGGGATTTTATTCCTTGATATGGCCGAGCAGGCCCTTGCTCACATGGTGTCTGAACAATATCAGAGCACGGCCAATTTGGGGTTTCCCTTGAAAAACGGAAATCATCCAAAGAATAATAGTCCCGCCCCATTTTACTAGTTCTGAAAACAGTCGTTTCAAATATTTCCCTTTCGATACGCCCAATGTCCTGATTCTCTCACTGCTTCCCACGCCTTCACCTAAGCGTTTCACATAGTCTAGGGTGGTCCTTGAGGGCGGAATTACATGCTGCACTACCACATCGGGGAAGTAGTAGATGTTTCCACCTTGCTGACGGATGCGCTCAAAAAGGTCTTTCTCCTCGCCGCCCATCAGGTTCTTTTTGCTGCGCCCCAATTGCGTGTTGAAAACACCTGTTTTCTCTATCGTCGCTTTCCTGATACCCATATTGGCACCAATGGGGAATGCTTTGCCCTCAAATTGGCAAACCTCGTCGCACATGTCGATGGCCGACACCCATGAATAGTTCCATTTGGAAAGCCATTTCGGCGCTTCCCCCGACTCGAATATGGGATCGATCTTGCCTCCAAAAGCGTCCGCTTCAGGATGATCGTTTAGTTGTCGCTGTAGGTTTTTCAGGTAATCTTGTTGTATGTAGGAGTCGTCATCCAAAAAGAGCAAGGTCTCTCCCCGGCTTTCTTTGATGCCTCGATTTCGTGCATACGAAAGACCTTGGTTGGTCTCGACAAAATAACGAAAATTCACATCGGGATAGTCTTTCCCAAACTTTTGGCATTCGCTTTCAGTGTTGTCGGTCGACATGTTGTTGACCAAAATGATTTCGTATGCTTCTGCCGGGAAACCGTTTTCGGCGATGCATCGAAGTGCACCATAAAGGTATTTGTCGCGGTTATATGTGCAGACGATGATGGAGAGCATGAATCATTCTTTTGTCGAAACTTTTTGCTTCTTCAGCGAAAAGATGATGGCACCCACAGCAGCAAGTAAAATGGCCAACGAACTCACCAGTGAAATCATTCCGCCCACTTTCCAGATCTTCGGCTCGTAGCGCATCACGATTTCGTGCTGTCCAGCAGGAATCATGGCGGCGCGCAGCAGGTAGTTGGCACGGAGGATAGGGTGTTCTTGGCCGTCAATATGCATGGTCCAGCCTTTGCTGGTCCATATCTCTGAGAAAACCACTAACTTGTTCTCGTTTGCTGAGAAATTGTAAGTCAGTTGATTGGGTTGGTAGTCGGTCAAAGTGATGTTGCCTTCTTCCGCATTGGGTTTATAACCTGACACCTGTTGTTCGAACTCTTTGTTGATGATGGCAGTGCGATGCATGTCGGTTGTGGCCAAGGCGTCGAATTCTTCGTTGGCTGTGCTGGCCAGTTGAACATTGCTCACCATCCAAGCGTTACCGTATGCGAACGGGTTTTCGAACGGCTGGCTCTGAGGGTTGAAGATGATGTATTTGGTGTTCAACATGTTAAGCACTTCTTGTTGTTCTAGGAGCAGCATCATGTCTTGTGCAGTCTTTGCAGATCTGAGTTGGTTGAGCTCTGTGCTGAGATACTTGCTGATGACATCTTGATAACGGCGGAGTTTGGCTCCCGAATAGCCACCAATCGACTTGTGGAAATAAGAGGTGCTGGCATCGTTGAACATGTCTTTGGTGATGTCCGCCACCCTAAAGTCAAGGCTCTTGTCGTCTAGGATGTATTTGTCGGCAGCTGAGGCCACAAAAGGCTTGTCAGACTTAGCCTTGTCAACAAAATTGTCGTTGTTGAGGTAACGTCTGTCGATAGGATACATGTCAACAATCACCAAGGCAGCAAGGATAGCCATGGCGGGAAGAGCTTTCAACTTTCCCTTGCCATAAATAAAGAGAAGTACAGCTGCCAAGATGATGAAGACAAAGCTGCGGATGGCATCCTTGCGGAAGATAGCCACTCTGACGTTTTCGAGCTGTGAGGCAAACTGAGTATAGATGGCACCTTCCTTACCCGAACTCAGTTGCGCAAATTGTTTTGCTTCGCCTTGGCTGAGGAAATTGAAGAAGGTCTTGGGCATGAGGTAGAAGAGGAGGCAGAATCCAGCCGTGATACCCAAGGCGATGAAAAACTTGGGCAGATTCTTCTTGAAGGTTTCTGGGCCTTTGGCAATTTCAGCTAGGCCAAGGAATCCCAGTAGTGGCATGCAAACCTCCGCGATGACTAATGTCATGGATACGGCTCGGAACTTGTTATAGCCGGGGACATGGTCAATGAAGAAATCGGTGAAGCCCATGAAGTTCTTCCCCCAGCTGAGCAAGATGGAGAGTATTGTGGCAATGAGCAAGGCCCATTTGAGCTTGCCTTTCACGGTCAAGGCTCCAAGTACAAAAAGGAACACAACGATGGCACCTACATATACGGGACCGCTTGTTCCAGGTTGGTCGCCCCAATAGGCGTTGCTTTGGGCAATGTTGGATCGGAAACGACTATCGGCTTTTTCCAAAGCTGTATTCTGGTTGCCTATGTAAGCAGAAGCGCCACCTTTGACATTGGGTATCAGCAGACTCCATGTCTCGCCCTTGCCATAGCTCCATTGGGTGATGTAGTCGCGGTCGAGTCCCTTAGTCTGGTTGCTTTCATCACTCGCCAAAACAGGGTTGCCACGGGTGGTTTCCTTACCATAGTCGTAGTTGGCATACAGGATGGTGAAGTTGGTCAAGATGCCGAAGATGGCAGCCACCAATAGTACAGCCGATGCTTTGAAGAAATGACCTATCTTCTTTGCCTTTATGTCGCCGATGAATTCGGCAACGATGATGATGATAAGTATCAGTAATAGATAATAGGTGATTTGGAGGTGATTAGCCTTCACTTCAAGAGCAAGTGCGAATGCAGTGAGGAGTGCTCCCCAAAGGTATTTCCCTTTGTAGGCCAAGAGCACGCCAGCGATGACTGGAGCCATGTAGGCCATGGCAAAGGCTTTCGTGTTGTGTCCTGCTCCGATGATGATGAAAAGATAGGATGTAAAGCCGTAGGCTAGCGCTCCCACAAAACTCAGCCATGCACTACAGTCGAGCACCAGCATGAGGAGGAAGAAACCTAACATCGCAATGAATACCGACCCAATCGGACTCGGCAAACCCAATGACAGTATGGGATGGATTTCGTTAAAGAGGTTTGAATTCTGTCGAGCCGAGATGTTCCATGCAGGCATGCCGCCAAACATTGAGTTGGTCCAAAGGGTGGTTTCGCCAGTGCTTTCACGGTAGTCGGCAATCTCTTTCGACATACCCTTATACATGCCGATGTCATGCTGTTGAAGTCGCTTTCCTTCAAAGATGGGTGAGAAATAAGCCAAAGTGATGATCGCAAAAGCAATGATGGCTGCCGCGATGCCTAGAATTTTCTTGTTTTTTTGGAAAAAGTTATTCTTCATTATTTTGTTGTTTTTCTATTCAATTTCTTCAAAATCAGTGTATTCACCTATATTTGGGTCGACATGGGGAGTCTTGAACTCATCAGTTCTTGACTCGGTTTCGTCCTGAGTATATTGCTCCATCTGTTGCTGGAGTTTCTTTACCTTTCTCCTGAAAACCAATTTGATAATCATGTTAAATACATAGAAAATCAAGATGGTGATGAGCAGTATTTTCCAAAAATCCCCCATTTTCTTTTAATTAAGGTGCTGCGAAATTACGAATAAAATCGGTTCTTTCCCTCGAAAACGACAATTTAAGTGTCGGGTCAGCCTTTTTTTTAATAACTTTGCCCCGAATTGGCAATAGTGATTTGCCATTATGTCTTTTTGCCAGTCTGTTTGTAAACCATTATGAGTAAGATAGTTATTTTGGGAACAGCCTATCCTTATCGTGGCGGTATCGCCGCTTTCAATGAGCGATTGGTACATCAGTTTCAGGCTGAAGGCCATGATGTTTCCATCATTACCTTCACCCTCCAGTATCCTAACTTCCTTTTTCCTGGAAAGACGCAATATACTATCGACCCAGCCCCAGAGGATCTTCACATCGAAAGATGCGTGAGCTCGATCAATCCATTCAATTGGAAGAAAGTCGGACGAATGGTCAATCGTGGTCATTACGACATGGTGGTGTTTGCCTATTGGATGTCATTTTTCGCACCTTGTTATGGTTGTATCGCTCGACAAATCAAAAATGCAAAATGCATTGCATTGATACACAATATGATGCCACATGAAGGTTCGCTGATTGACAGATGGCTGACACCTTATTTTGTAAAGTCAATGGATGGCTTTGTCGCGCTTTCAAAGTCGGTGATGGAAGAGGTGGCAAAGCTTGACAAACACTTGAAACCTAAGGCATGGGCGCCGCATCCTATTTATGACCATTATGGAGCGAAGGAACCTCGCAAGACCGCATTGGAGCATCTCGGTCTTGACCAAGGTTTTCGGTATATGCTGTTTTTCGGTTTGGTGCGCGCCTATAAGGGCCTTGACTGGCTTCTGGAGGCTTTTGCCGACGAGCGTTTGAGGGCCTATCCTTTAAAGTTGATTGTTGCAGGTGAATTTTATGATGACGAATTGCCTTATTTGGAAAAAATGAAATCGCTTGGCTTGCAGGATAAAGTCATTATCGTCAACCAGTTCGTCCCCGATGAGCAAGTGAAGGATTATTTCAACGCCTGCGATATTGTGGTGCAACCGTACAAATCGGCTACTCAAAGTGGTGTCACTCAGGTCGCTTACCATTTCGAGAAACCTATGTTGGTGACCAATGTGGGAGGTCTTGAGGAGATTGTCCCCAACGGGATCGTGGGTTATGCAGTGAATCCCAATCCTCTTAGCATCGCGGATGCTCTCAATGATTTCTTCTCCAACCATCGCATGCCTGAATTTGAGGTTCATATTGTGGAAGAGAAGAAAAAGTACTCATGGACTCGCATGATCGAAACCATTATGTCGGTTCATAATGCATGTAACACCAAATCTGACAAATGATTATGAAGAAGTTGATTTCTCTTTTTACCAAGATATTTCCCCGCCAATGGCTTATCAGGTTGAGCTATGTGTTCAGTATCCTAATCCGCCCGTTCTATTGGGGCAACAAGGTGGAATGCCCTGTGTGCGGCAAGCATTTTCGTAAGTTTTTGCCTTACGGTTACGGCAAGGCGATGGATAACAGGTTGTGTCCCAATTGCCTTTCGTTGGAACGCCATCGTTTGTTGTGGCTCTATCTGAAAGAGAAGACGGATTTCTTCACGGCTTCTCTCAAGGTGTTGCATTTTGCGCCTGAACAGCCTTTCTTGAAGCGTTTCCGCGCCTTGAAAAACCTTGACTACACCACCGCTGACTTAGATTCTCCCATTGCCGACTTGCATCTCGATGTTACCGCCATCGACCAACCGAGCGACACCTACGATGTGGTCATCTGCAATCATGTCCTTGAACATGTCAGCGATGCCAATAAGGCTTTCTCTGAAATCCAGCGTATCCTGAAACCTAATGGTTGGGCGATTCTGTTGGTTCCCATCAATCCCGATGTGGACACCTTTGAAGACCCGAGTGTCACCGACCCGAAGGAACGACAGCGCTTATACGGACAATACGACCATGTGCGCCAATTCGGTCGCGACTATGCCGAGGTGCTGCGCAAGGCGGGCTTCAAGGTGACGGAGGACAGGATTTACTATGAGATTTCCGAAGAGCAGCGCGAGCGGATGCATTTGGCGCGTAGGGGAGAGGAAATCATTTATCGTTGCTCATTGTCATGAATTGCGTCTCGCAATTCGAAAAAGGTAATTATATAAACAAACTGCAAGATGCAGTTTGCGACAATGAAAAACAACAAAAGGCGAATCCCTAATGGGTTCGCCTTCGTTACCTTAAATGAGAAATATAACGGCTTCCGAAAATTAATATTCGTCAGAAACTGTAAGTTTTTTTCTGCCTTTGGCTCTGCGGCGGGCCAAAACCTTACGGCCGTTAGCCGTTGACATTCTCTCTCTGAAACCGTGTTTATTTCTACGTTTTCTGTTCGAAGGTTGATAAGTGCGCTTCATCTCTCTATCTTATTTATTGTTACTATTCGCTAGAATCCCTTTGAATCGGGCTGCAAAAGTACAAAGAATTTCCTTTGCTCCAACATTTTTTTTGAAAAAAAAGAAAAAGGCAAAAACGAAACCGTTTTTGCCTTTTTCAAATCCATGATAATGAATCGCTTAAGCGACGACCTCTTTTTCGGGGATGTTCCTCAGTGTTTCAACGAGGAAGTCCCAGAAAGGCTGCACGCTCTCGATGAGCAGGGCTTCGTCGGGTGAATGCGGGTGCACCAAGGTGGGACCGAATGAGACCATATCCCAGTGCGGATACTTCGATCCGAGGATGCCGCATTCCAAACCGGCGTGGATGACCATCACCTTAGGCTCTTTGCCGAACTTCTCTAAATAGACCTTCTTCATCAGGTTGAGGATGGTCGAGTTGATGTTAGGCTTCCAGCCGGGATAGTCGCCGTTGGAGTAGGCCTCGGCACCATTGTCCGTGAGGTTCTTGCGGATCTCCTCGGCCAGCTTGTCCTTGGCTGCATCGACAAGGCTACGGGTCAGTGAGACGCATTCGATCTTGCCGTTTTCCATCTTCCATGTAGCCAGGTTGCTCGAAGTCTCAGTGGTCCCTTCAAAGTCTTCCGACATGGCGATGACGCCGTTGGGATAGCGGGCAATGGCGCAGAACATGTTGTCTTGCGTCTTCACGTCAATAACCTGCTTGGGCATCTCTGTAGCTTCGCAGAGGATGGCCAGCTCGGGTTCGACTTCAGTGAATTCTTCCTTGCAGATGCCTTCATATTCAGCGGCGTACAGCTTGAACTCTTCTTCCTTGTCGGCAGGGACGACCACGATGGCTTCGGCTTCTCTTGGGATGGCATTGCGCAAGCTACCACCATCGATGCAGGCAAGACGCAGACCATATTTCTCGGCTGCCATCAGCAGCATGGTGTTAAGCACCTTGTTGGCGTTGGCACGACCCAAGTTGATGTCCATGCCCGAGTGGCCGCCTTTCAGTCCCTTCACGAAGATACGGAAGGCTTTCATGCCAGCAGGAACGGCCTCAAAGGTAGGCGTCCAAGTACCGATGTTGTCGACACCACCAGCGCAACCCACATAGAGTTCGCCTTCGGTCTCCGAGTCCATGTTCATCAGGATGTCGCCTTGAAGCAAACCAGGTTGCAGTTTGTTGGCACCCGTCATGCCTGTCTCTTCATCGATAGTGAAGAGGGCTTCGATGGGACCATGTTGCAGATCGGTGGCTTCGAGGACTGCCATGGCAGCGGCAGCTCCCAAACCATCGTCGGCGCCGAGGGTGGTGCCATTGGCCTTCACCCAACCGTCTTCGATATGGGTTTCAATCGGATCGTTTTCGAAATCATGTACCTTATCGGCATTCTTTTGCGGAACCATGTCCAAGTGGGCTTGCAGGATGACACCTTTGCGGTTCTCCATGCCAGGCGTGGCAGGCTTGCGCATGATGACGTTGCCGCAGTCTTCAATAATGGTTTCCAGACCGTGTTCTTCGCCCCATTGTTTCATGAAAGCGATTACTTTTGCTTCTTTCTTCGAAGGGCGCGGAATTTGGGTGAGACTGTAGAAGTTTCTCCACACGCCATTCGGTTCCAAATCTTTGATAGTGCTCATTGATGTTGATTGTTTATTGTTGAATTGTTTAATGTTGTTTCATTGGTTGTCGTGAAGGCTTGCAGTTACCTGCTTATCAAGCAAACAGTTCAACTGCCAACAGCTCCACAGCAAAATGGACGGCTAAAATACGGATTTTTTTTCGTTCGCAATTACAATAATGTATTATTTTTGCGCCAAAATTTTAGAAAGATGAAAAAAGTATTACCTCTTTTATTGATTATCATGTTTGCCTTTGCTGGTTGCCAGAGGGGACCGGCCATGTATGAAAAAGTTGAAAATCCAAATCAATTTGTCGATCATGTCGAGAAATTCGTGAAACAGACCGAAAAATACTCGAAGCATTATTCTGCAGAGGATTGGCAAGTCGCTGTAGAACAGTTTGTTGCTATGACTAAAGACTATGTGGAGAATCGTCGTTCCCTAAAGCCAGCAGATCAAATGCGATTCGACAATGCCCGACTCCAGTTTATGCGTGCCATCGATGCCAACGGTAATGCTGATATTGCCAAGCAAGTGAAAGAAGCTTATAGTCAAGCGGTTGAATAGAAATAACTTGGAATGTGTGCAAACAAAAAAACTCCGAATGGTGTTCGGAGTTTTTTTTATTGTTTGTTTGTCAAAAGTTATCTTCTGCTATTTCCCAAACCTATGTAATATAGGAGCGAAGCCAATGACGACAAGGCGGCCACGACGTAAGTGCTTGCTGCCCATCTGAGGGCTTCCTTGGCTTGCGCCAACTCGGTTTCGCCGAGCGCATTGGACGATTGCAGCCATGCCAAGGCACGGCGTGATGCGTTGAACTCGACCGGCAAAGTGATCACACTAAAGAGGAACACCAAGGCAAACATGGCGATTCCGACCCAAAACAGGGGAGGAAAAATGTTGATGATCAAAAGTCCGATGATGATGACAATCATCGACAATTGGGATGAGATGTTGACGACTGGCACCAAGGCGGAACGCAAGCGCAAGGGGGCATAACCCACTTTGTGCTGCACGGCATGGCCGCATTCGTGAGCGGCTACGGCAGCGGCCGACACACTGTTCATGCGGTACACATCTTCGCTGAGGTTGACGGTCTTCTTGCTAGGGTTATAATGGTCCGTGAGCTGCCCTTTGACGCAGGTCACAGAGACGTCATAAATGCCGTTGTCATTCAGCATCTTTTGTGCGATTTGTGCGCCAGTAAGCCCTCCAGGCGACATCACCTTTGAGTATTTGGCAAACACGCTTTTCAGACGCCATTGTACCAACAGCCCGACAAGGCCGATGACGATGATGAGAAACCAATATCCATTCATTTTAATAAGGTTTTGATGTTTAATGTGCAAAAATAGTGCTTTTTTTCGATTGTTTGGTGAAAAATTCATCCACTTACGATGGTTTTCCCTATTTTTGAAATTTCTTTTCCTAAAATAATGTCGATTCATTCTTTTAATCTATTCCTGATTATTATGGCGAGTATCGCCTTGGTGGTGTATGTGAGCCTCTTTTTTGTGGATGCGGGTTATGGTAAGTTTTACAACCCGAAATGGGGGCCGTCGGTCAACAACAAGCTCGGCTGGGTGCTGATGGAGTCGCCGGTGTTTATCGCCATGCTGTTGCTGTGGCTTTTATCCGACCGTCGTGGTGACTTGGTGAGGTTGGCCTTCCTTTTCCTTTTCGAGTTGCATTATTTCCAGCGTTCGTTTGTTTTTCCCTTCCGTTTGCGAGGAAAGAGCGTGATGCCACTGTCTATCATTTTGATGGGTGTGGTTTTCAACGTCTTGAATGCTTTGATGCAAGGAGGATGGATTTTCTATGTTTCACCAGATGATTATTATGGTCGCGATTGGTTGACCGACCCCAGATTTATCGGTGGTTTTTTGGTTTTTCTCATAGGCATGTATATCAACATCCAGTCCGACGACATTGTACGAAATCTGCGCAAGGAAGGCGACACGAACCACTATCTGCCCAAGGGAGGCCTGTTCCGTTATGTGACTTCGGCCAATTATTTCGGCGAGTTCGTGGAATGGGTAGGTTTCGCTATTCTGACATGGTCATGGGCAGGGGCGGTGTTCGCTTGGTGGACATTCGCCAATCTTGCCCCTCGGGCTCATAGGATTTATGACGCTTATAAGGTAGAGTTTGTTAACGAACTTGATACGAAAAAAACGAAGCGTTTTATTCCCTTCATCTGGTAAAACAACTTGTTTATGGATTCCAAGATTTTCACACCGTGTCAGATAGGTCCCATCACACTGCGTAACAGGGTGATACGATCTGCTGCCTTCGAGAATATGGCCTACGGCAACCGTCCCTCCGATGATTTGTTCAACTATCATACAGCTGTAGCCCGTGGTGGCGTCGGCATGACAACGGTGGCCTATGCAGCCGTCAACCAGTCGGGGCTTTCGTTCGACGGCCAGCTGTGGATGCGAGAGGAAATCGTCCCCGAATTGAAGCGTCTCACTGATTCTGTCCATTCCTACGGTGCTAAAGCTTCCATCCAGTTGGGACACTGCGGCAACATGACGCATCGCTCTACTTGCGGCTGCAAGCCTGTGGGTGCGTCAGGAGGTTTTAATTTGTATTCGCCCACGTTCCATAGGAAGTTGAAGAAAGAAGAGATTTATGGCTTAGTGAGTGATTTTGGCAAAGCCGTCAATTTGGCACGCAAGGCAGGCTTCGACTGCGTGGAGATCCATGCGGGTCATGGTTACCTCATCAGTCAGTTCTTGTCACCTTATACTAATCGCCGTCATGATGAATTTGGTGGCTCTTTGGAGAATAGGATGCGTTTTATGTGCCTCGTCATCGAAGAAGTGATGCGTGCTGCTGGCAACGACATGGCCGTGGTGGTTAAGGTGAACATGCATGACGGCTTTAGGCGTGGCATGCAGCAGGAGGAGTGCATAAAAGTGGCGCAGGAGTTGGAACGCCTTGGCGTTCATGCACTTGTGCTCACGGCAGGTTTTGTCAGCAAGGCCCCGATGGAGGTGATGCGTGGCGCGATGCCGCTCAAGACCTTACGCTATTACATGGACATGAAGAAGTTCTGGTGGCTCAAGGCTGGACTGGCTTTTGCAGGTCGTCTGATGATTCCCACGGTGCCTTTTAGCGAGGGCTATTTTTTGGAGGATGCCAAGGTTTTTCGCGCCAATCTGAAAATGCCCCTCATCTATGTGGGCGGTATGGTCTCGAAAGAAAAGATGGAGGAAGTGCTTGACTCTGGTTTCGTGGCCTTGCAAATGGCACGTGCCTTGGTCAACGACACCGATTTCATCAACAAGCTCCAACGCGGTGAGGTGACGCGCAGCGAGTGCAAGCATTCCAACTATTGCATCGGGCGCATGTACACTTTGGAGATGAAATGTCATCATTGTGTGGAAAATCTGCCCTCGAAGTTGCAGAAAGAGGTTGATGAAGCGGAAAGAACACTATGAACAGCAAAAAATGGTTCAATCGGTTTGAGGAAGCGAATGGGCGACAGCCTTGGGCTTTGGTTACGGGTGGCAGCTCGGGTATGGGCTTGGAATATGCCCGTCAGCTGGCCGAAATTGGATGCAACCTGCTTTTGGTCAGTAATCAGGAAGTGGAATTGCAACAAGCCGCTGAGGAATTGAGGCAAGGTAGAGCCATTCAAGTCATATCGCATTACCAAAATCTGGCGACCGATACTGCGGCAGAGGATTTGCTATCTTTTTGTCAAGCCGAAAACCTTACCATCGATATCCTCATCAACAACGCGGGTATGTTTTTCTTTGAGGAACTGACCAATGAGAATGAGGTCAAAGCATTGACAATGATGCGCTTGCATATCTTGACACCCACAAGGTTATGCGTTCTTTTCGGTGAGGAGATGAAAAAGCGTGGGGTCGGACACATTATTAATATGTCGTCGATGGCGGCCCAGTTGCCTTGTCCAGGCATCACCCTCTATTCTGCCACAAAGGCTTATCTGAAGAGCTTCGGCAAGTCGCTCTATTTCGAGATGCGTCCGTATGGTGTGGGCGTTACCACGGTTTGTCCAGCAGCCATAGCCACGCCATTGTACAAGCTTAAACCTCGGCTGTTGAAGCTTGGCGTGAAAGTTGGACTGATTGGAACACCCCAATGGCTTGTGCGGAAGGCATTGAAAGGCATGATTCGCAAGAAACGGGTCGTGAAGCCAGGTTTGATGAATATCTACTTGCCCCCGCTGATTGCCTTGTTGCCCAAAAAACTTGTGGATAGGATTTGGAAGAAGGTGAAGTAGAAGAAAAAAATTGCCAATTCCAATCTTTTCCCTATTTTTGCAGCCGTTTTTGAAAAAAATTGAACTATGGATTTAACTAAAGTTGTTTCGATATCCGGTAAACCTGGACTGTATGTGATTAAATCTCAAGCCATTGGAAGGCTTATTGTGGAATCTGTTCTTGATGGTAAGTGCACGCCTGCTTTCGCTCGCGACCGTATGAGTTCCCTTGAGGAGATTTCGATTTTCTCCACCGATGAGGATCGCCCGCTGAAGGATGTCTTCAAGATGATTCATGAGAAGATGGGTGACAAGGTGGACTTCGACTACAAGAAGGCCAGCAATGATGAGTTGCGCGAGAAATTTGCCTTCGTTATGCCTGATTATGATGAAGATGCTGTTTATCCTTCGGACATGAGGAAGGTCTTCGCTTGGTATCAGATGCTGATGGACAAGAACCTGCTTGACTTCACTGAAGAGGAGGCAAAACCTGAGGCAGAAGCTGAAAACGCTGAAGCCCCAACTGAAAAAGACTAAGTTTTTCATAGCATATTTTGATTGGAAAGCCGCTTCTGCGGCTTTTTTTGTATCTTTGTCCCGTGTAAGTTTGTTCTTATGAAGCAAATAATAGACTTTAAACTCGTCGAAAAGCAAGACTTCGGCCGCTCGGTGCTGTTGCGGTTGCGCACGGAACGCGACTTGCCCGAAATACTGCCTGGACAGTTCGTTCAGGTGCGCGTCGACGGCTCGCCGTCCACATACCTGCGCCGTCCCATCTCCATCCACGATGTGGATTCCCAAAACCATGAAATCACACTTTTGGTGCAACAAATCGGAGAAGGCACAAGGCATCTTGCCGCTGCCGAAGTGGGCGCTACAATAAATATGGTGTTGCCTCTGGGTAATGGCTTCAGCATTCCCGAAAAAGGGGAGAGGTGCCTGCTCGTCGGAGGCGGCATCGGCATTGCACCTTTATATTATTTTGCCAAAGTGCTGAAGGAGAAAGGCATACGACCGACTTTGCTTTTAGGAGGTAAAACTGATGCTGACTTGCTCCGTTTGGTTGATTATCAACAACTTGGCGAGACCTTTGTGACCACCGAAGACGGTTTCCTTGGCGAAAAAGGATTTGTGACGATGCACTCGATATGGAAGCAGCAAAGTTTCGACAAGATATATGTCTGTGGCCCGAAACCTATGATGAAGGCTGTGGCGAAGCTGGCTGCCGAAAAAGATGTCTGGTGCGAGGTTTCGCTCGAGAACCTGATGGCTTGCGGTTTGGGTGCCTGCCTCTGCTGTGTGGAGGACACCGTCGACGGCCACGTGTGCGTCTGTAAGGAAGGACCGGTATTTAATACAAGGAGGTTGAAATGGTGAACATGACAATAGACTTGGGTCGCGGCCTGGTGCTGCGCAATCCTGTGATGACGGCTTCGGGTACCTTCGGCTATGGCGAGGAGTACACCGACTTCGTGGACTTGGCCCAGCTGGGCGGCATCATCGTGAAAGGCACTACGCTTCATCCGCGTGAGGGCAACCTCTATCCGCGTATGGCCGAAACGCCTTCGGGAATGCTCAACTGCGTTGGACTGCAAAACAAAGGCGTGCAATACTTCATCGACACGATTTATCCCCGCATTAAGGACTACGATACCAATGTGTTGCTCAACCTCTCGGGTTCCACTTTGGAAGACTATGTGAAAGGTGCTGAGATGGTGGATGCTTTGGAAAAGATTCCAGCCATCGAGTTGAATGTGTCGTGTCCCAATGTAAAACAAGGCGGTATGGCCTTTGGCGTGACCACGACGGGCATCTCGCAAGTGGTCTCTGAGGTGCGCAAGGTATATCACAAGCACCTGATGGTCAAGTTGTCGCCCAATGTGACTAACATCGCTGAAATCGCGCTGGCTGCCGAAGCTGCCGGTGCCGATTCGGTGTCGCTCATCAATACGCTGATGGGCATGGCCATTGATGCGGAGAAGCGCAAGCCGAAATTGTCAGTGATTACGGGAGGCTTGTCGGGTGCCTGTGTGAAGCCCGTGGCTTTGCGCATGGTGTGGCAGGTGGCCAAAGCGGTGAAGATCCCCGTAGTGGGCCTGGGCGGCATTTCCAACGCCACCGATGCAGTGGAGTTTATGCTCGCGGGTGCCTCAGCCATCGAAATCGGCACGGCCAATTTCATTGACCCTGCCGTTTCGGCAAAGGTTGCTTGGGGAATCAATGAATATTGTGAACGACATGGATTCGCCAATGTCGTCGAATTAACAGGTGCCCTAGTGTAGAAACGCAAATCGGAGATTGATTTCTCGAAATCAAAGATTCAACGACACGAAGTGAGTTAATGCAGAGCATTTCGACGGAGTCAATGATTGTGTCTCTATGGTGTTAACTTCAATTCGCACAATCCATCCTTGTTGCCCACCACGAAGGCCACAGGCAGATTAATGCCCTGCACTAGGTCATTCAGGTAGAGCGGCTCGCCGAGGATGAAGAGCGCGCAGCGGAAGGTGTTGCCCACCTTCAGTTTGGAGTTTTCAGCCTGCTCCACGACGAAACGGTAGTCGCCAAGATAGCGGAACGTGCATCGACGATTGGGCTTCCATGACACGGAGACAAGGTCGCCAACCTTCAAGTCGTCGGTCTTGATGTGTTGCTTGGTCACACGGTCGGAGCCGTTGTCTTGGCCGATATGCTCCAAAAAACCGTCCCAGCTCTTAAACCCCAAGAATTTCGACAGGATTTCAAGGGTGCTGTTGCGGGCGGTGTCGGGACCGTCGACATAGCCCCAAAGACGTTTCAGCGTAGAGGTGCTGATGTTCTCGTGGGTGCGCTCCCAGATGGCGCCGCTGAGGAAGGTGAAGTCGTTCGAGGTCTTCATCTTGCGCCCGACGCTTTCCTCGATTTGCTGCTTGAGCTCGGTGATTTCTGGACTGGTTTTCTGCATGGCGATTTGTTTTTATGCTGCAAAAATGCGACTTCTTTTCGGAATTGCGCAATTCTTTTTGGTTCATTTTG
>CADCJI010000023.1 GCA_902801625.1 uncultured Bacteroidia bacterium | reverse complement strand
AATCAGTCTGAATCCGCCTACATTTAACGGAACGAATTGCCATATCGCTTTCAAATACACATGTTCCGAAGACAGAGCCGCCGCTTGGGAAGTCGATGATATTATGCTCGTTTCGGGTGGAAGCGCAACACCCACCCCGACCTTGACAGCCACACCTAATTCTCTTAGCGGTTTCAGCTATGTGGTAGGTAATGGCCCATCAGCCTCACAGAGCTACACCCTTACTGGCGCCAATCTCGAAGGCGAAGGCGACATCACCGTCACCGCTTGCGAATACTTCGAGATTTCGTTGAACGGCGAAGACTTCTACGAAACACTGACTATCCCATTTGCCAATGGTGTCATTACCGATCAGCCTGTGACCATTTATGTCCGTTTGATTGAAGGCCTTGAAATTGGCAATTACACATGCACTATTACTCACGAAGGTGGCGGTGCAACCACTGTTGTCAGCCTCTCTGGTACCGTCCGCAGCGACAATGAGCCTAACCTCCTTACCGCCATGCCGCTTTACATCCAAGGCAACAACGGCTCGAACAACAACCGCGTGCCTGTGGCTATCCAAGTCACGCTGCTTAACCTCGAGCCGAACACCACCTACCGTTACACCAACCAGTTGGTTGATGGCAACGATGGACCTGAAACAGCCGGCGCAGGCAATGTAATCTATGTCAACGGTGATGGTTTCTACCGTACCACAAGCCCGAGCCTTGAAACGGAAGGCAACTATGGCGAGTTCACGACAAGCGCCAATGGCAGTCAGATTGTTTGGTTCATGAACGAGCCCACGGCCAATGCCCGCTTCACGCCAGGCAACCATGTCTATCTCCGTATCCGCCTCAATGACGGTCACAACGGTACAGAAGTGGCTAACACATTCACCACCGATGAATATGCCACTGTTCTTAACTTTGGCACTGAAAACGACGAGTATAGCGGCTCCGCCTTCTATGTGAAGAGCGGAGAAGCCCCGATGAGCTTCGCCATGCTGTTGTCGGATGCAAACCCCTACCGTCCGCTTTATTCCTCCAGTATCGAAACAACGGGTGTTGACTTTGGCAGCATCAACCAATACGCCGACTTCTATAAAGAATTTGTAGTTGGTAAAGATGGTTGGTTCGGTGGCATCCTGCCCAATGTGAATCCCAATGGTGTCAATCGCATTGTGATTTGGGATCTTTACAGCTACACGCTCAACGAATACTTATCAGTAAACGGCGAGTGGAGTCCTGAAGCCAACACCGTCAACCCGACCAACGGCTTGGATGAGCCCATCTTCATCGACCTCACCGACGATGGCGTTGAAGAAGGCATGGCCACCAACGTGAAGGTTTGGAGCACCGACCATGAGTTTGTCATCGAAAACGGCGACAACGCCCACTATAACATGACCGTGTATAACATCCTCGGTCAACCCATGATGATGAAGCAGATCAACGCGGGCAGCGCTGAGCGCATCAGCCACAGCCTCGCCACGGGCGTCTACATCATCAGTTTGCAAAACAACCAGAACGCAGTTTCTGTAAAAGTAATAGTTAAGTAATAATAGTTAGGTAAGTAATTTTCCCTTCGGGGAAACGAAAAGTCCGGGAGCCTGGCTCTCGGACTTTTTTGTTGTGGTAACGGTGCAAAAAAGATGAAGAAGGCATGTCATTCCCTTGGAATCTATGCCTTCTTCATCTTTTTAATGTAACTTCGTCCGCTTAATCAAGTAACTCGTCAGCACTTGGTTGTAGTCCTTATTAATATCGGCCTCCACATAGTCGATTTGGTACTGGTAGCAATGACGCAGCAAAGCCTCCTTGCGTTCAGTCATGATTCTTTTGTAGGCCTCCTGGACCTCAACGGGATTAAGTTTCAGCACATCGCCCGACTCCAAATCGACGAAACGGTACGGGCGGTTCTCGAAGTCCAGATTCTGCTCCAAGTTGCTGTCGAAAACATGGAACAGGATGACCTCGTGCTTATTATATTTAAGGTGTTCCAATGCCTCAAACATCGGTTTGTAGTCGTCGAGGCCGTCAAGCATGTCGGTGAAGATGACCACCAAGCTGCGACGGTGCGTCATCTCTGCAATTTGGTGCAGGCACTGTGGTGTCGAGGTCGTCTTGCGGTTGTTTTTGTCGTAGGTGTCAATCAGTTTCTCCAGCTCTGTATAGATCAACTTATTGTGCACATTGGATGACTTGGCTGGCTCATGAAACGCAATCGTCTCATCAAACAAGTCCAAGCCAACGGCATCGCGCTGGCGGCGCATCAGCTCCATGAGCGAGGCAGCGGCATAGATGGAGAAAAAGAGTTTGTTGGGATGCTCGAAGTCGACCTTCTGCCTCACGGGGAAACACATGCTCGAGCTTTGGTCGATGACCAGTTGGCAGCGTAGGTTAGTCTCCTCCTCGTAGCGCTTCACGAAGAGCTTCTCCGTGCGGCCATAGAGTTTCCAGTCGATATGGCGGATGGGCTCGCCTGTGTTGTAAAGGCGATGTTCGGCGAACTCAACAGAAAAACCGTGGAAAGGACTCTTGTGTAAACCCGTGATGAATCCCTCCACGATTTGACGTGCCAAGAACTCCAAGCTGCCGAATTGCGTCAGCCGGTTCCTATCGATTGAAAAGTCCAAGGTGTTTGAACTGTTGATTGTTGAATTGTTTAATTGTTGACAATGACTTATTACAATGACTATGACCGCTTCAACTTTGAGTAAAAGCGGTCAAAGTCACTGGTCATAGTCAGAACAGCTTCTCCAGTTTCTCCACAAACACCTTCTTGGGAGCGGCACCCACATTCTTGTCGACGGGCTCGCCACCCTTGAAATAGAGAACGGTAGGAATGTTCATAATGCCATATTTTCCAGCAGTGCCGGGGCATTCCTCAACGTCGCATTTCACGGCAATCATCTTGCCTGCATATTCTTCTGAAAGTTCATCGACGATGGGCTCTACTTTTTTGCAGGGGCCACACCATGTGGCGCCAAAGTCCACCATCACAGGGAGTTCCGATTTCAGGACGACTTCTTCAAAACGGTCGTCAGTCATTTGAATTACTGCCATAGTTTTTAATTCGTTTGATTTATATTGATTCTATTTCCAAAAATTGAAATGCAAAAATAACAAAAAAAGTTGAAACAACTAATCACTAACCATATTTTCAATGGTCTCAATCATTTGACGGGCTGGTTCAATACGGTTTTTAAGTTCGTCTGGATCGGCATCGAAAGCGCAATTATAATCACTCTGTTCGCGCATCGTTTGCAATTGATTGTACAATCGACCATAATCGGCTGGCAAAATGCCTGTCTTCACATATTGCTGTCCAAACATAGCGTGAGATCCATGATGGGTATTAACCTGATGACCATCGTGAATCAACAAGGCTGAAACTGCATGATAAACAGCATAGTACAGACGATTAGAAACACCGTTCCAAAGTTCTGCCGCTTTCAAAATATCCACTTCATTGAAAGTCTTTTTGGCACGTTCCATTTCTAATTGCACCATAATTCTGCGTTCCTCATCGCTCAAACTCATACCAAAACAATTTTATCCTGTTCGACATTTTTATAGAACGGCAAAAACGACCAGCCTTCCCATTGCTTTTTTGAATAAACATGAGGACTGATTGTTGCGTTCAAATCCCAGCCTAATTCGCGGAAAAAATAAGCCAAATCATAATCCTCTGAAGTGATTTTTGACTTGTCAAGCAAAATGAGCAAATCCCAATCGCTACTTTGGCTTTCATCGCCACGAGCTCGGGAGCCATACAACCAAAGCGAGCTGCCTTGAGGCAACACGGCAATGGCCAACTGCTTGATTCTCTCTAATATCTGACGTCTATCCATATAACATGGTATTTCAGTTTTGCAAAGATACAAATTTTCTTTTTTATCGCAAGTCAAATTCCACAAAAGGCATTTTTTCAAGCAACGGCAATACCTCCTGAGCATTGATTGAGCCTTTCACAGGTGTCAGGTTGCAGGACTTTTTGCCTAGCGGGTCGAAAAGATGCAATTTATAATGCTGTTTGCCAGGATTATCCTTCAACACCTTGATAAACTCCTCCATGCTTTCCTTATTCATTTCTGCCACATTCAACTTGATGTAAACCGTCTTAGAGGTGGATTCTAAAAGCGAGTCAAGTAAACGCGCTTCCGTAAACCTTACTTCAAGCGTCTGCAACACCACATTCGGGTCTTGCCCCGCCCTTGGAAAAGGTCGATCCATAATACCAGAAAGCATAACGAAGGAATTGACCGTCAACAAATTCCTGCAATTCAAATAGTTCTCCTTGAACAAGGCAAACTGCAACGCACCGCTTTGGTCTTCAATGGTGAAACGACCGTAAGGATTGCCGTTTTTCGCCGTAAACTCTTCGGCACGTGTGATTTGTCCGCCAAGGCGCACCGGACGCTTGAGGTTTTTCTCCACATCATTCAAGGCATTCTTCAAACCCTCCACATCGCAGTTGCAGAAGTACTTGATGGGCAGGTGATAGACCTGCATGGGATGCGAGGAGATATAGAAGCCCAAAGCCTCTTTCTCCATCTCCAATTCCTTCATCTTCGACCACGGTTCGCACTCTGGTAACGGGATATTGAAAGTCTCCTCCGTCCCCTCATCGCTACCGAAACCGAAAAGGTCCATCTGCGCCGAGTTCTTCCGCTCGTTGAACGAGGCCACCATGCGCATGGCGCGTTCAGAGAAAGGCACCGAGTCGTTGGGAGCGATGTTGAACAACATAGCACGGTGGAAACCCTTGAAACTGTCGAAGCAGCCTGCCATGCCCATGCTCTCCAAAGCCCTGACGTTGAGGCCCTTGTCGGCCACACGCATCACAAAGTCGCCAAAGTCCTTGAACTTGCCGTTGGCTTCACGCTCGGCCACGATGCCCGCCACAGCCGCCTCGCCTACATTCTTGATGCCGCCCATGCCATAGCGAATCTCGCCTTTCTCGTTGACCGAAAACTCATACTCCGACTCATTCACATCGGGACCTAGCACCTCAATCTTCATGCGCTTGCATTCCTCCGTCATGAAGTTCACCTGCTTGATATCGCCTAACTCATTATTAAGCACTGCAGCCATAAACTCAGCGGGATAGTGTGCCTTAAGGTAAGCCGTCTGGTACGACACCCAACTATAGCAAGCGGCATGCGACTTGTTGAAGGCGTAGGAAGCGAACTTCTTCCATTCTTCCCAAATCTTCTCCAAACGTTTTTTCACCTCCTCTTCGGGCAAGTTTTCTGTCTTGGTCAACTTGGCCACACCTTGTTTCATAAACTTGCCATAGAGTTCCTCCATCTTAGCCAACTGCTTCTTACCCATGGCCTTACGCAAGGTATCGGACTCACCTCTCGTGAAGTCGGCCAACTCACGCGAGAGCAACATCACCTGCTCTTGATACACGCAGATTCCATAGGTGTCCTTCAGGTACTTCTCCATGCAATTGAAGTCATACTTGATTTCCTGCCTACCCTGCTTGCGGGCGATGAAGTCGGGGATGTTGTCCATCGGACCAGGACGGTATAGGGCGTTCATAGCGATGATGTCGCCGATGACGGAAGGCTGCAACTCACGGAGATACTTCTGCATTCCTGGCGATTCAAACTGGAACGTACCAATGGTGTTGCCCGCCGAATACAACTTGTAGGTCTCTTCATCATCAATCGGGATGTGGTCGATGTCGATGTCGATGCCATGCGTCTTCTTGATGTTCTTCAGGGCATCCTTAATCAAGGTCAGCGTTTTTAAGCCCAAGAAGTCCATCTTGATAAGACCAACCGTCTCGATGACATGGCCATCATATTGGGTCACAACGACATCCTCCTTGGTATCTTTATCCTTGACGGTACAAACCGGAGCTACATTAGTCAAGTCGTCGGCGCCAATAATGACACCGCAGGCATGGATGCCGATTTGGCGGTTGGTGTCCTCCAGCTCCTCGGCGTAGGTCAGCATGGAAGAAATGTTCTTGTCATCGCCTTCAACCAGCTGTTTCAGCTCGGGGACATATTTGTAGCAGTTCTTCAAGTTGACCTTAGGCATCTTCTTGGGCACCTCACCTTCCACGGCTTTCACCGCCGCCTCGTCGAAGTTGCGGTCAGGGATAAAGCTCTTGATTTTGTTGACCTCGGGCAGTGGCACTTTCTGCACTCGCCCCACATCAGCGATGGCTGATTTGGCTGCCATCGTGCCATAGGTGATGATGTGTGCCACCTTCTCTTTACCGTATTTCTTTGTAATCCAATCCAATACACGGCCACGACCGTCATCGTCGAAGTCCACATCGATATCGGGCAGGGAGATACGGTCAGGATTAAGGAAACGCTCAAACAGCAAGTCGTATTTCAGAGGATCCAAGTCGGTAATTTTCAAGCAGTAAGCTACCACTGAACCAGCCGCAGAACCACGGCCCGGGCCTACAGAAACGCCCAACTCCTCACGCGCTGCACGGATATAGTCGCTCACGATGAGGAAGTAACCAGGGAAACCCATGGTCTTCATCACATGCAACTCAAACTTAATGCGCTCAATTTGGTCTTCGGTGAGATTCTCGCCATAGCGCTCTTTTGCACCTTCCCAAGTCAGTTTGGCGAGGTAGTCCGCCTCGAGTTTGATACGGTACAGACGGTTATAGCCACCCAGTTTCTTGACCTTCTTCTCGGCTTCCTCCTGCGACAGCACCACATTACCATGCTCATCGCGGGTAAACTCATTGAACAAGTCTTCCTCAGTGTATTTTTGTCGGTATTGTTCTTCCGTGCCAAAGTCCTCAGGAATGGGGAAAATCGGCATGATGGGGTCGGAGTCGATGCTGTAGGTCTCCACCTTGTCGACAATCTCCTGCGTGTTTTCCAGCACCTCAGGATGGTCGGAGAAGATGCGACCCATCTCTTCGGGCGTCTTCAGCCATTCCTGTTTGGTGTAGTGCATTCGCGTTGGGTCGTCGAGATCCTTGCCCGTGCTGAGGCAGATGAGACGGTCGTGCGCCTCGCCATGCTCCTCTTCCACAAAGTGGACGTCATTGGTGGCAATGACCTTCACATTATATTTCTTCGCCAAGTCGAAGATGATTTTGTTCACCTCCTTTTGGCGTTCGTACACCTCGGTATCGCCACCAGGTTTATCCGTCTTATGCCGCTGGACTTCAAGATAATAGTCCTCACCAAAGAGGTTCTTGAACCATTGGATGGAAGCTTCGGCACCCGCCATGTCACCGTTCATAATCTTTTGCGGCACCTCACCTGCGAGACAGGCGGAGCTGCAAATCAGACCTTCGTGGTATTTCTCAAGCAGACTATGGTCGATACGAGGATTGTAATAGAAACCATCAGTATAAGCAATGGAGCTCAGCTTGCAAAGGCTGTGGTAGCCCGTCTTGTTCTTAGCTAATAAAATAAGGTGCCAACCTCGGTCTTGGCGACCGTCACGTTTGTCGATACTAATAGGAGCGCAGTAAGTCTCAATACCAAAAATCGGCTTGAAGAACTGTTTATTCAGCTTTTCGATTTGCTCTTGGGCGGCAATCTTCTCCTCATCAGTAGACTCAGGCTTCCCGATAATAGCTTGTTGCTCCTTGATGGCATCCTTCACCTTGCCGTTTTCCTTGTTCACCGTGTCGGCAAAATCCTTGATGCCGAACATATTGCCATGGTCGGTGAGGGCGAGGCTATACATGCCGTTTTTCTTGCATTTGCTCACCAAATCGGGCACCTTCGACATGCCATCAAGCATGGAATAGTGCGAGTGAACATGCAAGTGGGTGAAGTGCTGCGGAATATAATTGCCGAATTCGGGCTCTTCCTCCCCTTTTTCCTCCTCGTCAAAGTTCGCTTCCACCTTGATGCCAGCAGGCTGAATCACATCAGGATTGGCGGCCTTGAAGTCATCGATGAACTGGGCATCGACGTGCAGGTCGGTCTCATCCAGAACGCCGCGACGGATCAGTTCGAGGAAGACGCGGGCCGTGGCCTCCACGTCGGCACAGGCGTTGTGGGCTGAGTCGAAGTACTCGCCAAACAACAGGTGATGGAACTCACCCAGACGCGGTAGTTTGAACTTACCTCCCTTGCCACCAGGGAACTGGCAGAACTCAGCCGTCTTCTCCGTACAGGTGTCGATGATTTGCCAACGGCGCAAAGGATTCTCGCGACCGCAGCGCAGGAACTCGCAGCCCAACACATTGAGGTCGAAGTTGATATTGTGGCCGACCAAGTATTTGGCTTTGGCGGCGGAGATCATAAACAAGTCGAGCACCTCGTTGAGCGGCTTGCCATATTTCATGGCGTGTTCGGTGGAGATGCCGTGCACCATCTTTGCATCGATGGGGATGACAAAGCCGTCGGGCTGAACAAGATAGTTGTGGTTCTCCACAAAGCGGCCTTTCTCGTCATGGATCTGCCAAGCTAGTTGCACCATGCGTGGCCAATTGTCAAAGTCGGTCAGCGGGGCATTTTCAATTTTGGGAAGACCAGTGGTCTCTGTATCGAAGACTAAAAACATAATCAGTTGAGAGTTTAGGGTTTAGAGTTTAGAGTCCGAGAGGAATCTGCTCTAGTTTTCAGCCTTCAAAGATACAAAAATTTGAGTACGGTGTAATAAGATTGGACTATTTCTTTGAGTAATTGTCCCACATTCAATTCACCATATCCGCAATCTCCTTCCTCAGCGTGATATAGCGTCTCTACGAGCTAGACGTATTTGTTGATTTGGTTTTTGAGATACAACTTAATTCATGTTGTAATTGTTGTTTTTTCTGGTTCCAAGTTTTTCTTTGTAAATGGATTCTCGTTCAATTGCTACTTTGGGAATTACATTCAATGGAAGTGTTTCAAGGATGCTCCATTGAAAATTTCTTTTGGCATAATTGGGTTTATTTGCACATAACTCTACTAGTTTTTCATCATTACCATGTCCAGTTTTAGCGTATTCAGACCATCTGTTCCAAATCCCACTTTTCATACCTTTAGAAGTATCTTTGTATGTGACTCCTACATATTGTTTCCCATTGCTTTTATCCAAAATGAGATATACGCAATTACAAGCTTCAAGCTTGGACTTCCATTCATAATTATTTGATTCAATGATGCTTTTTAACTCATCATAATTCAATATTATATCTTCGTAGCGGGAGAATATTGGTAAATTATTGCTTTTGAAACCTTTATCAATGCGTATTACTTCATTTCCTTTGTCATCCTTTTTCCACAAATGCCAGGAACGGTCTCCCCAATTTATTATGACTTTGTCTTTTAAAGCTTGGAAACCATTGACTTCTTGAAAATTAAAAATAGCTAAACCTTTAGCTTTTTCAATTGGTTTTTCGCAACTTTTAAATACTCCAATAAACCTTGCTTCAGAACCTTCTTCTCCGATGAATGAAACAATGTACTCGACATTTTTGAAGTTTTTCAAATCTTGTTCGTTTTGATAATCAATAAATTCTTGATAATCATATCGATACATTTGAATTAAGGAACCAACGTATGTTTTGTCTTGATAATGATGCTCCTCAATATCATTCTTGTGCCTGACAAACTTGACTTTTTCAGATTTGTCAAACTCAGCGTTTCTTCCAGACAGAAGTTCTTGGATAGTAATGATGATATTGTTGTCCATATTACTGATTGATTAAAGTTTTTGCAAATATACATTATTTTTACCACCAACTATTCCATATCCATGTCTGTACTCTTTTCCTGACCTCCACAATGCTTTCATCGGGATGTGCCTGGCGATGCTCCTGTTCTATGGCAGTGAGTATTTCCTCGGCATCCAGCTTCCTTGTGTCGAGCACACCAAAAGAAACCTGCCTTGAGGTGTATTTATCATACCTAAAATCAACGCCAATGCTCACTTTTAGCATCTCGGAAAGCAGTTTTACCGCTTCTTCTTTTTCGAGTTTATACAAGCGAAGTGTCAGATTCTGAATGTGCTTCTTGGTTAGTGCCTCAAGATACCGCTCTATACAATGTTGTATTGTTACACGGTAGGTGTATTCCCGCCCTTCTGCATAAAGGGCAACCACACGGTTTAGGTCGCCGCCTCTTTGCACGAATATCCCTAATCGCACAAGTTTGTCTTCCATTTTTGAACACATTTCCCATTCACCTGAAATGTTGTCCCAATACTCTCGGTTGGCCAAGATTTGTTCGTATTCCTCTAAAGGGACGCTTCCATAATAATCATTCATTGCATTTGGGTTTTATTGTTTCTACGCTGCAAAGAAAACGAAAGCCTGTGCCAAATTGCTGCACAGGCAAAAAGTTTTTCCGAAAATAAACGACAAACCTTTTGTGTCGAAATAAATCATACTTTTGCGCCAGGGTTCCGTCCCTTCAGCGGGAATTCCATTCCCGCCGCAAAAGTCCCAAATAAAAATGCCCACCAACACCAACATACCGAACGAAACCTCCACTTGGCAGGAGCCAGGCACCTGGCGCAAACCGTGCATCGTGCATGTGACCATGGTGGCCAAAGGACGAGAGCCCATTTTCGGTAAACTCACCCACAATGGCATTCATGCCGAGGTGGAAAAGACAGCCATAGGCTGGGCATTAATCAACCAACAGCAACGGATGCTTGAACTTTGCCCTGAGGTTAAAATCCTTGCAGACAAGGTCATGCCCGACCATCACCATATCGTTTTGCAGGTTAGGCGCACTATGCAGCGCAGCATCAAAGAGGTGGTGCGGGGCTATATGCAGGGCTGCAAGGCTGAAGCCAGAAAACTTGGCTTTGAAGGTAACCTGTATGACTCGCCGCCATATTACCGTGTGCTTACCCATAAAGGACAACTTCAGGCGATGATAAACTATGTTTACGCTAACCCAGAACGGTCATGGCAACGTAAACAAAATCCCGACTTGTTCCGAATGCATCGCAAAACAGAGGCTTACGGCATGCTTTTCACTTCTATGGGCAATCATTTCATTCTCGACTGGCCCGACCGTCAATTGGTAGAATTGTCACGCAATGCCACGAACGAGCAAGTCCAAGATAGACTGAAAGCAGTGTTGCGGTCGGCGCAAAATGGAGCGGTAACCTATACGGCTTCCATTAGCAAAGGTGAACAACTCATCGCACGGACACTTCGGACGCAAGGCTTCCCTTTAGTCGTCCTTCTCAATGAAGGCTTCCCCGAGGAAGGTTCGCCGCACGAACGGTATTACAAGCCGGGTGGCGTCTATTTTGAGGCGTGTTCCCAAGGAAAGCTTTTGCTTTTGGAGCCAACCGAGCAGACTTTTGCCAGCCCATTTATCCGTCAAGCCGTTGAAGAAACGCTTCGCCGTAAGGCCAAGGCCAAGCATTTCGAATACACGCCTGTTGAAACCGATTCATTGCGGTATCGTTTTGTTGCGCTTAATGAGATGGGGAGATTGCTTGTGAGCGGGCAAGGGGCGGATGGAATCCGCCTTTAAGGGACAGGACAGCTAAACACTTGCGCTGTCAACAATTATATGTATTTTTGCTTCATCAAAACCTTAATGCAATTACATCATGCAAAAACTAAGATTCTTCCTCATTCTCATCGCCTTCCTCTCATGCCACGCAGCCATGGCGCAGGATTATTTCCTCGACCGCTTCTATTCCGATGACGGTGTCGACCAGATACAGTTCTACTACAACGCCGACAACCTGCTGGAATCCTACCATTCCGTATCCAATTCGGGCGGCGAGATTGATGACCTCATCGACTCTCTTTATTACGACGAGCGCGGCAATGTAACCCGCATCGACTTCTTCCAATATTACAACAACGAGTGGATTTTTCCGAGCTACATCACCTACACCTACGACGACAACAACCACCGCCTCACCCGTACCAACTACAACGACTGGGGCAGCGGATTCGAGCTGCAAGGCATCTACACCTATACTTATGATGGCGACCTACTCACCGGCTACGAGATGACCCTTGGCGGCACTTTGCTCATGCGTGGCACATATTCCTACGACAACGGCCACTGCATACAACTCCTTGAAGAATACAACGACGCCTGGGGTGGCACGGGATGGAGCAACTCTGCCCTCACTACCTACACCTACGATGAAGCCGGCAATTGCACCAACGAGACCTACTCATATTGGCAAAACGGTTGGGTTCCAGATTCCAGCATCGACAGGCTATTCGATGCCAGCGGCAACTGCATACAGCGCGAGAAACACACCAACGGACTGATAGTAGATCGCAAGAGCTATGTTTACGACGAAGACTGCACCATCGACCATGTCCTCATGCCCTATCATCCAGAGCCTAACTACACTTGGGATCAATTCGCCAACCGTCCCCTTGGTTATGCCTGGGAGGCTGCCAACGACGGCGGGCAACTTGTCTATGTCTGTGACTACATCTTTGAATATGGCGACTTCGAGGGTGTTACTCAACATGAAGCACCCATCGCAGACATGATGGTTGTCTATCCCAACCCTACCCAAGGCGAACTGACCCTCAGCCTCGAAGGCCTGCACCGCTATGAAATCATCGATATGAACGGCAAAACCGTCATGCAAGGTCAAGCCAACGGGAAACAGCATACCATCGACGTGTCCACCTTGGCTTCAGGCCTTTATCTGGTGAAAGCCTACAACGGACAAAGCTGGAACATCAGCAAGGTGCAAGTCCAATAAGGTCAGGCCTTCTTTTCAGTTAGAATCATAAACAGGATCGCAAACAGAATCAGCGCGACACCGAAGGCGACATTGAGCGTGAATGCTTCATGGAAGACCAGCGTGCCAATGACAATGGCCGTCAAAGGCTCGAGGATGCCGAGGATGGAGGTCTTGGTGGCGCCCACTGCTTTGCTCGAAGCCGCCAAGGTGATAGTCGCAATAGCTGTAGGCAAGATCGCCAAGCCCAGCACATTCAGCCAACTGACCGCATCGGGAACGGCATTGAGATGCAAGCCGAACCCCGACATAGCAAACAACATCACCGAGCCTATCAAGAAGCAATAGAAAGTCAAAGTGAGGTTTGGAATCGCTTTGACTTGCTTGCTCAAGTTGACAATGACAATAAATAAGGTATAGCACAGTCCCGAGGCCACTACTAATGCAATGCCACGCCAGTCGATGAAGCCACCACCACCTTTGAGCGAGAGCAAAATGGCGCCCGCCACGCCCGCGAAGATGGAAATCCAAGTCTTCCAACTCGGGTACTGACCGAAAAACATCATGATCAGCGCGACCATAATGGGATAGACATAGAGTATGCTTGTGGCGATGCCCGAAGGGATGTATTTGTAGGCTTCAAACAAAGTGATGCTACATCCAGTGAACAACACACCCAAAATAGCCATCAGTCCAAACTGCTTCCAAGTGATACGAATTTGTCGTTTTGCGACGAGCATATAGGCCAGCATCAACAAGGTGGCCACACCATAGCGATAAAACAGCAACGAGTTGACATCCAATCCCTTGTTGATGACGGGCACGCCGAAGAGCGGGTTCATGCCGTAGGTGATGCCCGAGACGATGCCCGCTATATAACCCCAACGAAGTGTATTCTTGTTTTGCATTGTATTCTTTGTAAACCGGGGAAAAAGAAAAATTTGTTCCGACCTGATTGCCAGTCCGATAAAAAGTTGTACTTTTGCAGCCGAAACCTCGGGTAGGTTTTAGTTAATTCATTAAAAATCAACTTAAAACATTAAATTATGCCTGCAAAAATTAGATTGCAAAGACATGGCAAGAAGGGTCAACCCTTCTATCACATCGTAGTTGCCGACTCTCGCTCGCCACGTGATGGTAAATTCATTGAGAAATTAGGCACCTACAACCCGCTCACCAACCCCGCTCAGATCAACATCAAGTTTGACAGAGCCCTGTATTGGTACAGCGTTGGCGCTCAGCCCACCGACACTGCTCGTTCGCTGCTCAGCAAGACCGGCGTCATGATGAAGTATCATCTGATGCGTGGTGTCCAGAAAGGCGCTATGACTGAAGAGCAAGCTGAAATCAAGTTCCAGAACTGGATGAAGGAGAAGGAAGCCCGCAACGCCAACATCGTGAAGGCTGACGAAGAGAAGGCCCGTGGCGAGAAGAAGACCCGTCTGGAAGCCGAGAAGCAAGTCAACGAGGCCCGCGCCGCCGAGCTCGCTAAGAAGAGACTCGCTGAAATGGAAGCCAAGAAGGCTGCTGAAGCCGAAGCCGCTGCCGAGGAAGCTCCCGCTGAGGAAGCCCCGGCCGCCGAAGCTGAAGCTCCTGCCGAAGCCTAATCGGAATATTTCAGAAAACAAGAAAAACCGCTCCATTTCGGGCGGTTTTTTTTATTTTTGCCGATTGAAAAACAATTGAAATATGAACACCTTTCTTACCTATTCAGAGAAAACAAAACTATATGAACTGATTGCAACCAACCCAAAGTTGTTGCCCCTCCTACCCCGCTTCGGCATCCAACTCGGATTCGGTGATCGCAGCGTGGATGAGGTGTGCCGACAGAACCATGTCAGCACCCGACTCTTCATGCAAGTATGCGCATTACACTTCGACCCGGACACACCCACTCGCATGTCACATCCTGACGATGCTGACCTCACCTCGCTCCTCTCCTACCTCAATGCCTCGCACCGCGCCTATTTAGACGAGCATTTCCCGCATATCGAGATGCACCTCAACCGCATCATCGAAGCCGCTGGAGCCAAATACGGCAACATGCTCGACCATTTCTACAACGAATATAAGCGAGAGATGGTGAAGCATTTCAAATACGAGGAAGAAGTGGTGTTCCCCTATATCACATCACTGCGCAAGGGCGAAAAGACAGACTACCGCATCGACCAGTTCCGCCACAACCACAGCAACATCGAGGATGCCCTTGAAGACATGACCAACATCCTCATCAAGTATTTGCCGGGCGACATCCTTCCTTCAGAGCGCATCTGCATCGCCACCGACATCATGGAACTCTCATCCGACCTCACCACCCACTCGCGCATCGAAGAGCACATCCTCATCCCCTTTGTCGAATCCCTTGAAAATGCCAAGCCATGAGTAACCGAATCATCATCTGCGAGGCATCGGAGATCATCACCACTGGACTTTACGAGATACTCCAAGGCATGGCGGGATGCGATGTCGTGGCGCGTTTGGACAACCCCGAACAACTCGGCGAAAAGATTCTTGCCTGCGATGCCAACATGCTCATCATCAACCCGATACTTCTGGGTCATTCAGAGCGCAACTTGCCTTCACAACTTGTCAAAGAACACCCGCAGCTCAGCATCATCGCTATAGTCACCACCTACATTGATCCTTCGTTACTGAAGTCTTACGATGCCGTCATCGAAATCAATGACTCGAAACCGAAAATCATCAACAAGATAGGGCAAATCGTAAAAAGCAATGACAAGAAGGAAACCAACGACGATGTGGAACTCTCGAAGCGCGAAATCGACGTGCTGGTGGCTGTGGCCAAAGGCATGATGAACAAGGAGATTGCCGACCAAATGAACATCTCCATCCACACCGTCATCTCGCACCGCAAGAACATCACGCGCAAGACTGGCATTAAATCTGTTTCTGGTCTCACGGTGTATGCGTTGTTGAATAATTTGATTGATGAGAATGAGGTGTATAAATAGTTTAGAGTTGAGAGTTTAGAGTTTAGAGTCAGTTGAGGGTTAAAAGTTTAAAGTTGAGAGTTGAGAGTCGGTTGGAAGTTTAGAGTTGAAAGTCTAAAGTCGGAGTTGTTTGAAGAATAGATATGTTTCGTTCTTGATGTAATCTCTCAAAACACGGCATTCTTCCATCGTTGCGGGACAAGGCAAATCAGGACATTCATACACCTGGTCGAAAGCGGTCATGTCTAACTCCGTGACTGCTTTCGGCACATAGCCTGACAAATCTATCAAACATTCTTTCATTGCCGTAACCACCATTGAATCAATTGATTCCAATGGATTTTTTCCTGCCGATACCACTTCTAATGCAGGTGAATAGTCGCGCAGGAAGGCCGCTGTCATAGGGCCACAGCAAGCATCGGTTTCGGTCAATACAAGAATCTTCACACCTTTAATTATTACACCGCAAAAATACGAGAAAACGGCAAAAGTGAAGTTTTTTGACAATAAAAATCGCCAATTCAAAGCGATTTACTATTTTTGCAAACTAAAAGTAAAAAAATCTAAAAATCTACATAAATGGGAAGAGCATTTGAATACCGCAAAGCGGCCAAGATGAAAAGATGGGGACACATGTCAAGAGTATTCCCCAAACTCGGAAAACTGATTACCATTGCTGCCAAGGAAGGCGGTCCTGACCCGGACATGAACCCCAAACTCCGTCAGGCCATCCAAAACGCCAAGGCTGAGAACATGCCTAAGGACAACATCGATGCCGCCATCAAGCGCGCCACCGATAAGGATGCAGCCAACCTCGTGGAAATCACCTACGAAGGCAAAGGCCCCTTCGGCATCCAATGCATGGTGGAATGCGCCACTGACAACACCACACGCACTGTGGCCAACGTGAAGTCGTACTTCAACAAGTGCGGCGGCTCGTTCCTGCCCATCGGCTCGTTGGAATTCATGTTCACCCGCAAAGCCGTCTTCGAAATCGAGATGCCTGCCGGCATGGACAAGGACGAACTGGAGCTTGAGCTCATCGACTACGGTCTGGACGAAATCGTCACCGAGACCGACGAAGAGGAAGGCACCACCACGACCACCGTCTACACCGCTTGGACTGACTATGGCACCATGCATGATGCCCTCGAAGAGCGCAAGATCAACATCGTGAAGGCCAACCTGCAGCGTTTCCCCAACCAGACCGTCAACTTCACCGATGAACAGATGGTTGAAATCGAGAAGTTCCTCGACAAACTCGACGAGGACGAAGACATCCAGGCTGTCTACACAAACATGGAATAAACCCATCAAAAAGTCTCACATTAACCCCCAAAAAGAATGAGTTGGAAAGAAGAATTGAGCACTAAGCTCATGGCTTATGCTGATTCGGAGTTTGACTACATCGAGACGAAAGACATAAAAAACGTTTCAAAGATCGACCTCGGATGTACCGGCATTTATATGGAAGGCACTATAATCTATTTTGAGATTAAGAATCTTCCCTATATCCTTAAAGAAAACGGTAGACGCAAAACGGCCCAAACTTACACCATGTTCAAGGAAGTGCTCACCGCTGTAACTGAAGAGGACGAGGCTTTCGTCAACTGTTTCTCTCCCAATGCATTTCTTGTCATCTATCCGGGACGCGACGAGTCAATGGAAGTCGCAGTCAAGGGTGCATTGAGAATTGCACATGCCCTGAGTGAAGACTTCAAACAAGCGTTCTCAGCCATTCAAGGTTTGGAATTTGCTATGGGACTCGACCATGGTCACATTATGGGCACCAAGAACCTGTCAGACAACAGCTACGAACACATCACATGGTTTGGCAGCTGTGTTTACAAGGCCATACGCATCGCCTCGGAGTGTTCACGTCCATTCTATGTGGGTATTTCCGGTTCCATCTATCACAGCCTCGGCGAAGAGATGCGCATCGCCCAGCGTCGTATCTTGGGACTCAAGAAAACCGTGGAGATGTGGACCAAGATTTCGTATCAGTACGAAAATGTCAAGAAGCACCTATACCAGACCAACCATAAAATTCCGTTGGACGAAGCGTAATAAATTTGCCTAAATTTGCGTTTTCTCATAAAAATCGCATAATTTTGCGATTGGAAACAACGAGTCGTGTCCAGATGAGATTACAGTTTAGGCCACTATACCGTATCTTCATGATTTTCATATCAATATCGTTCTCTTGTTCACTTTTTGGACAAGAACGATATTCTTTTGTCACGCCCCAAATCGACTCCATCTGCCAATACACCCTTGACTTGGTCAGAATCAAGCAGTCGCTGGTTCTCCAGCAATACGCCGTCGACAACGACATGGAGCAAATCCAGCACACCATTAACATAATGAACCGGCACCTGGAAGAAGCCATGAACGAGCGTGTTGCCATCGACAATGAGCTGGCGGCCATCAACCGCCACATCGACTCACTCACACCCAAGCGCCCCGATGGACCACGACCCAAAGAGAACATCATCGACATTCTCTATGAACGGCTCTCGTTCCATGGCAGCTACGGATTGAACATCAATCAGTTGGCACTATCCAACTGGGCGGCTGGCGGTGAAAACACTTGGGCGGGAAAGGCCTTCGCCAACTTCACCCTTCTCGATCACAAGAAAGCCTTCGAGCAGAAGCTCACGGGAACCTTCGCTTTTGGAATCTCACGCTTCGCCGATAAGCGCCTAGAGAAGCAAGATGACAAAATCGACCTCACCTATTCGCTTTCTCTCAACAGCAAGTCACAATGGAACATCACCATGGTCTCCACTTTCAACACGCAGTTTGCCAATGGCTACAAGTACCCCAACGACTCCACCGTGATTTCCAGCTTTCTCGCTCCTGCCTATTATACCGTTTCGGCTGGTTATTCCTACAAAACCAAAGACGGGTGTTTCCAGATATACATGAGCCCTTTGGCCGGTAAAGTCACCTTCGTGATGAACCAAGAACTGGCCGACAAAGGTAGCTTCGGCGTCAAGAAAGGCTATTATGACCAAGACAGCATCTGGATTCCTGGAGAGAACATTGCCCCCGCCATCGGCGTGAATGCTATTATCAACTACAAGCGGCCCATCGGCAAAAGCATCACCTACACCACGATGCTCAACACCTTTTATAATTATATAGAGCGCCGCGATGACGACCGACTTCGCCTCGATGTCAACTGGGAAAACACCTTCGACTTTGTCATCACCAAATACATCCGAACGATATTGTTTTTCCACTTGAAATATGACCACAACACCACCTTCCCCGTCTATGAAACTATTGAGGGTGTGGAGACCGTGGTCGACAATGTGCCCAAGCTTCAACTCAAGGAGTCGGTGGGCATCGCTTTCGTACACACCTTTTAAACCAATTGAAAATGAATATATTAGTCACAGGCTGCAATGGCCAATTGGGAACAGAACTACAGAAAATAGCCAGTGCCAAACACCAATGGTTTTTCACCGATGTAGATACTTTGGATATCTGCAACAAAGAAGCCGTGGAGCAATGTTTTGTTGCCAACCAAATTGATGCCTGCATCAACTGCGCAGCCTATACCGCCGTCGACAAGGCTGAGGATGAGCCTGAGCTGGCCACTTTGATTAATTCCTTTGCACCCAAAGTTTTGGCAGACACCTGTTTAAGACACAATGCCTTGCTCCTCCACATCTCCACCGACTACGTCTTCGGTGGTGATGCCAACACGCCATACAAGGTAGACGACCCCATCAACCCGCAGTCGGTCTATGGCAGCACCAAAGCAGATGGCGAGCGGCTTATCCGTGAGAGTGGATGCAACTATATGATTGTGCGCACAGCATGGCTCTACTCCTCCGTTGGCAAGAACTTTGTGAAAACCATGCTTATGTTGGGCGACACGAAAGAGGAAATCAACGTGGTGGCCGACCAAAAAGGCTGTCCCACTTGGGCACACGACTTGGCTGTTGCTCTTGTAGCACTGCTCAACAAAAATGGCAAGAACGAAGTCCACGAGACCTTCCACTTCACCAACGAAGGACAAATCACTTGGCATGACTTCGCCACCGCCATCATGGAAATCGGCGGGAAGACCTGTAAAGTGAACCCGATAACGACCGACCAATATCCCACCAAGGCCAAGCGACCGGCATATAGTGTGTTGGACTTGAGCAAGATTAAGGAATATGCGGGAATTGAGATACCGGAGTGGAGGGAGAGCTTGGTGAGATGTATTGAAGAACTAAAACGGAAGGAAATTGTTTAATCCCCCCTGCCCCCTTAAAAGGGGGAGACGCAAAGCGACGCGGGAGCCAAGCCCTGAAAGGGCGACAAGAGCACAACGGGGATTTCAATCCCCGCATGAAAGGAAGAAATAGTAAGCAGGTGACGTGAGTCCCTGCCACGCGGCATCAGCGACCCTAAAATCATCGAAAGAGCAAAATCGTGGCTCACTGAGCAATACGATGAAGAAACGAGAAAGAGCGTGCAAAACATGCTCGACAACGACCCTAACGAACTCACCGAGAGCTTCTACCGCAACCTCGAGTTCGGCACTGGCGGACTGCGCGGCATCATGGGTGCCGGCACCAACCGCATGAACATCTACACCGTGGCCATGGCCACCCAAGGCTTCGCCAACTACATCAAGATGATGCACCCCGACAAGAAAGACCTCAGCGTCGCCATCTCCTATGACGGCCGCAACAACAGCCCCGCCTTCGCCAATGTCACCGCTGACGTGATGTCGGCCAACGGCATCAAGGTCTACATCTTCGACTGCCTCCGTCCCACCCCCGAGCTTTCTTTCGCAGTGCGCGAGATGAAATGCGACGCCGGCGTGATGGTCACTGCCTCACACAACCCTAAGGAATACAATGGCTACAAGGCCTATTGGAACGATGGCGGACAGCTGGTCAGCCCACACGACAAGAACGTCATCGCCGAGGTGGAGAAGATCACCGACCCCTCGATGGTCAACTTCAAGCGCAACCCAGACCTCATTACCGTCTTGGACGAGAAGTTCGACGACATCTATTTAAATAAGGTGTACGGCCTCTCCCTCTCGCTCGACCTCATCAAGAAGCACAAGGACATGCGCATCGTCTACACGCCCATCCACGGCACGGGTCGCCGCTTGGTGCCCGAAATCCTGAAGCGCAAGGGCTTCGAGAACGTCTATTGCGTTGAGGAGCAGATGGTCGTCGACGGCAACTTCCCGACCGTGAAATCACCCAACCCAGAGGAGCCTGCCGCTATGGCTTTGGCTGTGAAGAAGGCACAGGAGGTGAATGCCGACCTCGTCATGGCTACCGACCCCGACGCCGACCGCGTGGGCATTGCCATAAAAGACGACAAGGGCGAGTTCATCCTACTCAACGGCAACCAAACTGGCAGCCTCTTCGTCTACTACCTGCTGACTCGCTGGAACGAGCTGGGCAAACTCACAGGAAATGAATTCATCGTGAAGACCATCGTCACCACCGAACTGATCTTCGAGATGGCCAAGAAATACAACGTGGACCGTTACGACGTGTTGACTGGTTTCAAGTATATTGCAGACAAGATCCTTGAACTCGAAGGCAAGAAGCAGTTCATCGGTGGCGGCGAAGAGAGCTACGGCTATCTGGCTGGCGACTTCGTCCGCGACAAGGATGCCGTCATCGCTACAAGCATGATTGCCGAGGCTGCTGCCTGGGCTGCCGAGCAAGGTAAGACACTTTACCAGCTGCTCATGGACATCTACAAGGAGTTCGGCCTCTACAAAGAGAAACTCGTCTCCCTGACCAAGAAGGGCATCAGCGGCACCGAGGAAATCAAGGCCTTGATGGCCAAGTTCCGCACTACCCCGCCCACCGTCATCGCTGGCGAGAAGGTCATCGAAACCCGCGACTACAAGCTTCAGGAAGCCAAAGACCTGGTTACTGGAAAGGTCACGCCCATCACCCTACCCAAGAGCGATGTGTTGCAGTTCTTCACCGAGAGCGGATCGAAGATCACTATCCGTCCTTCGGGCACCGAGCCGAAGATCAAATTCTACTTCAGCATGAAGGGTGACGCTTCGAACGGTCTCGAAGCAGCCATCAAGACGCTCGACACCAAGCTTGAGCAAGCCGCGAAAGAACTGACTGAATAACACCGTATAGTACGTCACTGCGAGGAACGAAGCAGTCCAGATTACAAGCACTTACTCTGGATTGCTTCGCTTCGCTCGCAATGACGCAAAGCGACAACAATTAGGAGATAAAAATATTTTTCCTCTTTTTTGTTGACCGTATTGAAAAAATGTCTACTTTTGCACCCCGAAACGAGGCGGGATAGCTCAGCAGGTTAGAGCGTCGGATTCATAACCCGGAGGTCTCGAGTTCAATTCTCGATCCCGCTACATAGAAGCAAGGCTTAGGTCTTGCTTTTTTCGTTTATAGGGACAAAAACGTCTTTTTTCTTGCCGAATGCCATTTTCTTCGTACTTTTGTCGGTCATTTTGTCATAAAACATACAGTATATGAAAAGAATTTGGTATGCCGCAGCACTTGCAATTGCCTTAGGAATAATGTGCTATTCATGTGGAAGTAAAGAAAGCGAGACCTCTACCCCAGCCGAGACAGAACTGACGGATAAAAACGCCGAAACAGAAGCCACTACCGTTGAAGAGGTAGACGATGGCGATCCCAACATCAAGGCCGCTTCAGTTGACCACATGAAAATGGTCATCGACAGTCGTGGAAACGTCGTTGGAAGATATGTTCGCACCAACCAAACCTCATATACTGTTTCCGTACAAGACGATGTAGAAGTCCCAAAACTTGGGCATAAAATCGTGGAATACAGTGCAAGAAACGGACAAGGCATCATCTACACCCTTAGAACGAATGTCAATGTCCGCACTCAACCAGACCTGAAATCATCCATCATTTGCCAGATCACGACTAAAGCTGGAGAAATGCCCACAACTTACACTTGCCTTGGAAAGACCCAAGGTTGGTACAAAATCAGGATTAGAGGCACCGAAGGCTATGTGCGCCACGACCTGGTGATATGGGACGGCATGGACACTTTCTAAGCCTAAAATTGACATTGGGATTGACCATGGCCAAGACTCGGATTGCCACTGAACTATCATTCCAAAAAAAATTCACTCAAAACCCCTTCCAGTTTCCAAAAAAGTCGTATCTTTGCAGCCCGTTTAGAACAACAAATTTAGTGTAAAAAGAAGAAAATTATGTACTTAACTGCAGAAAAGAAATCAGAGATTTTCAGCCAATACGGCAAGAACGCTGCCGATACTGGTTCAGCAGAAGGCCAAATCGCTTTGTTCACCTACAGAATTAAGCATTTGACTGAACAGACAAAAGTTCACCACAAGGATGTGGCGGCCAAACGTGCGTTGGTTGGCTTGGTAGGTAAGAGAAGAAAACTTCTCGATTATTTGAAGAGAACCGACATCGAAAGATACCGTAACATCATTAAGGAATTGGGCATCAGAAAGTAAGACTTTCGCCCGCCTGAGCGGAACGCAAGAAAAAGGCAATACACATTGCCTTTTTTTTGCTATTTATTACACCCGATTCCATACGCAATAGAAGCTAAGAGAAAACAGTAAAAAATTCTAATCATTATGGGTCCTATTGGATTTACACAAACCATCCACATGCCTAACGGCCAAGAGATTACGCTCAACACTGGCCGTTACGCCAAACAGGCCGATGGTTCGGTGGTGCTGCGTTGCGGGAAGTGGCTCCCGAAACCGATTTCTTCCCCCTGTCTGTCGACTATAGGGAAAAATACTACGCCACGGGCAAGTTCCCTGGCGGATTCTTTAAACGTGAGGCCAAGCCCTCCGACTACGAAGTGCTGATTTCACGCCTCATCGACCGCGCCCTGCGCCCGCTGTTCCCCGATGACTATCATGCCGAGACCATCGTGCAGGTCAACCTCCTGTCGAACGACAAGGACCAGACCCCCGATGCACTTGCTGCTTTGGCAGCCTCTGCCGCCATCTGCGTGTCCGACATCCCCTTCCATGGACCGATTTCGGAAGTGCGCGTGGCCCTCATCGGTGACGAATACGTCATCAACCCGACCTTCGCCCAAATGGAGGAAGCCCGCCTCGAACTGATGGTGGCCGCCTCCATGAAAGACATCTGCATGGTGGAAGGCGAATGCAAGGAAGTGAGCGAACAAGAAATGCTCGGCGCCTTGAAAGCTGCCCACGAAGCCATCAAGATCCAATGCCAGGCTCAGATCGAGCTCATGGAACAGGTCAACAAGGCCAAGCGGGAGTACTGCCACGAGGTGAACGACGAGAACCTCCGTGCCGAAATCGAAGCCAACTGCTACCAGCCTTGCTACGACTTCGCCCTCACGGGTTGCGCCGACAAGCACCTCCGCGAAGAGACCTTCAGCGGCATCCTTGACAAATATCTCGAAAAATATACCGAAGAAGAGCTGGAAACCATCACCCCGCTCGCCAAGCGCTATTTCCACGATGTGGAACGCTCGGCCGTGCGTAACGCTGTCCTCAACGAGCGCATCCGCCTCGACGGCCGTAAGACCAACGAGGTGCGTCCCATCTGGACTGAAGTCGACGTGCTGCCCAAGGCCCACGGCTCAGCCGTGTTCACCCGTGGTGAGACCCAGGCTCTGGTCACCGTCACCCTCGGCACCAAGCTCGACGAGCAAACCCTCGACGGCGCCGTGGTGGAAGGCACCAAGAACTTCACGCTGCACTACAACTTCCCCGGCTTTGCCACTGGCGAGGCCAAGGCACAGCGCAGCACCAGCCGCCGCGAGATCGGTCACGGCAACCTCGCCGAGCGCGCCCTTAAGACGATGGTGCCTCACGACGAAACCATGCCTTACACCATCCGTATTGTGAGCGACATCCTCGAATCCAACGGTTCCTCTTCGATGGCCTCCGTGTGCGGTGGCTGCCTCGCCCTGATGGACGCTGGCGTGCCGATGCGCAAGCCCGTCGCTGGCGTGGCCATGGGTATGATCTCGGATAGCGAAACTGGCAAGTATGCCATCCTCACCGACATCCTCGGCGATGAAGACCACCTCGGCGACATGGACTTCAAGGTCACCGGTACCCGCGACGGTATCACCGCCTGCCAGATGGACATCAAGGTCGACGGCCTCAGCTACGAGGTGCTAACCGAAGCTTTGGAGCAAGCCCGTCAGGGCCGTCTCCACATCCTCGATGAGATGGCCAAGACCATCACCGAACCTCGTGCCGACTATAAGGAGTTTGTGCCTCGCATCGAGACCATGTACATCCCGAAGGATATGATCGGTGCCGTCATCGGCCCTGGTGGCAAGGTCATCCAAGAGATGCAAAAGCAGACCAACACCGTCATCGTCATCACCGAGGACGAGCAGAAGGGTATCGTGGAAATCGCTTCACAGAACAAGGAAGACATCGAAGCCTGCAAGGCCAAGATCAAGGCCATCGTGCAAGTGCCCGAGGTTGGCGAAGTCTACCACGGCAAGATTGTTTCCATCATGGCCTTTGGCGCCTTCGTGGAAATCATCCCCAACAAGGACGGTTTGCTCCACATCTCCGAAATCGATTGGAAGCGTTATGATACCATGGAAGAGACGGGCTTGAAGGAAGGTGACGAGATCGATGTGAAGCTGGTCGAAATCGATGAGAAGACCGGCAAGCTCCGTCTGTCGCACCGTGTCCTGCTCCCAAAGCCGGAAGGCTATGAGGAGAAGAAGGGCGGCAACGGCCCACGTCCCGGTGGTCCGCGTCCTGGTGGTGGCAACCACGGCAATGGTGGTCATGGTAATGGCAACCATGGTGGTGGCAACCGCAACGGTGGTGGCCATGGCAATGGCGGCAACGGCGGTCCCCACAGAAAGTAAAAACCCACTAGAGGTTCTGGCGGATTTGTAATCCGCCAGCCTCGACGTGGAAACAGTTCTGACGGATTTGTAATCCGTCAGCAACGAGAAGGGGATTTGCAATCCCCACTTCACCGCGAGCGGATTTGCAATCCGCTCGAACGACAAAGCAAACTTATTTTCAAAGAACTAAATAAACTTAAATGAGGCAGTTAAAGATTACGAAGCAGGTGACGAACCGTGAGACCGCGTCTCTCGACAAGTACCTGCAAGAGATTGGTAAGGTTGAGCTGATTTCGGCTGAAGAAGAGGTTGAATTGGCCCAGCGTATCAAGCAAGGCGACAAGATCGCATTGGAAAAACTCACCAAGGCCAACTTGCGTTTTGTAGTCTCCGTAGCAAAACAGTATCAGAACCAAGGCCTCAGTCTTCCCGACTTAATCAACGAAGGCAACTTGGGACTGATCAAAGCCGCACAACGTTTCGACGAAACCAGAGGTTTCAAGTTCATCTCCTACGCCGTGTGGTGGATTCGTCAATCCATCCTACAGGCTTTGGCCGAGCAATCGCGTATTGTCCGTCTCCCCTTGAACAAGATCGGTTCCATCAACAAAATCAACAAAACTTATGCTAAGTTAGAGCAAGAGTTTGAGCGTGAACCCAATGCAGAGGAGATTGCCGAGGTGCTGGAAATCACGGAAGCCGAGGTGAAAGAGTCGATGAAAAATGCCGGACGTCACATCTCGATGGACGCACCGCTCGTGCAGGATGAAGACAACACCATGTACGACGTGCTGAAGAGCGAGGAGGCCCCGACGCCTGAGACCGAGCTTCTGTATGAGTCGTTACGCAAAGAAATTGACCGAGCCATCTCCACCCTGACGCAAAGGGAGCAGGATGTCGTCCGCCTGTATTTCGGGCTGAACGGCAGCCACCCGATGACCCTCGAGGAGATCGGTGAGAAATTCGACCTGACGCGCGAGCGCGTGCGCCAGATCAAGGAAAAGGCCATACGCCGGTTGAAACACACCAGCCGCAGCAAGATCCTGAAGAGTTATCTCGGTTAAGGACCAAAAAAGCCCCTCAAAAATTTGAGGGGCTTTTTTGATTAGACAATCTCGTCATTCCACAGTGCCTTGAAGAAGTCGGTTACGTAATACAAATCGATATCTCCACTCCGACGGCTGATTCTGTCGCGTGACACAAGTATCTGCTTCACATTAGGATGTTCCTTGGCAAATTCGACAAGACCTTTCTTATGATTAGTTTGAATCGAGTCGGCCGATTTGATTTCGATAGCCACTCGAGCATCACCGATGACGGCATCCACCTCTATGTCATCGTACGTGTGCCAATACGTCAGCTTTTCTTCGATGCCTTTATAGCCAAGATAAGCCACAATCTCCTGCATTACAAGATGCTCAAAAGCATGTCCATATTCGGGTGTCTTGGGTGCAAGATGGTGACGCCCGGTCAAATAGTTGGCAATGCCCACGTCAAAGAAGTAAAATCTTGATGACTTGGTGAGTTTGCGTTTGATGACTTTCCTATAAGCGGGCACTTCAAAGCCGAGTAATGTGTCACATAGTATCTGGTAATAGGCCTTGACCGTGTTGGCCGATACGCCACAATCGGTAGCAACGTTTTCATAATTGAGCATTTCACCGTTCGAGATGGCAGCCACTTCCAGGAAACGGATAAAATCGTCCACTTTTTGCACTGCCGCTTCCTCTATGATTTCTTCCTTCAGATAGAGTTCGATATAGGATTTAAGACGGTTGCGTGCATTCGCGACCATGTAATGTCTCGGAATCATGCCGTTTTGTATGGCTCGGTCCAAATCAAAATCCGGAATCTCTGCACTAACTAAAGGGAACAGCGTCTCGGGAATGGCTCTTCCTCCAAGGTTGTTGGCGCCGCTCTTTTTCAACTTGCGAGCGCTGGAACCGCTGAGGATGAAGAAAAGGCCTTTGTTCACCATCAGCCAGTGGACTTCGTCCAATAGGTCGGGCACTTTCTGGATTTCGTCTACGATGACCAAGGTCTCTGGAGCATGGCGAAGCAAACTCTCGCGAAACTCTTCTGGATGCTGACGATAACGATTTCTCAATTCGGAATTCAAAAGGTCTATGTAAACGGCCTTTGGAAAGCGTTCTTTCAACAGGGTGGACTTGCCCACTTGACGGCCTCCGAACAAGAACATTGCCTCATCCAGCCGATTCTCTATGTCAAATATCCTATGGTACATAATTGATATAATTTCCGCAACATGATTGCGGATATTCTTAAAAAATCCGCAACGATACTGCAAAAATAGTAAAGTTTATTTGAACAGCAATTCCAAATATGAAAAATTTGAAATCACAAATCATCCAGACTATGATAGAGAGCCATTCCCATTTTCACCATTCCCCTACCCTAATATGAAACGTCTTTGAGGCTCGTTCAATATCAATGGGATTGTTAATGCTTTGTTTTACATAGGTTCATCACTATTCCATACCATTGTTGGTACAATTCGACTGCTTCCTCAATGTGTCTGTTACTGGCCTCTTTTTCAAACTGTTCATAATAATCTGTTTTGACGACAAGATGGTTGCCAAATCCCAGATAGACAGCCTTCCAGCCTTCAGGTACTTGTTGGCCGACGATACCTTTTTACTTCTTAATCCTATACTTCCTACTTTTATACTCCCCCTCCACCTCAAGGATGCCTTCATCCACGAGTTGTTTGAGGTAGTCGCGGGTTCTTGAGGGCTTGAGTCCGTTGGCTTTCGAAATGGGTTTTGCGTCTGAAAACCCGTTATCGGCGATAAAATCAATGATTTGTCGCCGATTTTCTTCATTTCGATTTCGATTTTTGAGTTTTATGATCGGTTTATCAGAATGGTCTTGTAGCTTTTAATTGTGGTGCGAAGAAAAAAGACAAAAAACGTATAGGGTCTCGTTTATATCAAAAGTTGGGATCCTCAATAAAAATCGAAGCCCCCCCCTGGTGCGCTGAACTAATGGGAAGCGAGGGAGGTCATATCAACTGCAAAAGTATGAATAAAAACCAGGCAAACAACCATAAACGACAAAAATTCGTCTTTTTCGTTGTTGAATTTCAGTTTTTGAACTTGCTACTTTTTTATGCCATGCCCTCATATCCAGCTAAGAACATCCTATGCTTCCCCATATTCCTCCCGCGTAAACGGCGGCGTAAGGTGTCGTATGTGTTTGAACCCAATGTAGAGATTGGCGACATTCCAGCGGGCGGTCGCTTTCCTTTCCGCACAGTCATGCAGTTCGACTATGGTTTTCTGCGCGGCGACGACTAGAACTTGCAGCAACAGTTTGACGATTTGGAAGTCAAATGCCATTTGGATAGAGCAGAGTATCTTTATCTGGTCTACTCCATGTATTGCAGCAAGCGCACACCGACTGAACACAAACCCTACTTGAAGAAGGTGCTTGAAGAGGCGTATGGTTCTAATTAGAGGATACAAACGCAAGAGGTCTTCGCGGCTCGAATAAAGATTATACAACTCTTTCATAAGGACACAAAAAAAGGAGACCCTGCGGGAATCTCCTTAAACTTGTGCACGTTTGTATTATGTGTCTTTGATATTGTATTTACCAGTTGTTTTAGGTAAGGTGTAACGCTTCTTTGTATTGATATTTCTTGATTGAAATTCTCGTATTGTTTCTCTATAATTAAGATTTTCTCTTCAGCTCTGCACAGAGACCAACTCCTTGGTTGCACATCTCTATTGGCCTATTCTCCAAACTAGACAATCTTGTATTTTTCAAGAAAACTGTAGCTTGTAACATACAGGTGCCTATGAGCACGTGTACATGCCACATATAGCTTATTCTTAGACATAGGGGGCAAATCAGCAAGCTTCCCCTTCTCAAAAAAGCCTTGGCTCTTTTGATTCAGCACCACACATACATCAACGAAATTGTCTATACCTTTAGAAGCGCCCCAATTCATTGATGCACACCTATATCGCGAACTATTCTCAATAAACAACTTCGGAATTCTGTCATTGCTTACCACTATATCAACATCTTCCTGATTTTCCAACACATAAACATGACCTTGAGCTTCCCCTGTTGATTCTATCGCAATTCCCAAAGTTCTCACAAAAGAGCAAATCTCTTCATTACACCTATGTGTACGTGCCAAAGTATCAGTATCTACAGAAACACCAGCTACTTTCCATTTATTCATAAACTTCATGTAGTCATGATAGAGATTGATGTTCACGTTCCCATCTTTGCTTGTGTCGTAAGTATGCTGGAAGAAATCCCCAACAAAAAGCGTATCACACCTATCTGGGATAATGGATAGCAATAAATTAAAGTCGTGTCCTGCGACGTCCTGTACCTCATCAATAAAGAAGTGGTCATAATACTTATCCAGTCTCTCCTTGATACCGTCAGTACAATGTTCTTTGCAAAAATGAGCCATACGGTTTGAATAGAGCCGTCCTGCCTCTGTCTTGTAAAAAGTCTCCTGACCTCTTTGAAATCGTGATTGCTCCGGCGGCATATTAAAACAGATGCCTCTCGCTTTCTTGTCTAATCCGCAGAATGGCTTGTAGCAAAATGAGTAAAGAAACTGAAAATACTTGAGAATCTTTATATTTTCAGGGAAGAATTCGAACCTTTTCAGAACAGAGCGTCGCAAATGTTCATAGTTGTTTCTTGTGTAGGTAACAATCAAGAACTTCTGTTCCAAATTCAACTTGTTAATCAGCTGCGTGGTCTTTCCTGAACCAGCAACGGCTAGCATCAAGCATTTACCCATTCCAACGCTTCTCTAATATATTGCGGAGTTTCAATCGTTTCTCTTTTCTCTGAAAGCAGCTTGTATGCGGCCTCAGCCTTATTTGCCAACATGTATTGTTGTACAGTCAACGTCCTACGTCCTCCTGCAAACATGACATCACAATCAGCTTGGTTATCGGCATATACAGCCACCTCAAATGTGAATCTTTGATTATTTGTATCAGCATAAACCCTGATGTTGTCATACTCATTATTCATATAGCCTTGATATGCGGACATGATATTCTCCGCATAATTGCCATCATTATCTGTTATCACAGCCACACGGTTATTAAGCACCTTTGCTATTTCAAGATAACGCTTGAAACACTTTCCATCCACAGCAATCACATCTATGCCAAGTTCATTCAGAGGATGGCCAAATACTCTTTGGCAGAACACATCCATAAGAATAAATTCCGCATCACCTTCCACAAGTATGACTTTCTTCGCCAAAACAAATTGAAGCATATTGTTGTCAGGAGCCTTCATAAAGAACTTTGCCGTGGCATCATCAATGAAATCCATGGAAATCGCCCTTTCAGGCGTTGCACTATTCATCAGTATGCAATTTCTCAAATCTAATCGGGTACAGATAAGGTCATTATGCGTTGAAATAAAGAGTTGCGCCTCATTGTTTGCCTCAATACCTTCAATCATCTTCCGCATATTCAAATGGCTTAAATGATTCTCCGGCTCTTCAATCATGATGACAGGAATATCTGGCGAACGTTTCAATGCAAGTTGTGTTTTCAACATACACTGAATACCTGTACCTTTTTCAGAGATTGGAACACCACCAAGCTCAATGGTCAAATCGTTTTCCAAGCAATTCTTTCCTGTATTTTTCACCGCAAAGGCATATCCGTCTGGTAGCTTGTTGTTGAATGGAGTCAACACTGTGTTTTTGAAACCTGCCTTTGAATTGCCATAACTATGTTTTGTCGCCAGTTGTTCAACCTGATTTAAAGCCACTCCATAAATGGTGGAAATGAATTCATTCAGGGCATGCTCATTCCCAATAGTGCTGTTATCAAGAAAAACGGTCTTTACCTTTTTAGTATAACCATTATACGATTCTCCACTAAAGGTCGTGAACGATATTGTATAGAACTCAAACGGGAAATAAGCATTTTCTGCTTGTAAAACTGCTAAAGTCTGACGGCTTAATAATGGATCGGGCTCAAACAGCATCCTTAAACCATAAGCCAGGCGACCTTCGCTATTCTCATTTCCGTCCAGCCCTTCTTCCACAATACCACCAAGATACAACTCTACAAAAAGCACAGGAAGATTCGCCAATTGTCTGTCTCCTTCTATAAACTCCCTTATCACTTGCACATTGAACAACGTTTCAAGACCAATGTCCTCTACTCTGTGACGGCTACCCCTTGCGGTTAAATCTATCGCCTCTAGAATAGAAGACTTTCCTGACTCATTATCTCCCACAAGAATGTTCCGTCCTTCCTTGAAAGGTATTTCAAGGTCTTTGAAGCGCCTGTAATTGTGGAGTTTTATCTTTTGAATATACATAGTTCGCGTCTTTTCTTAGTTAATAATCAATCTTATACCAGCCAGTTCAATTCGTTAAACTGCTTAAGCATCTTATTCCCGCACGCAGGGTCTATCTGCCTGATGAACATGATTCTCCCCCTTAGCCAAGCTTGATACAAGCCCTTGTCCGTATCCATCTGGTGGTAGTGTTCATAAACCCCGAACTTCTTGCAGAAATACAACTCTCGCCAAACTTCTTTCCTGTATTTCTTGGGGACATGAACGCCATTGGTCACGGTCAGTCCAGTCACTTCCTTCTTATATCCAGGATAACGAATCTTTGTTTTCTTTCGGTTCACAATGAACCCGTTCCTGAAAATGATGGCATACAGCTCTTTGACAAGAGGCATCTCCACATCATAGTTGGCAGAGAAAGTCAAATCATCAGCATACCTTGTGTAGGTAATTCCACGTTCCCCACAATATGCCATCATCTCCTCGTCCATCTTGGTTGCTATCAGATTCGATAGCATTGGACTCGTGGGTGCACCTTGCGGAAGTCTTGATTTCATTGTGCAGAGGGCAGTAAGCGTTTTCGACACTTCCTCCTCATAACCCAATGAATCAAAATAAGCTTTTACCATATCTAACTTGACCGTATGGAAAAAGTCCTTCAAATCCAGGTTTATCAGCCAGTCGTGTCCCGAATGAGGTACAGCATTCGACAGTATTCCACGAACCTTATCCTTTTCTGTCAAAGCAGGCACAAACCCATGCACACAATCCTTTATAGACTTGTCCCTGCAAAGTATATTACCATATATCCAATGTTGCACATCTTTCAACATCGCATCAGGAGCCTCAATCATTCTAGTACCGCCCGATTTTTTCCTTATATGGTAGGTTCGGTAATGTCCCTCAACATTGGCCACAATTCCTTGCAGTTTCTCAGAGTAGAATCCAAGGTAGTATGCCAAATGCACAAAATCAAAGATTACGGGAAGATTTTTCTCATGCAATTTTCCCGCATATTCGATGCATTGGGAGATAAACTCTTCAGAGCGTCCTTCCTCCAATGCCCTTTCCTTGAAAAGAGACTCCCAGGTTTCAGTCATAGTCATCTACGTTCTTGTCACGTCAGTGACAATGCTGGACAATCCTTGTTCAGCATTATCAGTATAATGGTGTTTTAATTTCAGTATGCCCACGGGACATACCGGCAAAAGAGTGTTTCATCTTCACTTAAAGCTAGAATTCTATGACTTCCCCCTGAAAGTCTCTGGTACGTACATATAGTTTCGGTCATCAACCATTTTGACTCCCTTTTCTTCTTTCTCCTGTATTTTGAAAACCTTAGCAGCCTCTGCAAGAGCCTTTTGAGCATCATGTGTTACGTGGTGGTCATTGTCCCACATGCCCAGTTTTTCACCCTCATCAAACAGAACTGTCATGTCCTCATGTGTCAGACCCATATCATTTGCAATGACAACCTCAGGAATATTCTTTTCTAGGCATCTTAACAAATATGTCAGTTTTACATTCTTGTCCTGTATCACGCCCTTCCATTCTGGATCTTCCAAATCCACTCCGAAATATTGAGACAGTTTGAACACCCATCTGTTGTTATCTATTCTTTGAATGAAGGCTATGTTCTGTTTCTTCATCTGATTCCTTGGTATCAGCGGTTGCCAAGATTTCCTTATCCCATCCTCTTCATACTCATCTACCCAAACAATTGGCAATGTGTTATTGGGTACTGCATGGGCAAATAAGACAAGAGCCTGTGAATTGGAATAGCCCAGTTCCCTTTGAGGACATAATTCTGAGCCATATTTAAAACAGAACTCTCTTACCTGCTTCATCTTCAAGTAGCCTCCGAATGGAGACTTATTCTTGCAGAAAGCATGGATGCGCTCTTCGCCATACAACTTCACATAAGGGAACTGTTCTTCCAACCGTTTTTTGCCTTTATCCATCAAAATACAACTCAGCAAGACAATCTTATATGGAACATCTGCTTTGACCAAATTCCCGATAGTCCATTCATTCGGCTTCACTTCTATCTCACCGTTGTTTTTCCTTCTTTCGGTGATAAGCTTCGTATCTGAAATGAAGGTATCACCAGAGCCAATGATGTCATCCAAAAATACCACAACATCCTCGTCCGTCAGTGTCTGTACATCAATCTCCTTGGGATGGTTGAAAAAAGATACGTCCTTTGTGTGTGCTGGAGTATTCGTTTTTAGCAGGTTCTTCACCAGATACTGCATCACATGTCCGCTTTTACCTGGCCTTCCCAAAGGCATAAACCTGATATGTGCAGCCTTGCCTTTCTCATCCCAATAATCATGTATGATGTGATACAGGCCCTTGCACAATATGTTGAGCAAGTCCTCCTCTCTATAATACTCCAGTTTTTCAAATACAGACACGGCCAGTTCCTGCTCGTCATCTTTAAAATTATCGAGCCAGCGATACACATCATACAGATCCAATCTGTCGTAGAATCTGTATCTAATGGTATCAACTATCCGTTTCTGTAAATCTTCTGAAGGTATTCTCATTCTTTCTTATTATAATCATCCCCACTCCAAGTCTCTATTTCTTAATACTCAATTCGATTTATGCATATTGATAAACGTGATTATATCCCTCTGTAAAAACCAACATAATTATCAAAAAGTTCAATCCTCCCAGCCTTCAAAATTCCAGCATTCCACTGATTCCTGTCGGCCTTGACCCAACCGAGCATTTATCTAAGCATATCTCAACCCTTCTACAACTTCGCCTCCTAAGCCCCAATAACTATTGCCAAGGAATTGTATATAAACATCTTAAAGACCAATCCTCCAATCTTGACAGAGCCTTGGTTTTGCAAAAATAATGTTTTTTTTTGTACTTGTTGTATTCATTCTTATATTTTCATCCCATGCTCCCATAGAAAAGGGAATTTTCTATCCTTTTTCTTTCTTATTCATATTTTCTTTATTTTTGCCTTGTCTTTGCGCAAACGCAAAGCGCAAGACAAACTTATTGACAAAGGCGTTTTCTGAACGCTTTGGTTTTGACTCGTTGGAACTTCGCAAACTCAAACGGTCAGTCAAAGGCAAAGCAGCGGGGACGCCCCATGTAATGATTATACATTTCCGTATATATCATTTGGCGTGGGGTTTTCAGCGTTGCTCGTTTCGACTGACCGGGCAATGCGAAGGCCTCAACGAGTGGAACGGGCATCAGAACTGGCTCCACGTCTTTTTTTCCTGATTTTTATGGTTGAGGGAGTCGAACCATTACTCCTAAGGGAGTCCAGAAAAAAGATAAAATGAAAATACTGGACTTTATAGAAAAAGATGGCGAAGGGAAGTATTCTTGCTATAAAACAAAAAAGCTAATTCTTGATCAAAACGACCAAGATACTCTCGATTACGACGACAAACCCGCCCTTCAACTGAACAGTGCCCAAATTGCAGAGTCGGACATGTCTCGAAAAGAGACCGTCTTAATCAATGCTCATATGATGAAGTTGGCAAGCATTCCATTGTTTTCATTCTTTCTTGATGGTTCCCGACATGTGTACAAGGTAGATGACATAGCTATTGGGAATCGCATCTTCCCATTCCTCGCTGGTCAAATAGTTGTAGGTTGCTGTGAGAGAAAGGATAGAGATACTTTCAAATGCCATTCCGTTACACGCAAGGTGTTGCTCTCTTTACCTCGCAACTTCAATTATGACGATGACAAAGAAGCAAACTTCTGTCGCATGTATTGCGAGAAGATAAACGAAGAGTTGGAAAAAAACGTTTTTGTACAGGAACATGGTATCAAAATTGACAAGATACTTCTCTATCCTACGGATGGCTCAAAAGATATCACTGCCGACAAAAATGGTTATAAAAACAGCGGCACAGCAAAGATACAAAATGAGATGACCGATGAGGAACAGTTGATGGTAGCCCAACTGTGCAAAGATAACTGCCTAGATAACGACCATTTTCTAATCAAAGATGGCTCTATTGAATACAACTCCAGCTATTCAAATCTTTCAACTACTGAATGGAACCAACTTCGATCCAACTACAAGCATGTTGTTGGTGTGTCTAAACTGTTTAATCCAGACTTGTTAAGAGACTTCAAAGGACATCGTCTTTCAAAAACCATTGCAAATTTGAAACCTTATGAACGAACTAAGGTATATCGCTATCCAGCATCTGGAAGTCAATCTGAGTTTGCCATGTGGTATCTGAGGCTTCGTAATAGTAATTTTAGAGAGACAAACTTCTCAGATATCATAAAATGCGAAATGGTTTTAGAAGAAAAGGGCGGTGTTCTCAACACTGAACTTGTCGACATAATTAGTGCCAATCTTATTCGAGAAGCATATCCCACTTGTTACGGTAAAGACAACAGATGGGCAAACCACCTTTATCCAGTATTTCTCACAGAAAGCTTTTGCAAGTCAAATTATATAAATCAGAACATTATCCTAAATCTCTTTTGATATGACTAAGATTATCGGTAAAGTATCCGCAACAGAAAGTTCACCATCAACCATTGACGAGTTTTTCTTTTGGACAGACAAACGTCAAATACTAAGTCCATTCGACATCGTAAAGGTTGAGCACGAATGCAACTCAACCACCTATGGTGTAATTGAAGAGATAAACCATGTGACGGATTCCCCTAGTCACTTCACAAGTTATATCTCAAGTGATTTTGGTGCCATAGATGACAATGTCGGGAACATGAACAGACTTGGGATGAACTATGTGAAAGTCCGTGTTTCATGCAATACACAGAACATTTACACCCCCGTGTTGAACGACCGTCGTGTCTCTCTTTGCGATGAGAACGACATCAAGGTTGCATTGGGATTAAGCGAAAAAGATGTACAAAACCCATTGGTGTGTGGTTACTTGCAGATGTATCAAGGCGATGCTTCAATTAAAGTACCAGTTGTCCTAAATTCACATTTCTTACTGGGACCTGACGGAGCACATATCAATGTATCAGGTATTTCAGGTCTTGCAGCTAAGACATCATTCTCGATGTTCCTATTGAAAGCAATTCAAGAAAAATTCCGTACCGAGAATAATGAAACAGTGGCGTTTGTTTTCTTCAACGTCAAAGGCCGAGATTTGATGGCAATAGACGAACCCAACACCGAGCTGTCTGGCAAAGACCAAAATATATACTCTGATTTGGGTCTTTCCGCTCAACCATTTGAAAACGTCAGATACTACTATCCATACAGTAAGGACAAGATTACAGCTAATGTCCAAAGCTATGCTCACCCCGATGATGTCAAAACGCAGATAAAGGCAGGCAAGGCCAAGAAGTACAAATTTACGTATGAAAAATGTATTGAGAAGATAGACCTTCTATTGGCAAACGAAGATGACTCCAGTGGGACACTTGAAAGCTGCGTCAATTATATCATCAACCGGCAAGAACCTTTTAATGCCGTTGATAGTTGGCCCACTCTACTTGAAAAAATTGACGAATGCACAAAGACCGAAGCGAATGGTGGGAAAAAGAACGAAATAATGGTGACCAGTTGGCGTAAGTTCAAAAGGTGTGTAAAGAAAGCTATCCAAAGCAACATCTTCATTTCAAATTTAAACGAAGAAAATGGAGAAATCGACCTGACTGACGAAATATCCAACAACCTTACCAACGGGCAGGTCATGGTTATTGATATCGCCCGCCTTGATGATAATGCTCAAAGTTTCGTTTTTGGAAGTGTCGCGAGAGCAATTTACGACATGAAATTAGGAGCAGAGCGTGACAATATTCCTGACAAAGTTATTCTATTCGTTGATGAGTTGAATAAGTACGCTTCAAATGATGTTCCCAAGAGTTCACCCATCCTTCAGCAACTGCTTGACATTGCTGAACGTGGTCGTTCATTGGGCATTATCTTATTCTCTGTTGAGCAATTCAGAAGTGCTATCCACGACAGAGTAAAAGGCAACTGCGCCACCCAAGCTTATGGTCGCACCAATGCTATCGAAGTGTCAAAGTCCGACTACCGATATATTCCAAAAGTGTATCAGAGCATGATGACCCGATTGAGCCCGGGAGAGTACATTATTTCGAACCCAGCGCTACGGTCTCTCGTTAATATCAGATTCCCTCGTCCAGCATATAAACAATATCCAAATGGCTAATAGTATGCAAAACATTGATAATCCAGTCATCGGCATTGATTTGTTAAAGATGCTGATGTTACAGCTATACAGTAATCCTCGCTGCATTTACCGAGAATATATTCAGAATGCACTTGACTCCATCAACGAGGCAGTAAAGTTAGGCATTCTTTCTCAAGAGAAGGATGGCCGAGTGTCAATCATTATCACTAATAACGATATTAGTATCGAGGATAACGGTACAGGCATTCGTAGTGATAAAGCAGTGAAAATACTCACCGACATTGCTAATAGTGTAAAAAATGGTGTTGATACTGCTGGTCAGTTTGGCGTTGGTCGCCTTTCTGGGGGCGGATATTGTGAAATACTCGAATTTGAGACCACCTATAAGGGTGAAGATGTTTCCACCATTGTCTCACTTGATACACGGAAGTTGAGGAAAATGGTTGAGAAAAAAGAAACTGACATTTCAGCCGAAGATGCAATGCGCGAAATTTGCACAACGCATACTTCCCCAGCAAAAGCAGAAGAACATAAGTTCACCGTTCGCCTTAAAAATGTCATCTATTCCCGTGAAATACTGCTTGATATTGATGAGATTAAGAACTACATAACGGAATATGCCCCAATCGACTATTCCGTTCCGTTCAACTCCCTAATCAATAGCTGCCCTCAAACTGAATTTGTCAAGAAGCACAAACAAATTGATAAGATTCGGGTATCTCTCAACGACCTCTCAGATATTGAAAAGGGATATGGCGTGACAATCGTTGGCACTGGCGATCCTATTGAGAGGATTCGATACTTTGAACTACCCAAACACCCGAAATTTGGCTCACTTGGATGGGGCTGGTATGCCGTGACGGAGTTCTCTGTACAAATCAATGAGGACAAAGATGGTTGCGCAGGAATAAGATTGCGCAAACACAATATTTCACTTGACAAGAACATACTCAACACCTGCTTCAAAGAAAGTAGGGGCAACAAATATTTCTACGGAGAAATATTCATCACCAACGATAATATTGTCCCAGATAGTGGAAGACAAGGGCTGGCTGCTGGAGAAGAAGCTGACGCACTAATTGTAGAAATCAAGAAGTATTTCTCAGATACCTTACGCCAAGTTTATTATCGGGCTAATAAACTAAAAACAGCATTGAATAAAATTAGTGAAGTTGTTGGAAAACTCAACAATCCTGAATTTTCCAATGCTGCGGCACCATTAAAAAACAAGCTACAGGAGCATGTTAACGAATTCAAAAAGGCTGCTGCTCCTGATGGTAAAGACGAAATAATTGACGTCATAGCCATCTATCAAAGCAAGTATAACACCGGGTTAAAAGACGAAGTTGAGAAGCATCTTGCTCCACAACAAAAACCGCAAAAGCAAGAACCTGATATACTTGAGATGGTAACTGGAACAACAACGGATGAACCAACTAACACAACTTCTCATGCGAGTTCCCATAGTTCAACCACTTCAGTAATAACGCCTGAGACCAAACCGACCTCATCACCTTCAACACAGCAACCAACAATTGCACCCAGTACACCTGCTATTACTCCGCAAAAAACGAAGGCTCATGTTCAACCGAAATCACAAGTGGATGCAATACTGGCTTCACTTGAAGGCAAAAACTATAGCCCTGAACAGGTTGATTTGTTGAAGCGAGTATTTAGTACAATGCTTGTTGTCTGTCCTTCTTCCAATAAAAAGAGTGTTGTCCAGCTAATGGAAATCGCTGTGAATAGCCTCAAATAATACGATGAGACCGAAGGCAAGAAAGAAAGTTCTGCTCATAGAGCCTAATTACGCCAATAAATTCCCCCCAATAGGATTGATGAAAATATCAACCTATTATAGGAATCTTGGCAATTGGGATGTTGTGTTCTTCAAAGGTGATTTGACAACCTTTGTGATTGAACGCATTGCAGACAAATGTATTGCCGAATTAGAGTTGATTGACAACTCAATTGATTGGGGGATTAGAAAAGATAAAGTATTTGACTATATCAAGACTCGCAAACACGAGGCTCTGGATAGTATTGGCATAGAAGACTCTAACTTTGAATTATTGATTAGGGGGAAACTTGACGACTACAAGAACTACTACTGGAAAGGTACTTGGAAGTTGCATCCCGAATGGGATCGAATTTGCGTTACAACACTATTCACATTTTATTGGGACATTACAGTTGAGACAATATTATTCGCGAAGCAGCTTGTCAAAAAGCCTAAAGACCTAAATGTAGGCGGTGTGCTAGCATCCATCCAGCCAGACAAGTTGTACGAAGCTACGGGTGTAAAACCCTCGGTGGGTGTGCTAAACAAGCCAGGTGTGTTCGACAAGGGAGATACTCAGATTATTGACGAGTTGCCGTTGGATTACTCTATCCTCGACGAGATAGATTATAAATATCCTATGTCGAATGCTTTCTATGGCTATATGTCTAGAGGGTGCATTCGTCATTGTCCATTCTGTGCTGTCCCAACACTTGAGCCAGTTTACACCCCTTATATTTCGCTGACTGACCGCATAAACGGTATTCGCGAACGATATGGCGACCAAAAAGACCTCCTGTTGATGGACAACAACGTCCTTGCATCTGAACGGTTCGAAGATATTATCAACGAGATTAAAGCTTGCGGGTTTGAACGTGGTGCCAAATTCGCACAACCTAATATGCTGGAAATCTCAGTAAGAAATCTACGTGATGGCTGGAACGACCGTGCATATATTCGGAAGACACAGTCATTAATGAGCGAGTTTTACGAATCGCTAAGTAACAAAGACGAATCATTTGAGGTATATAAGATACTCGAAAAATACCATATCAAGAAGTTGATAACTTCTAAGAAAGAGAATCTGCTTGCCGCCTATGACGAGATTAAGCCATATTACGACAAGCATTTCTACAAAGGATTGAAACAGCGATATGTAGACTTCAATCAAGGTGTAGATGCGCGTCTATTTACAGCAGAGAAAGCTCGCCTGCTGGCCTCTATTGCCATACGTCCATTACGAATCGCTTTCGACGATATAAAAACACGACCAGCTTATGAGAAGGCAGTTCGATGGAGCGTCGCGGCAGGAATCAAAGATTTTTCCAACTATCTGCTTTATAACTTCAAGGACGAGCCCGTTGACCTTTACCGAAGGCTAAAGATTAACGTTGAACTTTGCGAGGAGTTAGGGGTGAACATATATTCATTCCCTATGAAGTATCACCCGTTACACGGAGAGAACAGTCACGACAGGGACTATATTGGTGTGCATTGGAACCGTAAATATATCCGGGCAATCCAGGCCATTCTAAATAGTACGAAAGGTAAGGTCGGAAAAGGTGTAGAGTTTTTCGGTGAAGCATTTGGCCATACTGAGGAAGAATATTATGAGCTGCTCGAAATGCCAGAAACATTCATACTTTATCGATTCTTTTTCAAATGGCTTGATGAGAAGAACGGTCGTGGTACAGAACACTGGCGGGGTTTGTGGCATCATTGCAAAGAAAAAATGACCGAATCGGAGTGGAATAAAGTTCAGGAGGTAATACATACAAACGTATTTGATGTCAATGTCATTCATAATTTCTCCGACAATGAAGTGAGAGAATTATTGCAGTGCTATGTAAACTACCGAAAAGACATTGTTACCGAAGGCACCGAACTTTATATGTTAAAGAAGGAATACGACCAGCACCCAACAAAAAAGTTGCGGAGAAAGGAGCACAATGATGGATAACATACAAGAGTACCAAAATAATCTTCTGGAATCCATACATCATAGTGAAATTCCATTAGAGGATGAGAGTAATAATAGTGGGAAAAAATACTTTGAACGACTTCGTGATGCTCTGTCCGTAAGGGCAAAGAATATTTTATTAGACAATGAGCTCTATGATTATGATGATTTCCTGCTTTTTATTTCATCAGGAAACCACCAATTCGCCAATCTCCGGAATTGTGGAAATAAAACGATAAAAGAACTTGAAAAAATATCAAGTTTAATATTATGCTATCAAAAAGATCCTTCTTCCATATTAAACATTCCAATTGAAGACCTTGGCCTTTCTGTTCGCCCACTTAATTGCCTAAAAGCAGCTGGAATAGATGTTTTGGGAGAGTTAGTGGTACTCAATAAAGCTGACCTTATCAAGTTTCACAATATGGGGAAGAAATCCCTTCAAGAAATAGAGGAAGCTGTCATCTCTAAAGGACTTTGGTTTGGATTTGATATAAAGACGTTTTTGCAGGGGAAAAACACAAAACCAAAAGATGTCCCAAACGAAGATTCTACAATTCTCAAAGATGCAACCGAGGATGATGAGCAAGATGAGATTGTTGATACTTCCGTATTAAATGTTCCAATTGAAGACCTTGGCTTGTCTGTCCGCTCATTTAATTGCTTAGAAACAGCTGGAATAAAGACTTTGGGCGATTTGGTAGCGTTTGAAAAAGAAGACCTTTTCAAATTTCGTAATTTGGGACGGAAATCCATTCAGGAAATAGAGGATGTAGTCATCTCAAAAGGTCTTAGGTTTGGTATGGTTTTGAAAAACTATCACAAAGAAAAGGCCATAAAACAACAAACATTAGAGTCTTTAATTTCTAACACTCCAGTACTCAGAAATTATTCAAGAGCTGATTTAGACTATATAATTGCTTTCAAAGAAAAATACAGTCATCACCCCATGATTTATCTGTTGCATAAATCATTGAGTAATTTGACAGAACGAGAACAAAAGGTAGTTATGAAGGTATGGGGAATGAAGAACTTTTGTATTCACCCTAACGGCAATGGATTACCATTGTTTGAAGCATGGTCAGTGGAACCTACTGTGCCAATGTCGATAGACGAAATCGCTGCTGAGTTTGATTTGACACGGGAGAGAACGCGTCAGATATATGAGAAAGCTATTAGAAGAATCAAACACGGGAGTACTGGTATTATACACCTATTACAACTCGAAAATTGGGGAACATACGAAACCGACAATAATAATCCATTCTTTTTTACAAGTAATTTGAAGATGGATTGTATTATTGAGGAACGAGATTTTCTTATAGAATATATCCAAAATCATCGGAATATGGAAGGGCTATTTCAATTTGTAGAGGATGTGCCATGCATTTCAAAGAATTATCTTTTTTTTGTATTGCATTTGAAAGGTTTTAAGGCTTTTTGGATAGATTACAATAAGAAAGAATTGTCTGCATATTATCTTACAACGGATTGTTTAACACCAGATTTCTATGTTGATAATCGATTGAAAAAATACAACTACAATCGAGCTATTAAAGAAGTCCTCCGTCTGCAAAAAGTAAAAAAAACGGAAAGTATTGTCATACCAATTGTTAGTTATTTTATTGATAATGAGAATTATTGGAATGGAATTAGACCTACTGGAATTGAAAAGGAGAAAGTCCTATGGCTACTCATTTGGCTTTTTCAAACACTTTGTGATGTCCAAATTGAAAATGATACTATTGTGGTAGAAGCCAACAAGATTGATTATAGTGGAAAAATATACGAGATTATGAAAACAGCAGGAGTCAGATTGCATCGTGACGAGATCTTCTATCAACTACAGACAAGTTGTTTTGAGATGGGATTACCTTGCAAGTTCAATGACTCATCCCAAATTACCCCCTTTCTTACAAAAGACCCTCGTATTATTTCTATTGGAAAATCTTCTTTTTGGGGGTTGAAGGAATGGGGAGAACTTGTGGGTAGCATTCGAGAAATCGCAGTCGAAATTGTCAAGAAAGCAGAAGAGCCCGTCCAAATTCAAGACATAACAAAGCAAGTTTTAGAAAGTAGGCCAGATTCTAATGAGAAAAGTGTTTCTTCTATTATCTGGCAAACGATAGCAACGGGAGAACTATTGCTCTTCTGTGGTGACTATGTTGGATGTCCGAATAGAAAATATAAGGATGATTACATATTAATGCCTCAGACATTTGACGATTGGTTAAAATCATTCAAAGATTTTGTTTTAAAGAATAAAAGATTCCCTGCTGCTAGTCAAGGATATGAAGGATATCTATATAGGTGGTATCAGAAAGCCAGCCAGCTAACAGAACTGACTTCAGAAGAAATACTCAAAATTGATGCCCTCGAAAAAGAACTAGTGCATTATCCTCACAACATGACAGAATATAATTTTCTCCACAATTGCAACCTTTACAAGAAGTATGTAGAGGGCAATAATCGCACTCCAAAAAAAGAAGATGATTCTGATTTATACATGTGGTTCTATATCACATCCCGAAATTATACTTCATATAAAGACAACAGAAACAAATATTTCAGCCAGCTCCTTCAATATTTGTCTGATAAATTGTATTAGAATCGTTCCTCACCCCACCGAAGCCTTTGTCTTGAGCTTAACAGCATCCCTATCACGCACCACCCACCGCCGTCTGCGAGACGCAGACGATGACAATGCGTCAAGCCAAAGTCCCAAAGGGACGACCCTAACACACCCCGATATGCAATGTCGGGTTTTCATATTGAGATGGGCGGATTCCCGTAGGCCGCAGCCATAGATGCCCGCCATCGCACAAAACCACGTCGGCATGACATGGCTGCTGAGTTCCAATAAAAATATGTACTTTTGCACATCGGTTGGCTCGCCTTTGGCAAGAAGCAGCCACCTATCAGGCAGGGAGCAAGTCCGACATTTCTTCGTTAGTTGTTCGATAGTTCTCCGATAGTTGTTCGATATTTATTCGATAGAAAATAGGACAAATAACAAGGATGTAGCGAAAGACTATCGAATATCTCCCGAGCCTGTTACCTGCTTGGTACGAAGCAAATACGAGACAAAACACTCATAGCAAACACTTAAATGAGAATGAAACCATGGTAAAAATGAAACCCATAGCCGGCATGCAGATCATAGGCAAGATTCCTACACTTGGAGTGACCAATTACATCAGAAACGGCTCGGTCGTCACGCGCAAGTCCAATTCAGATGGCAGGCGCAGCAACTCCCGCAAACAGTTCATCCAGCGACAACGCATGCGTCACTCCATGGCGTTGTGGAAAGAACTGGCGCACTGTCAACCCATGTTCACTGAGGGAAAGACGAACTACCTCGGCTTTATCTCCTTAGCCAACCGGCTGCCCGTGGTGTTCATTCCCAAACGTGGCCCTCTGAGTGGCGCCACGCTGCTGATGCCCAACATCCCTGTGAGCGGTGGCACACTGCAGCCCATCCAACAACAATTAGGAGAAGTGGATGGTACTCCAGCACTCATCACCAACCTCAAAGCCAACAACCAACGACCTTTTGAGCGGTTTTTGCTGTATACCGCCGAACAACAGTTCTATGCTGATAACGATTGCCCTGTGGTGGGTTTTCAGGTACGCGAAGTGAAGTACAACGAGTTTACCGAGATGGAAGGTTGTCTGGCTCTGGTGGACAATGTATTTTCAGACGAGATGAAAGGTTGGGCTTTGGTACATGTCATTGGACAACGCTACTCGTCGCAAGGCATCGTCACCCGTTGCACCTACTACGAGCAATTCACCACAGAAGAAGCCCTGCAAAACGCAGCCAAAAGCTATGGCGGGTTGAAATGACAGTTGGTCATCTTTTTCTTCAACCCAAAAGCCGACATCGAGATAGTTAACCGCAGCAAGGCCGACAAGCTATGGTAAAGAGGGTTAACCGTTCTTCAATCCAAACATCGATAGTAGTCGGAATCTCAGAAAAAAATCGCGATTCCGACTATTATCGTTTATTTCTTCGCAAAAAAACATTATCTTTGCAAAGAAAACAACCTGTAATGAGTAAACAACTCGAAATAAGAAACAGCACTGCGGAGTTCCTGATTTTCCAAGCGGAAGGAAAAGAAGACGGCATCCAAGTGGTTTACAAGGACGAGACCATTTGGTGCACACAAAAAGCGATGGCAGCATTGTTTGATGTGGGTGTTCCTGCCATCAACAAGCATCTAAACAACCTTTATCTTGAAGGGGAAATCTTGCGAGAAGCAACTGTTTCCAAAATGGAAATAGTTCAACTTGAAGGCAAACGAGAAGTAAAAAGAATGACAGAGCTATATAATCTCGATGCCATCATTTCCGTTGGCTATCGGGTTAATTCGTTGCGAGCCACACAGTTCAGACAATGGTGCACCTATGTACTCCGCCAGTTCACCATACGCGGTTATGTCATCGACAAAAAGCGCATGGAAAACGGAAGTTTTATTGGCGAGGATTATTTCGAGCATCTGTTGGCCGAAATCAGGGAGATAAGACTCAGCGAACGTCGATTCTACCAAAAACTGACTGACATCTACGCCACTGCTATTGATTACAACAAAGACGCACCGACAACGAGACTATTTTTCAAAATGGTGCAAAACAAGATGCATTATGCTGTCCACGGTCATACAGCTGCCGAGCTTATCGTTGGTCGGGCCAATGCCGAGAAAGAACACATGGGATTGAACACTTGGGAGAATGCCCCAAACGGAAAGATTGTAAAAACCGATGTCAGTATCGCGAAGAACTACTTGAACGAGTTGGAGTTGGAAGACATGGGGCGACTGGTAAACGCCGCTTTGGACATGGCCGAACGTATGGCCAACCGTCACATTCCCATGACAATGGAGGACTGGGCCAAACGCATAGACATCATCCTTCAAGCAGGTGGGGATGCTGTCCTGACCGATGCCGGTGTAGTCACAGCAGAAGAGGCAAAGGCATTCGCCGAAACCGAATTTGAAAAATATCGAATCATACAAGACCGGCTATTCCAATCCGACTTTGATCGCTTTGCAGAAAACGACTATTTACCGCTTGACTTCAAGGAAATCGAAAGTGGGCAAAACGACTGTCAATAAATACAAAGCCATAAAGGTTTATATTCACATTACAACAAATAGCTTATCTCACCAATCTCCATCAATAATGTTAGCAATGATTTTATCAATCACTTGGTCAAAATAGGGTTTGCGCAAGAAACAATTGTGCCTTGAAACCACATCAGCGACGTTGAACGAATTAACAATGTGGGTGACAAAATAAGATGCTTTGGGCATGGGAGATGACAGCCATTCGGATTGGATGGGAATTGTCAATTCAGGAATGATGTTCTTTGAAGAAACAAGCACAGCATAAAAAAGGCCAGGCTCCACTATTTGCAAATCATCGCATGAAATAACCAATGCCGGATGAGGTAGCACCTTGCCATCGGGAAGCACAAAAGGAACTTCCACTATTTCGCGTTGATAGACATTACTTACAGCCATTTTTCTATTCCTTTGGGAAGTTGACCACTGCGAGATTTTAGATATGTGCTATAGTCCTCGGCAGCCAAACTTGGAAAGTCGCTTTCCTCAAGCTGCGGATAATCTTTTAGTCTTTCAGCCAACATTTCATCGGTAAGTTTGCTGTGAGAATGAAACCGTTTCTTTTCGTTTACCTGCGACAACAGCCACTTCTCGACCTGTTGCTGAAGCCATGTCTGAAACGACTCGTCAATCTGCAAGACCTTTTCAGCCTGCATAACCAAATTCTCGTCTAACGAAATGGGATAGGTGCACATTGTTTTCTTTTTTTGTGATTGCAAAAATACACAAATTCGGAAATATTGCAACAATAAAGAAAAAACATGGACAAGAATGTCATCTTTTTTCATATTTTTGCCTCCTACAACATGAATAATGTGTACGGCTGCCACAATGTGACAGCCCTACAACTGAACAACTGAACAACTGACAACCATGAACTTGATAGCCCCTTCCCTACTCTCCGCCGACTTCCTTAACCTGGAAGCCGACATCGAGATGGTCAACCGCAGCGAGGCCGACTGGTTCCACTGCGACGTGATGGACGGCCGCTTCGTGCCCAACATCTCCTTTGGCATCCCCGTGGTGCAAGCCATCAAGAAGAAAGCCCAGAAGCCCCTCGACGTCCACCTGATGATCGTGGAGCCGGAGAAGTATTTCGAGGCCTTCGCCAAGGCAGGCGCCGACATCATCACCTTCCACTACGAGGCCTGCAACCATATCCACCGCGCTGTGCAACAGATCAAAGCCCTCGGCATCCACGCCGGTGTGGTGCTTAACCCCCATACACCCGTCAGTGTGCTTGAGGACATCCTCGGCGACTTGGACGTGGTGCTCCTCATGTCGGTCAACCCAGGCTTCGGCGGACAACAATTCATCGAGCGCACATACGAAAAAATCCGCAAGTTGCGTTTGATGATCAACGAACAACACGCTTCAACCCTCATCGAAGTGGACGGCGGCGTGAACACAAAAAACGCCAAGGCTTTGTTTGAGGCGGGTGTCGACGTGCTCGTAGCGGGCAACGCAGTGTTTAAGTCGGAGAACCCGATGGAAACGATTAGGGAGTTGAAATTTGGATAAGCTATCAGCCATCAGCAGTCAGCTATCAGCTCAGTTTTGGTTAGCTGAAAGCTGATTGCTAATAGCTGAAAGCCATAGATATTGAAATCTTTAAATCTTGAATATTAAATCTCTAAATCAACTAATTATGAGTAACGAAATCCTGAAATTAAAGCCGGAAGGCATTTGGAAAGAGTTCAACGGCATCCTTGGTGTGCCGCGTCCGTCGAAGAAAGAAGCCAAAATGGTGGCTTACCTCGAACAATGGGCGAAAGACCATAACATCAGCTACGTCAAGGAAGACTGTGGCAATATCATCATGAGCGTGCCCGCCACCAAGGGCATGGAAGACCGCCAGACCGTCATCCTGCAAGCCCACATGGACATGGTTTGCGAGAAGAACAGCGACAAGAAGCACGACTTCGAGAAAGACCCCATCGAGCCTGTCATCAAGGGCGAGTGGCTGCATGCCAACGGAACGACCCTCGGTGCTGACGACGGCATTGGCGTGGCAGCGGCCCTGGCCGTCATCGCTGACCCGAAGGTGGAACACGGTCCGCTCGAGTGCATCTTCACCGTCGATGAAGAGACGGGCCTCACTGGCGCCATGAAACTCGATCCGGAAGACTTCACCGGCCGTATCCTCCTCAACCTCGACTCAGAAGATGAAGGCGAAATCTTCATCGGCTGCGCCGGTGGCATGGACACCATCGTGAAGGTGTGGTACGAACTGGAGCCCGCTCCGGAAGACAGCACCGCCTACCGCATCACCGTGAGCGGCCTGAAAGGCGGCCACAGTGGCGACGACATCAACAAGAACCTAGCCAACGCCAACAAGCTGCTGACCCGCATCCTGTGGCAAGGCACCAACTGGTTCGACCTTCAACTCTACGACTTCCAAGGCGGCAACCTGCGCAACGCCATCGCCCGCGAAGCAACAGCGGTGGCCTTCATCCCGAACGACTGCCTGAAAGACTTCGAGCACTATGTGATGGACATGGAGAAGCACTTCAAGCAAGAGTACCAAGTGACCGAACCTGGACTGAAAGTCACGGCCGAAGTCGCCGAGGTGCAGCCCGACGTGGTCATCGATGAGATGGCCCAGTACAACCTGCTGAACGGCCTCTATGCCTGCCCGCACGGTGTCATCGCCATGTCGCAGACCATCCCGAACTTCGTGGAGACCTCGACCAACCTCGCCTCCTGCAAGAAGAAGGAAGGCTATTTCTTCATCCAGACCTCACAGCGCAGCTCCATCGAGTCGTCGAAGCAAGACATCGCAAACATGGTGGAAGCCGTGTGGAGCCTTGCAGATGCCGATGTGGAGCACACCGACGGCTATCCAGGCTGGGCACCTAACCCCAACAGTGCCATCTTGGATGTCGCAGTGAACTGCTACAAGAAACGTTTCAAGAAAGATCCTAAAGTCAGAGCCATCCACGCCGGACTGGAATGCGGTCTCATCGGCGACAAGATCCCGGGCATGGACATGATCAGTTTCGGTCCCACCCTGCGCGGCGTGCACTCACCCGACGAGCGTTGCGAAATCGCCACTGTCCAGATGTTCTGGGACTTCATGTGCGACATCCTGAAGAACGTGCCTGCGACTGCTGAAATGCCTAAGCCAAAGAAAATGTCTACCGTAAATAAGGCTGCTGCCAAGAAAGCACAAAAAGCAGCCAAGAAGGAGACCAAGAAAGCAACAGCCAAGAAAGCAACCGAAGAAAAGGCTGATGACGAGAAAGCGGCGCGCACAAAAGCACCAGAGCATAAGTCTCAAGCCAAGAAAGCCGTTGGCAGCAAGAAGACCGCGTCTGTTCAGAAAGCCGCTGTCAGCAAAGCCACGGCCAAGCAGGCTGCAGCCAAGAGAAACCCTATGAAGAAAGGCAAATAATAGAGGTTTGACCTGCTTTGAAAGAGTCCGTTGGAGTGATCTGACGGGCTTTTTCTTTGTAAAGCTCTAACCGAAAAGACCCGAAAAAATCCGATTTTTTCTGACAAGGTCGGTTCTTTTCGGTTAGAGAGAAAAACTTGTATTCAAATCAAAATTTGATGTGAATAGCATCGTTTTTCGCCTCACTCATTCACCTATAATGCAAAAATAAGGCTGTCTCCTTTTGGAAACAGCCTTATTTCAATTCTTACTGTTCTTTATTTCGACTTATCCGGCCATGCAGGAATTTCTGGAATGTCAGGATAACTCTTCATCTGCTCAAGGATGACTTCGATGGCCTTGTTGAGTTGGTCGTCGACGCCCTCGAACTCGCGGGCGGGGTCGTTGTCGATGACAATGTCAGGATCAACACCGTAGCCTTCGATGACCCAGTTGCCTTTCTCATCAAAAGGAGCGAACTCGGGACGAGTCAGTGAACCGCCATCGATGAAAGGCAGACTACCACGGATGCCGACCACGCCGCCCCAAGAACGCATACCGATGGTCGTGCCAATCTTATGCTTCTTGAACTGATACGGGAACAGGTCACCGTCGGAGGCAGAGTACTTGTTGAACAGCAGCACCTTGGGGCCGAGCATCATCTTGGTAGGCTTGGTCTCAGGCTCGCCGTTACGCATCACATCGTACATCGAAAGTTCGCGACGCAGACGCTCCACAATCATTGGGCTGACATTGCCACCACCGTTGCCACGGTCGTCGATGATGAGGGCTTTCTTGTCGAGTTGGGGATAGAAGTACTTGGCGAACTCATTCAAGCCTTCCACGCCCATGTCGGGAATGTGGATGTAACCCACCTGACCATTGGTGGCCTTGCTCACTTTCTCCACGTTGCCTTGCACCCAATTGTAATAGTACAAGCCCGTTTCGTCAGCAATAGGTTTCACCACCACATCGCGAGCGCCGCTCTCCGAGGCCTTATTATTTAAGGTGAGTAGCACGGCCTTGTCGGCTTTGCCAATGAGGGCGGCATACATGTCATTCATGCCTTTGGTGCTTTGTCCGTCGATGGCAATGATATAGTCGCCTTCCTTGGCATTCACTCCGACCTCAGTCAACGGCGAGCGGGTCTTCTCGTTCCAGTTCTCGCCTTTCAGGATCTTGTCAATCTGGTAGTAACCCGACTTGTCGCGGTGGATGCGGCAACCCAGCATACCCATAGGGATGCGCTCGGGCTTCACGCGGTCGCCTTCACCCACATAAGCGTGGCCGATGTTGATTTCGCCAATCAGTTCACCGATGAGGTAGTTGACATCGTTGCGGTCGGCGCAATAGGGTAACAGTTTACCATATTTCTCCTTCATGGCAGGCCAATTCACACCATGCATATTGGGCGCATAGAAGAAGTCGCGCATCTGACGCCAAGCCTCGTTGTAGATTTGTGTCCACTCAGTGCGCAAGTCGACCCATTTCTTCATGTTGGTGAGGTCGATGCCTTCATCGCTGCTCTTTCCAGATTCGCCAGGTTTTGAACCAGCACCAGGTGCGCCGCCACCGCCAGGCATCGGGCCTTTTGGCGCATTGACAACTTTATAGCCCCGACCTTCGCGCATCAGCATCTTGGTGCCGTCGGCAGAAAGCTCGTAGCCCATGCCGCCACCGATGTTAGTGACCTTTTTCGCCTTGGCGTCAAAGTAGTTGAGGCCACCACCATTGCGACCGAAAGCCACAAAGTACAGGCCATCCTCAACGCCCGTCAGGTTAAAGTAGCGTCCCGCATTGACGGGAAGCACCACTACCCTATTGCTGATACCCTCGAAATCGATCTTCACTTCCTTAACTTCTTTCTTGCCTTCAAGTTTTCCCTCTGACTTACCGTCTTTAGGGCCTTTCTTTCCATCCTTCTTGCCTTTGCCAGCGGAGGTCCCTGAGCCCTGAGCTTGTCGAAGGGTCGAAGGGCCGTCCTTAGCCTCATCTTTCACTCCCTCCATCTTCACTTCATCGTTTTCCGTGAGGAATGGCGATGGCGTATCTTTCTGTAAAGTCAGCAGATAGACCTTAGACATATCGGTGTAGACATGATTCCATTCCAGCCAGCCGTAGGTCGGGCGAAAGTCGCGTTCAGAGGTAAAGTACAAGTACTTGCCGTTCTTGTCGAACGCAGGTGAAGAGGCATTGTACCAACCATCGGTGACCACTTCATCCTTGCCTGAAGCCACATTGTAGATATGAATCTGACTGACGCTGAAGGTGCTCGGCATGGCATAGGCAATCCAACGACTGTCGGGCGACCAGCAATACTCGTTCATCTCACCGGCTTTGCTGCTCGCCACCACAGTGACCTTCTTCGAAGCCACATCAACCATATTGATGCGGTTCATTTTGTCGTCCCACAGAATCTTCTTGCTGTCGGGCGACCATTTGAGACTATATTTATAGGTGTCGGAGTCCTTGGTCAACTGGATGGCTTCTTCTTTGCCGTCCTGAGCCTGAATATAAATTTCATCCTCACCCGTGCGGTCACTGATGTAGGCGATGTATTTGCCATCGGGCGACCAAGCCACATTGCGGTCATGGGCGTTGTCGCTCTGGGTCAGATTCCTTGTGATGCCCGACTTTACCGGCACTGTCCACACATCGCCACGGGCCCCGAAAGCCACACGTTTTCCATCGGGCGCGATACTGCTTGTGTTGATGAACTTGCTGGCATCCACATACTTGGTACGCGTTGACTTGTTGTCGTTGGCCATCTGCACAGGAATGGGATAAACCTTGCCGTCAGCGAGATTGTAGCGGAAGAGTTGACCGCCGTTTTCATATACAATGTCCTTGTCGCCCAGCGAAGGCCACTTGATATCATAATAGGTGTAGTCCGTCACCTTGGTGGTCTGTTTCGTGCTGCGGTCGTAGCAGAACAGGTTCATCGTGCGGTCACGGTCGGAGCAAAAATACACCTTGTTGCCGACCCACATCGGGAAGATGTCCTGCGCGTTGTTGTTGGTGATGTTCTCAATCTTCTTCGACTTGAAATCGAAGATCCACACATCATCGGCCATACCGCCGCGATAGTATTTCCAGGTGCGGAACTCACGCATCACGCGGTTGTAGGCAATCTGCTTTCCATCGGGCGAATACGAAATCCAACCGCCTTCAGGCAACGGCAATTGCTCGGCCAAGCCGCCGTTGATGTTGGCAAGGAAAAGTTGGCCTACAAAGTCATCCCAGCTTTCCTTGCGGGAGCGGAAGATGATGTTCTCGTTGTCTTTCCATGCCATGACGATGTTGTTCGGGCCCATACGGTCGCTGATGTCATCACGACCCAAGGTAGGCGTATAGGTCAGGCGCATGGGTGTGCCACACTCGGGATAAGGCATGACATAGACTTCTGTGTTACCATCGTATTGTCCTGTGAAAGCCAAATGTTTGCCATCGGGCGAGAAACGAGCGAACATCTCATAGCCGTTGGCATCATTGGTGATTTTGTGGGCAATGCCACCTTTTATGTCGACGGAATACAAGTCTCCGCCATAACTGAACACCACATCGTTGCCATGGATGGTCGGAAAGCGCAACATTTTGGCTTCCTCTTGGGCAGTCAAGCTGAATGCGCCCAATAATAGGATTGAAAAAACTAAATGTTTGATTTTCATAGTATTTAGATTTAGTACGTTATTTCCATTTCTAGGAAGAACAACCATTTTGATCCCCAATGCCTTGCAAATGTACGGTTTTTCTTGATTCATCCCTAGAATAACCTAGAAGAAATCACTCATTTTTCGTACTGGATATTGACAAAATCCGTATTTTTGCAGCACTAAAACCAAATTAAAACTAACAACAAATTTCCATTCATTATGAAAAGATTATTCATTACGATGGCATTGTGCTTGGCCTTTGTAGGTTTGGCTCAAGCACAGTTAAGCCAAGGGCAAACCTATTCAACGAAAATCGTTACCGGTAATCGTCCTGTTGCTGGCGATTGGGGTCTTTATTTTGGCCCAAGCTATTCTGAAATTGCCGACCTCGTTGAGACCTGGGGTTCTCAAGACGAGAAAGCCTTTGGCCTGCCGCTCATCAACCTGAAATACTACCTGAGCGACCGCACTGAGATGCGTTTTGGCATCCAATACAACGGCCACACCACCAATGCCTCCGGTAACTATAATGTGAATTTTGACGAGATCTACGACTATTATGAAGAGGACTTCGGCACTCGCAACATTCCTTTGACGGACAAATACTACACCAGAAGGTTCCGCGTCAGCCCCGGTATCGCCTATCACTTCTCACCCAAGAACATCCTCGATGTCTATGTCGGTGCCACGATTCCGTTGGGCGTTGATGCCATGAACAGTGTGTATGAGACCGAAAACTATCAAGTGGTCACCAACGATGCCACTGGCACTCACAGCCTGCAGAAGTACGATGTGAAAGACAACTACAACTACAATTCGTTCACCATTGGACTCGGTGCTTTCATCGGCCTTCAAGCTTTTGTTGCCGACCTTCCGCTGTCACTCGGTTTTGAATATGGCTTGACCGGCATGCTGAGAACCAACGACAAGTGGTATCACGAAGTAGCCGACGGCGAGGGCAACTCACAGACCTACTACACCAGAGACGGTGACTACGTGCATTTCGACCAACTCACCAACAAGTCGAAATACATGGGTACCGACCTCAGATTCACCATCACTTATTACTTCAACAACAAATAAAAACCGACCTGTCATGAAGAAAGTATTATTGTTCCTATTACCCATGTTCATGATGGCTTTCGTGAGCTGCAGCAGCATGAGGACTTTGGAAAAAGCCCCAGCAGGCTCCATGACTCCGGAAGTAAGACTGAACATCAGCCTCGATGACATCGAGTATTTGGGCGAAAGCACCATCAGTGTCAGCACAAGATCCTACTTTGGCTGCATCAAACAAATCGACATGGTCAATGGTGAAGTTTTCGACCGTCACAACAACACTACTACAAGCCTGATGGGCAACCTTGACATCAAGCTCCACGGCGACATCGCCCTTGCCGCAGGCAAAGTCATCCAAGACTATCCCGAAGCCGACTATTTCGTCCCTGTTTCCTACAAAGACGAAGTCACCAACTTATTCCTTGGCAAATTGTCGACCAAAACCATGGTCATTAAAGCCTATAAGTACAAAAACAAATAAACTAAAACCTTTGAGCAAGGATAGTGTCGGAAGGCATTATCCTTGCTTTTTTATACCATGAAAAAAACTCTCATTCTCATCACCGGATTGCTTTTGCTTTTCAGTGCTTGCAAGGAAAAGACTTCTCCCGTCAATCTTTTTATCACCCGCGCCGACGATTATGGCAACGAGGTTTCGCACAGCATGTATATCCTGTTCCACATCCATGCCTTCTCAGCCGATGACCAGATTACCCGATTGGAGTGTTCCAGCTTTGACTCGGAAAACGGCGTCGAACAGGTTTTCGATACTCTCTTCGCAGGCACAAAGGATGTTGAATACGATTACGCCCACTACACAAAGTATTATACCACCAGCGAGAATATGGACGTCAAGTTGAGTTTCACTGTCCACACCTCAGGCGGCGACCAATTGACGCAGGTAATACACTACCGCGTAAAAGGCAACGTCCTTCTCGTCCCCTACGAGAACATCATCCTTTACTCTGGAGAACAGTCCACAAAGCCCAATGGCCTTTCCCTTGAATGGGTTAGTCCCATCATCACACAGACCGCAGATTCTACCAAGATTGACATCTATGACTATCGCCCTGAGGATGCCGCTCCCGATGTGCTTTCGCACGAATGGAGGAGCCGCACAGGAATCAAGTTTGTAAGATACAACGACTTCAACTTCCCTGCTGCTACGATAAAATACCTGCAAGACTCTTATCTGGCCGGCAACAAGTACAGTTCCCTTGGCAACATTAGCACTGGCGACATCATTCTTGTGGGTAGAGGCAACAATGCCATAGGCGTGTTCCAAATCCAAGCCATCCACGATGAAGAAGGCTTTGAAAACGACCGATACGAACTGACTTTCAAGAAAAAGTAATTGTTCCTATACTTAAATACAAAATCCGCCTCAATCGGGGCGGTTTTATTGTTTTCATTCCATCCTCACCCGTCGCAAATCCAATAGATTCGTAGGATTACTGCCCATGTCTTTCACGCGCTTGTTCACAAAACGCAGCACCTCATCGTAGAAAAGCACCACAACTGGGGCATCCCTCATCATCAGGCTGTCCATCTCAGTGTAATATTGGGCTCGCTGTTCCAAGTCGTTGCAAAGCAAGGCTTTGTCATACAATTTGTCGTACTTGGGATTGGAATAATGGGTGTAATTGGGTCCCGATGGAGCAAAATTACCGGTCGTGAACAAGGAAAGATAATTCTCCGCATCAGGATAGTCGGCCACCCATGAGGAACGGAAGAATTGCAGGCTGCCAGTGGACCTCATACTGCGCATCGTAGCTGGTGGCATCACTTCCATCTTGCACTGCAAACCGATTTGTTCCACCTGACTCTGCACAAACTTCCCGATGTCGGCATAGTCGGCCACGGTAGTGAGTTGCAAAAGATAGCCTTGCAGATGGTTGTCAGCCACCAAGCGCTGAGCCTGCTTCAAATCGTAACTATAGCCGATTGTACTGCTGTGTCCAGGCAGACCCACAGGAATCATTCCGCCAGATCCAGGCTCTCCGATACCATTGCGCAAGTAACGCAGCATCTTCTCGCGGTCAATACAAAGGCTGACCGCCTGACGCAAGGCACGGGCACGGTCGGGACCAAGCGGGTCATTGGGATCGATGAAGAACGAGAAATACTCCGTGTTCAGATAAGGCTCAGTGATCAGCTCTATCTTGTCTTCATATTTCTTGCGCAAGTTGCCATCGTAGGTTAGCAATTCATCCTTATAGCGTGCATCAATGCCCGACATGAAGTCGAACTTGCCTTTGATAAACTCCAGAAAGGCCACCTGCTTGTCGATGAGGAAGCTGACGGAGACAGCATCGATGTATGGCAGTCTCTCCCCTGTTGCGTCACACTCGAAATAGTTGGGATTCTTGCGGAAAACAAGTTTCACGCCCTCTTTCCAATACTGAAACTTGAACGGCCCCGTCCCGACAGGATGGCTGCGGAAATCATCACCATAATACTCAACGGCTTCATGCGGCACCACTGAAGCGTAGGTCATGGACAAAATGCCCAAAAATGGCGGGAACGGCTTGGAAAGTTCGATTTGGAAAGTGGTGTCATCCAAAGCGGTGAAGGCATATTGCTCATCATCATGCTTGACCGATGAGAAAATCCACAGACCGGGTGAGTTCAGGCTCTTGTCGACCACGCGGTTGAAGGAATAGACAAAGTCTTGAGCGGTTACCAAACGAGACTTAAGGGTCGGCGTTTGACTACGTCGAATCTCGATTTCGACAGGCTCAACGACCTTAGCTTCTTCGTGTTGTGAAGGTCCCTGAGCCCGTCGAAGGGCCGACTGATAAAAGCAAGTGTCGTCATGAAACAGCACATCATCGCGCAAATGGAATGTGTAACGCAAACCATCCTCACTAATGTCCCACGACTTGGCCACCATCGGGACCAGGTTCATTTTGTCGTCAAATGCAACAAGACTATTGAACACTTGGTTGCAAGCCCAAATATGCGGCAAATCCTTCGCATAAATCGGGTCAAGGGTAAGGATGCCGGCGGATTCATTGTACTTAAAGATGGCGAGGTTTTCGTCATCACCTTGTCGCCGACCGCATCCTGCAGTCAGCACAAGCAACAAAACTAATCCCAACAACCTTCTTCTCATTTTCACTTCACCTAAAATCCGATTACCTCAGGATGCAAGTTGTTCAGATACTTGTTGTAATCCAAGTCGTTCTTGTCCTGTTCCTTCTCCAAGGCAAGGTCAAGCACCTCCATCATGTTCTCCACATAGTGGAATTTCAAGCCGTCAATATAATCTTCCTTGATATCCTTGATATCATGCTCATTGTCGATGGAAAGGATAAGGTCGGTCACACCGTTACGCTTGGCTGCAAGAATCTTCTCCTTCACGCCGCCCACAGGCAAAACCCTACCGCGCAACGTGATTTCACCCGTCATGGCCAGCTGACCTTTCACCTTGCGTTGGGTGAAGGCAGAAGTCAAAGCGGTGAGCATGGTGATACCCGCCGAGGGGCCATCCTTTGGCGTAGCGCCTTCTGGAATGTGGACGTGTACATTCCATGCCTCAAACACATCGGGATTGATGTTGAGCTGCGAGGCATGTGCCTTGATGAACTCGTAGGCGATGGTTGCGGATTCCTTCATCACCTCACCGAGGTTGCCCGTCAGCGAGAGATGTCCGCCGCCACGGCTCAAACTGACCTCAATGGACAGAATCTCGCCGCCCACTTGCGTCCAAGCCAAACCCGTGGCCACACCCGGCATGGTGTGCTTCACCTCGTCCTCGTCGTGATGCATCGGAACGCCGAGCACTTTCCGTATGTCATCTATCGTGATTTTCTTGTCGAACTGCTCCTCGGTGACAACCTGCTTGGCGCGAAAACGCATCATATCGCCGATGCGGCGCTCCAGGTTACGCACGCCTGCCTCACGGGTGTAATCATCGATGATGTGCATCACAATGTCCTTCGGGAAAGTGATTTGCTTGCTGTCAAGGCCGTGCTCCTTCATCTGCTTGGGGATGAGGTGACGCTTGGCAATCTCGTATTTCTCCTCACGCAGGTAGCCGCTCAAATCGATGATTTCCATACGGTCGCGCAAGGCGGGATGAATGGTCGCGAGGTTGTTGGCCGTGGCGATGAAGAGAATCTTCGAGAGGTCGTAGTCCAACTCGATGAAGTTGTCGTAGAAGGTGTTGTTCTGCTCGGGGTCAAGGATTTCGAGTAAGGCAGCTTGAGGGTCGCCATTGATGTTGTTGCCGCTCACCTTGTCAATTTCATCAAGGACAAAGACGGGGTTGCCCGACTTCACCTTGCGCAGGTTTTGGATGATTCGGCCTGGCATTGCGCCAATGTATGTCTTTCTATGGCCGCGCAACTCTGACTCATCACGCACGCCGCCCAATGACATTCTGACATATTTGCGGTTCAAAGCGCGGGCGATGGATTTGCCCAATGAGGTCTTACCCACACCAGGAGGTCCGACAAGGCACAAGATGGGTGATTTCATGTCGTTGCGCAACTTCAGCACAGCAAGATGCTCCACGATACGGTCTTTCACCTTGTCCAAGCCATAGTGGTCGGCATCAAGAATGCGCTGGGCGCGTTTCAGGTCAAAGTTGTCCTTGGTGTATTCCTCCCAAGGCAGGTCAACGAGGTATTGCAAATAGTTCAGCTGGATGCCGTATTCAGCCGCCTGCGGATGCGTGCGCTCCAACTTCTTCAATTCCCTATCGAAGACCTCTGCCACTTCCTTCGACCATTTCTTCTTCGCCGCCTTCTCCGTCAACTCCTTGACATCCTGCTCGTTGGGAGTACCGCCCAATTCCTCTTGAATGGTACGCAGTTGTTGGTTAAGATAATACTCGCGCTGCTGCTTGTCCATATCGACGCGCACCTTGCTCTGTATCTGTTGCTTCAGCTCCATCATTTGCTGCTCATCGGTCAGCACAGCCAGGAGGTCAGTTGCCATCTGGTTGAGGTTGCGCGACTCCAAGAGCCCTTGTCTGACGGGCATATCGGTCTCCACATTGCTGGCCACGAAGTTCAGGAGGAACACAGGGTCATCAATGTTCTTGATGGCAAAGCCAGCCTCCTGCGACAGGTTACGCGAACGGGCTATGACCTGAATGGCCAACTCCCTGACCGACTGAATCAAAGCATTGAATTTCTTGGTATTGGGAACGTCTACCGATGCTGCATAGGGCATCACTGTAGCTTTGAGATAAGGCTCGGTCTGCGTTGCCTCAACCACCTCAAAACGACGTTTGCCTTGGATGATGACGGTGACGTTGCCGTCGGGCATCTCGAAGGTCTTGAGGATTTGGGCCGAGGTACCCACCTTATACAAGTCATCAAGTAACGGTTCCTCCACATTCGACTCTTTCTGAGCAATGACACCGATGGACTTGCGCTTGCGGTTGTATTCTTTCACCAACTGAATGGACTTGTCGCGACCCACAGTGATGGGAATCACCACGCCAGGATAGAGCACCGAGTTGCGCAAAGGCAAAATGGGTAACTCCTCCGGAACCTCCTCATCTTGACCGAGTTGGCCTTCAATCGTCAACACGGGAATGAACTCAGCATCAGAATCCATCATATCTGAAAACAATTCAGTATCTAACTTTATACTCATATAGCTTAAATTCAAGATCAAACTACTACAATTTGGTGCGAGACTTTGGACTTTTTTGACAATGGCCAACGACTATGACAATGACAGCTTCCACTAAGATTGATGATTCATAGCTTATGTAAAAGTTGTCATAGTCATTGTCACAAGTCATAGTCCAAATTGTCTCGTGTCCATAATGTAACTAATCTCCTCATTAAAATCGATTCATATGGGCGACAAAATGTCAGTCTGCCGCCGTTTCACACCTTATTATATATGTGGCGCAAAGATACGACAATAATAATGCCAAGGCAAAAAAAAAGCCCTCGCGACTGGCAAGAGCTTCATTCTTTTTGATATGGTCCAACTTACTTGGCTTCCTTCTTCTCGAAGAACTTCTTGTACTTATTGTTGAACTTATCAACACGACCGGCGCTGTCGACAAGCTTCATCTTACCCGTGTAGAAGGGGTGTGATGCGCTGGAGATTTCGAGCTTCACCAGAGGATATTCGTTGCCGTCTTCCCACTTGATGGTTTCCTTAGTGTTGATGGTCGACCAGTCTGTAATTCTTAGGGTGAATGTCTTTTTTCATCGCTTTCTTTCCTTTTGATTTTGAGTGTGCAAAAGTACAACATTTTATTGGAATGGCAATCGGTTTGGAGAAAAATTTTTACATAACATATTAACAAATTGAAATTCAATAATTTAAACCACCCATTACTTTCCTTTACGATTCCTTGGGTTGCAAATAATTCATTAGTATTTCCCGTCTTGTGTCATAATCCATCTCCACGGCGAGCACTTTTTCGGGATCGACACCAAAATCGGCAAGCGTGCGCGTCACCAATGACTTGAAACTGCTGTCCAAACCTGCCATAAGTACGTAATCAAAGTCAGCATCGACGATGGACTCCACTGGATCGACATTCATTCCTACTCGACGGTACTCCCAATAATATGGGTCAATCCAACCCGTAATCTCCACCTTGCCCGTGGCCTCCAGTCGACGGTACATCTGCTGTCCAAAAGTGCCTGCACCACCGATGACAACCTTCTTCCCTTCGATATTCCTATTATAGATGCTGTTCAACACCATGTGATTGGCAATATTTGTGATGCCTCCGCAACGCACGATATATACCGCCAACATCGCATCATCGACTTGCTTTTTGAGCTGATATTCAGCAGGATAGTCCTTGACGGCATTTTGCAAATAATAGTAAACGGATTTAAGCCGTTCCGCTTCGATAGACAAGCTTGTCATCGACTTCAGCATCGAATCGGAGCGTTGGCGGTAGTGATAGGCATAATTGTCTGTCAATACAATCTTCTTGGCAGCAAGCATGGCAGGATAAACCGCCGCTCCGTCTTCCATCACCGAGAATCCGTCCTCCACAACCATTTGGAAGGGAATGATTGCCTCACGACGGAAGAGTTTGTTCCAATGGTAGGTGGTCACGCCAAAACGGAAGAAGCTACCGTACGACATCATGTTTTTGCGAAGATATTCCATCGATTCGCCTTCGTAAACCCCAGGTGACAATGCATTTTGCAGGTACATCGACTTACGATACAAGTCACGCGTGCAACCGCCCACAGCGATATCGGCATCACAGGCCGTGATAGTGTTGAACATCGACTGGAAGTAGCCAGAGCCCACCCAGTCGTCGCCGTCCACGAAGCCGATATACTCGCCTTGGGCTATTTTTACACCCGCTTTCCTGGCCGTAACGATGCCTCCATTTTTCTTATGTATCACCTTGATTCTTTTGTCTTTAGAGGCATAAAGGTCGCAAATCTGCGGGCAACGGTCAGGCGAGCCATCGTCGACCAAGATGATTTCGAGGTTCTGATAAGTCTGTTGCATGAGGCTCTCGATGCAGTGCCCCACATATCTTTCAATCCCGTAAATCGGGACAATGACGCTAATTAGAGGTTGGTTCATCATGATAAAATTCTTTGGGTTGCTCTTTTTAGGGATGCAAATTTAGCAACTTTCCAGCAAAGGATAATTCTAATGCGAAGTACAAACTGCCCTGACAGGCATACCCGCTTCCCGACTAAGGTCGTAAATGTCGTAGTCATCTATGCTGAGAGTGAACCTGAAGCCTTTCACGCCGTCAGGGTAGGTCTTGTTAAGTGTACTCGACCAATAGCAGCCATCGTCGCCAACGATGCGAGAGTCATCGTCCCGACGGCTACTTGCAGCGGGCAGGAAGATACTATTGCCATTACGCGCGGTGAACAAGCAGCCTTTCACCCCGTTGATGGTCGTCCAAGAATGGCTGCATTTTCTCAACAGCTCGACCCATTGGTTGTAGGTCGGAGTGCTCCAGCCTTCACCCCAGTTGGTGGTGGCGGCATCATCGCTCGATTGAAGGGTTTTCAAGTCATCAGTGATGCCGTTGAAGCCGAAATCCGATTGGCTACAATACTTTGTGAGCAGGTTATAGTCGCCATTGCAGTATTTATAGGTGCTCCAATTATAGGTGTCTTTCGGCGTGGTTTCGCCCCAAGCAAAGTAATCGCCGTATTGATCGGGGCTGTCGGCACCCACATTGCAAGTCGCCCACATCGTGCCGCTCGGCAAGCCGAGGTCGACATAATCGTGGCCTTTGTAGGTGCCGTTACCTCCATTGTCTTTTGTGCATCCTTCGGCACAGACTATTGCTATTGTTAGTATTATGACAGCTATGGTTTTTGTGATTTTTTGCATGACTTTTATTCACCTTTCAATCGTTTGATGCCTAGAGTTAGTTCTTGCAGACAGGTCGCACGGCTTGTCCATCATAACGGTTGTCATCGTACATATAACAGAAGTCACTACCACTCCTATGGCCAAACGTAAGAGCCCATGCACGGAATGGGTTACCAATGAGAAGTGATTTCGACCAATATTTTCCGTAGCCTTCATAACTTGGTAAAAAGATACTATGACCGTTGTTCGCTGTAAAAAGCATACCTTTTACACCCTTCTGTGTCACCCAAGCATAGGTTGAGCAATCAATAAGTTCTTGCCATTGTTCTTTGGTTGGTGTTCGCCACCCACTGCCCCAGCAGGCGGTTGCAGCATCATCACCAATCTGCAAAATAGTTAAAGTGTCAACGAAATTATTGTACCCAAAGTTAGCTTTGCTACAGTACTTGGTTAGTTGATCATATTCTCCCTCACAGTATTTGTAGGTATTCCAATTGTAGATTTTTTTTGGTTCTGTCTCACCCCAAGAAAAATAATCATAGTAATTCTCAGGTGTATCTGAGCCCACATTACAAGTTGCCCATAATGTGCCACTTGGCAAACCGAGATCAACATAATCGTGACCGTTGTAAGTGCCATCAACATCATTCTGATCATCGGGTTTCGTACATCCTACAGAGCCAATCAACGCCACCGTTAGCATTATGGCTGCTATGGCCTTCATGATTTTTTGCATAATACTTAGTTTTTGATGATTTCATGCTGCAAAGGTAGCGTTTTTCGGGGAAAAACATGCGTTATTGCATAGAAAAACCTAAATATTTCAAAAAAGGTTGGGCACATGGTTTTATTTCTTATCTTTGCAGCAAAATAAACGAGTTAAACTTAATCAACAAATTATAAATCAAACATTTAAAGCATTAATTGTAATGAAACAGGCTTTTAATTTCAACGCAGGTCCCTGCGTATTGCCCAAGCAGGCTATCGAAAGCACCGTCAAGGCGCTCTATGATTTCGACAACACCGGTATCGGTATCGCCGAGATTTCTCACCGCACCCCCGGTTGGGAGCGCATCATGGCTGAGACTCGTCAACTGTGGCGCGACCTCCTCAACATTCCTGAGGAGTACGAAGTTCTCTTCCTCGGTGGTGGTGCCAGCACACAGTTCTTCACTGTGCCCGCCAACCTCATGAAGACCAAGGCCGCCTACCTCCAGACCGGTGTCTGGGCCAAGAAGGCCGCCAAGGAAGCCAAGCTGTTCGGTAAGGTCGACATCGTCGCCTCTTCCGAAGAGAAGACCTACACCTACATCCCGAAGGGATACACCATCCCGCTGGATGCCGACTACTTCCACATCACTACCAACAACACCATCTACGGTACTGAGATCAAGTACGACATGGACTGCCCCATCATGCTCGTCGCTGACATGAGCTCCGACATTATGAGCCGTCCCGTCGACGTGAAGAAATACGGCCTCATCTACGGTGGCGCCCAGAAGAACGTCGGCCCTGCTGGCGTGACCTTCGTCATCGTGAAGAAGGACATCCTCGGCAACATTGGCGACCGCGCCTACATGAACCCGCTGCCGACGATGGTCGACTTCCGCACCCACGCTGCTGAAGAAGCCAAGAACATCAGCATGTTCAACACCCCGCCCGTACTGCCTATCTTCATGATGCACGAGACCCTCGTGTGGCTGAAGGACACCATCGGTGGCGTCGAGGCTATGAACAAGATCAACACCAAGAAGTCACAAATGCTCTACGAAGAGATCGACCGCAACAGCATGTTCGTCGGCACCGCCGAGAAGGAAGACCGTTCCATCATGAACCACTGCTGGGTCATGGCTCCCGGTTACGAAGACAAGCAAGATGCCTTCATGGCCTTCGCCAAGGAGCGCGGCATGGTCGGCATCAAGGGTCACCGCAGCGTCGGTGGTTTCCGCGCCAGCCTCTACAACGCCTGCCCGATTGAGGCCGTCGAAGCCCTCGTCCAGTGCATGCAAGATTTCGAAAAAGCGAACAAATAATGTTGAATTGTTGTTCGTTGAATTGTTGAATTGTTGTTGAGAGAAACTGAAAGAAAATGGGATACTTGTTTGCTTTCGAAAGATTAGAGGTTTGGCAACTGGCGAGAAAGTTCTTTAAGCAAGCCTATACAATAATTGACACCTTCCCTTCAAGTGAGAGGTACAATTTAGTCGATCAAATCAGGCGTGCGGCGACTTCCATCGCCTTGAATCTTGCCGAAATGACTTCTAGGTCTTCTTACAAAGAGCAAGCCCACTACTCCGAAATCGCTTACGGTTCTACCATCGAAGTTTATTGTGCATTCCTATTGTCATACGACTTGGGATACATCAACGAACAACAATTGGAAGAACTCAAAGAGAAAATCAGCGAACTATCCAACAAAATCAACGCATTGAAAAATATCCAATATCAACGTGCAGAACAGTCCAACAAACAACAATCCTCATCCAACAAAACCAACAATTAAACACTTAAACAATCAACAATTAAACAAATGAAAATACTGGTTGCAACTGAAAAGCCTTTTGCCAAGATCGCCGTTGACGGCATCCGCGAAGTCGTTGAGAAGAACGGCTATGAACTGGCTCTTTTGGAAAAATATACCGATGTCAATGACCTCTACAAGGCCGTTGCCGACGCCGATGCCCTTATCGTCCGTTCCGACAAGGTGACGAAGGAAGTCATCGACCACGCCAACAACCTGAAGATCGTCGTCCGTGCCGGCGCCGGTTACGACAACCTCGACCTC
>CADCJI010000022.1 GCA_902801625.1 uncultured Bacteroidia bacterium | reverse complement strand
ACCAAGAGAAAAACTAAACTTCAACTCCCCTAAAAACAGGTTCTTTCAACTTTGCATCTAAATTTCCGCTATTTTTGCACTTGCTATTTGAACCTGCGATGAACAAGATTGCGGAAATAGTAAATGATGATGCCAACCTCGGCACAATTGTTGAATCAACCCTTGAGCTCTCTGCAGTAACCAACCTGAAGGCCTTTGACACACCCAAGAAGGTACAAGGCAAGAAATCAGCCATTTTCGGTGATTTCTCCATCGAAATCATGACTGACAATAAGGTTGTTGTCAAGAAGGCTGGTGCAGTATGCGACAACACTAAAGCTGCTTTGCGCGAGATTGCCAAGAAGGTGGGGTTTGCTTTTGATCCCAAATGGAACACCCAGCAACTTGGCAACAAATTGGCAAACTTCATCAACCAGAAGTAACTTATTATTAACCTTTAAATTATAAAAATATGGAATACAAAAAATCAGCAATTAGCGGAGAATACATGGTAGGTGTTCGCGAAAGCGGTTCAATTGAAGTTTATCGTGTTTATGACAATGTAAAAGGGGCATTGCGCGAAATAGCGGAGAAAGAAGGCTTCGAATATGATCCTAATTGGACTACCCGTCAATTTGGAACGAAACTTATTGATTTTCTTAATGAGGATGGTGCAGTTGGTTCCGGCAAGGAAGACATTGCCGATAGTACTGATGATGTAGAAGAATCAAAACCAACACGACTGGTTGAACTAAGCAATCAAATCAAAACCTTGCTTGAAGGGCTAGGCAAAGACCATTTGGTGTTGCGTGTCGCAAATACTAATAAGGACTTCGACATTGATGAAATCGATGAAGATGTTTTAGAGGAACTTTGTGATGCATGCAATGAAAATAGTAGCTTTGACGTTGAGTCACGTTTGGTCGGATACGATTGTGGAGGTTGGTTCCGAGCATTACAACTTGATGGTGTTGTTATTGAAGACGACACGATGAAATTCTATCTTACAGAAGTCGAAATAAGCGACAATGGAGATGATGATGTGCAAACTTGGAAAACGGATCTCGATGGCATGTTGGATGACCGTGCTTGGTGGATGGCAGGTGGAAACTCAGCTGTTGAATTCGACCCAGAGCGAGTGCTGAACTTTTATGTGGATATCCTTACCAAAGAGGATTATAGTTCTATTTTGGTTATTGCTGAGAAAATCTAAGCAAAGTAAAAGAAATTTCATTAATTTGCGGAGACAAACTTAAGAAATACAGAAAACCGATTATATATAACTGGAGGATACCGAAAATCCATAAGAGAGTAGGCTAACTCAAAACAAGTAACAATATGGTAACATTTGAACTTACAAAGCGCAATGACATTGGTGGAATTCCCAATGGTTTCAAACTCATGGTGAGGTCTAGTAAAGGTAGTCCCTTTGACATTTGGCCTGACAAAGAAGAATATTTGACTGCGTTGGAGTACCTCCCTAATGTGAGGGAACTCAAACTCCGTGGTGACTGGAACAGTTTGGTCCAATCCTGTTGGCAAGGTCACTGGAGTGTGACAAATAAAAGGTAGGTTGTGACAAGCGGATTGTGTCACAACGTTACAGTACTGTGACGTTGTGACGCTTTTTTTCTGACAAACTTGCCAAAGTTGAAGAAATTTCATTAATTTTGTGGAGGCAAAATTAAGAAAGACAGAAAACCGATTATATATAACTGGATGAAACCGAAAATGTTTAAAAGGGTAGATGAGAAAAAATACACAATTATGACAATAAATAAAAAAACTAATAACTGTTCACCTATAGGTAAAGTTGTTATAAATGGAATAACATTCTGTCTTCATAAACCCATTAATGACTCTAAGGACGGTTTGAACATAAATCTTTCCGATAGATTGGATCCAACCAGAGAACTTCATAGGTATGGTCAGGGACCTTTTTGCGAGTTCAGAATTAAAAATCATATAAATGAGAAAGGACTATATTGTTATGTGGTTAATGGTGATATCAAATATATAGGCAAAGTTACAGGGAATAGTACTTTCGGGAAGCGATTTAATGGTGGCTATGGACATATTAGTCCATATAATTGCTATAAAAAGGAAAAAGGTCATTCAGGTGGCAGATTAACTAATTGTCATATTAATTCAATTGTAAATAAGGAATTTCTTAATGGGAGTGATATTTGTGTGGGTTTTTACGTGATGGAAAATGATATTGATATTAGTAATCTGGAAAAGGAACTAATCGAGAATAACAATCCTGGATGGAATATCCAACATAATCATCCTAAATAAAAAGTATTTTCCAATCTTTTTTATGTATGTTTTTAACTTAAGATAAAGAAAGATGGCAGTATTTCTTTGGATATTTCAGTTTATCAGTCCAATAGCAATAATACTTGGTGGACTATACCTACTTGAAGACCCGTCTCCGGCATCACTTGTTGTGGGTGCGTTGAGTGCAGTCCTCGGCCTTGTGGTAGGCATTGTAGGTTGGGCAGACACGGTGCCACCCCGTTGGTTTTGGGTGAAAAGTAGCATGAATTTGGCAGGGAACCGTTTTATGACTGCCATTGGTTATGCCGTACAATTCTTTTTCCTTGCTCTTGCTATCTTTGGCATCGTGGAATATTTGGGATAGCCACCTTTTAAGTCAAACAGAAAGAATTAAACAACAATCAGGACTCCATCCGCGACTATCATGAGATGATTCTGGGGGATTTGGATTAGTTGAAGCACAATACACGAAGAGTTTAGTACGCACATGTTTTTGCCATTTTCCATTGGCGACTTGAAAAAAGTTTGAGTTTTCTTGTGATTTTAATTGGAATTTTATATTTTTGCATCGTTTTGTAAAGTTGTAGTTTATAAAATTAAAACGGTTGAGCATGGCAATATCAAGAAACGAACTGCGTCAAGTTCTATACGATAATCAAAAGGACATTGAAAAGTACGATGTTTTCCCACGCGACACGAATCTCGACAGTTTTCCTCTGCAAGTCTTTGTTGGTGTTAGGCGCTCGGGCAAGTCTTTCCTGCTTTTCCAAAAGATTCGTCAATTGCTCCAAGAGGGTCATGGATGGGACGACCTGCTATATCTGGACTTTGAGGACACCCGACTTGGCAGCTTTTCATCGGAGGATTTCAACCTTATCCTCGAATGTCATCAAGAGATGTATGGGAAGCGTCCTATGCTGTTTCTTGATGAAATGCAGAATGTGGATGGTTGGCAAAAATTCGCCCGTAACCTTGCCGACAAGAAATACCAAGTTTTCATTACGGGTAGCAATGCCAAGATGCTGTCAAAAGAAATCATGTACGCTTTAGGTGGAAGATATATTCCTGTTGAGGTCTATCCTTTCAGTTTCAGGGAGTTCCTTTCTTATTCACAAGTGCCTTTCGATGAGCCGTCGCTGATTGCTACCGAATCGAAAGCCCGTTTCATGAAAGCTTATCGGGAGTACATGACATGGGGTGGCCTGCCTGAATCCATCCATTTGCCAGTGAAAAGGGCGTATCTCTCAAGTGTGTACCAGAAGATATACCTTGGCGATATCGTGCAACGCCATGGCATTGCCAATTCCAAGTTGCTTCAACTGCTCATCAAGAAGCTGGCAGAGAGTGTGATGCGCCCCATCTCCTACACTCGTTTGTCAAAGATACTCTCCAGCGTTGCAGGGCGAATCAGCGTTCCCACGGTTTCTTGTTATGTGAGTTGCGCCGAAGATGTCTGGCTGTTGTTGCGTCTGAGAAATATCGCTTCTGCCTTTGCGGAGAAAGAAAGCGTATGCAAATACTATTTCATTGACAACGGACTGCTCTCGCTTCAATTACTGAATGCCGACACCGCTCTTTTGGAGAACGCCGTGGCCTTGTCGCTATTCAGGAAATACGGGCATGATCCTGACAATGAGCGGGTGTTTTTCTACCATTCCAACGTGGAAGTCGATTTTTATATACCAGAGGACGAACTTGCTGTGCAAGTATCCTATTCTATAGCTGACGAACAGACAAAGGCCAGAGAAGTGGGTGCGCTTACGAAACTGCCTAATGCTTATCCTTGCCGTCGTCGTGTCATCGTCACATACGAAGAAGAATGTAGCATCACCGACCAGCACGGTACTATCGAAGTGATTCCAGGTTGGAAATGGCTCCTGTCCTATTAAGAAGTCTTCGGTGACCGACGCCGAAGAATTGAAAGCCATCAACAAGCAAATCAACGCCTTGCAGGAAGAAATCGGGAAGCTGAAAAGCGATATTCGTCTTTATGCAAGCCTGAACAAGGACTCCATCCGCGATTATCATGAGATGGTTTGGGGGATTTGGAGTGAAAAGCCGAAATTTTGAGAATTTTGCGGATTTGTGCATATTAAATTTTGAGAATTTTGTGTTTTATGGCGGAAAAAACTTTGAGGATTTTGTATTCTTCCTACAAGACGCATGCATCATTAGACGCCTTTTGCAAGAAGTTCTCGTCGCGTATCATCAACGAGCGTTATCTCATCTATACTAAAGACTATGCCCACAAGGAATCGGTGAAATATCTGCCTGCTTATTTGGCGTATTTTCTATAGTCAGAATCCCTTTACCGATGCCGAAGAACTGAAATCCATCAACAAGCAAATCAACGCTAAACAAAATTCACCTCAGGACTAATCCAGATCCCAAACTTTTTCTCCACGGAATCTTGGATTCTATGGGCTAGCTGTACAATGTCTTGCCCTTTTTCGCTACCGTAATGCACCAAGACAAGTGCCTGCTTTTCATATACTCCCACATGTTCATTACGCCAACCTTTCCAACTTGCTGTCCCTGCGGTCCCTGAGCCTGAGGTTGCTGAGCAAAGTCGAAGCATCGAAGGGCCGCAATGCTCAATCAGCCATCCCGCCGGGACTTTCACTCTGCCATTAGGTTCATCGTAGTGCGGCATCGTAGGATAATCCTTTTGTAAAGCCTTAAATTGCGTTCTCTCAATCACTGGGTTCTTGAAGAAGCTGCCCGCGTTGCCAATTTGCTTCACGTCGGGGAGTTTGGCATCGCGGATGGCGCAGATGGCATCGTGGAGTAGTTGCAAGGTGGGGTGCTCAATGCCGTTGAGGCGTGGCCAGCTGTTGTTTGTGACTTTGGTGCTTTACTCTTCTATGTTAAGGTCGCATCCCAATTGTTCGGCTTTCTTTTTTGCCTTGTCACCGAGGTCTTCGATGATCTTGTTGAATTGTTCTTTTTCTTTTTCGGTCATCTTCTCTTCAGCGGTGTATTCGTCGCCACCCAATTCAACGGCGAGGGCACCGAGAGCCACGGCAAAAGCCGCTTCTTTCAGTTCTTCGCAATCCTTTGTGTCTTTGATCATCTTCTCAACCTCGTCGTAAGCTTCCTTCAATTCCGTGAATTGCTTGGACGCTTTTGTCTCGGTCTTGGTTTTGCCTTCTTTTCCGTTTTCGTTTTTGCCGCCGCCGCACTGCGTGAAGGCGAACAGCATCATGCCCGCGAGGGCGATAATTATTGTCTTTTTCATGGTGTTGATATTTAAGTAGTTGATGTTATTTGTGAATAATCGCGACAAAAATAGGAATTATTTTAATAAAACAAGGTGTGATGTTGTTTTCTTGTCTATTTTTGCACCTAAGATAATTAAACAAAAGTGTTTTTTAATTTCGTTAAATAGACAGCAATATGAAAAGGTTTCTTTTTACATTAGTGGTGTTGGCTATGTCAGTGGTGACGATGGCCGGCAATTTCGTGATGCTTTCCTATTCGGGCCGCACCGAACTGGAAAAGCACTTCTCTGACCCGAACCTAACGGTACACTTTTACACTGATTCTGATGTTTTTGCCACGGCAGAACGTTTCGATGCAAGCCGTATGGTTATGCTCGATGAAGATGCTTTCTCGAAGGCCGAAACCTACACTTTGGTGTACTGTCCAAATGAACATCAGCAGCGTTACAATGCCTTGTATTCAACGCAGGACTATGTTATTGTGAGTGGATCTGTCGAACCTTACAAGAACGACGGCGCCGTGGCCATCTTCAATAAAGAGGTGCGTTTGCCACGCTTGACCCGCGACTTCCCACAGGTGACGGAAGTGAACCCTACCATCCGTGAGATGCTGGATCAAGTGAATCAGGACTCATTGGAGGCAACCGTGCAACACCTGCAGGATTATGGCAGCCGCATTTGGAACTCTGATAATGCCTTTGCCGCTTCCGATTGGATTGCCGGTCGTATGGAAGCCCTTGGCCTCGAGGTCGAGCAACAACCTTTCAATGCCAATACGTGGATGGGTAGCGGTGCGGCGGCACCTAATGTCATTGGTATTCAGCGTGGTACGCTCTATCCCGACACATACGTGGTGTGTGGCAGCCACTTCGATTCGTTCTCGTATGAGGCTATGATGGGCGGCGGCACAGCTCCTGGTGCCGACGACAACGCCACGGGCGTGGCCAGCGTGCTCGAGAGTGCGAGAATTATGACCCAATATGAGTTTGAATACAGCATCATCTATTGCGCCTACGGCTGCGAAGAGATGGGTCTGTATGGCAGTGAGGCCTACGCTTCGCGCTGTCAACAACAGGGCATGGACATCATCGGCTATTTCAACAACGACATGAACGGTTACCTTTATGGTGATCAAATCCACATCGACTGTATCTATCCCAACTCGGTGGAGCCCATCGGTACCTATTATATGAATGTCGGCAGCGTGTATTATCCCGAGTTGCCCATCCGCCACGTCAACTTCAACGAAGGAGACAGCGACCACACCTCTTTCAATAACCACGGCTATATGGGCATTTATCCCTTTGAGGACTACCAGAACTACAGCCCTTACATCCACACGCCTAATGATGTGATTGGTACGAGCGTGAACAGCTTCGAGATGTCGCAACAGTATTGCCAAATGAACATTGCTTGCTTGGCAGAGATTGCCAATCCTGTGGGCGAAACGCCTCAAGTGTATTGCAATCCGGTGATTTATTTCGACTTCCTTCAGCCCGTCAATAAGGAAGTAATCGAATTAGTTATGTTTTGGGAAGCGCCAGAAGAAGGCTCATCGGGCGAACTTGAGCATTTTGATGTGTATCGCGACAATATGGTGATTGCTACACAAGAATATGATCCTAATTATAGTGGCTTGTATTATTTTGAGGATACAATAAGCATTGGCGCTACAGCGGAGTATTTCATCATGTCCGTGTATAGCGATGGCTGCGAGGCTCCGTCAGAGACTTTGATTGGTGAGGGCATTCCATCAAGTGTGAATGAGTTGGAAAGCGGCAGCACATTGGTCTATCCCAATCCTTCCAACGGCACCTTCAACCTCAATCTCGGCACAGGCCAATGGAATGTGGAAGTATACGACATCTCGGGCCGCAAGGTTTATGAAAACCGCATGGATGGTCGTTCCGTCCTCGATCTCGGTAAATGCCAAAAGGGATTATACTTTATGAAGGCCTCTAGCGAAAGCAGAAGCCTGACAACCAAAGTTGTGATACGATAAGCCTCAACAGGTTATAAAACTTCAAAATTCTCCGTTTCACATTGTTGGGACGGAGAATTTTGTATTTTTGAAGCCTAAATACTACGCTTATGAAATACCAAATTTCACTTTTCGTAATGGCATTGGGCTTTGTGTTGGCTTCGTGCGGCAATAATGGCCAGTCTGTCGAAACACCCAAACCCGAATCCGATTCCATCCGTTTGCGTACGGTAATCTATCGCCCAGGTGATTACAACTCAAAGAACTATCGTATTCCTGCTATCATCACGGCCAAAGATGGTTCTCTGGTTATCGCCACCGACAAGCGGAAAAACAACGACCGTGATTTGCCCGAAGACATAGACATTCTCATCAACCGCAGCACCGATGGCGGTCGCACATGGAGCGAGCCTTACACCTTGATAGAAGGTCAAGGGGTTGGGAAGGGCTTCGGTGACTGCGCCTTGGTGCGCACCAACGACGAAGGCGGCCTTTTGGCGGCTTTCGTGGGTGGCTGCGGCTTTTGGCAGGGAAGACCCGAAAACCCGCTTCATACCTATATCGCACGAAGTTACGACAATGGCCAGACTTGGACCGAGCCCAAGGACATTACCGATGAACTTTATGGCGCAAAGTGCCAAAACGAGGTAAGTCGCACATGGTGGTCGGCCTTCTTCGCCTCTGGCAACGGCCTGCTGACCTCTACGGGACGCATCATGTTTGTCCTCGCTGTGCGTGACACCGTGGAATGGGCAGCCTGCAACTATGCCGTCTATTCCGACGACAACGGCGAGACTTGGCACATTTCAGGCCGTGCCTCACAGCGCGGCGACGAGGCAAAAGTGGTGGAACTGGCCGATGGCCGCATCTTGATGAGTATCCGCCATGAGGGTGAGCGGTGGTACAATATTTCCGAAGACGGTGGCACCACTTGGCGCCCCGAAACCTCCGCTTGGCCCGATCTTGTAGCCACGGCTTGCAATGGGGATATCATCCGCTATTCTTCTGTAAAAGATGGTGATGAAAAGAATATCCTGCTCCATTCCTTGCCTGGACCCGAGCGGCGCGAGAAGGTCACAGTATATGTCAGTTACGACGAAGGCCAGACTTGGCCCTTGAGCAAGTGCATCGTGCCTTACGATGCGGCTTATTCCTCGCTCTGTATCCTGCCCGACCAAAGCATTGGCCTTTATGTGGAGGAATCCGACGGCGACACATTGGGCTATTCTATGGTGTTTTATAACTTTGGATTGGAGTGGTTGGAGAAATAACCTTATCTTTGCAGAAAAATTCAACCATGTCGGAAAATCTCGATAAATTCTTCAACCGAACAGCTGAGGCTGCGGAGCAAAGCACATTGGTGAAAATGACGTTGAGCAAGCCCACGCAGAAGCATGACGATTTGCGCAACATCTACGTAAAACCTGTGCTGATCAAGGAGAAACGCTTGTTCGCCTTCACGTATCATTACGAGCGTCGCGATGAAGTGAAAAACTATGATGCCGCGCAAATGATTGACATTCTGGAGGAAATGCTTCCCAATCGTTTCCTGAATGCTATGTTGTTTACCGTCGACGAAGATGTTACGTTGTTGGTCTCAAGTAAAGGCAAAGCCACAATTCAGACCAAGAAGGTGCAGGAATGCCGCGAACAGAACTTGGAGCACGATAAACAGAAATCGCGCCTTATCAACCCTGCGAATCCTTGGTGGTATCAGCTTGGCTTGACCACCCGTGAAGGCAAAATTACTGCCGACATGCAGCATAAGTTCAAGCAGATTTACAAATACGCCGAGATTGTGGAGAGCCTCATCAAGCCGATGAAGTTCGACGGCAAGGTCCACATTGCCGACATGGGGGCAGGGAAAGGGTATCTTACCTTTGCCTTGCACGAGCTGTTGACCCAACGCTTGAATTTGGATGTTGATATCAAGGGCGTGGAAATCCGTCCTGACTTGGTGCTGAAAATCAATGAGATCATCAAAGCGGACAATTTGAAAGGCTTGGAGTTTGTGGAGAGCAGCATCGAGGCTTATCACCCTGACAAATTGGATGTGCTGATTGCGCTTCATGCCTGTAACACAGCCACTGACGATGCCATTGCTTCGGGCATCAAAGCGGGAGCTGAACTTATTGTTTGTGCTCCATGCTGTCATAAGCAGATTCGACAGGAGATGGAACGCTCGGGTAAGGTGGACGCCATAACACGCTACGGCATTTTCCTTGAACGCCAAGCTGTGATGATTACCGACACCATCCGAGCCCTGATTTTGGAGTATTTCGGCTACAAGACCCAAGTGATGGAGTTCATCGAGATGGAGCACACACCGAAGAACGTGCTGTTGGTAGGAAGGAAGACGTCGAAAGAACCGAAAAAAGCAGAAATACTGCAGCAAATCGCTGAACTAAAAAGCCAATATGGCATTGAAACGCACTACCTTGAAAGGGCTTTGGGGTTAATCCCGTGGAAACAAAACATTTTTTCTGCAAAATAGCCGCCATGTCAAGAAAAATGCGTAATTTCGTGGACTTTTAGAAAACGACAGAATCTATCAACTAAAAACATAAAACATCATGCAAAACATCGATTGGGCAAATTTAACATTCGGTTATTATCCAACGAATTACAATGTCCGCTGCTATTTCCGCAACGGCAAATGGGGCGAATTGGAAGTCAGCTCCGACACATCCATTAACATCCACATGGCTGCTACTTGCTTGCACTATGGTCAGGAAGCTTTTGAAGGAATGAAGGCTTTCCGTGGCAAGGACGGCAAGGTGCGCGTGTTCCGCTGGGACGAGAACTGCAAGCGTTTGCAGCGTTCTGCACAGGGCATCATGATGGCCGAGGTTCCCGATGGGTTGTTCTGGGAAGCCGTCGAGAAGGTCATCCGTCTCAACGCCGACTTCATTCCGCCTTACGAGACTGGCGCTTCGCTCTATCTTCGTCCGCTGCTGATTGGCACGGGCGCCCGCGTGGGCGTGAAACCTGCTGACGAGTATCTGTTCATGATCTTCGTGACTCCCGTTGGTCCTTACTTCAAGGGCGGCTTCATGGCTAACCCCTATGTCATCACGCGCAAGTACGACCGCGCTGCCCCGCTGGGTACCGGTACCTATAAAGTCGGTGGTAACTATGCCGCTTCGTTGCGTCCGCACGTCGAGGCATGCCACGGTGGTGAATATGCCTGCGAGTTCTATCTCGATGCCAAGGAAAAGAAGTACATCGACGAGGCTGGCGCTGCCAACTTCTTCGGTATCAAGAACGATACCTACATCACGCCTCAGAGCACGTCCATCCTGCCTTCCATCACCAACAAGAGCTTGATGCAGTTGGCTGAGACTCTCGGCATGAAGGTCGAACGTCGTCCTATCGCTGAAGAAGAGCTGACCACCTTCGAAGAAGCTGGCGCATGCGGCACCGCTGCTGTCATCAGCCCTATCTCGCGCATCGACGATCCCGAAAACGGCAAGTCCTATACGTTCGGTGACGGCAAGCCCGGTCCGTGGAGCCTGAAGCTTTACAACAAACTCCGTGGCATCCAGTACGGCACCGAGCCCGACGAATTCGGCTGGACGACCGTCATTGAAGGCCTCTAATTACAGACTGTTTGAAAAAAGTTTGAAAAAATGCGCCACTTGTTGGCGCATTTTTTAATTAATGTGTATTTTTGTGGCGGAAAAGTATTAATCAGCTAAACTATAACACTATGAAGAAGTTTACTTTTGCCTTAATGGCTTTGCTGGCCTTCACCTTCTCATTGAAAGCCCAGCAGTATGTATCAACAGAACCTGCCAACAGGAACGTCATCATCGAAGAATTCACTGGACGAGGCTGCGGCTATTGTCCTGATGGCCACCGTATCGCAAATGAATTGATGGCTGCCAATCCTGGCAGACTTTGGGCTGTCAACATCCATGCTGGTGGTTATGCCCAAACCTCTTATCCTAACATGATTACCCAAGACGGTAACACTATCCACGGTGGTTTCAGTATCGACGGATATCCCACTGGAGTAGTCAACCGTTCAACACCTAACGGACAGAGCAGAAGTGCTTGGGCAGGCATTGCCAACCAACAAATGAACCAAGCTTCGGAATGCAACATTGCTGGTATGGCCATCGTCAATCCTCAGACGCGTATTGCTACTATCACAGTTGAAGTGTATTACACAGGCAACAGCACCGTTGACCAAAACTACTTGACCGTAGCTATGCTGCAAGACAGCATCCTTGGTTCTCAATCCGACTATGGTAGCCCTTCATTTAACCCAACTCAATGGATTGGCAACCAGTATGTTCACACCCACATTCTTCGCGATGTCATCAGCGAAAGTGCTTGGGGCGATCCCATCAGCCCTACTACACAAGGCACTTTGGTCACCCGCACATATTCGTATCAGATCCCTGAAGTCATTGGTAGCCCCAATGGTGTGGATGTTGATATCGACAACATCTTTTTCTTGGCTTGGGTCGCCGAACGTCAGCAAGGCAATGCCTACCGTCCTATTCTGACCGGCTGCAAACTCGACATGGTGCAAGGCTCAGAGGAGCCCATCTATCCTATGATTAGAAGCATTAGTCAGGTTGGTGGTGCTACATGTACACACACCAAGACTGTCGAGGTTAAAGTGCAAAATGGTGGAACGGAAACCCTTACAGCTTTGACAATTGAGGCAGCGGTTGAAGGCAATAACTATTCTGTTGAATGGGAGGGCGAACTTCCGCAATATGCCATGGAAAACGTCGAAATCCCCGTTGAGGTTCCTTTTGGCAACCATGCCATAACGGTGAATATCACAAAAGCGAATGGACAAGACATCCAATGCGAGTCTGTTGCTACCCTCAGCTGCATGGAATGGTCTGATTTTGAAATAGAAGGAGAAGAAGAACAACTTCGCCTCGAGCTGATGCAAGATAAATATGGTGCCCAAATCACTTGGGAGTTTACCGCTTCTGATGGTACTGTTATCGCTTCAGGTGGTCCTTATACTACGCTTGCCGGTGGCGCCACCGTTACTCAGCTCAATATCGAGCATATTACTGTGCCCGCTAACGAATGTGTTACTTTCACTATCCATGATGGTGGACAAAACGGTATCTGCTGCTCTTATGGTCATGGCTACTACATTGTGAAGGACAGCCAAGGCAATGTGCTTTTCGGAGATGAAAACGATGGTCAGTTTGGAAGTGAAGCCTCGCATCTGCTTTCAGTGAGAGGTCCTCAGGCCATGGTGGAAGTTGGTGAAACCGAGGTCAGCAATGTGGATTACACCCATGCCGACTTTGTCTCCTCACTGGTCTATGAAGGCTACCCTGAAGGGGTGGGCTTCGAGTGCCGCAAGGTGACGAGCTCCGAGCCTTTGATTATCCCCGGCATCTTGAATGAATTCGGAAAGATCCTTGGCTCTACTGACGAACTTGAACACTCCAGCATCTATGTGGTGAAGTCCTACGCTGTCGTTAACGGTGAGACCTACTACGGAGCTGAGACCACATTCCAGACTTGGATGGAAGGTGTCAACGAGCTGGAAGAGACCCTGAAGATTTATCCTAACCCGACCTCGGGTGTGCTCAACATTCAAGGTGAAGACATGAAGAGCATCGAGGTTTACAACACCATCGGCCAGTGTGTGATGACGCAAGAGGCCAATGGTAATGACATCCAACTGAATACGGAGAGCCTGAACAATGGCATCTACTTCCTCCGTGTTCGTGCCAACGACGGTGCTGTGCTGAACCGCACCTTCTCAGTGGCCCGTTGATCGGGTAACTGGATGCAACGAAAAAGCCGCTTCAATCGAGGCGGCTTTTTTCGTTATTGCGAGCGAAGCAAAGCAATACAGAAAGCATGTGCGCATGACTCCCCCTTTTAAGGGGGGCGGGGGGATTAAACCAATCCTTTCTCCTTCAACAACTCGCTCATCTGAACCTGTAATTTCCTTGCTTCCTCACCAGCTCTGATGGCAAAGTCACTGCCATTCGAAGCATAGATGATGCCTCTCGAAGAGTTGACCAGCAAACCGCATTTGTCGTTCAAGCCGTTGTGTGCCACGGCCTGCAAGTCGCCGCCTTGTGCACCCACGCCAGGCACGAGGAAGAAATAGTCGGGCAACATCTTACGGATTTCGCCCAACTCCTCGGGGTGCGTTGCACCGACGACAAACATCATCTGCTCAGAAGTGGCCCAAGTGGTAGCCGTTTGCAGCACCTGCTGGTGCAACAACCGCTCGCCTACATTCAGGTATTGGAAATCTTGCGATCCTTTATTGGAGGTCAAAGCCAAGAGGATGACCCATTTGTCCTCGAAGTTGAGGAAAGGCTCTACCGAGTCTTTGCCCATGTAAGGTGCCACGGTCAGGGCATCGGCTTTCAAAGTGTTGAAGAAGGCCTTGGCGTAGTTGGCCGAGGTGTTGCCGATGTCGCCGCGCTTGGCATCCGCGATGATGAAGACATCAGGATAGTTGTTCTTGATGTATTGGATGGTGCGCTCTAAGCTCTGCCAGCCTTTGGCACCATACACTTCGTAGAAAGCCGTGTTAGGCTTGTAGGCCACAGCATACGGTGCAGTCTTGTTGATGATTTGTTTGTTAAACTCAAAAATAGGGTCGTCCATAGCCAACATTTCCTGCGGAATCTTGTTGATGTCGGTGTCGAGGCCGACACAAAGGAACGACTGTTTTTTCTTGATTTGCTCAAATAATTGGTGTTTATTCATATTGTTATGTTTATTGTTTTCGATAAGCGAAGGTCCCTGAGCCCGTCGAAGGGCCGATTCATTACGATTCAATGTTTTCTTTCAATCTCTCAGCATTTTCCGCCATTTGTAAACGGTTGATAATCTCATCCAAGTCGCCATCCATGACTGCAGCGAGGTTATAGACCGTCAACCCTTCCACGCGGTGGTCGGTGACGCGGCCTTGAGGGTAGTTATAGGTGCGGATTTTCGCCGATCGGTCGCCGGTCGAGACCATGGTTTTACGCTTGGCGGAGATGTCGTTGATGTATTTCTCGTACTCCATGTCGTAGATGCGCGTACGCAGTCGCGCCAAGGCACGTTCGCGGTTCTTGGGTTGGTCGCGGGTCTCGGTGCATTCGATGAGGATTTCCTGCATCTCGCCCGTGTTGGGATTCTTCCACATATAACGCAGGCGCACGCCTGACTCCACTTTGTTCACGTTTTGGCCACCTGCACCACTTGAGCGGAAGGTGTCCCATTTGATTTCTCCTTCATTGATCTCTACATCAAACTCTTCGGCTTCAGGCAACACCGCCACCGAGGCGGCAGAGGTGTGGATACGACCTTGTGTTTCAGTTTTTGGAACACGTTGCACACGATGCACGCCCGACTCAAACTTCAATATCCCATAGCAGCCGTTGCCCGTCACGGTGAAGTCGATTTCCTTGTATCCACCACTGGCACCTTCGCTCACGCTGGTCACTTCTACTTTCCAGCCACGGTTTTCGCAGAACTTGGAGTACATGCGATACAGGTCGCCGGCGAAAAGACAGGCTTCGTCGCCGCCTGTGCCCGCACGGATTTCCATGATGGCGTTCTTGCTGTCTTGCGGGTCTTTGGGAATCATCATCACGCGGATGTCCTGCTCCAACTGCTCGATACGTGTTTGGGCGGTGTCCAACTCTTCTTGGGCCATCTTGCGCATCTCCTCGTCCTTCTCAGTGGCGAGGATTTCGCGAGCTTCTTCCACGTTGGCTTTCAAGGTCTTGTATTCCTTGAAGGCCATGACGATGGGCTCCAAGTCCTTATAGTCCTTGTTGAGCTTCACGAATCTCTTCATGTCGGAAGCCACGGCAGGATCGGCGAGTTGTTCGCCCATTTCCTCCCATCGGTGCTTTATTGTCTCGAGTTTTTCGGTGATATCCATGAACCTAAACTATAATTATTTTCCCCAGTCAATCTCCCATTCATCTCGTTGCTGTCTTTGCCATTCGACAGGGTCTGTTATTTCTTTCATTATTCCACCTTCAGGGAGTGATTCCAATAATTCAGAAATTTCTTGAACCGCACAACATTTTGTCATTGCTATGTTTTTGAATACTTCGCAAAAATACAAAATAATTGACGAAAATTGGTGTTTTTTCCAAAATTCGTCAATAAATGGTTGGGATAATACCCGTGACTATCGTTTTGAGGTAATGTCTAGGATGTGGAAAGAGGTTATTGCCTTTCTTCCTCTTTCAACTTATAAGAGGACTTGACGCGTTCTTCATTGGCTGCATTGGTGACATAGATATCCACATCCATGGTTTTCGGGTCAGTGACCGCCATGATGTTATAGGTTTCACCCGCTACAGCATCAAAAGTAATTAAATAATGCTTGTGAGGACTGTTCGATTCTGCGATGCTACCAGCAATAACTCCCCCAATGGCACCTCCCAGAACACCACCTACGGCTGCTGCACCTGCCTGATTGTCATTCCATTGTTGGAAATGCCTAATTTCAACAGTATGTGTTCCTGGTAGAATGTCGCAATGCTTGGGGTATCCTTTGAAATAGTCACCGACAGCAATGGAATCCACTTGAATGAGCAATGCACTTTCTTTGGTCTTTCTGTTTTTGATGGTCAGCTTGTTATTGCCTTGATTGATAGTTGCCAGTGAGGCCTTTTCTTGTCTGGCACCGACATAGGCTTTTGTCGTGCCGCAGGAATATAAAGCCAAAGTGCAGGCGATACAAATGAGATAAAGCAACTTTTTCATATTCAGAAATGATTTAGGGTTTCGTTGATGATTAGTATTCAAATGTTCCAAACTCGCTCTTAATTGTCAATCTCTTTTGTTCCGAAGCCTCCACATGGCCAATAATCTGACTGTCGATATTGAATTGTTTTGCGATGGCAATCATCTCATTGGCGGCCTTTTCATTGGTGTAGATCTCCAAACGGTGGCCCATGTTGAAGACCTTGTACATCTCATGCCAGTCGGTGCCCGAAGCGGCTTGGATCATCTTGAACAGAGGTGGCAACGCCAGCATGTTGTCCTTCACGATGTGCAACTTGTCAACGAAATGCAGCACCTTGGTCTGGGCGCCACCGCTGCAATGGATGATGCCATGGATCTGCTTGCGGAACTCCTTCAGAATCGGAATCATCAGCGGGGCGTAGGTGCGGGTGGGTGAGAGGATGAGTTTGCCTACATCAACGCCTGGGACCTCGGTCGGGTCGGTCAGTTTGTGCGGACCGGAATAAACCAAGTCATTCGGGATGCTGTGGTCGTAGCTCTCGTCGTATTTCTCTGCCAAATAATGGTTCAGCATGTCGTGGCGTGCAGAGGTCAGGCCGTTGCTGCCCATGCCGCCGTTGTAGCTGTCCTCGTAGGTGGCTTGTCCGTAAGAAGCGAAGGCCACGATGACATCATTTGGTTGTATGTTGTTCTCAATGACTTCGTCGCGTCTGATACGAGTGGTCACGGTACTGTCAACGATGACGGTGCGCACCAAGTCGCCCACATCGGCAGTTTCTCCACCAGTCAGATAGATACCGATGCCCAAGTCTCTGAGTTTCTGCAAGAAATGCTCTGTCCCGTTAATCAAGGCGGAAATCACTTCTGCAGGAATCAGGCTCTTGTTGCGCCCGATGGTGGAGGATAGCAGCATGTTGTCGGTGGCGCCCACGCAGATGAGATCGTCGGTGTTCATCACCACGGCATCTTGTGCCACGCCTTCCCACACGCTCATGTCGCCAGTTTCTTTCCAATAGAGGTAGGCGAGCGATGATTTGGTTCCCGCGCCGTCGGCATGCATGATATTGCAATACAGCGGGTCGCCGCCGAGGATGTCGGGAATGATTTTGCAAAATGCGTTGGGATAGAGCCCTTTGTCGAGGTTCTTGATGGCGTTGTGGATGTCTTCCTTTTCGGCTGAGACGCCGCGTTGAGCGTAACGATTGTCCATAAGCTGGTTTTTGCTTGAATCGGGCCCTTCGACAGGCTCAGGGACCCTCAACTCTTGCAGAAAGCAGGTCCTTGAGCCCGTCGAAAGGCCGTCATTTTATTTAAACTTTAACTTTTTCTCCTTAGTATCAAACTCGAAGTTGCCGAGTTGCTTCATGTTCTTCTGTCCGATGACCCATTGCTCGATCATCTTGCTGACGACCTTGCACTCCACATTGTATAGCGAACGGCCGGCGATTCTCACTTCCTTGATGACGACGATGGAATTGTTGGCGATGCCACCTGTGGTGAGAATCTTGTCCACATCGCCTTGGAAGTCGCTGGCGGTGATGCGGCCGTCCTTCAACAACTGCAAGGCACGGCTCTCCGAAACACAGAAGTCGGCATTTTGGCTGTAGGTGAAAGGCTCTTTATAACCGTCCACATTGGCTATGAAGTTGAAATAGCCCTTCTTGTCGACAGTGAACATCTCGCTTTGGTCTTCCTGCGGGTTGATGGCGATTTTCACCGTGCCACCTTCTTTGATTTCATCACGCGGCACATAGTCCTTGCTCAAGATGCGGAACTCGGTGCGGCGGTTCATTTGGTGGGCGGCTTCCTTCACTTCGGTATTTGGCAACTTGTTGATGAAATCTTCAGTGAGTCTCGTGCCTGCCTTGAAGGTGTAGCCTTTTACGGTGATGTCGTTTTGGATGGTGCGAGGCACTCTCTCGCCGTAGCCCTTGGCTGTCAAGCGCAACGGGTCGATACCACGGATGATGAGGTAATCCACGACACTTTGGGCACGCTTTTGCGACAGGATGTCGTTGTGTTCATCAGTGTCTCGGGCATCGGTGTGGGAGGCCAACTCGATGGTGATGGTCGGGTTGACTTGCAGGGTCTCGATCAGGCCTTGCAACGAGTCTTCAAACTGTGGCTTGAGATCCCATTTGCCCAAATCGTAGAGGATGTCAGGCAGCATAATAGGTTCCTGCGGTATGGGCTCGATGTCGAAGTCTTGCACGATGTCCTTGCTGAACTCCAAGCCTATGGTGGTCTGTTGCGCAGTCAATGTGAAATAGTTGTCTTTATCGATGGTGATGTCGTAGGTCGTGTTCTTGTTGATTTGGCTGTCGCTGAAGTTGAAGTAGCCTTTCTCGTTGGTGCGGGTCATGATGTTGGAACCATCGCTGCCAATCAGGCGAACGGCGGCATTGCTGGCATATTGCTTGGTTTTCGCGTCCTTGACCGTTCCCGAGAAGGTGAACAGAATGGGCGGCTCCTCAAAGTAATAGATATTGTCCAAACCACGGCTGTTACCACGGTTTGAGGAGATGAAGCCGCGCTCTTCGGTGGGGTGGAAGACGATGGCGAAGTCGTCGCCAATCGAGTTGATGGGGTATTTCAGGTTGCGGGGTTCGCCCCATTGGCCGCTGGTGTCCATGGAAGAGACGAAGATGTCCAATCCGCCCATGCCGCCGTGACCGTCAGAGGCGAAATAGAGCACCGTGTCGTATCTCAAGAAGGGGAACACTTCATTGCCAGCAGTATTGATTTTCTCGCCAAGGTTGAAGGGGTGCTTGAAAGGCTCAGTGGCATTGTCACGCATGGCGACCCAGATGTCGTTGCCGCCGAAGCCACCTTTGCGCTCGGCAGCGAAATACATGATGAGCTCATCACTCGAAAGAGTGGGGTGGCCGACGATGTCCAAGGTGTCGACACCAGCAATCTCCACGGGACGCGCTTCCGAGAAGGCGCCGCCACTCTTGCCTGCCACCATGATTTGGCAACCGTTCTTGCGGTGGGCACCGTTTTGGCAGCGGGTGAAGTAAAGTTTGGTGTATTTCGAGTTCATGAAAGGCGTGCCTTCGCTGGCCTCGGTGTTGATGTTTTCGCTTTCGTCGGCAAGCGTGGGCGTGCTCCAGTCGCCCTTGCGGTCTTGCTTCGAGGTGAAGAAGTCGGCAAACTCCTGTCCCGTAATGCCGTCTTTTTCTTTGCCTGTGGCAGCATCGCGGGTGGAGGTGAAGATAATCTCGTTGTAGTTGTTGTTGAGCCATGTGGCGCCGAAGTCGGAGTCCTTGCTTGAGTTGACCTTCTTCAGCATCGTGAGCTGGTATTTCGATGGGTTCTCCATCCATTCTTGGATTTGCTGCGTGGTTTCCACACCTAACTGCCCTCTCGGGTCATCCGGCACTTTCTCGGCGTAGATCCCGTACATCTCGATGGCGTCTTTGAACTTTTCGTTCATCTTATAGGTCTCGGCCAGATAGAGATAGACCTCGGGGTGGGTGTTGGGATACTCTGTTTTCAGCAGCCGCTTATAGTATGGCTCAGCGCGTTTGGTGAGGCCGATAAGTCGGTAGCATTCCGCCATCTGGAAACTGATGCGGTTGCGTTCGTCTTTGTTGCGGCGAACTCTGCGGTAGGCTTTTTTATAACGGTCTACAGCCTCGGTGTATTGCTTGCGCCCAAATGCCAAGTCGGCATTTTTGGCGGGGTTTCTTCTTTGGGCGTAGATGTCGGAGCTCATGAAGATGAACAGCGCCGACAGGATGATTAGGATGTATCTTTTCATAGACATAGTTTCTCTCTTTCCCAAACGCACAGAAAGCGTTTTTATTATCGGACAAAGGTACAACAATTCCGTGAATCTGAGATGGGAATGACAACAAAAAAATCCCGCCGTTTCCAGCGGGATTCAATTGAAAAGACTTTGCTGCTATCATCAGTTGGATTTCACTATCTTTCTGCTCAAGGTGTGACCCTGGCGGTTGGCTTGCAGGATATACACGCCGCTGGGCAAGCCAGACAAGTCAATCTGGACGTTGTCGCGACCTTCTGTGTTGAGACTCTCTATCTTTTGGCCAACAGTGTTGAAGAGGCTAACTTGTTCGATGTCTTTGCAGTCGACATTCAACATGTCTTGGACGGGATTCGGATAGACGCTGAACAGACTCTTGTCCGACTCTTCGATGCCTGTTGTGATGGCTACTTTGATGTCAAGCAGATAGGTGCCGGTTCTTCCTTCAAAATAGGGCGTGACACAGAAATAGATTGTACCGCCACCGCCGACAAAAAACGACTCCATCACATCGTCATAATAGTCGGACCAATTGACACCATCCGTTGAATAGGAGAACATGGCATCAACCGTGTAATAAGTGCTGTTGCCGCTGTTGTAGGAGTCGTGCAGGCGAGGGGTGATGATATAGTTTTTCCCGGCATCGAGTTGGATCTTGTAATAGTCGATGTCGGTGTCGCTGTGGAGCGTGGATCCAGTAGTGCTGACAGTGACCGAATTGCTTGTGATGTTGCAGGGCAGGCGATAGGCACTGCTGGTGGAATTGTTGGCTTCATAGGGGTCGGAGTATACGGTGGCTGCCACCACTTCAACACGGACTGGGTTTTGGAAAGCATAGGCTCCTGCATAATACCATTGTGTCTCATTCAACCTTTGGTAGGCCAGCTCCATATAGTAGGAACCTGGTTCCACAGTGATTTGGCCTGTAAAATCAAGACCGTTAGTGTAGTGATAGCCAGCTTCCAAGCCATTTGAGCAATCTATGATTTGGATATTTTGAGCCCAATTGCCATCAAGATTGGCTAGATTGACACGGAACTTGCCGTAGAAATCCTCGTTTCCAGAGTTCCAAATGTCCACATTGACTGTGGCATTTGTGCCGTAATACAAGTAGTCGCCAGTCATAATATGGAAATCGGAGTAGGTTTCGATGTCTTGTTCATAAACGATGTCGAAGAAAGCGTCATTGTATTCTTTGCGGTCGATGAAATTCCATAGTTCACCGCCGTCCAAACTATACAACATGGCGAGACCGTATGAACCTGGCAGATAGGGCGGGCCGGCAGCACTTTCCAAGTTACCGTGAACGTATTTGCCCGGTTGCAAAGGAGAGGAAGTTCTGTCCCAATACTTCATCACTTTAAGGAAAACGTAGTCGCCATTTGTATCTTTCTTGAATATTCCAGCACCGATGTAGCCAGAGAAATTTGCATCACCTCTGTTGGCGACTTCGGCATAAACCGAAAGGTCGTCATAAAACCAATATTCAGTCTCGCTCATCACCGGGCTGCTGTAGTAAGAAAGCGCGAAGCCTGTAGAGCTACCACCACCGCCTCCGCCGCCATTTTGGTTGGGCTCAATGCCGATAAGGGCTTGCTGGTTTTGGGAATAGGTGTGTGAACCGGGATTCAAGCTGTTGATGTAGTAATAGTCGTCGCAATTGCCACCCCAACCCCAATTGAAGTGGAAGTAGTTACTACTATTGTATCCGTCACAAACAAAGGCATGACCGCCTGAACTGCTGAAACCGCCATATAACATGGGGCGACCGTTATCCAGCTCGGTTTTGAGCAGATTGATCCATTGGGTGTCGGAATAGTCGTTTTTCTTCACGCTGTGGATGGTGCTCTTGTAGTCGAAGTAGGTCTTAAATGCAATTTCGGCACAAGCACGACTCCCACCGTTGTCGATGATGTAAGCTGCACTGCCATAGTCTGGAGCAGCTGGGATGCCGTACATCATATCCACGCTGACGCCGCAATGGTACATCAGAGTAGCCACGGCATTGTTGGCACTTGTGACTGAGTTGGGCATGGATGACCATTGGTAGGTGGCGGCACTGAAATCAACATATTGCGTGCCGTATTCGGGGTGCGACGAGGGTACGTATGAGTGGTTGCCCAATCCATGCTCGGGATACGACCAGTATTTCATGATTTGAGCCATTGCCGTTGCCACACATCCTGTCACCGACCTAGCCCCAGCATTGTTGTCGTAAGGGCATTTGTCGTTGTAGTAGGGGTTTTGGTTCCATTTCGTTTGCACCAAAGGCGACACGGCCTTTTCAGACTTGATGGGCAAGGCCTTACTTTGGCGCAGACACTCCCAATCGGCACGGATTTCCTCGGTGGCATTGAGTTTCATGGCTGATGCTTCGTTAATTTGTGCTGCATAGCCGTCGAGCCAAGCTTTTATGTTAGAAGGAAGTTCGCCATCGCCGAAATTGTTCTCGTATGAGTAACCCAAAATGGGGGTCACACAATCGTCGGCTGCCATGATGACAAAGCCTTTGCCTGCAGTGTTGTTGAAGATGAAGAACTCGCTGTAGCCATGTTGTGTAGCCACATTGATGAACCGAGCCTCATCCATCTGTTTCTTAAAGACTTTGCCGTTTCTCACAGCCATGGTATTGTTCTCTTTCCAGAAATTCTGGGCGAGTTGCTTCGCTGTCGTTTCGTCAATCGGGCCTCCGATGAGCGAGAAGCCAATAGACATCATTAAAATCAATGCAAAGAGTCTTTTCATATTATTATAATTTATTGGTTTTTAACAAATTGGAAGTTGCAAAGAGCAATAATAAGCATAGATTACGAGGCAAAGATAATCATCTTTATAAAGAAAACAAAAAAATCCTGCCGTTTCCAGCAGGATTTTTTGCAAGCAGTTTAGAAGGTTAATTATGATAATCTATCATTTCTTCTTAGAAGCGCTTTCCTCTTCGATTTGCTTGTCCTTTTGGTGTCCCTTCATCAGCACGTAGGCGAACGGCGTCGACAGGAACACTGAGGAGAAAGTACCGGCGAGCACACCGACCAACAAGGCGAAGATGAAGCCGCGGATGGTGTCGCCACCGAAGATGAAGATGGCAAGCAACACGACCAAGGTAGAACCCGAGGTGTTGAACGAACGGGTCAAGGTGCTGTTGACAGCGTTGGTCATGTTCTCCTTCCAAGAGCTCTTCGGGTGCAGGTTGACGTTCTCACGGACACGGTCGAAGATAACCACCGTAGCGTTGATGGAGTAACCGATGACGGTCAGCACAGCTGCGATGAAGCTTTGGTCGACTTCCATGGTGAAGGGCAGGATGTTGTAGAACAACGAGTACATACCCAACACGATGATGGTGTCTTGTGCCAAGGCCATGATGGAAGCCACACCATACTGCCATTTCTTGAATCGGATGGCGATGTAGACGAACATCAGAGCCAAAGCCACGATGATGGCCCAGATGGACTTACGCGTGACGTCGCTGGCGATGGTGGCACCGACTTTCTGTGTACTCAAGATACCCACAGTCTCATCTTCCGAAGAGAACTTCGACATGGTCATATCTTCTTGATAGAGGCTCTTCAAGTTGTTGTAAAGGATGACTTGGATAACGCTATCCACTGCAGGGCTGTCGTTGTCGATCAAGAACTTGGTCGTGATCTTCACCTGACCGTTGGTACCGTAGGTCTTCACTTCAGGCGTTGACCAGTCTTCCACATCTTGGTCGTCGCTCATTTGGAGGGCGCTGTGGATGCCGGCCTTGTCGATGTTGACGTCCGACAGGTAGTTACGAACGTCTTCAACAGTGATGTTCGGGTTGTCGAATTGGACGACATAGTTACGACCACCAGTGAAGTCGATGCCGAGGTTCAAACGACGGATGCCGAGCGAACCCAAGCTGATGACCAAGAACACGATGCAGATGATGAACGAAGTCTTGCGGATGTCGATGAATCTGTAGTGCTTGTCCTGCAAGAAGTTGCGGGTCATATTGGTCGAGAAGCTGATTTCCTTTTCTTTGGACAGCATGCGTTCGAAGATCAAACGGGTGATGAAGATGGACGTGGCCAAAGAGGTGAGGATACCGATGCAGAGGGTGACAGCGAAGCTGTGGACAGGACCCGTACCCAAGATGATCAGAATGATACCAGTAATCAAGGTGGTGACGTTACCGTCGATAATGGCGGAGTAAGCGTTCTTGTAACCGTCTTGGATGGCGAGCTTAATGCCCTTGCCAGCCTTGATTTCTTCCTTGATACGCTCGAAGATAATCACGTTCGAGTCAACAGCCATACCTAAGGTCAACACGATACCGGCGATACCAGGCAAGGTCAGCACTGAGCCGAGGCAAGCCAGCACACCGAACAGGAAGAACACGTTGACCAACAAGGCGACGTCGGCGACGAAACCAGCCTTCTTGTAGAAGAACACCATGTAGATCAGCACGAGGATGAAGGCGAACACCATTGACCACATACCTTTCTGCACGGATTCCTTACCGAGGGTAGGACCAACGACTTGCTCTTCCAGGATTCTGGCGGGAGCAGGCAACTTACCAGCCTTCAGGATGTTGGCCAAGTCTTGAGCCTCTTCGATGGTCATGCCGCCACCGCTGATGGACGAACGACCGTTCGGGATTTCACCATTGACGACAGGGTAACTGTAGACGAGGTCATCGAGGACGATGGCAATCTGCTTGCCAACATTGTCGCGGGTGAGGTTCTTCCACTTGTTGGCACCTTCGGGGTTCATCTGGATGGTGACTTCCACTTGGTTGCCTTGACCGTAGTCCTGACGGGCGTCGGTGATGACTTCACCACCCAGAGCGCATGAGTTGTCGCGCGACATCTTCAGGGCGACGAGGTCGAGTACTTCGATGTTCTCACCATTTTCAGAGGGGATGCTTTCGGGCTTCACAGTCCAAGCGAGCTTCAGTTGACGTGGGAACAGGCTCTTGCACTCAGCCAGCATCTGGTTGATGGCGGCAGTGTCTTTCACCATGGCAATACCCACGCGGGCTGAATTGGTGTTGACGGGTTGCAGCTTGGAGAACAGAGGATGGTTGGCATCCAATTCTTCGTCAATCTGCTCTTCCTCGGCTTGGTTCTCAGCCAGCTGGTCGATGAGGTCAGCGTCAGTGCTGTCAGCAACGGCTTCCACTTCTTCGGCAGCGGCCAGTTCTCCTTCAGCTTCGACGGCTTCGGTTTCCTCTATCACTTCTTCATTCACAGCAGGAGTCTCTTCACCGCTCTTTCTGGCCTTTCTGTCGGCAGCCAACTTGGCATCGGCTTGGACGAAAGCTTGTTGAATCTCAGAGAAGTTGTAGGTCTCCCAGAATTCGAGTTGTGCAGTTCCTTGGAGGAGCTTACGCACACGCTCCGGATCCTTGATACCAGGCAGTTCGACGAGGATACGACCCGAGTTCTCCAGCTTCTGGATGTTGGGCTGAGCCACGCCGAAACGGTCGATACGGGTTCCGAGGATTTGGTAGGAACGGTCGATGGCGGCATCGCTCTCTTCCCTCAAAACCTTCAGCACGTCTTCGTTGCTTGAATTGATGTTGATATCTTTCTTATCCTTGAATTCCAACAGGAAAATGGACACGAGCTTGGCGTTGGGGTCGACTTCCTTGTAGGCTTCGCCAAACAATGTGACGAAATCGCCCTTGCTAGCTTGCTGACGCTTGGTGGCCAGTTCCATGGCTTGAAGGAAGGTGGGGTCTTGTGAGTCGTGCGACAAAGCTTTCACGATGTCCTTCACCGAGACTTCCAAAGTGACGTTCATACCGCCCTTCAAGTCCAAACCCAAGTTGATTTCTTTTTCTTTTGCGTCGCGATAGGTGTACTTCTTAAATCCCAAGTTGTACACGTTGACGTTGTTCATCGAGTCCAGATAGCTGTTTTCAAGCCTGTCTTTTAAATAGTTCTTCGCCTGTGCTTCATCCATGCTTTTCTTTTCCATGGTCTCGGCAATGGCGTCCTTGATGGACTCTGAGACGGCGATGTCTTGTCCATTGGCATCTTTCGGGAAGACCTGCGCTATGGCATTCTTCTCTGCTTTCCGTTCCACGATCTTGGTCACCACAGTGAACGAGAGCTGGTACACGAAAATGAGCGCAAAGATGATGGCTATCGCCCTAATTGCTCCTTTGTTTTGCATTGTAAAACTGATTTAATTATTTGACTTTTAATTTGTTAAATTTCAAAATCGTCTTTTTTACTCAATTACGAGCCTGCAAAAATACGAAATATTTCTATTTATATTTCAACCACTTGAAAATTTCCTTGTATGATAGTTTTTTTCCATACATCAAGATGCCCGTGCGATAGATTTTCGCAGCAATCCAGGTCATCGCGACGAAGGTACCTGCCAATATCACAACCGAAACCACGATTTGCCAGATGGGTACACCGAAAGGTATCCTGACCATCATTGAGATGGGGGAGGTGAACGGAATCATCGAGAGCCATACCGACAAGGAACTGTCGGAATTGTTGACGATGTAGAACGAGGAAATGATGGCAACCATCAGCGGGACGGTGACGGGCAGCGTGAACTGCTGCGAGTCGGTGTTGTTATCGACCAACGAACCAATGGCGGCATAAAGTGTCGCATAAAGCAGGTAACCAAGGATAAAGAAAATGAGGAAACACCCGATGATGGTGCCGAAGTCGATGGAATGGGCTATCTGCACAATGTTTTGCACGGCTTCGTTGCTCATGATGCTGCCAGAGCTGATTTGTTGGCTCATCACGGTGCCCGACGAAAGGATTTCGGGGTTGCTGAGTCCCATGAAGGCCGAGAAACCGAGATATAACGCTCCTGTGAGCAAAATCCATAGCACAAACTGGGTGAGGGCTACTAGGGAAACGCCGATAATCTTGCCCATCATGAGTTGGAAGGGCTTCACCGAGCTGATGATGACTTCGATGATACGGTTGGTCTTCTCTTCCGACACACCTTGCATCACCTGTCCGCCAAAGAAAATGATGAACATGTAGACCAACATGGACAGGATGATGCCGAGGGCAAACTGCACCTTGGTGAAGGTCTCTTTCTCGTTGCCTTTGTCGTCCATGCGCATAATCTGCAGGTTGACATCGGTCTTCACGGCACTGACGATTTCGGGGTCGACGCCTTTGGCCATCAGTTTCTGGTCTTCGATTTCCTTCTTCATCACGCTGCTGACATAGTTTTCCACTTCCATCGGCACCTGGCGGATGCTGTAGAGGATGGCGTTCGAAGGGATGTTGAGTTGAGTAGGAGGCACATAGACTGCCATGTCGAATACTCCGCTTTTCACCATTTCCTTGACCGAGTCGATGGGCTGACCAGGCATGGTGACGAAGGTATGGTCTTTGTTGTCGGTGAAACGATCCTCAAACCAATGGCTCTCGTCGACGACGGCCACGCGCAGGTGGTCGGTGCTCGAGTTGAGGGCAAGCATGATGGGGATGATGTAGATAGCCGCCATCAGGATGGGACCCAAGAAGGTCAGGATGAGGAAGCTACGCTTGCGCACGCGCGTCATGTATTCGCGCCTGATGATGAGTCCGATCTTGTTCATGAGGCTTGGTTTTTGGATTGCACTTCTTGGATGAAGATGTCGTTCATGGAGGGCAGCACCTCTTTGAATGAGACCAACTCACCGATTTGGAGCAGTTGGTTGAGTAAGTCGGCGGGCGACTCGCTATAGGTAGTCAGTTTTGTCTCGTTGTCCACTTCGGTCGGCTCCACCTTTATATTATTATAGGTGTCGCCCAAGGCATAAATGGGCTGAAGGTTCTCCGTGCGGATGATGATTTCCCTCTTGTGGGTGTCGTGTTGCCGCTTGATGTCGCTCACCCTGCCTTGCAGGATACTCTTACCTTTATTAATTAAGGTGATGCTGTCGCAAAGCTCCTCGACGGAAGCCATATTATGGGTAGAGAGCAGCACCGTTGCGCCTTTGTCGCGCAGCCCGAGGATGGATTCCTTCAGGAGGTTGGCGTTGATGGGGTCGAAGCCGCTGAAAGGCTCGTCGAAGATGAGGATGTCGGGCTCGTGGATGATGGTGGTAATGAACTGCACTTTCTGCTGCATGCCTTTTGAGAGCTCTTCCACCTTCTTGTCCCACCAGCCACTGATTTCGAACTTCTCAAACCATTCCATCAGCCTTTTCTTGGCCTCGGCTTTCTTGATGCCTTTCAGCTCGGCAAGGTAGATGGCCTGCTCGCCGACTTTCATCTTCTTGTAAAGGCCGCGTTCTTCGGGCAGGTATCCGATGCGTGCGATGTGATTCTGGTTCAGTTTCTCACCGTTGATCAACACTTCACCCGAATCGGGTGCCGTGATTTGGTTGAGGATGCGGATGAGGGTAGTCTTTCCGGCGCCATTGGGACCCAAAAGGCCGTATATGCAATGCTCGGGAATGTCAATGCACATACGGTCTAAGGCAGTATGGTCGGCGTATTTCTTTGTGACCTCGTTGACGGATATTTTAGTCATGTTTTAATTGTAAAACGGGCCCTTCGACAGGCTCAGGGACCCTTGCAAGGTCGTTGAGCCTGTCGAAACGCCGGTTTATTTTAGTTAAAGTAATCCTTAATCTTACTGAAAAAACTCTTCTCCTCGGCGGTGGGATTGGGCTTGAAGTTGTCCGACTGGGCGAGTTGCTGCAACAGTTCCTCTTCCTTCTTGTTGAACTTCTTCGGAATCCAAACATTGACATTGACGAGCATGTCGCCAGTGCCGTAGCCGTTGAGAATAGGCAAGCCTTTGCCTCTCAAACGTAGCACCTTGCCGCTCTGCGTGCCAGGGGCAATCTTCACACGCACCTTGCCGTCGACGGTGGGTACTTCGGCTTGCGTCCCCAAAATGGCCTCCGGGATGGTGATGAACAGATTGTAAATCAGGGTGCTTTCGTCGCGCTCGAATTCGGGATGCGGCTCTTCTTCGATGAGGACAAGCAAGTCGCCATTCACGCCGTTGTGCGGGCCGGCATTACCCTTGCCGCGCACGGTGAGCTGCATGCCTTCGCCCACGCCGGCAGGGATGTCAATCTCGATGACTTCATCACCCTTCATGATGCCTTCGCCGCCGCAGTGGGTGCACTTCTTCTTGATGACGGTGCCTGTACCATTACAGGTGGGACACACCGAGGCGGTCTGCATCTGTCCGAAGAAGCTGTTGACGGTCTGCACCACCTGGCCGCGACCGTGGCAGGTAGGGCAGGTCTCGGTGGAGCCGTCCTCAGAGCCACTGCCATGGCAATGCGTACATGCCACGTACTTGCTCACCTTGATTTTCTTCTTTACACCATGAGCGATCTCTTGCAAGTTCAGCTTCACCTTAACGCGGATGTTGGAACCACGTTGCTTGACGGTGCCTCCACGGCTTCCACTTCCTCCAAAACCGCTGAACCCACTGAAGCCTCCACCAAAGTCGAAGCCGCGACCGAACACGCTGTTCAGGATGTCGTTCAGGTCGAAGTCACCGAAACCGCTGAAGCCGCCACCACCGCTGGCCGAGCCACCGTCCATGCCAGCGAAGCCGTAACGGTCGTAGCGCGCCTTCTTATTCTCGTCGCTCAACACGGAATAGGCCTCCGAGGCTTCCTTGAAATTCTCCTCGGCGGTCTTTTTCTCGGCGTCGGTGCCGTTCACCCACTTGTCAGGGTGCCATTTCAAGGCGGCCTTGCGGTAGGCGCTCTTTATCTCGTCAGGTGTGGAGTTCTTGTTGACCCCCAGCACCTCGTAGTAATCTCTTTTTTCTGCCATTCTTTACTCTCCTTATTATTTTTGTGGATTGCTTCGCAAGAAATCTTTCAAAAATCTCTTTTAAAATCTTTCAATACATAATCAATTGATTTTTATTAGATTTTATTACTATTTTTGATGGATTTCTTGTCCGTAGGACAATCCCATCAATTACCGACTACGACGCGCGCAAAGCGTATCACCTTGCCATTCAGCTTGTAGCCCTTCTGGATGACATCCAAGACCTTGCCTTTTTTGTCTTCCTCAGGCGCGGGAATCATCGTCAGGGCTTCGTGTTCATCGGTGTTGAACTCGACATCCATGGCTTCGATTTCCTCCAAGCCTTTCTTCTTCAAAGTGTCTTTCAACTTGTTGAAAATCAAGGTAACGCCTTGCAAGTCTGCCTCGTTGCCATTCTTTTCCATGTTTTGCAAGGCGCGCTCAAAATCGTCCAACACGGGCAAAATGTCCTTGATGACGCTTTCCGAAGCTGTGGCGGTCAAGTCGAGTTTCTCCTTGGCTGTGCGCTTGCGGAAGTTGTCGAACTCTGAGAACAGGCGCAAGTATTTGTCGTTCAATTCGGCATATTTGGCCTTTTCTTCTTCCAAGGCCTTCTCTTGGGCATGACGAATCTTGAACCGTTTCGACTTTTTTTCTGAAACATTGTCACCTTTGGCCTCTTTGGCTTCGGCAGCTTCTTCTTGTTTGGGTTGTTCGTCGACGGGTTCTTGCTTGTTCTCCATGTCGGGTTTGACGGTGTCTTTCAAGGCATCGTCCTGATTGTTAACGTTTTCGTTTTCTGTCATGATATGTGTGTTTTGCTATTATTTTCCATTTTGCGCTAGGACATATCAAATCCTTTGCCAAAGCTTGGGTTTTGACAAAATGGCAGAATAGGGAAGGGTAGGGCTTAGAGGCACTCGATGATAGGTCCGTCGAGACTGAGGGCATTGACGCGCTTGTCAATGTATTGATAGCCTCTTTCGATCTGGTCGCTGTTGTCGATGATGCTGGTACCATCGGCGGAGAGGGCGGCGATGAGCAAGGCGACACCGGCACGGATGTCGGGCGAGGCCATGCGGATGCCGCGAAGGGCATGGCTGTGGTCGAGGCCGATGACATTGGCACGGTGCGGGTCACAGAGAATGATTTGCGCACCCATGTCAATGAGCTTGTCGACGAAGAACAAGCGGCTCTCGAACATCTTTTGGTGGATGAGTACGGTACCCTTGGCTTGCGTGGCCACCACCAATACGATACTGATCAAGTCGGGCGTGAAGCCTGGCCAAGGCGCGTCGGCTACGGTGAGGATGCTGCCGTCCATGAAGGTCTGTACTTCATAATGGTCTTGTGCAGGGATGAAGATGTCGTCGCTACGGTATTCCATCTGTATACCGAGCCTGCGGAACACGTCAGGGATGATGCCTAACTGCGCGATGCCTGCATTCTTGATGGTGATTTCGCTGCCCGTCATGGCGGCCATGCCGATGAATGAGCCTACTTCGATCATGTCGGCAAGCAAGGTGTGCTCGGTTCCATGGAGTTTGTTTACTCCATTGATGGTCAATAGGTTGGAACCTACGCCCTTGATGTCGGCACCCATATTGTTGAGCATGGTGCAGAGTTGCACGAGGTAAGGCTCGCAGGCAGCGTTGAAGATGGTGGTGGTGCCTTGTGCCATCACGGCGGCCATGACGATGTTGGCTGTGCCAGTCACTGAGGCCTCGTCAAGGAGCATGTAGCAGCCTTTCAGGCCACCGCGCTGCACCTCGACTTCGTAGGAGTTGAAATCAAAGATGGCACCGAGCTTCTGAAGACCGATGACATGGGTGTCCAATCTGCGCCGACCGATCTTGTCGCCACCTGGCTTGGGCATGTAGGCCTTGCCGAAACGAGCCAGCATGGGACCAGTCATCATCACGCTACCTCTTAGCTTTGATGCGGTTTTTTGATAAGCAGTCAGATGGAAGTAATTGAAATTGATGTCTTTGGCCTGTAAAATGATGTCATGCCTGGTAGGACGCTCAACGGTCACGCCCATGCCTTCCAACAAGGCAATCAGGTTGTTGATGTCGAGGATGTCGGGCAGGTTGTGGACGGTGACTTTCTCGTCGGTGAGCAGACAGGCACAGAGGATTTGCATGGCCTCGTTCTTCGCGCCTTGCGGGATGATTTCGCCTTGCAGCTTGCAGCCGCCTTTGATCTTCAGTGATGCCATGTTTAGTTTAGAGTTTAGAGTTTAGAGTTTAGAGTTGCCGCTTCGCGTCTCCTCCTTTTAAAGGGGTGCCCGAAGGGCGGGGAATTAAAGACACGAAGCAACCTCGCTATGAATTTTATAGTTTTCCCAACTCTTGCATGCGTTTCTTATACGCCGGGTTGTTCGGGTTGTTCATGTTGGCCTTCAGGTTCGGCACTTTCTTCTTTTTCTTCTTGCCTTGCTGTTGCTGTTGCGGCTGCTTGGCTTGAGGTTGGACTTTTCCAAGGTCTGCGTTGCCGTTCAGCTTCGATTCGTCGGAGATGACGAGGCGTCCGCCGCTGATGTTCTTCAGGTCGTCGAGGATGACTTGGTCGTTGACGACGCTCTTGTTCCATTCCAGGTAGTTGCGCTTCATCTGTCCGGCCAAGGAGTAGGCAAGGGCTTCTCGAATCTCGTCGTTTTCCTCTTGTGAGGCAGCCTCAATCATCTTGATGAGGTATTGCCCGTAGTGGCCGTATTTTATATCATTATTCTGATAACCAATGTGTTGAGGCTTGCTTTGCTTCTCCAATGGGACAGGAGGAGCGTAGGGACTGTCCACGTCGAGGTTGTAGCCCGAAATCATGTAGAGGTGGTCCCAAAGCTTGTGCTCGTAGTCGCTAGACTGCTTGATGTTCGGGTTCATCTGCACCATCACGCTGATGATGTATTTGGCGGCTTCGGTGCGTTGCTCCCGGTCTTCAATCTCAGGCAGTTTCTTGATCATTTCCTGCACGCAACGACCGTATTCCGAGATGACAATCTGCTCTTTCTCTGTATTGTAGGTTAAACCTGGTTTGTTCATTGTGATTCAATTTTGCTGCAAAGGTACATATTTTTCCTTTAATATCAAGCACTAAAATAGGATGCTGGTTTGCGCTGACATTGAGAGATTCCCATGGGAATGGAGTTGGGTATATGGTAACAAGCGGCGGCCAAATGCTGCTACCCTTCAGTAGCTGTCACAAGCCGCCGATATTAATGTTAGATTCTACTCCATTCCCGAAGGGAATCTCATTATCTGATTATCCCCAATCGCGCAAACTTCAACATCAGCATTTTCACTCCAGCCGTGTCGAAGCGCACCGAGGCCTTCTTGTTTGCCCCTGCGCCTTCGATGCTGAGGACGGTGCCTGCGCCAAACTTGGCGTGCATCACGCGCATTCCTTCCTGCAAAAGGTCGGGGTTGGAAGGCTCAAAGTCCTTTGGCACTGCGGGCTGGTTGAAACTTGGCTTGGCAAACGAGGGCGTTTCCTCTAGTTTGCGGAAGCCGTGCTGCTCGGGTTCGTTGATGCGTCGACCGAAAGGTCGTCCGCCCATGGGCGAGGTGCCTCTGAACGAGGCCTTCTGCGTCTGTTCGATAAGGCTCGCGTCAATTTCATCAACGAAGCGCGAGCGTTCACTGAGGGTGAGGTTACCGTAGCGGTAGCGTTGTTCGGCATAGCTCAAAGTCAACTTGGTCATGGCACGGGTGATGGCCACATAGAACAAACGGCGTTCCTCTTCCAGTTCTTCTCTCGTGCTGAGGCTGAGGATGCCAGGGAAGAGGTTCTCTTCCATGCCGACTACATAGACATACGGGAACTCCAAGCCTTTGGCCGAGTGCACGGTCATCAGGCTGACGAAGTCCTCCTCGGGGTCATCTTTCTTCATCTCGCTGTCGGTGAGCAGGGCCACATCTTCCATGAATTGCACCAGGTCGACGCGGGCGGTCTCGCCAGTGGTCTCGTCCACCTGACGGTCGCTGAACTCCATGATGGCGTTGAGCAATTCCTCCACGTTTTCGACCCTCGACACGCCCTCTGGCGTGTCGTCTTCCTTCAGCACCTTGATGAGCCCAATGGTATTGGTGATGTGCTTGGCCAATTCGAAGGCGTTCATCTTCTCCTGCAAAGTTTGGAAGCTCTTGATCATCACCATGAAGTCACGGAACTTGTTGACGGTGCCCATGTTGAAGTCCTGCGGAAACACATTGTTTTCCATGCACTTCCAGATGCTCGTGCGTTGCTCGTTGGCGACGACCATCATGCGCTCAATGCTGGTCTTGCCGATGCCACGGGCAGGGTAGTTGATGATACGCAGTAAGGCCTGCTCGTCCTCGGGATTGATGACGACGCGGAAATAGGCAAGCAAGTCCTTGATTTCCTTGCGGTCGTAGAATGAGAGGCCGCCATAAATCTTATAAGGTATGTTCTGTTTGCGCAGCGCCTCTTCCATCGAACGGCTCTGGGCATTGGTACGATAGAGGATGGCGAAGCTCTTGTTGGGCAGGTGACGCGTCATCTTGTACTGGAAGATGCTGTTGGCCACCATGGTGCCTTCCTCGGTGTCGCTGTTGGCATGGATGAGGCCGATGAGTTCGCCTTTCTCCTTGTCGCTCCATACCTTTTTCTTGATTTGGTCCTTGTTGTGCGCGATGACGGCGTTCGAGGCGTTGACGATGTTCTGGGTGGAACGATAGTTTTGCTCCAACCTAATCAACTTATAATCAGGGTAATCGTTCTTGAAGTTGAGGATGTTCTGGATGTTGGCGCCACGGAAGGCATAGATGCTTTGGGCGTCGTCACCCACCACGCAGATGTTCTCGAACAGGGCAGCGATGCGCTTCACGATGAGGTATTGGGCGTAGTTGGTGTCCTGGTACTCGTCGACAAGGATGAACTTGAAGTGGTTCTGGTATTTGTAGAGCACGTCGGGGTTGTCGCGCAGCAGCACATTGGTGAAGTACAAGATATCATCGAAGTCCATGGCGTTGGCGCGATGCAGGCGCTCGTTGTAGAGCTTGAACAGTTGCCCGATGAGCGGCTTGTTGGCCTTGCGGTCGGCCTCTTGGACCTCGGGGTTGTTGGCATAGTCTTCGGGTGAAAAGAGGCTGGACTTGGCCGAACTGATGCGGGCCAGCACCTGCTTGGCGGGGTAGACTTTGGTATCGAGGCTCAAGTCTTTGAGTATCTGCGTGATGAGAGCCTTCGAGTCATCCGTGTCGTAAATCGAGAAATTGCTTGTGAAGCCAATCTTCTCCGCCTCGATGCGTAAAATCCTCGCAAAGATGGAGTGGAAAGTGCCCATCCACACGTTGCGGGCGTCGCTGGCGTTGACGAGTTGCATGATGCGTTCCTTCATCTCGCGGGCGGCCTTGTTGGTGAAGGTGAGGGCCATGATGCTGAAGGGGTCGACGCCCTCTTGGATCATGTAGGCGACGCGGTAGGTGAGGGCACGGGTCTTGCCCGAACCGGCACCGGCAATCACCATCACGGGGCCTTCTATAGTGGTAACGGCCTCTCTTTGAGGCTCGTTGAGGTCTTTCAATAGGTCAATCATTGTTGGAAAATTGGAATGCAAAAATAAGCAAAAAATTGTGGTTTGCGAAGAATAATGTATCTTTGCAAAACAAATTCAATAAAATGGACACAAACGAAAACACACCCGCAGCTTCTGCCCGTAAGCCGCGCCTTTTCCGTTGGGCCCTTTGGGGGGGATTAGGCATCATTGTGATATGTTTTGCCATCATGGTCGTAAATGCTTACATCAATCCTTCTTCGGCCGACGGGATGAGTGGGTCTTTAATGGATGCTATCTACTTATCGATATATCAGTTTGGAATCTGGCCCATCATGATTTATATGGGTTTCATAGGGCCGATTATCGAAGAAGTCACTTGCCGTCTATGGGGTAACGGCAAACTATGGACGGGAATCACCTCCATTGCCCTCATGACTTTTTCGTGTTATTCAATCGGCTGGTGGCTTTCGCTGCTTACTGTACTCTGCGGTGTTGCAATACTCGTGTTTTTCCGTGGAGATAAAACTAAGCGACTCTTTGTCCTTATGCTGTTTTCGTCTATCCTTTTTGCTGTAGGACACGAAGGCAACTACGACGAAAATGAAGGCTGGCTCATGTGGTTGGTGGCATTATTTGATAAGTTTGGTTTTGGTCTTGTTGCCTCCTATCTCGTCATTAATCACAACATTCTTTGGTCAATGGGATTACATATTCTCCATAATAGTGTCATTGCCCTCATGTATGTAATGTCGTTCGGTCAAGTGAGCAATAGTGTTGTAACTATTGACAACGAGAATTTTCATTTAGAGGTTCAACCTGTGCTGGTTCACAACGATAGTATTAGGCAGGATAAGAGTTTTTTTAACGATGCTGACACCAATTACTATTTTGGAAGTACTGCAAATTTTGCCCATCAGGCTATGATTTATGAAGCGTGGCAGAATGGAGCTGATCCAAACGATTCACTCAACTTTGTGCCTGACTCCAACTATCCAAAATGTAGTTTCACACTTGTATACAAGACACAACCATTCGACCATCACGGCCTTATTGTTGCCATGGAAAAAGAAGGACTCATCAAAATAGACACCACAACAACATGCATCGGAAACAATAGGAAGACTATGCTAAACATCAAGTCTACCTACGACCCGCTTTAAAATAATAAAAGTTCAATCTTATGCAAAATAACAAGATAAAAGGTAGTCTAAGTGGCATCGTCGATAAGATGAATAAGGCGTATGAAGGCCTGATAGGAGAGGGCTTCAATCTTGGAATGGACAGACGCGTTGTGCCTGTGATGGTCGACGGTGCGGTGACAGGTTGGAAGATGCAGTGCCTCAACGAGGGTGTTTGGATGGACCTCGACGAGAAACCTTTCGCTACCATGGAGGAGTTGATTGCGTTTTATAAAGACAACCGTTGACACGCGGTTGACACGGCAGGCCGTTTTTGGGGTATGAAAAAGACCTAACTGATTGGAAATCAATTAGGTCTATTTTCGGAATTTGTGACCCGGCTGGGGCTCGAACCCAGGACCCCAACATTAAAAGTGTTGTGCTCTACCTGCTGAGCTACCGAGTCATCCTCGATTCCCCCCTTTCAGGGGGTGAGGGCTGTTAAGCGGGTGCAAAAGTACAGCTTTTTTCGTTATCATTGACTTTTTCAGCCAATTTTTTTTCATTCGTCCAACAATCCTTTGCCCTGACGAATGATAACAATCTCATTGTCAGTGCAATCCACTACGGTACTCTCTTCGTTCTCGCCCGCACCGCCGTCGATGACGATGTCCACCAAGTCCTTGTAACGGTCGTGAATCTCCTCAGGGTCGGTGAGGTAGGGGTTGATCTCGTCTTCTTGATCGGCCAACGAAGTGGTCATGATGGGACTCCCGAACTCCCTCACGATGTTCGTGATGATGGGCTGGTCGGGGATGCGGATGCCGATGGTCTTCTTCTTGCTCTGGAAGATGCGCGGGATGTTGTTGTTGGCCTCCAAAATGAAGGTGAAGGCTCCCGGAAGGTTGCGCTTCATCATCTTGAAGACATCGTTGTTGATGGGCTTGGTGAACTCACTCAACATACTGAGGTCGTGGAAGATGAACGAGAAGTTGGCCTTCTCCTTCTTGATGCCCTTGATCTGGCAGATGCGCTCGAAGGTGCGCGGGTTGTTGATGCAGCCGCCCAAGCCGTACAAGGTGTCGGTGGGGAAGATGATGGTGCCGCCGTCGGCCAAGCATTCCAAAATCATCTTGACGTAGCGAGGGTTGGGATCGGTAGGGTAGAGTTTGAGTATCATAGGCTTACAGAAAATTTCGGCAAAAATAGTTATAATTGTTGAATCGTTGGATGTTTAATTGTTGATTTGTTGATTGTTTAATTGTTGATTGCCCTTTAGCCTCATCGCGGGCGTTCCTTCGCGATGAGGCATTGGGGTAAGGCGTAGTACCAAGGCAGAAGTGCCTGTGGCAGCCACCAAGTAGGGACCAACTTCTATCTTTGTCCAATAGTTGTCTGATAGTTGTTCGATAGTTCTCCGATAGTTGTTCGATAAATTATCGGATATACAACAAAGTTGTAACGAAAGACTATTGGATATCATTCGAACCTGATACCTGCTAATCCCTTCCGTACCCATAGGGAGCCTGCGACCTCAAAATTGTCGAATCCAAATCCGTAATAATCTGTAAAATCCGTAGTTAAATGAAATCTTGAATTTTTTTTCCATCCATTTACTTTTTTCTCTACTTTTGCAGTCCATCTACGGGACACCTCCCGCAGATGTTTTTTGTTTTTATAACCTTAAATTGAAAACACTATGGGCGGCTTCTTTGGCACTGTTTTGAAACGACCCTGCGCGCAGGATTTGTTCTATGGCATTGACTATCACTCACATCTCGGCACCAAGCGCGCCGGTATGGTGACCTACGACGGCGAACGTTTCCACCGTTCGATCCACGACATCGAGAACTCCTATTTCCGCACGAAGTTCAGCGATGAGATGGCTGTGAATAAGTTTGAGGGCAACCTCGGCATCGGCGTCATCAGCGACACCGACCCGCAACCCATCATCGTTAACTCGCACTTGGGCAAGTTCGCCATCAGCACGGTGGCCAAAATCAACAACATCGACGAGCTGGTCGACCACTGCCTCGCCAACAAGCAGCACTTCGCCGAGCTGAGCATGGGCTTCACCAACCCCACCGAGCTGGTGGCCCTCCTCATCACCCAGGGCGAGGACTTCGTGGACGGCATCAAGAATGTGTACGAAAAGGTGAAAGGCTCCTGCTCGATGATCATCCTCACCGAAGACGGCATCATCGCCGCACGCGACTACCTCGGCCGCACCCCCATCGTGGTGGGCAAGGGCGAGGAAGGCTATGTAGTGGCCTCCGAGAGCCACAGCTACATCAACCTCGACTACATGACTTGCTACAACGTCGGCCCGGGCGAAATCGTCAAGGTGACCGTCGACGGCGTGCAGCAGCTGCTGGCGCCCAACCCCAAGAAGCAGGTGTGCTCTTTCCTTTGGATCTACTACGGCTATCCTGCCACCGACTATGAGGGCATCAACGTGGAGGAGGCGCGCTACAACGAAGGCCGCGAGATGGGCAAGCACGACTATGTCGACATCGACTACGTCTCTGCCATCCCCGACTCGGGCATCGGCATGGCCTTGGGCTACTCCAACGTGCGCAAGGTGCCGTATATGCGTGGCGTGGTGAAGTACACCCCCACTTGGTCGCGGAGCTTTATGCCTGTCAACCAGAGCCAGCGCGAGCATGTGGCCAAGATGAAGCTCATCCCCAACCGCGCCTTGTTGGAAGGCAAGAAGGTGGCTTTCTGCGACGACAGCATCGTGCGCGGCACCCAGCTGCGCGACAACGTGAAGATGCTCTACGACTACGGCGCCCAAGAGGTGCATGTGCGCATCAGCTGTCCGCCCTTGATGTACGGCTGTCCTTTCCTCAACTTCTCGGCTTCGAAGAACATCCTGGAGCTCATCACCCGCCGCTGCGTGGAGGAGCTGGAAGGCGACCAGGACGCCAACATTGAGAAGTATTGCGATCCGACGACACCTGAGTATGCCAATTTGATTGAGATGCTCCGCAAGCACGTCGGTGTGGACTCTCTGAAGTTCAATACCTTGGAGAGCGTGGTGAACGCCATCGGCCTGCCCAAGTGCGACCTCTGCACGCACTGCTTCGACGGCTCGAGCTACGGGCATTGAGCATTAGGCCGACATCCTGAGAGCGGCTGTAGCGCTGCGAAGAAAAAAGTTATCAACACCTGTTGATAACTTAATCCTTCGTTTCAAAAGTTTTCGCCACACCTTATTAAATAAATAAGTACTTTTGCACCTGAAAAGAAGTAGCCTCTTTCGGGTTGCTATTATAGTGTATATAGCTAAGGATGAAATAGTTACAAACTAGCCTATGACCCCTAAATGAGAACAAAATCGCCAGCCCATCCGTACCAATCGGGAGCCTGCGACCCCAAAATTGCTGAAAACCAATCCGTAAAAATCCGTGAAATCCGTAGTTAAATATAATCTTTGAATCTTAAATCATAAACAATCAAATAACAACCATTTAAACAAACAAATAGAACTAAAGAAAAGAAAGGACAAATACAGATGTGCACGATAAGCATAGACATAGATGAGACTGCCATTCGGGATTTGCTCCCTGAACTGGACACCACGGCTGCCATTCGCCTTTGGGTCCAGGAGTTGATAGACTCTCGTATGCACCAAATGCGACTGGAGGATGAAGAGACAATGGATGTTGAAGAACTGCGTGTAATGTTGCACGAAACTGTAAGAAAAGAATACGCTCGACCATGAAGTATTCCGTCGTTGTAGATGCCTGCCATGCCCAAAACATGCACGAAAAAGAATCTTTGAATCTTAAATCTTAAACAATCAAATAACAAACATAAAAAACAAACAACAAGTCATGTGCAGTTACAACATAACACTGAGCGATACTTTGGTGGAAAAAGTGAGACCTTCCTTCGCCGACGATAACGCCTTGCAGCTTTGGCTCCAGCAGCAGGTGGAAGAGCTCTTGCTCGACTATTATGCCGCCCAGCTTGAAGCCAAGAGCACAACGCCTCCGCCATGCCAATACACGGAAGAAGAAGTCGTGCAACATGTCCTGAAAGCCACCTCCGATGTTGATGCGGGAAGAGACCTAATGACCCATGAAGAATTTGAAGCCCTTGTAGCATCATGGTAAAAGTTGTATGGACATCTTCGGCAAGGCAAGACGCGGAGGCTATTTTCCGTTATTATGACGGATTCTCCCACTCCTTTGCAAAAAGGCTTATGGAAGAGTTTCTCGATGCTGCACGTCGTTTGATGCCGATGCCTGAAATGGGACCCAAGGAACCTTTGCTTGAACAATACAATAGAAACTATCGCTATATTGTCGTAATTCGCAGATATAAACTCATTTACCTCTATGAAAACGAAACCTGCTCGATACTGATGGCTTGGGATTGTCGACAAAACCCCAATTCATTGAAAAACAGCGACAGGTTTAAATCTTTAAATCTTGAATCTTAAACAATCAAATAACAACCATTTAAACAACAAAACAAAAATGAAAAGGAGATTTACAATCCTAACCGCAGCCCTCGCGCTGCTCGTGACCCTTGCTATCCCGATGGGTGTGTGGGGACAGACAAAAGCCACAGTGACGGATAATATGACTGCTGCTGATTTGGCCGCAACAGGTACGTCGTACACAGCGTTTTCGAATGTTTCACTTACATCTGATGCTGTTTATGCTGGTAAAAGTGCTCTTAATAACAATGCTAATATTCAATTAAGAAGCAGTGGTAGTGATTGCGGTATTGTCAGCACAGTTTCAGGCGGCAAAATTAAATCCATAACAATCAATGTGGCTAGTGGTAGTAACACAATAGATGTTTATGGCAAAAACACAGCTTACACTGGCGCTGCCCAATTATACAATGCCACTAATCAAGGAACTAAATTGGGTTCTGTCTCCAGTACTGGCACTATTACAGTTTCAGGTGATTACGAATATGTCGGTATTCGCTCATATAATGGTGCTGTTTATATCTCTAGCATTGCTTTTGTTTGGGAAACTACTGGATCATCAGTCACGGCAACTACAGTAACAATTGATGATTCAGGCATTTCTAACACGGATGTTTATACAAGCACAACAGCTGGTTCGTTGAGCGCAACAGTAAAAGAAAACACCAACAATACAATCATTAGCGGAGCTGCTGTTACTTGGTCTTCTAGTAATACTAATATTGCAACTATTGATAACAGTGGTGCAGTGACATTAGTTGCAGCTGGCACCACCACTATCACGGCGAGTTATGCTGGTGAAAGCGGAATTTATGGTTCATCTTCAGCAACATATGTGCTTACAGTAACAAGTAGTGAACCATATGTGCAACCAACTACTATTGAGATAATTCCAAATTATGAATTTTGGGGCAAAACTGGCCAATTTAGTGGATCCACTTATGATGAACTTAACGGTAGCCAGGATAATGTTTCATTGCATTGGACCCGTGGAAACGGCTCAACGTATGCCAATTTGTCTGCCATGCGTTTCTATAAGGACAACAATTTGACCTTCACTGCTCGATTATAAGCATCGCGCTTACGGTTTCAGGTTCCTATAGTGATCTGACATTCTCTCCGACGGGATATGATAATACGACAACAACATGGACGGGCTCTTCTTCAACAGTGACCATGTCACGTCCTTCTAATGCATCAAGTTATGCCCAGATTAGCAAGTTTACTATTACTCTTGGCTTACCTTCAGCCGCCGTTGCCACCACTACCACTATCAATGTGCCTCAAAACTTCAACACCGATATTTACCAAGGCACAAATGCTGGCACTCTGACAGCTACCGTCAAGGATAATGAAAACAATACCATCAGCGGTGCCACTGTCACTTGGTCTTCGAGCAACACTGGCGTTGCCACCATCGATGCTAACGGCGAAGTCACTCTCGTTGCCGTTGGTACCACCACCATCACCGCCAGCTATGCAGGCGTTGAAGATCAATACAGACCTTCTGAAGGCTCTTACGAACTTACTGTTACTGACAGCAATGCTCCTGGCACCCAGAACAATCCTTACACTGTGGCACAAGCCCGTGCCGCCATCGATGCTGGCACTGGCACACAAGGCGTGTATGCCACGGGTATTGTTTCTTCTATCGAGACCGCATGGAGCACTCAATATAGCAATATCACTTTCAACTTTGTTGACAATTCTGGTGACACCGATTTCCTGCAAGCCTATCGCTGCGTTAGCGGTACTGACGTAGACGCATCAACAGTTGCTGTCGGTGATGTTGTTGTAGTTTATGGTAATTTGACCAAATATGGTTCAACCTACGAGTTTGGTAGTGGTTGCCAATTGGTTTCACTGACACATCCTGTCATCACCGAGCCCACCATCACTGTCAATCCCGATGTGGTTGATTTGGATGCTGAAATGCATACCATTCAAATCCCATTCACTTACGATAATATCGTAGTCACAAACTATGAGAGTTTTGCTGTTCACCATTATGATGCCGAAGACGAAGAGATTCAAAACACTCCTGAAACTCCATGGTATATTCCTGGTGTAACAGGAAATAATGATGAAGGGTATAAGTTAAGTGTTTTTGTTTCTGCCAACGAAGGCGAAGCCCGTACGGCTTACATGAAGGTTTCTGCTCTTGATGCAGCAAGCAACACAGTCTATTCCAACCGTGTCACCATCAACCAGGCTGCTTATGTTGCTCCCACTTATGCAGAATTGCCTTTTGCTTTCAACGGCGGTAAGGCTGACATCGAAGAGACCGACGGCCTCTATGAAAACGAACTTGGCACAGATTATAGTGCAACAAGTAATCCTAATACCAGACTGAAATTTGACACCACTGGCGACTGGTTGCTGCTCCAATTCGACGAGCGTCCTGGCACGCTTACCTTCGACATCAAGGGTAACTCCTTTAGCGGCGGCACCTTCAAAGTTCAAACTTCTGCTGACGGCGTGTCTTACTCCGATTTGGAAACCTATACTACATTTGGCAATAATGAAACTTACGAGGAAGAATTCGACAACTTGGGCGAAAACGTCCGTTATATTAAGTGGATTTATACTAATAAATCCTCTGGCAATGTAGGTTTGGGCAATATCGCTCTTGCTGAATACGTAGCCCCTGCTTTTGTGGCTTCCATTACTGTTAATCCCGATGAGGTTAACGTTGATGCCGAAGAACACGACGGCACTTTGGATCTTACCTACGAAAACCTGACCATTACCGACATGACCGATTTCGATATTCAGTTCTGCGATGCCAACGGTGATGAACTGAGCGAAGAACCTGACTGGATTGAGGTTCTGGTGGCCGAACAAGATCCTACTATTGGCGAAGGCTATGTGGTTTCATACTATATGGTGGAAAACGAAGGTCCTGATGCCCGCACGGCTTATTTCAAGGTTTACGCTATGGATGACGAGACCAACTTGGTCTATTCCAACCTCGTCACCATCAGCCAAGCCGCTCCTGTGGCCCCTGCTACTGGTGATGCATACGCCCTTTATACTGGCGAACTCGTCGAAGGTGACTACTTGATTGTTTATGATGGTGGTGCCATGAATACAACAGTCACTAACGACAGACTGCAATATGAAGATGTTATTGTAAACAATGATGTGATTGTTACAGACAATGCTGCAATTGTTTGGCACATTGCCCCGAGTGGCCAATACTGGACAATTTACAATGCTAATGCTGAAGCATACGCTGCTAGTACTGGTGCAAAGAACAAAGCTCAAATGCTTTCAGATGGCACCGATGACAAAGCTCTTTGGACGGTTTCTGGCACCGAGACTTACGAGTTCGTGAACAAAAAGAACACCGCTAATAATGTCAATGCCAACCTCAGAAAGAACGATACTTACGGTTTTGCTTGCTATGCCACAGGCACTGGCGGTGCCTTGTCACTCTACAAGAAAGTTGCCCTGCCCATCAATGGCTATGGCGACAATTCCAACCCTGGTGGTTATTACCTGATTGCCTCACCTCTTGGTACCATCAATCCTGCAAATGTGACTGGCATGCTTTCGGACACCTACGACCTCTACTACTTCGACCAGGAAGGCGACAATGACGGCAATGAATGGATCAACTACAAAGGTGGTAGCTTCAATCTCGAACCCGGCACAGGCTACCTCTATGCCCACAACAGCACTATCACGCTTAACTTTACTGGCACGCCTATTGAAGGCACCGATTACGAAGTCGAATTGAGAAGGAATGAAAGTGCGCGTTTCAAAGGCTGGAACCTTGTGGGTAACCCCTTCACAAAAACCGCTTATATCGACAACACTCACAATGCATATTATACTATGGATGCCGCTGGTGCTTTGTTCGTCCCTGTCACAGGCAATTCCGTCGATCCCATGGAAGGTATCTTCGTCGTCGCCAAGTCTGATGAAGAGATAATAACTTTCAGCACTACAAATCCTAATGAAGTAAAGTGTTCAACGCTCGCCCTCAACCTCAGCCAAGGACAGAGCCTCCTCGACCGTGCCATCGTGCGTTTCGACGAAGGCAGCCAGCTGCCCAAGCTGCAATTCAACCGCAACAGCTCTAAGGTTTGCATCCCAATGGATGATGAAGACTATGCCGTGGTGCGCGCTGAAGAGATGGGCGAGATGCCTGTCAACTTCAAGGCCGAAAGCAATGGCACCTACAGCCTGAACTTCGGTATGGATAACGTCGAGTTCGCCTACCTGCACCTCATCGACAACCTCACTGGTAACGAAGTCGACCTGCTCCAGACCCCGAGCTACAGCTTCGAGGCCAAGACGACGGACTACGAAAACCGCTTCAAGCTGGTGTTCGCCACTGGCGACAACAGCAATGAGGACAACTTCGCCTACTTCAGCAACGGCAGCTTCGTCATCAACAACGAAGGCAACGCCACACTGCAAGTGATCGACATCACTGGCCGCATCGTGAAGAGCGAGAGCGTCAACGGCTGCGCCAACGTCAACGTGAACGGCGCCGTTGGTGTCTACATGCTCCGCCTCGTCAACGGCGACAACGTGAAGGTCCAGAAAGTGGTTGTGAAGTAACAATGGCTTATGGCCTATGGCCCATGGCTTGCCCTTACGTAAGGGTAAGCCATGGGCCAAAAGCCAACAGGCCAAAAGCAAGCATCGGCGGCAAAAGGAACTTACGCAAGTAAGCACTTTTTGTCGCCGATGTTGTTTCCAGACCTTGGCTGCCCAAGACAAGATTCCCTTCGGGAATGGAAAATCTTTCTTTTGTCTTCATGCGGCGGCTTGAGACTGTTTCCTCTGGGAAGCGGTTGTAGGCCGTCGCTGTTAACAAAAACCGTATTCCATTCCCTAGGGAATCTCTTTTTTATATTCCTGTAAATCAGCCTCGTGTTCGTCCACAAGGAAAAAATCTCTCTTTTAAGTCTTATACGACCAGCTCCCTCTGAAATCCCCCAGGACAGGAATGTAGCAAGGGTAGGAGGTTGTAGCGGTGCGATATGAGTAGCTTACCCTTCTTTGTTTTATGACGCTAGGTGATGGTATATTCCTTCGGAATAGAAATGCTTTGCATTGACTAACGTCGAATCTTCGATTTCGGCGGAGATAAATCTTGTCAGAATCTATATTCCTTCGGAATAGAAATCTTTCAAAAATCTATTGAAAAATCGGTAAATAGGATTTTAGAAAGATTTTACGATGATTTTCATCAGATTTCTTGCGAAGCAATCCCATAGAAATAACAAGCGCAGAAAACGGTAGCGAGGATTTAGAAAGTTTTTGAAATGATTTTCATCAGATTTAACTACGTTGAATACTGCGTATTTCTTGCGAAGCAATCCTAAAATACTAACGCAGAAAATCGGTAAATAGGATTTTAGAAGGATTTTACGATGATTTTCATCAGATTTCTTGCGAAGCAATCCCATAATAATAGTATTTTTGCAAGAAATAACAACCTATGAAAAAAGTACATTTCATCGCCATAGGCGGCAGTGCCATGCACAACCTTGCCATCGCCCTCCACCGCAAGGGCTATCAAGTCACAGGCTCCGACGACGAGATCTTCGAGCCATCCAAGTCACGCCTCGCCAACGAGGGTATCCTGCCTCCGCAATGGGGTTGGTATCCCGAGAAATTGGACAAGACCTACGATGCCGTCATCCTCGGCATGCACGCCCGCATCGACAACCCCGAACTGGTGTGCGCCCAAGAGCTGGGCCTCAAGGTGTATTCCTATCCAGAGTACCTCTACGAACAAAGCAAGGACAAGACCCGCATCGTTGTCGGCGGCAGCCACGGCAAGACAACCATCACCTCCATGATCCTCCACGTGCTCAAGCAAGTCGGCATCGAGACCGACTTCATGGTCGGGGCGCAGTTGGAAGGCTTCGACGTGATGGTGCGCCTCAGCGAGACAGCGAAATACATGGTGATGGAAGGTGATGAATACCTCACTTCGCCCATCGACCGCGTGCCAAAGTTTCACCACTATCATCCGCATATCGCCGTCATCAGCGGCATCGGCTGGGACCATGTCAACGTCTTCCCGACCTTCGACAACTACCTGGAGCAGTTCCGCATCTTCGTCCGCACCATCGAACCGGGCGGCTGCCTCATCTACGACCAGACCGACGTGGAAGCCGAGAAGATTGCCCAAGGCGCACAGTGCCGCACCTTTGGCTATGGCGTGCATCCCTTTGAGAGCAACGGCATCAGGACGACCCTGCTCTTGCCCGACGGCAGTAGGAGGGAAGTGGGCGTGTTTGGCAGCCACAACATGAAGAACATCAACGCTGCAAGGCTGGTGTGCCAACAACTCGGCATGAGCGACGCGCAGTTCTATGAGGCCATCGCATCGTTTAAGGGTGCGGCACGACGCTTGGAGCTGCTGTTCGACAACGGCGACAACTTCGTCTTCCGCGACTTCGCCCATGCGCCTTCGAAGGTCAACGCCAGCGTGAAGGCTTTGCGCGAGCAGTTCCCCGAGAAGCATCTGATTGCCGTGTTCGAGCTGCACACCTACAGCAGCCTCAGCGAGGTCTTCATCGACCATTACCGCGATGCCTTGAAGTTGGCTGACACGGCCATCGTCTTCTACGACCCGCATGCCGTGGCCATCAAGAAACTGGAACTGATGCCCGACGAGCGCATCGTCGAGGGCTTTGGAAGGAAGGATCTGAAGGTCGTGCACAACAAGGCGGAACTGGTGGCGCTATTAGAAAAAGGCCAACGACGCAATGTCATTGGCGCTTTCATGAGTTCGGGCGACTTCAACGGCCTCACGACCGACGACTTGAAGGTGTTATATGCTTAAAACTGAAACGTCTTCTTGTCAACGGGTATGTCATACTTCACATTCGAGATGACGTAAGAATCCTTGTTGCCGCTATAGTCGTATAGTACAATCTCCTTAAGCAGCAGGTTGTCGGTGTGGTACTTGAATACCACCATCTTATAGCCTACGCCAAACAGCGGTTTCTTTTTTGCCGTTCCCGTGACAACGTGAAATTCCCCCTCGGTCTTCGTCGAGACGGTATAGCCGTTTTCATTGGCCAGGTCTTGGATGCGGCCTTGGAAGCCATAGAGGAAGATGCGACTCAGCCCTTGCATCATGCCGCCCTCCTTCAGCCTGAAGGTACCATGAAACATCCCGATGTCCATCTTGATCTTTTTCTCGTTGACGATCATATAGTTGCCCGTAGTGAACTTGGCGGAAAACTCGTTTGGCGACACGAAATACAGCTTGCCGTTTTGCGAGGTGGTCTTTTTCGGCTTCACCATGGTATTGGCCAGGTCTGACTCAAACGACTTGACCTTGCCGTTGACTTCCCTGATGCGATTCAATAGTGTGGCATCTTGCGCCTGCATCTGCAAGACAAACAAGATGGCTGTAAGGAGAATGATAGTTTTCTTCATAGTTTTCAATTAAAACGACAAGTGATGCAGCAAAAACCGTGCCCCCTTCCTCCACCCCACTTTTAAGGGAGACCAGGGGGATTAACTCTCAACTCTCAACTCTAAACTCCCAACTGCCTCACAACTCTAAACTTTAAACTGCCTCTCAACTCTAAACTTCCAACTGCCTCTCAACTCTAAACTTCCAACTGCCTCTCAACTCTAAACTTCCAACTGCCTCTAAACTCTAAACTCTAAACTCTAAACTAACCTCACCTCACTTATCCAAACTCATCAAAAACTCCTCATTATTGATGGTCTTAGCCACGCGGTCTTTCAGGAACTCCATGGCCTCAAGCGGCGTCATGTCGGCGAAGTGGTTGCGCAAGGCCCACACGCGTGCCAGGGTGCGCTCGTCGACCAAGAGGTCGTCGCGGCGCGTACCCGAAGCCACGATGTCGATGGCGGGGAAGATGCGCTTGTTCGACAGACGGCGGTCGAGTTGCAGTTCCATGTTGCCGGTGCCCTTGAACTCCTCGAAGATGACTTCGTCCATCTTGGAGCCCGTGTCGATGAGCGCGGTGGCCAGGATGGTCAGCGAACCGCCGTTCTCGATCTTACGCGCGGCACCGAAGAAACGCTTGGGCTTCTGCAAGGCGTTGGCTTCCACGCCACCAGTGAGAACCTTGCCCGATGCGGGCGAGACGGTGTTGTAGGCGCGAGCCAAACGGGTGATGGAGTCGAGCAGGATGACCACATCGTGACCGCATTCGGTGAGACGCTTGGCCTTCTCCAACACGATGTTGGCAATCTGCACATGCTTCGAGGCAGGCTCGTCGAAAGTGGAGGCGATGACCTCCGCGTTGACGCTGCGCTGCATGTCGGTGACTTCCTCAGGACGCTCGTCGATGAGCAATATAATAAGGTACACCTCAGGGTGGTTGGCGGCGATGGCGTTGGCCACCTCTTTCAGCAGGACGGTCTTACCGGTTTTGGGCTGGGCCACGATCAAGCCGCGCTGTCCCTTGCCGATGGGGGCGAAGAGGTCCATGATGCGGGTCGAGATGGTGCAGCCTTTGTGCCCCGTGATGTTGAACTTCTCGTTCGGGAACAGCGGCGTGAGGTAATCGAAGGGGATGCGGTCGCGCACTTCCTCGGGACGGCGTCCGTTGATGAGGTCGGTCTTGACCAGCGGGAAGAACTTCTCGCCAGCCTTGGGCGGACGGATGACACCCATGATGGTGTCGCCGGTTTTCAGACCCATCAGCTTGATTTGCGACTGCGAGACATAGATGTCGTCGGGCGAAGGCAGGTAGTTGTAGTCCGACGAACGCAGGAATCCGAAGCCCTCGGGCATGATTTCGAGCACGCCCTCGGCACGCACGGTGCTGTCGAACTGGTTCAGCAGGTCGTCGCGGCGCGGACGTTGTTCATAGCGTTCCCTCTCTTGGCGCTCCTGCTTGGGCTGTGCAGGCGTTTCTTCCGAGACAGGATTATTTTCGACCGCCATGGGCTTTTCCTCCATAGCGGGTGTTTCTTTTTGTGCTTCAGGAGCAGGCGTGCCTTCGGCTCCGTTTTCGCGTGTGCGTTTGCGTTTCTGCTTGGGGTTTTCCTTCTTCTCGCGAGCGGGTTTCTGCTCAACCTCTCCCCCTTTTAAGGGGGTCGGGGGGATTCCCCCTTCTAAGGGGGTGGCCGAAGGCCGGGGGATATCCCCCTCTGAGAGGGGGTGCCCGAAGGGCGGGGGAGTCATTTCACCCCTCTCACCACGCTTATACTCAACCACAGTTTCTTCTCCCTTTTTCTGCTCAGGATTCTGTGCAAACTGTATACCGTTGTTTTTCTGCCATTCGCTGACGGCAGCCTCGGCCTCCTTGCTGATGCGCGGGCGTCTGCCGCGTTTGGCTTGGGGAGCATTGGCTTCGATGGGTTCTTTTACAGGTTCTTTAGGTTCTTTTTTCGCCTCGACGGGCTCGGGTTTCTCGACTGCAGGAGCCTCTTTGGGCTTGGGCTCGGGCTTGTCGGCTTTTGGCGCTTTTTGTTTCTGTTTTTTAGGTTTTGTGGCTTTCTTGATGTCAGGATGGTCTACCTGATGATCGATGATGTCGTAGATGAGCTGGGTACGGTCACGGTTCTCATCGTCAATACCCATCTCGGTAGCAATGATTTTGAGGTCGTCCAACGACTTCTCATTGAGTTCAAAAATGTTGTACATAAATAATTGGTTGAAAGAATTCCAATAGTGGAATATAGTTTTGATACAATAAATTCTGGGAACACTTTGGCGAGGGTAAATCCACTTTAGTGGCTCGTAAAGTGGTGCAAAGGTAATGCTTTTTTTCGGAATGACAAGTTTTTGTCGAAAAAAATCGTATTTTTGCGCCGCTTTAAAATCGAATTATCATGTCACAAAGATTGCAATCCATTTTCTTTTTCCTTTCGGCGCTGCTGTTTGCGCTGCTGTTCTTCCTTCCGTTGGCTGAATATCATGGCGAGTTGAATATTTTGAGGTTCAATGTTTACGGTGTCGAGTCCATGTTGCCCGATGGTGAGGTGCCCTTTAAGACTGCATTTAGTCTGCCGGTGCTGATTCTCAGCATTACGGTGATGCTGCTGAGCGGCTATTTGGCCATGGGCCTCTTCCGTGCCGTGAAGTTGGCGCAGTTCGTGAAGCTGCACAAGATTGCCCGCATCAACATCATTGTCATCGTGGCATGGATCGCCGTGGTGTTTGCCTATTACATTCGCGTGATTGGCAAACCGATTGGTGCCGATCCGACATTCAAGGTGGGCGTTTTCCTGCCTTTGGCCGCCCTTTTGTTGTCCATCGCCGCCGCTTCGGGCTTGAGGAAGGACATCAAGAAGGTGCGTTCCACCGACCGCATCCGTTAAGGAAACAGAAATAGCAAAACAATGGCCGACTTCCAATGGGAGCCGGCCTTTTCGTTTCCAAAATTACCTCTATTCATGTCATTTCCTTGGGAATCTATGAAAAGAGGGAATGCCTTAATATGATCTAGAATTCCTGTCGAGTTGAAAGATCTCCGTGTCCTTGAAGGTCTTCCCGTCAATCACCATCCGGATAAAGGTGATTTGCTTATGGAAGCCCGAGTTGCCCGCCGCGCCAGGGTTGATGTGCAGCAGGTTGAGCTTCTTGTCGTAAATGACCTTTAAAATGTGCGAGTGTCCGCAGATGTAAAGGTCTGGCTTCTTTTCCTCCAGGATGTATTTCACTTCGGGCATGTAGTGGCCTGGATAGCCCCCGATGTGGGTCATGTAGACATCGACATCCTCGACATGGAAAAACAAATCCTCGGGATATTGCATCCGCACGACATGGTCGTCGATGTTGCCATGCACGGCACGCAATGGCTTGAAGTTGGCCAAAGCATCGGCGGTCTCGATGTTGCCGATGTCGCCCGCATGCCACAGCTCGTCAACATCCTTGAAGAAGTTGAAAAGCTGTGGTATGAGCGTGCAATGCGTGTCTGAAAGAATCCCGATTTTAAGCATGCTTATTTCAGATTCACCATAAACCCAACCGCCAGCACTTCCTTGAACTGCACCTTCGAGCCTTCAATCTTCACGTTGTTCTCGTCGTAAAACGGGATGTCGCGGTCATAGATGAGGTGTGTGGAGAGGTTGCAGTTGAGCCAGTCGTTGACCTTCAGCACGAGCATGTTCTGCCAGTCGACGTCGATGTATTGCGGGTTCTTGAGGTAGTTGGAGAAGAGCTCAAGTTTCGAGTTGAAGTCGATGTTCTTGGCCAAAGGATACTGGAACTTGGCCACGGCGCGGGCACCAAACTCATAACGAACCTTGGCATAGTTGGTGTGGACGACGGTGTCGTTCTTGTCCAGCTCGTTGACGCCGAAGGCACCGATGGAGGCCAGATAGTCGTCGTTCACGATGGTGATACGGCCTGTGATGGGCGAGAAATAAAGCGAGAAGTGCGGATTAGGCACCCATTCGATACCAAGACCCAAGCTGATGTAGGCAGGAGCGAGGAACTTGGAAATGTACTGGGTGGAGTCTTTCGTGTAGTCGAAGCCATAGGCGAATTGCGAACGGAAGGCCAGCTCGACGCCATAGTTGAGATGCTCGGTGGCTTTCAGCGTGGCCAGTGAGGTGAACTCAATCTTGTCGTCGGTCTTGATGGGCTTTTTCTTGAAATCGAAGTAGCTGTAGCCCAAGGCGGTGTTCAAGGTGTTGTCCCATTTGAACTTGTCTTTCAGGTAATGGATCTCGTAATTGAAGATGCCCTGCCCGTTGACGGTGTTTTGGCCGCCAGCAGCCCAGTTGGTGAAAGAGCTTTGGCCGAAATTGAGACCGAAATTGCCTTTGTGGCTCCAGCCTTGAGGCAGTTCGTCTTGTGCAAACGATGCAATGCATAGCATAATTGCCAATGCGCTAAGTAAAACTTTTTTCATTTTGATATGGTTTTAAAAACTGATTATGTAATTCTCTAAACTCTAAACTAAAAACTCTAAACTTTCAACTGACTCTCAACTCTAAACTCTCCACCGACTCTAAACTCTAAACTCTCAACTCTCAACTAATAACTATTCCCATCTTGAAAATTATGCGCCCCAATACTAAACGTAATATCCTGCATATTGCTACTGCGCACATATTTCCCGTTCTTCTCAGCAGGCAACCAAACGGTCTCTTCGATGAGTCGGACAGCCTCGTTGTCGCAACCGCCGCCCACCGAGTTGATGACGACGATGTTTGACACGCTGCCGTCGACCTCCACCACGAAGCTCAGACGTACCGTGCCTTGTATCTCGCGTTCCTTGGCCTCGGCTGGAAATTTCATGTGGTTGGCGATGTATTTGCCCATGTTGCCGCCATCGGCGAAATAGGGTCGAGCTACTTCTTCAAGCTGTTTGTACTCGTATACTATATAGGAGGTGTCGGCTTCCAAAGTGAGCGGAACCACGGGACGCTCATGGCGTTTCCAGTGGCGTTTGTAGCTCCTCGCACTGAAGTTGACTTCGTATTCATAGTCGTAATCGATTGGGATGCCGATGTTGGTGGCGGGGCTCCAAAGGATGGTCTTCACCAGATGCAATGCGACGGGGGAGGCAGCCTCGCTGAAGCTCGATTTGATGGTGTAGTTGCTGGCCACGCCTTGCGGGTCGATGTGCATGCCAACCACGACCTTGCCGCTCTTGCCTTGTTCAAGGTCGGCTTCAGGATAGACCAACGTTCTGGTAATGTAGTCCTCGGTCACTTCAAGGCCTGCAACGGGTTGTGGGGCCGTGATTTGGGCTTTCAATTGCCATCCTGAAAAGAGGATGACCATGGCGATGATGAGTTTTGTTTTCATGGCTTTATAGTTTTTTGATGATGCAAAAATAGGTATTTTATTGGAAAAATCTTTATTTTTGCGGAAAATTTAAGTTTATGGAAGACAACTACAAGAATAATATGGTTTTCGGGATTCATCCCGTGCTCGAGCTGATTCGCTCGCAGAAGGAGATTGAGAAGGTCTACATCCAAGGCAGTGTGCGCTCGCCCGAGATTGCGGAGATCGCCAACACCTGCCGTGCCAACGGCGTGCCGGTGCAGTTTGTGCCTATCGAGAAGATGAACCGCCTGACGCGCAAGAACCACCAGGGCGTGGTGGCCTTCATCTGCCCGATTGAATACCAGCCTCTTGAAAAGGTGGTGCAGATGGTCTTCGAGGATGGCCGCGACCCCTTCATCCTGATGCTCGACCGCGTCACCGATGTGCGCAACTTCGGTGCCATCGCCCGAACTGCCTATGCCGCGGGTGTGGACGCCATTGTCATCCCTAACCATGGCTCGGCTTCCATCAACGGCGACGCGATGAAGACCTCGGCTGGTGCACTCTCTCTAATCAATGTGTGCCGTGTGGAGAATATGAAAGATGCCATCGATTTCTTGAAAGCCAGCGGCCTGCGCGTTGTGGGCTTCACCGAGAAGGCGCATGACAGCCTATGGAAATCGGACCTCACAGGCCCTCTCTGCGTGATGATGGGTTCGGAGGAGGACGGCATCAGCCCCGCCTATCTCAAGCGCCTCGACGGACATCTGATGATCCCGATGCCCGGGGATATTGATTCGTTGAATGTCTCGGTCGCCACGGGTGTGGTTTGTTTCGAGGTGGTGCGGCAGCGGATGGGGTGATCTATCGAAGGAGCTCTTTTCGGGGTCTCTATTGCCTTTATTATCATAAAACAGGAGAGTAAAACAAAGAAAACTACGCCGACTGGTAAAACACCTGCCCTACGCGGTCAATATGGTCACCGATGGGGGTGTTGACAATCTTGTAATAGTCAAGCAAATCAACGGAATAAAGCAACTCTAAATCGTCAATTTCGGTCAGGATTTGGAGCAGTTGGTTGTAGTCCAAACCTTTGCCCAACGCGGCCAAGTCAATGTCCGAACCTTCGCGGTAGTTGCCTTTAGATCGGCTGCCAAAAATCAACACTTTCTCAATGTTGGCATGACGGCGAAACACCGCTTGCAGCTCACTGATGACCGTATCGCTTAATCCGAATTTCATGATTGTAGGTATTCTTTATCTTTTGAAAGTTGCTCCAATTTCTCGTCCAACGATTTCAACAAAGGAGCATAACGGCTGAAGTTTTGCCACTTTCGGTCACTTCGATAAGCCTTTGGCAAGCCTTATGAAAATTGGAATAGCGTTGCAACCAACGGATGTCTGCCTGTTGTTCCATCGTTTCAATCGTTTTTGTGGTTAATTTGTGGCAAAAATAGTAGTTTTCTTTATTTCGCGCAAGAGAGGATAATGAAAAAGGAGGCAATCGCCTCCTTTTATCATTTAGGTTTTTATTTCAGGTATTTATCCAACCAATTGTAGAACCTGCGTTGCCACAGCACGCCATTCTGTGGTTTCAGCACCCAGTGGTTCTCGTCGGGGAAATAGAGGAACTCGGCGTCGAGGCCGCGCAGGATGGCGGCGTTGTAGGCCTGCATGCCCTGCGTGAAGCAGATGCGGTAGTCCAATCCGCCGTGGATGACGAGGATGGGCGCGGTCCATTTGTCGACGAAGAGGTGGGGTGAATTGGCGTAGGTCTTGCGCACGGTGGGGTTGTTCCAGTCCCAGAAGGGGCCGCCGAGGTCCCAGTTCACGAACCACATCTCCTCGGTCTCGAGGTATTGTGCCTCCAGGTTGAACATGCCGTCGTGGGCGATGAGGGCCTTGAAACGGCCGTCGTGGTGACCGGCCAACCAGTACACGCTGAAGCCACCGAAGCTGGCACCCACTGCACCGAGGCGGTTCTCGTCGATGTAAGGCTCTTTCTTCAGTTCGTCAATGGCACTGAGGTAGTCCTTCATGCATTGTCCGCCGTAGTCGCCACTGATTTCCTCAAGCCATTCCTGACCGAAGCCGGGCAGGCCGCGACGATTGGGGGCCACGATGATGTAATCGTTAGCAGCCATCATCTGGAAGTTCCAACGATAGCTCCAGAACTGGCTCACGGTGCTTTGCGGTCCGCCTTCGCAGTAGAGCAGGGCAGGGTATTGCTTGGTGCTGTCGAAATGCGGGGGATAGATGACCCAGGTCAGCATGTCCTTACCGTCAGTGGTCTTCACCCAGCGTTCCTTGACCTCACCCATGGTCAGTTGGGCAAAGATTTTGTCGTTGACGGTGGTGATTTGCGTGGCCTCGCCTGTGGCAGGGTCGACGCTGAAGAGCTCCGTCGGGTGGCTCATCGACTGGCGGCCTGCAATGAGCTTGTCGCCATTGTATTGCACCGAGATGTAGTTGTGCTGGCCTTCCGTCAGTTTCTTGATTTCACCGTTTTCGATGTTCAAAGCGTAAAGTTGGTCAGTGGCGTAGGCATCGCTGATGAAATAAAGGGTCTTGCTGTCATCAGCCCAGCTGAAGCCCGTGCAGCATTGGTCGAACTTGGCTGAGTAGTCGGTCTTCTCGCCTGTTTCGAGGTTCATCACGAAGAGGCGTTGCTTGTCGCTCTCGTAGCCGTCGCGTTCCATGCTCTCCCAGGCCATGTATTTGCCGTCGGGCGAGATGACGGGGTTGAGATCGTAGCCCATCATGCCTTCGGTGAGGTTCTTGCACTCGCCGCTTTGGATGATGTATTGGTAGATGTCGGTGTTGGTCGAGAGGGCGTAGTCCTTACCGACCTTCTTGCGGCAGCAGTACACGAAGCTCTTGCCGTCGGGCAACCATTGCACTTGTTCCATGCCGCCGAAGGGACGCACGGGGGCTTCCCATTGCTCGCCTTGCATCGCGTCGAACGAAGCCTCGATCTTGCCACTGCTGAAGTTACCCACAAAGATATGGCCGTAGGTGTCTACCCAATGGTCCCAGTGGCGGTACATCAGGTCGTTGTTGATGCGGCCTGAGGATTTGTCGAGGTCTGGATAGATGTCGGCAACGGTTTCTTTCAGTTTCACTTCTTTGGTGAAGAGCACTTGAGCGCAGTCGGGTGAGTAGAGGAATCCGTTGATGTCGTCGGCCTCGCTGGAGACGCATTGCAGGTCGGTGCCGTCGGGATTCACTTCCCAAAGTTGCATGACATCGTCTTTCGGGGCAAGGAAACCAATCTTCTTCCCATCGGGACGCCATTGCGGGCTATATTGGCTGTCGTTGCTCACGACCAACACCTTGTTGTCGCTGCCGTCGGCGTTCATGATATACAAGGTGGAGCCGCTACGGTTTTCGGGCACGCTGTAGTAGGTGACGGCGTAGACGATTTTCTGATGGTCGGGCGAGATGCTGTATTCCCCGATGCGGCCCATGCTCCACAGCACTTCGGGCGTCATGATGTCCGACTGCAAGGTGAGCTCTTTCGGACCGATTTTCTCCTTGATCTCGGTCTTAGCGTCGGTTTTTGTTTCATTTTTGGCTCCGTTTTCACGGGGTTGTGTGTTGCACGATACGATTAGGCAGGTAATCATGGCTAACAGGAATAGTTTGTTTTTTCTCATATTGATAGGGTTTTGAATTTGGCCGTAAAAGTACAAAATAATGACTTATGCTGAGATTTTTTTCATAATTCCTTTGCCATTTCCCTGAAATCCACTACTTTTGCACCTTCATTTCGTAACGTCGGAATTGAATTTTGAATTTTAAATCTTTGAATCTTAAATATTTAAATCTGAAAATACTATGTTAAGTCAAGATGTAAAGATTGGAAGCGCCGTCCGTCTGGATGGAAAGATTTATTTCTGCATTGACTTCCAACATGTTAAGCCTGGCAAGGGCAACACTATCATGCGTATCAAACTGAAGGATGTGCTGAGCGGCAACGTTTTGGAAAAGCGTTTCGACATCGGCGTGAAGCTCGAGGATGTCCGCGTTGAGCACCGTCCCTATCAGTACCTCTACAAGGAAGGTGAGGACTATATCTTCATGCACACCGAAACTTACGAACAGATCCCGATCGCTGGCGACAACATCACTGGCGTGAAGTTCATGAAGGAAAACGATGTGGTTGACGTCGTCGTCGACGCCAGCACCGAGACCATCCTCTTCGCCGAAATGCCGGTGAAGACCGTCCTGCAAGTGACCTACACCGAGCCTGGTGAGAAGGGCAACACCGCCACTAACGCTCTGAAGGAAGCCACCGTTGAGACTGGCGCCATGGTCCGCGTGCCGTTGTTCATCAACACCGATGACATGATCCGTGTCGACACCCGCACGGGCGAATACTGCGAACGCGTGAAGGCTTAAGCAGACCTTGAAAACTTTAAAAAGCAGTTGTGATCCGAGTGATTGCAACTGCTTTTGTTTTGGATAATTGCAAAATTCAGTCGTAATTTGTTTTTTTTATTTACCTTTGCGCTGAAAAACAATGAAAAATGAGCGAACAAACTCTTATCTATATTATCGCCGACTACTTCAAGACCAAACCTGTCTTGAAAGCATGGTTGTTTGGCTCGTTTGCACGTGGTGAAGCCACACCTGATAGCGATGTGGATATTTTGGTCGAGTTTGACCACAGCAGTCCCATTGGATTGTTCGCCTACGCACAAATGTGGAGAGAGTTGGAGGAACGCCTTGGCCGTCAAGTTGACTTGGTGGAGGAAGGTACCTTGCTTCCTTTTGCCGTGGAATCGGCTAATCGTGACAAGAGACTGGTCTATGAGAGAGCAAGTTAGGGATATTGAGAGGCTGGTTCACATTGAGGCAAGCATCGGTCATGTGATGGATTTCCTTGAAGGGAAGACTTTTGAGGAAATGAAGAGCGATGTGATGTGCTATCATGCGGTGGTATACAACATTATGATTATTGGTGAAGCAGCCAATATGTTGACAAAGGAATTCCGTGAGGAACATCCCCAAACACCGTGGCGTAATATCATTGATATGCGCAATGTGCTTGTTCATGGCTATTATACAGCCAGTCCGCTGTTTATTTGGGAAACATATTCCAAAGACCTTAGGCCTCTCCTTGAGCAGGTGAAAGGGTATATTTCGGAGTTGCAGAAATAGCGGAGTTTTCAATTCTTGTTGCTGTAATTGGCGGTTTAGTTTTTCAAACTTTTTCTTGATTGAGAAAAAAATCCTATTTTTGCATCTTTATCAAAAGACATTTCCGATGAAAATCAAGAAAACTACTCTGAAAACTATTGCGGGACTCATTGACGCAAAATATATTGGCCCTGCTAACTTTCCTATCACGGGCTTGAACGAAATCCACAAGGTGGAGGCAGGCGATATCACCTTCGTCGACCATCCGAAATACTACGCCAAGGCGCTCAACTCGGCTGCGACAGTGGTACTTATTAATAAAGAGGTGGTTTGCCCTGAAGGGAAAGCCCTGCTTCTTCATGACGATCCTTTCGACGCCTTCATGCGTATCATGCGCCATTTCCGTCCTTTCGAGCCTCAGACGCAGCCCATCAGCGACTCGGCCGAGATAGGGGAGGGTACGCTCATCATGCCGGGCTCATTTGTGGGCCATCATACCGTCATTGGTAAGAACTGCCTCATCCATCCCAATGTGACCATCTACGACCACTGCGTGATTGGCGACAATGTCATCATTCACTCGGGCAGCGTCATCGGTGCGGATGGCTATTATTTCCAGCGCCGCAACGAAGGCTTCAAGAAGTTCGAGTCCTTTGGCCGTGTGGTCATCGCTGATGATGTGGAGATTGGCGCTCTGTGCAGCATCGACCGTGGTGTCACTTCCGACACCATCATCGAGAGCGGCACCAAGCTCGACAACCACTGCCAAATCGGCCACGACAGCTACATCGGCCACAACTGCCTCATCGGTGCCCACGCCGCCATCGCTGGCGTGACGCGTATCGAAGACGATGTCATCCTTTGGGGTCGTGTGTGCATCAACAAGGACTTGGTCATCGGTACGGGTGCCGTGGTTTTGGCCACCTCAGCCGTCGACAAGAACATCGAGCCGGGCAAGGCCGTCTTCGGTGTGCCTGCCCAAGAGGTGCGGAAACAATGGCGCGAACAGGCCGCCTTGCGCCAACTGCCGGAATTCCTGAAAGAATACTATAAAACACATCAATCATAACGATGGCCTATGGCAGATGGCTAATGGCCTGCCTCTCGGTTATAGCAGGCCATAGTCATAAGCCATTGTCCATAGTCAAAAACACAACCATGAAAAGAATAACTCTACTATTGGCACTCATCCTCGTAGGCATGACGGCCTTCGCGCAGAATATGAAGACCTACCAGTATGCCGAGCGTGACACACTCCAACTCTATCTTGATTTCTACACGCCCGACAAGGTTCACGATAGCACAATTTGCATGGTCTATGTCTTCGGCGGCGGCTTCATCGGAGGTCATCGCGATGGTGAGTTTGAGAAAGCTTATTTCAAGCAGTTGGTTGATGAAGGTTTCCAAGTGGCCGCCATCGACTATCGTTTAGGCCTGAAAGGTGCCAAGAACCTCAGCATTTTCAACTCCGATCCCCTGAAAGATGCCGTCAACATGGCTGCGGAAGACGCTATCTCGGCCATCGCCTACCTGCTTGAACATGCCAAGGAACTGAAGGTGAACAAGGATTATATTGTGATGATTGGTTCTAGTGCGGGTGCTATCACTTCGTTGCAAGTGGATTATGCCCTATGCAACGGTTTTCTGAATTATGACATTCTCCCCGAAGACTTCCGTCTGGCTGGCGTGGTGTCGTATGCAGGCGCCATCTTCTCCAAGGAAGGCAAGGTGAAATACAGTAAACACGCACCTGCTCCGACCATGTTCTATCACGGTACATCAGATAAGCTGGTGCCTTATAAGAAGATTAGTTTCTTCAATACGGGCTTCTTTGGCTCCGATGCCTTGGTGGAACGTTTCGAGAAGTTCGGCTATCCCTTTTTCGCTCGCCGATTCGAGGGCTACGGACACAGCGTGGCAGCGGGAGGCCCACTGACGGTTGATGACCTCGTGTGGTTCTGTCGCCACTATGTGCTCAACAAAGAGCGAATCCAGGTGGACGGCACCTACCAGAACCTCGATCCCAAGACAATGCCTGCCTTCGACCTATACACTCCCGGAGATTTGTATAAATGAGCCGCCTTCTGCATCTAAACGACAAGAAATGAACAAGTTGCGGCTTTCTCTGTTTGTGTTGTTGGCTTTCAGTGTAATGTGCGCCAAGGCACAAAACAAATGGCATTATAACTTCGGCCTTGGTGCTTCTTTTAACGCGGGCAATGTCAACAACTGCAACATCAGCAACGACGGTGCCATTGAGCGCAACGATAGCCTGATTGCATTCGATGCCCGCTACAAGCTGCTTTATAGCTCACTCATCGACAGGAATGCCACCGACCAGCGATGGAAGGAGACCAATTTTGAGATTAACGGCGGCTTCAAGATGGACTTGTACCAGTATGGAAAATATTCTCCATTTCTGGCCTGTGAGATGCTTACCAACAAATACAAGGGCTATGACCTCAGGCTGAGCGGGCTTGCCGGAATGAAATATCGCATCTACACCATCCCTGCCATCTGCGACTATTCCATCAGCGCGGCTTTCGTCTACGATTGGACCGACTTCACTGATGAGACCCACCTTCTCAACAACAACTACCGCATCTCGATTCGCCCTAAGATCAAGCAAAGGCTTGCCGAAAACCTCACTTTGCTGCATACCACATTCTATCAACCTTCGGTGCTCGATTTCGATGACTACATCATCAACTGCAACACCAAGCTGCAAACACAGATCACTCGGAAGTTTTTCATAGACATTGCGTTTTCCTACGAATACCGCAGCCGTGTTCCCTCCGAAAACTATAAGAAACACGACTTTCTTTCTGAGGTCTCGATCAGGTTCAAGTATTAAGTACATGAGCGTCTCGCAGTCCCGCAGTCCCGAAGTCAAAAAAAAAACAGCATTATTATAGATAACAGTTACATAACAAACTCAAAAATGAAAAAAATAATGATTTGCATTGGAATGGCTGCCGCTATGGTGGGCTGCGCTCCGAAAGAGGAGAAACCCGTCGAACAGCCCCAGCCCAAAGAGGAATTCAAGTATCTGGTGGACGAGTTCGCCGACTTGAGGATCATGCGTTACCAAATCCCGGACTGGGACCAACTGACGCTGCAACAGAAGAACTACATCTATTATTTGGGTGAAGCCGCCAAATGTGGTCGCGATATCCTCGCCGACCAAAACTGCAAGTACAATCTGGTGGTCCGCAAGACCATCGAGGCTGTGCTGAACTCGTATCAAGGCGATCGAGAGAGTGCCGATTTCCAGAACTTCGTGGTCTATGCCAAGCGTGTGTTCTTCAGCAATGGTATTCATCACCATTATGCCGAGGACAAATTCTTCCCAGAGGTCAGCGAGACCTATTTCGCCGACTTGATTAAGGGCAGCGACGCTAACCTGCTCCCGCTCAACGAGGGCGAGACGGTGGATGACTTCATCGCTTTCCTGACGCCTGTGGTCTTCGACGAAGAGCTCTACAAGGTGCGCCGCAGCAGTGAGGATGATATCATTGTCAACTCGGCGGTGAACTTCTATGAGGGCGACATCAAAAAGGCCGAGGTGGAAGCCTTCTACAACAAGATGCGCAAGCCCAACGACGCCACCCCCATCAGCTACGGACTGAATTCCAAGCTGGTGAAGGAAAATGGCAAGATCTATGAAGATGTTTACAAAGCGGACGGTCTGTATGGCGAGGCCATCCAAGCCATCATCGGCTGGCTGCAGAAGGCCAACGAGGTGGCGGAGAACGACAGCCAACGCAAGTACACGCAGAAGCTCATCGACTATTACACCACGGGCGACCTGAAGACCTGGGATGAATACAACATTGCTTGGGTACAAGACTCGCTTTCCCACATTGATTTCGTGAACGGTTTCATTGAGGACTATGCCGACCCGATGGGTATGAAGGCCACTTGGGAGGCTGTCGTTGACTATAAGGATTTGGAGGCTACCGTGCGTTCCAACACCATCAGCGAGAATGCCCAGTGGTTTGAAGACCATTCGCCCGTCGACCCGCGCTTCAGGAAAGAGGAGTGCAAGGGCGTCTCGGCCAAGAGTATCATTGTCACCACGCTGGCTGGCGACTGCTTCCCCTCGCCCCCGATTGGCATCAACTTGCCCAATGCTGACTGGATTCGCAAGGACTACGGCTCCAAATCGGTGACCATCACCAACCTGATGGAAGCCTATGACAAGGCTGCCGATGAATGCCCGAGGAGCGTCTTGGCAGAGTTTGCCTACTCGCAGGAGGAAGTCGATCTCTGCAAGAAATATGGTTCCGATGCCGATGTGGTGCACACCAACCTGCACGAGTGCTTGGGCCATGGTTCGGGCAAGCTGCTACCTGGCACACAGCCTGGTGCCTTGAAGGAATTTAGCTCCACTTTGGAGGAAGCCCGTGCCGACCTCTTTGGTCTGTATTTCCTGGCCGAGCCGAGGATGGTGGAGTTGGGTGTGATGCCTGATGCCGAGGCTTATAAGGCCGAGTACTGCTCCTATATCCGCAACGGTATGATGTCGCAGCTGGCTCGTGTGGAGCTGGGCAAGGATGTCACCGAGGCACACATGCAGAACCGAAAATTGATTTCTGAATGGTGCTATGAGCATGGCAAGGTAGAGACGTTGCGCGCAACGTCTGTACAAACCCCACAAAAAGATGTCATCGAAAAGAAGGTAGAGAACGGCAAGACCTACTTCGTCATCAACGACTTCGAGGCTTTGCGAGGCTTGTTCGGTGAGCTGTTGGCAGAGATCCAGCGCATCAAGAGCGAAGGCGACTATGCCGCGGGCAAGGCCATCGTGGAAAAGTACGCCGTCAAGGTCGATCCCGAGCTGCATAAGGAAGTCAAGGAGCGTTACAACGCCCTGGGTCTGAAGCCTTATGGTGGTTTCATCAATCCCGAAATTGTGCCCGTCATGGAAAACGGCCAGGTGGTGGACTACAAGGTCGAGTATCCTTCCGATTTCGTGGCCCAGCACTTGAAATATGGCAAGGAATACAGCTTCTTGAAGGCCAAACATTAAGCTGGAAGGAAGAATAACAATGAGTCCTCGGTGTCGATGATGCCGAGGACTTTTTTTGTTTTGTCAGTAAAAACATTACTTTTGCACCCATGAACGGCAAAGACGAAATAATCAAGAAAAGGCTCTATTTTGAGGGGCTGAAGCAGGCCATTGAAACACCTTTGGCTGGAGAGGCTATGAACGATGTGGAGGAGGTCATTCGGGATGATGAGACTGAAGAGAACATCAAAGAAACGCTAAGGTTGTGGAAAGAAGTGAACGGGCCTTTTGACAATGCCATTGTCTTTGTCCACAACAACCGCTTCATCGTGGAGGAGAAGGAGAACATCGTCAATGATGACTCGGAGGCTGTCTTTATGATGCCTGAGGAGATGTTCAACACCTTGAGGAAACTGCTCAAATCTACGGTCATGGAGTTTCTTTCCGTTTTGGGAATGCCATCGAACGAGAAGACACAACTGCTTGAATGTGTTGAAAATGGCGACAAGGATGCTTTCGTTTCGGCGTTGGAACATGCCCAGTGCGACTTGACGGCTTTGGCCAGGTTGTGTTCCTGTTGTATGGACGACACGGCCTCAGGTGCCGAGATGAAGGGTGATGACCTTACCTATTATCTTGACTATATGGCGGGTCATCTTCATGAGAAGAACGGTGCCGACAACGGGAAAATGCTGGAAGCCATAAAGCGTTGGCAGCCCTCAGCCGAGGTGTTGGATGATGACGACAGTGACGAAGCCTTGGACCGATATTTCTCAGACTACCGCCATTTCTTGGAAACCGATTTGGCCACACATCTCCATTATTATTGGGACTTGTACGGTGACTTTACGCTGAAGGAACGCAACTTGATTGACCCGATTTTCGACAATCCCTTGGCCAAAGACTTGATTGATAAGATATGGGAAGAATACCAAAACCCTAAGCCGAAGCCTGTAGAGCCTTTCGCACTGCCCGATGACTTCTTCGACTGGCAGCACAAATCCAACACACCGAAAGAGTTTTTCTATATGGATGATGCCTTGAAAAAGCAAGGTGTGGATACCTTCGTGGCCTTTATCGACTGGCTTGCCGACAAGGGCTATATTGCCGACGACAACGAAGTGAAAGCCTTGTATGCCTACCGCTTGACGGGAAGATGTCGACCAGAAGGGGAGGAGTTGCCCGTGATAGAATGGCACGGCAAGAATGGCAAGTCCTACGAGTTGATTTACCTTGTCCGTTTCCTTTCCGATCGTGGCGATTACCGGAAAATGCGCTGTTTCTTCACTGGTCCCGAGTGGGTGAAAGACCGCGACAGCAGCTATGCCAACTCAGCCGATTCGGAGTTCCGGAAGCAGATGTCGGAGTTCTATCCAGAGGTGTGCAAGTTTGTGGTATGACTCCAAAAATTGCAGACTTTTGGGCCGAATGTCGTGATTTTTATGCGTTAATGCCCGAAAGTGTTCGTTTTTTTGTCACACGGATTTCACAGATCACACAGATATTGCTCGCCGATGGCGAGCGGCTGCCGCAGGCAGAAAATCTGAGAAATCTGTGTAATCTGTGTGACCCCCAAAGTACTTACTATAATTCACTACATTCCATTGCTGATAAAAGGGAAGTCCCTATTTTCGCCGAAAAATTAGCGAGCGATGAACCATCCGAAGAAAAATACCCATCAAATAGAGCATTGGTCTGAAAAATGACTATATTTGCAGCGAGTTGGGGGAGACATCCTAACTCGGCAAGGAAGGCATTCCTGAGTCTCTGCTTGTAAAATTCGCCAAAATGATACGGGAGACGAGGACCAATGCTCATTTTTGTTTTTGTTATCATATCAATGGAAGGAAGATAGGTTGCCTTTGGACATATTGATAAGAAAACAAGCGTGGGATATTGTATTCTCCGAACCGTTCCGTAAAAGGTGTTTGGCGATACCTACAAGCAAGCGGCTTGAGTGAATCGAGTCTCACGCTTTTCTTGTTGCCAATATCAAAAACGAAAATGCCTGTCTCGGTGAGATTTGCGGGCAAAGAAAAAAGTTGCGCCCGACACGTATTTAGGGATAATGTGATGCATATCAACGATTTCAAAAGCCAAAGCTCGATGAATGTGAAAAACGGGCTTCTTGACAACGTATGGCAATGCTCCAAATGCGGAGCCAGTTCAATGATAGGCCCGTTCCCATTGAGGGGATGCCCCGCCAACAATGGAGGCTCGCATTATTGGAGAAAAGTCAGTTAAAGCAAACAGAATAGGGGAGCGGTAGGAAGAAACCGTTCCCCTATAAGCACACTCACTATCCATTATTGGCAACACAACAGGTTTTTGCAGACTTTTGGGCTATAAGTCAAAATTATTATGCGTTAAGGCCCGAAAGTATGCATTTTTTTTGTCACACGGATTCCACAGATCACACAGATATTGCTCGCCGATGGCGAGCGGCTGCCGCAGGCAGAAAATCTGAGAAATCTGTGTAATCTGTGTGCCCCCAAAGTATTTACTATAATTCACTACATTCCCTTGCCGTCCGCCAAAAAGCCCCTATTTTCGCGCCATGCAAGGCAAGAAAGAAGATATGACCAACGAGCAGTCCGCGAAAAAACGGCGGATGTCTGTGACGGTAAGGAAAGAATTGCTATCTTTGCGGCATCGCTTCGGCGAAAGGACATCTTGCGAAGGACGTTTGGCGACGCAGTTCCGACTGGTAAATTCTGGTAAAATTCTATCAAGGGACGAGACGCGGCAAATGTCCACACCTTATTGTTATAGGGCGTGGACTGCTTTTCCTCATTTTTTGATACGGTTTACCAGAGCCATCCAGCGGAATGAGAAAGGTTGGGACGCGCTCTTTCTTTATGCCTTGGCTGTTGTACCGCTTCGCGTCATTGCGAGGAGGAACGACGAAACAATCCAGAAAGAAAACGACTTGAAATTGAAATGAATAATACGAAGAAAAAATATCGACAAACTGAGCATTAGTCTGAAAAATGACTATATTTGCAGCGAGTTGGGGGAGAAATCCTGACTCGGCAAGGAAGGCATTCCTATAGTCCCAAACTATGAAATCGCCAATTTTAAGTTACGAGGGACAAGGACTAATGCTCACTTATTGTTTTTGTTATCAATGTGGTGCGTGAAACACCTGATTGAGATAAAAACGAGCGTGGGGTATTTGTTTCTTCAGTTCATTTCGTAACGGGTGTTTGGCGATACCTATAGTTTGATGGACTTGACAGAATCAAGTCTCACGCTTTTCTTGTGCCATGACCAATATGTATAAAGCCAGCCTTGGTGGGACTTGTAGGCGGAGGAAACAGATTATTAAAAGTTTAACCAATTAAATAGAAACAAAATGGAAAAGATTAACGCTGAATTGTATGTCGTTTATGACGAGTTCACAGAAGCCCATGCTACTAATTTGTTTAATAAACTATCTGGCAAATACACGGTTGCGATTTGGACGGATAAAAACTATAATGAGCATCGCAATGCATTATCAAACAACAATCGTGTCTTGTTTTTGAATGAGAAGTTGACAAAAAAGACTTTTTTACCACATAATTTTGCAAAAGAGACTATTATAGCAGAAGGTGTCCGTATGCTTTCTAATGGTAATTTGCATGGAATTGTTGTTGATTCATCCGTTGATGATGACAAGGTCTATTATGATGAATGTGGCAAAGAATTGCCTATTCCTGAGTTTGATAGGCCATGGCTGCGTAGATTAGGCTTTTTATCTGGAGACCCGTTAGGTTGGATGGTTTTACATCAAAATCTGAAATTTGGCTATAAAAAAGCAGCAAAGAGTTACGTTTTGTATACAAAAGCAATCGATTATCTCTGCAAAGACAACCATATGAAACTAATAATACCTGAATGATGAGTTTCAATGACGGATACAAAGCGTTTTGCCGCAATACAGACAGCTTTGTTGCTGCTCGGATGGGAGAGGATTATGTCAAGAATGTTGCTGACAGAATTTCTGATTTAGAGTCTAATATAAACAGTGTCGCGGGGTATAATACTTTAACAGATAAACTCAAAGGCGATATTGCAGAATTTTGGCATTCAGGAACATTTAATACTGATTCTGCTGTTAAAGGCAAGTTGAATTTTACATTAGATGGGTCGGTGGTCGAAACTGCAAAGGATAGATCGTTGTTAGGCTTGGAAGAGTTTTTAGCTATAAATGGAACAAATGCAGAAACTATTGTTGATAGGAGTCATGATTTTGCTTCAGCTGATATCACTAGTAATTTCGGAGTAAAATATGGTTTGAAATACTATGCTGATGGCCAAAAAAGTGCAGATGCCCAGTCAATAAGTTTCTTTCAGCGATATTCTCAATTTAAAAGTCAATCTGGCAGAACAGATTTATCCTTTCTTGATTATTTGAAAGAAAAAGGTATTGATGAGGATACTCCCTTGTACGACCCGATTTATAGTGGTCAGGTCAGAATAATCCCAGCCGACCAGATGAAGGAAGCCGTAGAGTACTTGAAATGGAGAATTGCCAAGGAATCTTTGACAAGACCAGAGCAGGTTGCGCGTTATCAAGACACTTTGAATCGATTGGCAACAAAACTTGAATCATCTGATGGTGTTAGTTCTATCGAATTGACTGAAAGAGAGGCAAAAGAGATTGCAGCCCTAGCAAAGGAAGGGAAATTTAAAGCAAGTGATTATGGTTTGACGACCGAAGAACTGATAGATTTTCAATACATCATTAAAGAAGGTCTTCGGGCTGGATTATCTGCAGCCGTAATTTCTTTCGTTCTAAAAACTGCGCCTGAGATATACAAGTGCATTGACAAGCTGATCAAACAAGGTCGAATTGACAAGAATGATTTGAAGAAAGTTGGTTTTGCAGCAATGGATGGCGCGACTACGGGCTTTGTCCGAGGATTTGTTGCGGCTTCATTAACTACAGCTTGCAAAAGTGGCGCATTAGGTGCTTCATTGAAATCAATTGATCCAAGTGTTATTGCGGGATTAACCGTGGTTTTAATGGAAACCTTGTCAGATTCTTTCAAGGTCGTTGCCGGAGATATGCCTGCAAACCAAATGGCGGATAACTTGATAAAGAATATCATTGTTACTGGAGCTGGTGTCGGTTTAGGAATTGTGTTTAAAGTTTATCTGTCAATTATACCGGGTTCATACTTGTTGGGTAATTTCATAGGATCTGTAATAGGCAATTTCGTGTATCAAACGACAGATAAAGCGATTATGTCATATTGCCTTATTAGCGGTTCAACCTTCTTTGGATTGGTAAAGCAAGATTATCGTTTGCCAGATAAAGTGTTGGAGTATTTAGGAACGGAAATATGTGAACCCGAGATGTGTGAGCCTGAAATGTGCGAACCTGAAATGTGCGAACCCGAGATGTGCGAACCTGAAATGTGCGAACCAGAAACAATCTTCCTGTTAAGGAGAGGCGTTATTGGGTTTCGTCGTATTGGATATATTTAACTAATAATACAAGAATAAGATGATTACTAACATCAACGATTTGGAAGATGTACTAGAGAAACTTTGTTGCTACGACAGATCAGTTATGAGAGGTTATGAAAATAATGAGATAAAGCTGGTGATTTGTCCAATATTAGATACAAAATACTCAGACATCTATATTTTAATAAATAATAATAATAGCAAGTGGAGATGCCCAAAAACAATACAACAATTGCTTCTGACAATTAAGCAGGATAATGTTTTGTATTATAGAGCTTTTGTGTTGTCCACTGCTCAGGATGATATGGCCGCGGGAGACGCACTTCCTATATGGTTTTTTAGTAAAGAACATAGAGATGAAAAATACATTTTGCATGTTTTAAATATTACCAATATTTGGGATAAGTACGATGAATAATTTGAAACGAAGTGTATATGCCTTGCAACGATGATGAAATCAAATATTTAGAAAACCAATAATCCAATGTCATGAGTATCCTTTCAAGGGTTCGCTCCTTATTTGGAGCAATAAACGAGGATCCAGATGCAGTTCCTTATGAAAACAATTTGCATGTAATAAAAGTAGGTGAATTAATATCAGCACTTGAAAACTATCTTTATGAGAACAAAAAGGAGCGATATCTTCAACGTTTATATTACAATTGGGACGCAACAATAGATTGTGTCTATTATCGAATGGGTGAAGTCGTTCTTCAATCGAACGAAACCGATGGTGGGAATTGGTCTTTAATAATTCCCTATATTATCCATTGTTTGAAATTCTTTGATGAAGATATGATCGTACGTGTCTCGTATGTTGACGAAGATTTGGATTGGGAATTATTTGATATAGTTGACTATTCTATTACGGAAGATGGACGTTTCGTAATGCAGGTTAGTTCACATTAGTTTTGAGTATTGGAAAACGGGACTTTTTTCCTTTAGCTCGAAGACTACATCCGAAACGAGGTGTATAAGCTTTGCAGCGATGAGGAAATCAAGTTGCGGGGGTAAGGCTTTTTTCAACACGAATGCCCATGAATTATTCACAAATTGTTCAGAAATTATTCATGGCAAATATCCATAAAAATCAAGGTTTTCTCTAAATCAATTCCTGAAAACATGATATTTTCGGAATCTGATACTTTTTTGTGTATATTTGTGGCTGAATAACAAAACTTGAAAACCATGTTAGGACTTGAATATCGTGAAGAGTTGAGGAAAAATGCCGAGCTGCTTCAAGAGGTAAAAGACACATTTGACATAGATAATGCCAACTGTGCCTATATGTTAGAAATAGTTCTGCCGGTGATAAAGGTGCTTCTATACGCTACATCTCATGAAGTTAGGTATATCAAAGAGAATATGGAAGAATTAGATTGCAATTTGGAAGAAGATAGCATGTCCTCATTCTATACCGAAAGGCTGGGGTTTAATAACTTGTTCAAGTGCCTAAGATTGTTAGCCCCCGATTGTCTCTGGGCCGTTTTGGAAAGATTAAAATCGCATCATACTGGAGCCATTGAAGAGCTTAAAAACGCCATTTTGAGTAATGACTTTGATAGATTTGTTTCGGCGCTAAATAAGAATGAAATAAACACAGAACCAATCACTCCAATAAGCAAATTTTTGTTTTTCCAAATTCGACTTGATGGATTAAAAAGTGGATTTCTTGAGTTGTATGAGGAAGTCAATGCGTCGGAAGAGGAACAATTCCCCCCAGTCATTAAGGACAAAATGCTTCAGCTTGGTTCTGATTTCAAAGGCTTTATGCAAGACTGGAGCTCATCGCAGCATTTAGGTAAAATAGGGGCGGTGTATTATGAGTTATTTGAAAGAGATATGCTTGCTGATGACTTTGAGCAAAGGTTGTATAACGACGACCAGTTGTTTTCCCAAGAGGAGAATGAACGAAATTTCACTAAAAGCATAAAAAAAGTGCACCCTAACTTCGTTGAGGATGGCTTTAAAAATGATGAATTCGTAATAAACAGGTACAAGGAGCTTCTGTCAGACTATTGTCAATACATACAAGATTCTCCAAACCTAAGTACATATGCAAAAATTGAAATAGAGAGGCTGTTGAAATCAAAATATTTCGAATCGATTTGGAGTAGATTTGACGAGTTCGATAATAATACTGCTAAGGTATTGAAAAAGGAAATAGATGAATACTACAAGAAACATGGGCTCTTGGAGAAAGATGCGATTGAGGCAGAAGAACAGAACAAAGAAACGCCACAAACGCCACAAATGGGAGAGGAACAAACTTCCAAATCACCTGCCGAAGTAGAGGAACAAAAAAATGCCGAAAAAGGCACAACGCAGAATAAGGATGAAAAACTATATGCAGACAAGTGGCCGTTACCAGATGATTTTTTCGAACCTGCATATATAGATGATGACTGTGCGCAAGACGAAGACGAATACTTCGCTGAGTTTTTAAAGGATTTAATCCAATTTGAAGGACATAACGAGCAATCGGATGATCCAAATGCCAAACTCAGGAAGGAAGAATTAAAAACACTATCGAAGAATTTCAGCGAGTTCATAAATGCTCTTGCTTCAAAGAATTATATACTTGATGATGATGCTAACAAACTGGCATTGGCGCATGCATTAACAGGCAGAAGGGTAAAATCCTCGGTGAAAAAAGTCAAATGGAGCAAGCCAATAATTTTGGCGGCACAAAATGGCCATATAAACTCTATTTGTTTTTTGATAACATGGCTATACCCACCGCATATTAGTAATTTGACCAAAAAATACGAGCACGTTTTGACTGTTTTTGATGGATTGGAGGGAACCAAACCAACCGCCGGTGCGGGAGTTAACGTTAAGAAAGATAAAACGATTAAGAGGATTGTCAAATCGTTTCTTCGTGGACTATTGGAATGCACACAGATTTTCGATAGCGAAAAACTCGAACTTTTAATAAAAGAAATTGAGCAGCGATATGGCAAGGACTGATCTGGTTTTTCTCTATTAGAGTCTATTCTTCTTTTCTCACATAGTGGCAAAATCATTATTTGGCAGGCTGAAACTGACAGTTTGCGGTAATGTTTTTGCCAAAAAAATGGCAAAAACATGATTCTTTCATGATTTACTATTCAGTATCATGATTTAAGCTCTTGAAAATATGATTTATTGAATATCAATATTTTATAAATCGTTTTGGCACGATGGTTGCTCAAAATGGCAGCGATATGCACAACAGCATCTACGAGAAAAATAATTTTTTAACCTAAAAAATTTAAAAATGAGTAACAACATGAGTAACAACATGAGTAACAAAGGACTAATCAAAGAAATCTTTCGTATCCCGGGCCTCAAACGTTTTGTTTTTGGAAGTTGTTTTTCCAAAGGAGATTACATGCCTGAAGATGCGCCGACTTTTTGGGTTCGTGTGTTTGGTGAGAAATCATTTGAGGTTGGGAGAGACAAATTACTTAGTTTTTCTCCGGGCCGAAAAAAAATTACTGAAACCTTCCTTGACAGCTTTAAAGGCAAGGATGCAAATACCTTACGTTGAAAGCTCTAGCCGAATCCAGACGGAGCATTAATCCAATCACCCTTCGGGGTTCCCGAAGGGTGATGCCTTTACAATAATGAAAGATGTAACAGAACAAACTAAATCAACACATTATGGAATACAATATAGAAATCGCGAATCTTCAGATTGTCAAAATGAAAGATGATGATGAGAATGGCGGCTGGGGAGCCGTAATCAAGCGCAGTCTAAAGCCATCACAATTTTACGTGATAGAAAAAAAGCCTGAGATTGCCTCCTCGTTTTACTATAGCCTCATCGAACCTACAATTGTCTTTACCCTTACAAAGAGCGCCCCGATATTCCTTCTGGAACTCCTATTGTTAAGAGTCGAGCCTTTGGACGAAGATCTTTCTAAAAAGAAGAGAATGGAGCGTGCCCAAACAGGAGGCTTTAACGTGGATGACTTGTGCAAGCAAATCAATGTTCTGGAAAACCGACCCATGTGGATTGACGACGCGGAAATCCAAAGCATAACGGAATTGTGCGAAAGGTGTCGCCAGATGAAAGAAGAACATCATATCCAATTCGTCGTGATTGACGATTTCCTGGATGCACCCATCCCACAGAGTGTTTTGGAAGGCATGGAAGCACCAGATGCCAATTACAAACAGCTATGCAAACTGGCCAAGGAACTTGACATAGTCGTGGTTGCGTTTTTAGATCCATCCGCGTATCCCTACAATGAAAAATAAAAAAACTGAATATGAGAAAAGACTTGAACATCGCAGCAAAAGTAATTCCTTGGTGCTATACCAACACCCAAAATCTAGGACAGAAGTATCAAGGAACGGGCACAAGAAAGTACAAAAGCACCAATGAAAAAGGTGAACCAACTGGTGTGGGTTATGCTTTTGAGGATCGAACGAAAATACGATGGGAGGAACAAGGCCATAAAGTAGAACAAGTCCCAACAATGAAAAACGGCGCTGATTTCATTTTGGATGGTGAGCTTTGCCAACTTAAGTGTGGCGCAAATCCTGGCTCAACGGGAGAGGGCTTTTATCAAAAACCATATGGTCCATACAGATATGAAGGCCAAACCGCAGTCGTCCCCAAAGGACATAAAGAGGGTGCAGAATACATTTTTCATTCTCGAGATAAAAATGGATTAGGCAGTCCAAAGAAAGTTATTGAGTCACCTGTAACAAGAGAAGAAGCGAAGGCTTATGGGAAAAGAGGAGAAGCATCCCTAAAGATGGATCTGTCAGACAGACAGTTGAGAAATTCTTCATTGGGTTTCGGTGCATTGGTTGCTGTTGTTGGTGGAGGGATTGAATTGGGATTGAAATGGAAAAAGTTGGATACCAAAGGAAAAGTGATGACAGGACTTAAATGGTTGGGTATTGGTGCTGCTTCCTCAATTGTGGCTTTTGGTACAGAATGTGGAAGAAGGCAATATTTAAGGCCTTGATCGATTTGATTAAAACATAAAACTATGAAAGAACTAGAAAACTACCGCAAGACGTTGGCCGCCTGTGTAAGCCATGTTTATGATGTTGTCTTTCCCGCGATGGAAGAGGCCGACAAGGCTGTGGCAAAATACGGTTTCACGTCCTATATGGACATGGAGACTTCGATGTTGGAGGCGACCAAACGGGCGATGCAGATGGCTCACAAGATCAAAGCCATGACCACAATAGAGGAGGAGAGGGAAGATATGGATGAGCTGCTGGAAAACTTCGGCCCGTTAATCAACGAGATACTCCCGTCTATCCAAAATGCCTTGGTCGATAGCTTCTCTGTTGAGGATTTCGACAACTCGGGGAGCGACCCCACCGTCAGCGGCTTGGTGAGGTTTATCACGGCGTAAAAACATAAAATCATCTACATTAATCTTCACACACCCCGCCCGTCGCGTCTATACCGCCACGAAGAAGGCTGTCCAACAATGTGGCCAGTTCAAGTGCATCGAATGTAACGACCGAACCTTCACCATCACTGCGAGGCACGGGATGAGTCTGCTTTCTTTTGGCGAGAACGTCACCATCCGTGTGGTGGCCACTAGCACCCAAGAAACCGAGGTGAGGATAGAATCAGCCTCACGCATCTTCCTCAACTTTATCAACGGCGGCGCCAACAAGAAGAACGTCCAAAGCCTTGAAGATTACATCAGGAATGAAGTGTATAAGCTTTGCAGCGATGAGGAAATCAAGTTGCGGCGGTTAGTTTTTTTCAACACGAATGTCCATAAATGATTCACGAATTATTCAGAAATTATTTTTGATAATTTGTGGTCAATTTGTGATAATTTGTGTTTAAGATTTAATCATCTTTTACTATTATTCACTACATTCCATTGTGCATCGGTAGCGACACTATATCTTTGCAACCGTTATCAAAATCAACGCACTATGGGATTCTTTATCTTTATCGATTATCTTATCGGACTAATTGTCCTTATCAGGATTCATGCATCGTGGTGGGCTTGGTCCATCTATATCTTCAGCGTTTTGGTGTGGCTCGTGATTGGGGTTTCGCGCGATGGCGGGGCCAAAGGAAATACCATCAACAAACAAAATCAAGAGCAAGAATGAAAAACAGAATCAGAGACGTTTGGCGTCAGTTCAAAGAACTGTTCCAAAAGAAAGATGCCAAGGATATGGCCATGTTCCATTGCTCGGATTGCGGCAACAACTTCGAGGCGCAACGCCATATTACGAGAGAAAATTTCGACGATGAGAACTTGTCCATCACAATAATCTATTTCCCATCGAAATGCCCGAAATGCGGGAATTGGGCAACCACTCAAAAGACCATTCAAACTTTTCATGTATCATGTACCGAGGAATAACAACTTTCAGTTGCACCGCTTGTGGTCATCAATTCAAATCGCATGATATTGAGTATCGTGCGACTGCTTTTTCCGTTCCGCAGCGTTGCCCAAAATGTGGAAGCGTAAGGACGATGCCTGGCTTTTGGATTGAAGTCGATCACATCAAAACTGGCATAAACATTTATGAGTCCATTTGGGAAGAGATAGAGGAAGCAGAAAAAAAGCGAGAAGAACACCGCTTGCGCTCGGAAGAAAAGATGAAAGCAAATGAAGAAAAACAGAGGAAGAAACGAGCCAAGAAACGCAAACACATGAGCCAGAAGCAACGAGAGGCGTATGACAAAAAGCAGGCAAAGAAAGCAGCAAAAAGAAGCAAGATCACGACCGATAACGAGCCGACGCATCAGGAAGATATCATTCTCCTTGGGCCGACATGGTTCCCGCCAGGCACGCCGCTAAGGGTCGATGAAGATAGCAAGCAGAACTAATGTCAATTTGAAGCGCATGGTCGGCGGTTTTTGACCTTCTTTTTATGGATGTTTTTAGCGGATTCAACTTTTTGTGTATCTTTACCGCCTCAAACAATTAAACTGTATGAAAAAACTTATCACCAACTTACTTGCCCTTTTGGGTCTGGCCACCGCCTGTAGCCAGCAAGGTTATGAAAACGCCGATGTCAACGGCTTCGCGGCGCAGATTGCCGACCCCGATGTCGTGTTGCTCGATGTGAGAACCGCAAAGGAATTCGAAGAAGGCCATCTCAAGAAGGCTCTTAATATTGATGTCAAGCAAAGCGGTTTCACTGAAAAAGCGAAGTCGGTTTTGCCAGCCGATAAAACAATAGCCGTATATTGCCGCAGCGGAAAACGTTCGGCCCTTGCCGCAGGGGCACTCACTAAGGAAGGTTACAAAGTCGTCAATCTTAAAGGTGGCATCATCGCTTGGAAAGAGGCGGGGATGCCTGTTGTGACCGAGAGCCCCATTGAGGATGATGTCTACGAAGTCGACAGCTTCACCACCAAGAATGGCAAGACAGTCAAATTCCACGCCTTGGTACATGCTAGCATCCGTATTGAATACGACGGCAAGGAGATTCAGATTGATCCCGTGACGAAACTAGGGGAGAAGACCATCGACTTGGCCGCAATGCCCAAGGCGGATTATCTCTTCATCACCCATGAGCACCACGATCATTTCGACACGACGGCCATCAATCTGTTGACGGGCGACAATACGCAGTTGATCACTAACCAACGCTGCGCCGAGATGCTCGGTTATGGCACGGTGATGGCCAACGGCGACATGCTGCAATTGGCCGACGACATCACCCTTGAGGCCGTTCCCGCCTACAACACCACCGAAGGGCGTCAGCAGTTCCACCCCAAGGGAAGGGACAACGGCTTCATCCTCACCCTCGACGGGTTGAGAATCTACATCGCAGGAGACACCGAAGACATCCCTGAAATGGCTGAAATCAAGGATATCGACGTGGCCTTCATGCCTTGCAACCAACCTTATACCATGACCCCCGAGCAACTCGTCAACGCGGCAATGATAGTCAAGCCGAAGGTGCTGTTCCCCTACCATTACGGGCAGACGGATGTGAGCAGCATCCCGTCACAGCTTGGAAACGATGGGGTAGAGGTGAGGATTAGGCACTACGAATGATGTAGAGGAGCAAACTCGGGCTTACGGGACTTCTTGACCATGACCATGACTGCTTTCGCGGGTTGTTTGAAGTTTCAACCCTTGGCTGAAGCAGTCATTGCCATAAGTCATAGTCCAATATTCCCTTCTTTTTTAATCGCTGCGACCAACTCGTCGCTGATGTTGTTCCCAATCTGGCGACAGACATCTTGGCTCCAGCGTTGTGCCATCGCAATGCGTGAGGCTTGGTCGTTCATGCCTTGCAGCATGGCATAGATGTAACCTGCGTTGAAATTGTCGCCCGCTCCGACGGTGCTGACGGTCTCAATGGCTTGAACGGAATAGGTCTCGCAGCCGTCGGGTGTGTAGACGTGTATCGTGCGAGGTCCATCGGTCAGTATCAAAGTGTGGCAATGGCGGCTCATCCGTTCATAGATGGCATCGCCATCATGCAGACCATACATGTAGTCGAAATCCTCCATCGACCCTCGCACAATGTTCGCCAGGCTCATGTTTTCCACGATATTGGGCATCACTTCCGGCAAGTCTACGATATGGTTTTTGCGGAAGTTCACGTCATAGTAGAGCCATGCCCCCGCTTCGTGCGCGGCACGCAACAAGTTTCCCACAACAGGCCTTATGGCAGGGTTGATGGCGAAGAACGAACCGAAAAGCACCACATCATCCTTACCTATTTGGGGCACATTCCCATCCAACCAAACTGACGCATGGTCTTTGTAAAACAAGTATTGCGCGTCGTTGTTTTCATTCAAGAAAGCCAGTGTGATATGCGACTTGGCGTTCTCGTGGCGGCAGACATATTCCGACGACACGCCATTGTCGGTCAGGAAGCGGCAGATGATGTCGCCCACATGGTCGCCTCCCACTTCTGTCAACATGGCGCAGGGTACGCCAGCCCGTCCGAGCGAAACAATGCTGTTGAAGGTCGAGCCGCCAGGAACGGCTTTTTGGGGTTGGTCGTTCTTGAACAGGATGTCCAACACGGTCTCGCCTATGCCTATTACGCGTTTTGGGGTCATATTATTCATACTGTTGTCTCTTTCGTATGGCTGCAAAGATACAAAAAAGCCGTTTTTTAATCGTAAAATGATAGCTATAGGTCATTGCTTTTTTCGTATTTTTGACCACTGAAAAAACAAGTTCTCATGCAGTCGCTTGTCAAACAATCCTCAAACAAAATCTGCTACATGATCCTGCCCGAGGGAATCAAGGGCGAATTGTGTGATGGATTGAAAGCATTGTCGGAAAAACACGACGTTTCCATTGCTATAATAGAAGACGTCAACTGGAACGATGACTTGACACCGTGGCCAGCTGCGGGCGTTTTCAAGAAAGCGAAACCCTTTGGAGGGATGGCATCGGCATTCCTCAACAAACTGCCCCATGAGATTATCCCTGAAGCAGAAAAGGACTTGGGCATAGAGGATGCCGAAAGAACCCTTTTGGGTGTTTCGTTATCGGGTTTGTTTGCGGTATGGGCGGCTTTCGATACCGATGCGTTCACCAACATCATCAGCATATCAGGCTCGCTGTGGTACGATGGCTTCGTCGAGTGGATGGAAGAGCAAACGCCTTCTCCTCAGTTGAAAAAGGTTTGCATGCTGTTGGGCGAAAAGGAGAAAAACAGCAAAGAAAAAAGGATGGCGACAGTGGAGGAGAGGACCCTTGCTGCTGCCAATATAATGAAAGCAAAAAGCCAAGCCGCCGTGTCGTTTGAACTTGTCGAAGGAACGCATTTTTCGCCGATTATGCCCAGGTTGGAGCGGACATTTGAGGTGGTGTTCGGATAATACCGAGGAACAGCCGTAATCATCGCAGATAAGCACGGATGATTCGGACATCTTCAACAGGTCGGTCGTTGGTGTCGGTAGCTACTTGTTGGATGGCATCTACCACATCAAGCCCGGAAACGACTTCGCCAAAAACAGTATATTGACCGTCTAAGTGTGGCGTTCCTCCAATTGTCTTATACACTTCACGCATTTCAGGAGTGAGTTTTACCCGACCGTTTGTATAGTTGTCAATTCGTTTTTGAACGCAGTCTAAGCTCTCATCGTCAAAGGTTTTTCCCCATACAATATAGAATTGCATTGCAGAACTACGCTGCTCTGGATTCACATCGTCACCTTCACGAGCTGCTGCCAACACCCCACGACGATGGAATATTCCTTCATCGATCCTAAATTCTGCTGGTATCGTGTATGGTCTATCACCATCACCAAGCAGAACACCGGATTCAGCATGTTTCGAATCTGGATCGCCGCCCTGAATCATGAAGTCGCGAATCACACGATGGAAGAGTAGTGAATCATAGGCTCCTTCCTCAACCAGCATCTTGAAGTTATCACGATGCAAAGGAGTGGCATCGTAAAGTTTCATTTCAATGTTGCCTTTTGTTGTTTCCATTACCACATGGACTTCCTTTTTCTTGCAGGAAATCAGCAGCGTTATTATGGCAGTGAACGCAATAATCGTAACAATCCTTTTCATATTATGCTTCAATAATTGCCACAAAAATACAAAAAAGCCATGTCGCTACGAAAAATTCCACGAAAACGAAAGCAGAAGTTAAGGTGAAAAAGGGTTGTTTTGGGGTTTAGAAGCATGTGGTGAAAGTGAACAAAACGGATTCAATCCAAATGTTTTAGGGAAACGGTAGTTTTTTTTGGTAGATGGGTAAAATGAAAATCGGTATAACTTTGTTTTTGCGGAGAGAAAGGGATTCGAACCCTTGGAACGCAAAGCGTTCAACGGTTTTCGAGACCGCCCCGATCGACCACTCCGGCATCTCTCCTTGCTGCCTTGTCAGGCAGGGTCTTACACTATAAAGGCGACTTTCGCCGCCTTGCGGAGACAGAGGGATTCGAACCCCCGAAGCCTTTCGGCTTAACGGTTTTCAAGACCGCCGCTATCGACCACTCAGCCATATCTCCGCTGCAAAAGTACAACATTTTTCGATAGGTTGAGATTTTTCGCGAAAAAAAACTTTTTTCCGACGAAAACCCCTATCTTTGCAAAACTGAAAAGACCGCGTTTTAATGAGAGCCTTACGCATTTCTCCAGCCCTGTTTTTGCTTTGTGCAGCACTGTTTTGTGCCTGCACAAAGAAATCAGCATTTACAGAGAAAAATGCGCCCCTCCATTTCAACGAGTTGCGAGCCGTGGAGGCCTTGATGGAAACCAATCCTGTCAAGGCAATGGACAGTATAAGAGGATTGGCGGCAACCCTGTCGGAGTCGTCTGTTACGCCTTTGGATGACATTGAGATGCAATTGCGGATTGTGCAAGCCCAATACAAAAACCGTTGCCTTACCGAACAAAGTCTCGACTTGTCGCCCATCGTTGCTTTTTACGACAGTCTGGCGGAGGTCTATCCCGAGGATGCCGATTTGCAGTATCTACGAGCCAATGCCTATTATTATAAAGGTGTGCAGTGGACATTCGCCAATGAGGATGTGGATGCCTTCAAGCACTATGTGAAGGCTTTGGAAGTGATGCATCAATGTGTGGGATGGGAAAACCCGTATGCAAAACGATTTGTGGCCTTGGCTTACACGCGTCTGTCGGAGATTCTATATCGTTATGGTATCCGTGATGCGGCTATCGAAACCTGCCACAAAGCGGCTTCATATTATGAGTCGGAGGCCGATCTCGCGGCTATGCTACGCTTCGAGGCTGCCATCTACCAGTCCCAAAAACAATATGACAAGGCTTTGGCACTTTATCAGGAGGCTGACGAAAAGGTTTCGGTAGGGGACGACCCCATTCAGTTGTCGATAGGTGCAAAGTTTTTGGAGATTCATCAATATGACTCGGCTTTTCCTCATTTGGAACATGCTTTTTTGAAAGGTGACCGTTTCGCACGCATGGATGCGGCAGCCAAGTTGGCGGAAATCTGTCGAGGAAAGGGACTATTTGACGAAGAGGTGTCATATAACCGTTTCTATGTGGAAAGCTCGATGATGGAAACCCGTATGGCTTCACGAAAGATGGAAATCGAATACCTGTACGATGTGTTCAAGCGGCCGAAAACCGCTGACCCATCATCACCTGAAGGCAACGGTTTCTCCTCCTTGATGCTCTCGCTGTTTCTGATGCTCGTCATCGCTTTCTTGGCTTACATCATCGTCCGTAACCGCAAGCGTATCAGTCATATCGAAAATAAGATCACGACCATTGAACAGAAGCACGAACAAGAGAATGCAGATAAAGACCATGAGATTGAACAGATTTCGCAGGCCTTGAATGATACCCGAGAGCAACTGAATGCCCAACGAGTCGATTTTGACGAGGCTTGGCAATGTTTTATGTCTGCTGCTGTTGTAAACAAGATCAAGCATTCCGTTGAGGGTAAGGACATAATGATCAAAAATGTGGGCGTGTTTTCCAAACTGAAGCTGAAAGAAATGGACTATATCGCACTAGTGCAGGAAGCCAACCGATGTTTCCCGGATTTTTCGTCACGTTTCCTGAAAGACTTCCCTGAACTGAATGTGGCCGATTTGCGTCATAGTTGTTTAGGCCTGCTGGGCATGAATGACGCTGAAATTGCTGTAATGGAAGGCATCTCCTATAGTGGTGCAAATCGTCGTACCAATAAGATTTTGACGGCAGTGGGGCTGGGTGATAACCTTGAGCAAGCTATGATAACTTATTTGAAAAAGAGTAATGTAAATAGTTAAAATACAGTCGATTATTTTGATTTTGTTGAGATTCGTTGAGAAATTGGATAAGAAAAAATGAAGCATTTGGAAAAAACATGTATATTTTTGTTTCGTCAAAAAACAAACGCCATGAATACATCAATTACTATTTCTAAGAAAGTCCTTGTGACTTTAATGTTGTTGCTGGTTGCATTTGCCGGCAATGCCCAAACGAAAAAACTGAAATCCTATCTTTCCACGACAACCTATTGTGTCCCTGGCATGACGCCATATGTGGAAAACGCCATCGCTTTCGATTGTCGGACAGCAGTCTACAAGCAATTTGAGCCTGGCAAATTCAAGGCTACGGTGGAAGTCGTTACCGTTTTCAGAAAAGGCGAAGAATCGGTGTTCTCCAAGGTGGCTGTTGACAGCCCTGTGGTGACCGATACTACCAAACTCGATGGCGCTTTTATTGATCAACAGCGCTTTTCTTTGGCCAATGGTGAGTATCAGATGGAAATCTGCATCACCGATATGAACAGCGGCGATGTTCTGCCGCCTACAACGGTCACCGTGGAAGTCAACTATCCCGACAACACTCCGGCCATTTCCGACATCCTGTTGTTCGATTCCTACGCGAAAGCCGTAAAGCCAAACGATTGCACCAAGAGTGGCTTCGACTTCCTGCCTCGCGTGTATCCTTTCTATGGCGCCAATGAGAACAAACTGAATTTCTATGCCGAGATTTACAACAGCGACAAGCTGTATGACGAAGGCAAGTTCTTGGTCAATTACTACATCGAGACCGTCGAGTCGTCGAATCGCATGCAGAACTATTTCTTCAACAAACGCTTCGATGTAAAAAAGGTGGATGTGTTGCTCAACACCATCGACATCTCGGAGTTGCCTTCGGGCAACTATTACCTCGTTGTTGAGATGCACGACCGCAGCAACGAGTTGATTTGCTCCAAGAGCTGGTTCTTCCAACGCAGCAACCCCAATGTAGCCTTCGAGATGGAGGACCTCGCTGGTGTCAATGTGGCCAATACCTTTGTCGGCAACATCACAGAAATTGACACGCTGCGCAAGTATATCCGTTACCTCGACCCGATTTGCAGCGAAATGGAACGCGACTATTCCTCTAATCTGGTTCGTACCGACGACATGAAGACCATGCAGCAGTTCCTCTTCAATTTCTGGAGCAAGCGTTCTCCGATGAATCCCAAACAAGGCTTTGATGATTATCTGGCCGCTGTTAAAAGGGTCAACATGTCATTCGGCACCACGGCGTTTCCTGGCTATCGTAGCGACCGCGGCTATGTGTTCCTGAAATACGGCCAGCCTGACAAGATCATGGAAGTGCCCGATGAACCTGCCGCTCGTCCCTACGAGATTTGGCACTACTATCAGGTGGCCAATCAGCGCGACAAGAAGTTCGTTTTTATGGCTCCCGACCGCTCAACTAACGACTATCAATTGATCCATTCCAACATGGTCGGCGAAATCAACAATCCACGCTGGCCGATGGAAATCTATCAATTTGTTTATGGCCAAGGGTACGATCAAGGTGTCGACCAAACTGAATACGAGAGAGGATGGGGCTCGCATGCCGTCGAATTGTACAATAACCCGAGATAAACGATGTCAGCAATCGGATTTCATATCGTGAAGTTGTGGGTGGCTTTCCTGTCCATCCATCCCTATTGGCTTCTTTATCTGAAGTCCGATTGCTATTTCTTTTTGGTGTATCATCTGTTGCGCTATCGTCGTAAAGTGGTCAGGCAGAACCTGTTGAATTCTTTCCCGAACAAGGATGAGAAAGAAATCAAAAGCATAGAACGGCGTTTCTATCAAAACCTCTGCGACTTGTTTGTGGAAGCTCCGAAGATGCTGCGCATGAAGAAAAACGGCTACAGAAACCGCATCCATTATACCAATCCTGAGCTGGTGAAACAGCTTTATGAGCAAGGCAAAAATGTGTTCTATGCCATCCCGCATTCGGGCAACTGGGAGTGGTTTGGCAAGATGATACCTGAACTCACCCAACATAAGGGCTTGGCTGTGTATAAGAGAGTGGAAAATCCTGTTTTTGAGCGGCTGATGCTGTATATCCGTACTTGCCACAGCACTCTGGAGATGGTGGAGTCGAACTCGGTGTTGCGCCGTTTGGCCCAGCTGCGCGACAGCCAGACCGCTGTGTTGATGATGGCCGATCAAACCTCGCATGGCTTGGCACAAGACTATTGGACGGAGTTCCTGCATCAAGACACTTGTTGGTTTACGGGCATCGAACGCATCGCCCAAAAACTGGACTATGCCATTGTGTTCGTCGATATGCGGAGGCAGGGCAGGGGACGCTATGAAGTGAGTTTTGAATTGCTTACCGACCACCCAAAAGAGACGAAACCAGGAGAAATCATGGAACGCTATGTGCGTAGCGTGGAGCGTTTCATTGAGGCCAACCCCGACAATTGGCTGTGGTCGCACCGCCGCTGGAAACACCAAAGACCCCAAATGAAAGAAGCATGAAGGTAGCTGTTGTCATATTGAACTACAACGGACGGAAGTTCCTCGAACAGTTTCTGCCCAATGTCATCGCCAACTGCGACTCGACACTGGTTGAGATTGTCGTGGCCGACAATGCCTCTACCGACGATTCGGTAGCCTTCATGCGTGAGCATTTCCCTGAGATTCGTTTGATCGAAAACGGTAGCAATGGAGGCTTCGCCACGGGCTACAACCTGGCTTTGCGTCAGGTGGAAGCACAGTATTATGTGCTGCTCAACTCGGATATTGAGGTGGCGCCACATTGGATTGAACCCGTCATCGAACTGATGGATGCCGACCCGCAGATTGCTGCCTGCCAGCCGAAGATTTTGTCGTACTATGACAAGGAAAAATTTGAGTATGCAGGTGCGAGTGGTGGTTTCATCGACAAGTACGGTTACCCTTTCTGTCGTGGTCGGGTATTCCAAAATTTGGAGGTTGACGAGCATCAATATGACAATCCGATCGAGGTGTTTTGGGCTACGGGTGCCTGCATGTTCGTCCGTGCCGACTTGTATCACCAGATTGGTGGTCTTGATGATAGTTTCTTTGCCCACATGGAGGAAATTGACTTGTGCTGGAGACTGAAGAACGCAGGATATAAGGTGTATTGCTGTCCCCGGTCGTGGGTGTATCACATCGGAGGCGGTACTTTGCCGAAGAACTCACCACGCAAGACTTATTTGAACTTCAGAAATAACCTTTCGCTGTTGGTGAAGAATTTACCTGAGCAACGAGTGCATCGTACCATCCTTTATCGCATCTTCCTTGATTGGGTGGCGGCACTGAAGTTCCTCTTCGAGGGCTGCCCGAAGGACTTTGGAATGGTCTTCAAGGCGCATTGGGATTTCTACAAGAGGTTGAAATCCTTGAGAGCATACAGGAAAACCGTTGAGCACAAGACCGTAAGTTGTATCTATCAGCGCAACATTGTCTTCGACAATGTGCTTCGCAAGAAAAAGAAATACAGCGAATTGAAAGAAAGCGATTTCACTTCTTTATCCTAAAGCTTCGATAGCCTTCGCATAGCCTTCCAATCCCAATCCCGAGATGCATTTCACGCAAGCCTCAGCCGTAAAGGAATGTCTGCGGTAAGGCTCCCTTTTCGAAATGTCGGAAATATGCACCTCAATGACAGGGATGCTGATGGCTCGGATGCAATCTGCGATGGCGATGGAGGTATGGGCATAGGCCCCAGGGTTCATTACCACAGCATCAAATTGTCCGTCGGCCTCTTGCAGCTTGTCGATCAATGCCCCTTCGTGGTTCGACTGGAAGTAGGTGAGTTCGTGTTGCGGAAAACGATTGCGGAGTTGAGGCAAATAGACTTCGAAGGAAATGTTTCCGTAAATGTCGGGTTCACGCTTGCCCAAGAGGTTGAGGTTGGGGCCGTTGAGGATCAGGATTTTCATCATTGTGTGTTTTTATGCCGCAAAAGTAATGCTTTTGTTGGAATAATAAGTAAAAAAGACAGGAGCGCTTCCCCACGCTCCTGCCTTGCTCATAATCGTTATATTACTTTTGTTATTTCAAACTGCTAGGCAGACGATAGCTTGTCTGAGCTTCCATGGCTCTGAAGATGGCTTTGAAATCCTCGGGAATGAGTTCCCAAATCTTCAAAGCTATGCTTTCAGGAATCGTTTTGTAGAAAGCTTCGGCTATGCCTCCGGTGATGCAGGCGAGGGTGTCGCTGTCGCCACCTAAGGACACCGCCAACCTGATGGCTGACTCAAAGTCAGTGCTGTCCAAGAAGGCCACCATGGCTTCGGGTACCGTGCCTTGGCAGGAGGAATCCCAGTCGTACACAGCACGGATTTCATCGCAGGTGCGATTGAGGTTGTAGCCGTATTTCGTTGAGATATATTCTTTTATCTCATCTTTGCTCTTGCCGTTGCGTGCCATAAAGATGGCTGCCGCTGTCGACTGAGCTCCCTTGATGCCTTCGGGATGGTTGTGGGTGATAGCAGCAGAAAGCCCAGCCACACGCTCCGTTTCTTCCAAGGTGTCGAACATCCAACCGTTCGCGCTGCAACGCATGGCGGCACCGTTGCCGAAAGAGTTGTAGGGATGGCGTTGTCCCTCTTCAAAGGTCTCTGGCTCGAATAGCCAACGGTAGAATCCAGGTCCATAGCCGCCCATTGGGCAAGGATATTTCTTGGCGAAGTTCAGAAATGAGGCTTCCAAGGTATCCATGCCATGTTGTGGGTCGGTCAAAAGCCAGTCGGCTACGGCCATGGTCATCACGCTGTCGTCGGTGTAGTTGCATCGCGGATCGAACAGCGGGAAATTTGTGGTCTTTATATTGTGGAATTCATATACCGATCCAACGGTATCTCCTATTATTGCTCCTAGCATGTTTTTGATGTTTAACTGTTAATTGTTTAATTGTTTAATTGTTTAATTGTTGTTTTTACTATGGCTGATGGCCTATGACTATGGTAGCTTCATCGAAGGGATAGACTTTCAGCCTTGGTTGAAGCAGCCATAGTCATCAGCCATAGGCCATAGTTACACCAGTTCCCTCCAGAACTCCATCGGCAGATGAATGTTGGGCACATTGATGGCACCAGCGAACAAAGGTGCGATTTCTCTGGGAGTGAAGCCAGCAATGCCGCAACCGATACGGGTGACCAAGAAGGTCAGTTCGGGGTGTTGTTTGGCAAAGGCTATGAACTCATCGACATAGGGCGCTATGGTGTTCACGCCACCTTGCATCGTGGGGATAGCGTAGCTTTGGCCTTGCAGACCGACGCCTCGCCCCATAATGGCACCGAATTTTTCTACGGCGATGCGGGCTGCGCCGCCTCCATGTGCACCGGCAAGGTTGCTGCCAAAGACAAAGATTTGGTTACTGCCGAGCGTGTTGATACGGTCTGAAGTAATGCGGTTGCGGAATTCATCTAGGTCTCGGTAGTTGCGGTTCTCGCGGTTGGAACGTGAGCGGAACATCTTGCGCATTATGCTGGGCATAGCGGAGGTGGTGGCAAAGTCTTCTGATATTCTGCTGTACATCATGGTTCTCGACTTGCGTTCCTTTTCCCAAGCCTCGTGCATGCCGGCATCGGTGTCGGCGAATTCCATGTGATTGTCGATGGAGAGCGAGGCTGATGTGGCTCGCACATCTTGGTTGGTGCCGATGTAGGCGAAGTTCCAGCCTTCCTCATCCTTCATGCGCTCCACAAGGGCTTTGATGGCTTGGCCAGAGTATTCTTTTGAGGCATTCTCCAGTCCGTCGGTGATGACGGTGACCACGGCGGTGGCGTCTTCCTTGTCCTTGATGGCTTTATGCAAGGCGTTGATGCTGATGCCCATGGCGTCGTACAGTGGTGTACAGCAGCAAGGACGGTATTCCCTGGAGGTCAGTTCTTTGACTTTGTCAACGGGTACCATGTCGTAGACCATGGTTTTCTCGCAGTCGCAGAAGATCATCAGCGAGACGAAATGCTCTTGTGTGTCCTTGAAGCGTTCTTGTGCTGAACGGATGCCACCTACGGTTTCATTGAAGCCAGCAATAGCGGCCTTGGCAATGCTGCTCATTGAGCCGCTCTTGTCGAGGATAATCAGATTATAGATCTGCGTCTTTTGGGTTGTGCTGTTTGTTTTCATAACTTATTGTTTTATTGTGATTTAAAGATTTAAGATTTAAAGATTCCTCATTTCTAACTTCTAACTACTAACTGAACAACTGAACAACTGAATAACTGAACAACTGATAACTGATTAGAATTCTTGACGGAAGCTATCGCCTTCTTTAAACTCATCGTAGCGCTGTTTGTTGAAGCGGAACTTGGTGCCCCAGCGGCGCGTTGAGCGGCTGTCGTCGTCACGCGATGAGGAGTAGGCCGTACGCGATGGTGCTGCGATTCCTCCAAAAAGCGCGTCGATGCTCATGCTTCGCATTTCGTTGTTTTTACCAAAGAAAGTGGGAGAGTTGTCGTCCACTTCTTCCAAGATGCCCGTTTGCAGCATTTTCTTGTGGAAGTTGCGCCGGTCAAACTGTACACCGAGGATGGCTTCATATAGCCGTTGTAGTTCCGACATGGTAAACTCGTTATCCAAGAGGCCGAAGCCAATAGGCTCAAAATGAATGTCTTCACGCAATTTTTCCATGGCTTTGCGCAGGATGTAGTCGTGGTCGAAAGCCAAGTGCGGTACCTCGTTGAGGGCAAACCATTTGGCTTGGGCTGCATCGTCGCCACCTTGCACATCCGACTTCTTAGCCAGGGCATAGAAGGCAATGGAAATCACCCTTTCGCGTGGGTCACGGTTGACATCAGTGAAGGTCTTGAACTGCTTGAGGTAGTTCAAACTCAGCCCAGTTTCCTCTTTCAACTCACGAAGGGCGCATTGCTCTGCAGTCTCGTCCATGCGAAGGAATCCTCCCGGGAAAGCCCATGCGCCTTTGTAAGGCTCTATGCCGCGCTCAATAAGCAGCACCTTCAGCTCGCGTCCATCGAAACCAAACACGACGCAGTCAGTGGCCACGGCGGGATGAGGGTATTCGTAAGTGTACTTTTGCGTTTCCATCTTGTGTAAATTTGACGCAAAATTACAACTATTTCTACAACCCGCAATGGGTAATTGTGTAAAAATTACACTTTGTTTGGAGTAAATAAAGATAATAATTTGATTTTTAACTATTTAATAAGTGTAATTTTTACACATTATAAATAGTTTAATCTGCCACATCCATGTTGCTAGATTCAACTTTGTTGTTGACGGCTCCAGGTTTGTCCTGCTGCTCAAGGATGTCAGTGATGACTTCGGAATGGAACATCTCGTCAACAAATTCCTGCGCTTTTGAATGCTTTTTGTGCCAATTCTCGCCATCTTCCTTGGTCTTGGAAACGATGTTTTTCATCTTTTGATTGAAACTCAACATGCTCCCATAGAAACGATAGATCCCTCTTTCTCTGTCAATGAGCGGGATAAGGATAGAGTTGATGACGATGGTGAAGAGAATCACGGAGAAGACGATGTTTCTGATGAACATGGCGACCTCAAGATCAGGGATATAGATGAGGGCTTGTGTGGCCAATACAGCAGCGGTCAGACCTTTCGGGTTGAGTGCCGACATGAAAGCCAGTTCCTTATCAGGAATGTTGTCCTTTTTCGAAATGGCAAAACGAACGGCAGGAATGCGGATGATGAAAAGCAATACGCTGATTCCCAATCCGATGACGATGGGCTGCCATTGCTTCAGTTGGATGGATATGCCCACATAGATGAAGAAGAAAGTCTTTAGAAGGAGGACGAGTTCCGAGAACAGCGAACGCTCGGTCTCATTCAGGTTGACTGGCACTTTTTTGATGAATTTCTTGAGCCAGGCATTATAGATGGTGTCGATATTGGCCAAGCCTATGCCGAACGCCAAGGCTGCGATGGCGCCACTGAAGCCCATCCACTCGTTGATGCCATAGATGATGAAAACGAAGGCGGGTGTCGTCAGAATGGAGTATTTGATGTTGCGGATCTGGTCGAGAATCAAGGCCCAAAAGATGGCACCGATGAGTCCCATCACCGTGGCCAGGATAAAGGAGGAAAAGATGTTGCCGAGAATAGCGCCAAACTCCAAGTGTTTGCTTTTGATGGCCTGCATCAGGGCCAAGGCCAGAACGATGCTGAACACATTACCGATGGCCGCTTCAAGGATGAGCATGATGGCGGGTTTTTCTGACATCCTCAGTTGACGCACAATAGGAATGACAACCGCTGATGCGGTACCACCCAGGACACAGCCTAAAATCATGCTTATCACAGGGTCGATTTTCAACACAAGCCATCCTACCAGCCAGACAGCAACTGCAGAGAAGATAAAGTTCAATGCTGTGAGCTTTAAGGCACCTCCAAACGAGTCTTTCAGTGCTGCAAATCGCAATTGGGTACCACTTTCAAACAAAATGGTGACCAAGGTGATGCCTGAAAACAGACTGCCCGCATTGCCCAAGCTCTCTGGCGAAATCCAGTGGAATACGGGACCGATGAGCAAACCAATAATAATAAGGAATAAGACATCGGGGATGCGTTTGCGGCTGAAGATTTCGCTGAAAAGGTGGGCTGTAAAGATAAGTAGGCCGATGATGGCGATGGTCAGCCCAATCTCTCTTGACGAGCTGTTGGTCGATACCTGCTCCAAGACATTTTCCACGGCATGATGGTGCTTGAGGGTGTCAGACACAGTAGCGATGGTGTCAGTGACTCTCGACAGGGTGTTGGTAGTGGGTATGAGTTCTGTTTGAAGCATGGTCTCTGTTTAATTGAAGAGTCTCCAGTTGATTCCGATGAAAATCTTGCTGTCGCGCATGGGGTAGTGAGGAGCGATGAATGAATTGTAGTTGCCTGTGAGTAGGAACATGTTGCTGTAGACAAAAAAGATATGAGCCTTCTTGACTTTGAGCGAAATGGCAAGGTCGATGAACGGGAAATTGCCAATCTCAACCTCGTTTTGCAGATAGAAGGTTCGGGTAGCAGGCATGTAGGCGTCGGCGTAGTATTTGGTGAAATAACGCACCGTAATGCTTGGATGAAGGGTGGCCACTCTGTGAAATACAGGTTGTGAATACCCGATTCTCAGTTGTCCTAGCAGCAAGGGGAGGTGCATGACCTCTTCGTTGCTCGACTTTTGCAGGCTGGCAAAGCCTTCAAACTCAAATCGCCAGAGGTTTTGGTAGAAACTGAGATAGGCCTCACGGATGCTGAACATGTCGTCAGACTGGGTCGGACGGGCATCAGTTCCGAAATAGATTAGGTTGGAAATCGTAGTCTGCTTGAGACCGATGCAATAACTCTTGTAGTTGTATTTCAAGTCGAAAGTCAGGTAAGTGGAAGCATTGAAGTCATTCTCCCAGCGGAAATGGTTCGATGTGTAGCTTTCCTCAAACCAGTTGGCGCTTTGTCGCTTGATTTCCGCATTAAAGGTAGCGAAACCGAAGTTTTTGGCCGTTGTCCCCAAGAACTGTTTCCATTGTCCCTTGAGGTCGAAATCGCCGATTTGATAGCCCAAAGTAACGAGCTCGCCTTGTCCGGTGATGCGTGTCGATTTGAACAGGTTGATGATGATGCCACCGTTGACGCTCAATTGGTTGTAGTTGCGTGAAAGTGTGGTTTCGTTCTCAAGATAGTCGAAATGCTTCACTGTATAGAATCCGTGATTAACTCCTGCATACACATAGAAAGGTATGTCATCATTGTACTTCTTGTATCCTAAACTGCTCCATTTCAGCGTGTTTCTGATGGCTCTGACCAATGTAGTATCCGTTGTTTTCGTGGTGTTGAGCAAGGTGTCGAAAGGCCGATAGAAAGCAGCGGAAGGAGAGGTTTCGTTATAGTACAACTTGTTGTTCAGATAACTGAAGCTGTGGCAAATCCTTCCAAGAGTGAATTTCCTATCCTTTGTTTCTTGCACAACTTCCTGAGTTACAGTGCTTTTGATGCTATCTAAGGACAAAGTGTCAATTGAGAGGCTGTCCAATGCCAAAGTGTCAATCGTGAGACTGTCGTTGGCTGCGGGAAGGGTATGGACGGAATCAATTTCAATAGAGGAAGTCTCTTTCTTTATCTTCACCGTCTTTTTCGATAGGAGATTGAAATATTGTTCGAATCCTATCCCACTGGAAATGATGAAGTTGGTGGCATTATTCAGGTTGACAGGGATGACCGAGTTGTCGGATTCGGTATGTGAGATGTAGTTCTCGTCGTTGACGATGCCGCCGTTTTCGCCCATCTCGAGTTTGTTGCGATACCAATAGGCTCCCACGCCATAGCGTTCGTTTTGGGTGATATACTTGGCATTGACCCAAAAAACATTGTTGATGGTTTTGTTGTTGATAAAGGTGGCGGGAGCATAGTCGGTGTCGAAGGCGAAGGATATCAGCAGGCGAGGAGTGACTTGTCTGCCGAACCTTACATGAAAATGCTGTTCCAGGTCGCCGACGGTCATCAGGTAACGGATTTCGGAGTAGGGTAGGACGGACTGGTAGGATAGCATGTTGCTTTCGTTCTGCATGAGGGCGGGAAAGGCGGGTAGGGTCATGTCAAATCCAGCCTGATGCAGATGATTGAATCTCATCGACTTATGAGCCATTCCTGTGTTGCTCAAAGTGCTGTAGATGGTGTTTCCGTGTTGCAGATAGTCGAATTCAGCCGCATGGAATGTCAAGGTGTCGACGACTTTGGAGGCGTTCAGGAAGATGCTGTCGAAGGGATAGGCATTGTAAGTGACGAGGGTGGAATCGATGGGTTGGGGTGGGGTGGGAGAAGGCTTTTTCGGGGCAATGCTATCTTGCGTAGGATTTTGTGAAAATCCTAATAGGTTGGTAATCATCAAAATAAGTACAAATACCAATCTTCTGCCCATACTTCCAAATTTGGCTGTAAAAGTAGTAAAAATTTGGGAATGAAGCGATTTAAATAGTGGAAAGGTTGGGAAGGGGTAGGGAAGAGCCTCAATTGTGCGGCAGCGCCCGTGTCGAAGACACGGCATCCTATTTACCCCACACGTTGCCGTGTGGGGCTCGTAAACAGTAAAGCCCGCCAGCATATGCTGACGGGCTCTCCGTTTAGGGTGGGCGGCGAACTACTTTCCCACGGTCTCCCGCAGTATCATCGTCGCGGCGGGGCTTAACTTCTCTGTTCGGAATGGGAAGAGGTGCGC
>CADCJI010000021.1 GCA_902801625.1 uncultured Bacteroidia bacterium | reverse complement strand
ATTCAAATGGAAAGGAGAATAGGCTCAGTCCTTATTTATGTGGGAAACCGTGAAGCCGCGCCACAAGTCAACGCGGTGCTATCTCGTCACGCAGGCATCATCATCTGCCGCCAAGGCTTTCCCCGTGGTAATTACAGCATCATTTCCGTCATTTTCGAAGGTACCACCGATGAGATTGGTTCCCTCACGGGCCAGTTGGGTCGCATCGAAGGCATCGAGGTGAAGTCGGCGCTGCTGAAAAACGTGTATAATTAAAAATGTACGGTTGCCACAGTGTGACAGCCCTACAACTGACAACTGAACAACTTAAAACTGACAACTGATATGCAATTCCATCCCGAAAAATGTCGTATCCCCGACGAGCCTAACCGCCCGTTTATCTCCTCGGAAGAGATTTGGGACTACATCAACAACACCAAGAGCACTCCTGAGCGTGTGCACGAAATCATCCAGAAGTCGTTGGACAAGAACCGCCTGACGATGGAGGAGACAGCCGTCCTCGTCAACACCACCGACCCCGCGCTGGTGGAAGAGATTAAGGAAGGTGCCCGCGAGCTGAAACGCCGTATCTATGGCAACCGCATCGTGCTGTTTGCCCCGCTGTATGTGGGTAACTATTGCGTCAACAACTGCGTTTATTGCGGATTCCGTTCCTCCAACAAGGAGCAGATCCGCACCACGCTGACCGATGAAGAACTCATCCGCAATGTGGAGGCTCTTGAAGACGACGGCCAGAAACGCCTCATCCTCGTTTATGGCGAGTCGCCGAAATATTCGCCCGAGTACATCGCTCACACCGTGAAGGTGACCTACGCCACCAAGAAAGGCAAGGGCAGCATCCGTCGTGTCAACATCAACGCCGCTCCTTTGGATGTGGAAGGCTTCCGCATCGTGAAAGAGGCGGGCATCGGCACCTATCAGATCTTCCAGGAGACCTATTGCCCCGAGATCTACAACGAATACCACCCCATTAATACCAAGAAAGGCGACTACAACTACCGCCTCACCTCGATGGACCGAGCCCAGCAGGCCGGCATCGACGACAACGGCCTTGGCATCCTCTTCGGTTTGTACGACTGGCGTTATGAGGTGTTGGCCATGATTCGTCACACCAACCACTTGGAGGCTTGCTTCAATGTGGGTCCGCACACCATCTCGTTCCCGCGTATCAAGGACGCTTCGGGCCTGAACATCGACAAGAAATATTTTGTCGACGACGACACCTTCGAGAAGATCATTGCCATCTTCCGTCTGGCTGTTCCTTACACTGGCATGATTCTGACCGCCCGTGAGGACGCCGCCTTCCGCGCCAAGGCCATCGAATACGGCATCTCGCAAATCGACGGTGGCACCAACCTGCAGATTGGTGACTACAAATACCACCACGAGGAAGAGGAGAAGAACAGCGACAAGCAGGAGGACCAGAACCTCCACCGCGAACAGTTCAAGATCGGTGACGACCGCTCATTGGGCGACATCATCGACAAGCTCCTCGACCACGACTTCATCCCGAGCTTCTGCACTGCCTGCTACCGTCTGGGTCGCACGGGCGAGCACTTCATGGAATTCAGTGTGCCAGGCTTCATCAAGCGTTACTGCACTCCGAATGCCATCCTCACTTTGAGCGAGTATCTGGTGGACTATGCCACTCCTGAAGTCGCTGCCAAAGGTTGGAAGTGCATCGAGAACAACTTCAAGAATGTCGACCCGAAGTTCTTGGACGAGTTGAAGAGCCGTATTGAGCGCATCAAGAAGGGCGAGAGAGACCTTTATTTCTAAAGTCAAGGTCCCTGAGCCAGTCGAAGGGCCGGTTTATTACAAGTCGGGCCTTTCGACAAGCTCAAGGACCCAACCATCCATTTAAGATTATTAGATAGTGAAAAAGCCCTCTGCTATTATTACAGCGGAGGGCTTTGTTGTTTGTTGGCTGTAGGGCTGTCACACTGTGGCAGCCGCACTTGGAAAACCCAAGGTGGCTGCTGTGGTACGACAGTCCTACAATCCATTACAAATTATCCTTAAAATACTGCGTAATCTTAGTAATCAGATGTGCTCTGTCGGGACCAGCAACATTGTGGCCGTGGCCGGGATAGACGAAATAGTCTAACTGCTTGCCGTTGTGGATGCAGTTTTCAACAAAGACGAGGCTGTGTTGCCACATTACGACATCGTCAGTAGTGCAGTGAATCATCAGGAGCTTACCTTCCAGCTTGTCGGTCTTGTTTTCGAGGCTGGTCAGTTCGTAGCCATCAGGGTTCTCTTGTGGCGTGTCCATGTAACGCTCACCGTACATGATTTCGTAGTACTTCCAATCCAACACGGGGCCGCCTGCCACGCTTACCTTAAACACTTCGGGGTGGTTGATCTTCAGCGAGGTCGACATGAAGCCGCCATAGCTCCAGCCGTCGCTGCCGATGCGGTTGGCATCAACAAAGGGCAGGGTCTTCAGCCAATTGATGCCCACCAACTGGTCGCGCATCTCAAGTTGACCGCACTGGCGGTGGATGCACTGCTCAAAGGCCTCGCCACGGTCGGCGGAGCCACGGTTGTCGAGGGTGAAGACGAGGAAGCCTTCTTGGGCGAGGTAGTTGAGGTAGATGCCTGCACCAGCTGTCCATTCATCGGTGATGAGTTGGGCATGAGGACCGCCATACACATAAACGATGACAGGGTATTTCTTTGAAGCGTCGAAGTTATAAGGCTTGATGAGGCGGGTGTAGAGCGTCTGGCCGTCTTCGGCTTTCAGCGTGCCAAGTTCGGTCACACCGATGTTGTAGTCTTTCAGCGGGTTCTCGGCCTCATGCAGGCGTTTGACCAGTTTTCCATTGTTGTCTTGAAGGTCGACATTGTAAGGTACATCGGTGCTGGTGTAGAAGTCAAGGAAATACTTGCCGTTGCCCGAAGGCACGATGTTGTGGGTGCCGTGTTCCTTGGTGAGTTTTGTCACCTTGCCACTCTTGATGTCCATCATGTAGCAGTGGCGCTCGAGCGGGCTGACCTCAGTGGAGCGGTAGTAGATCTTGCTGCCGTCTTTCGAGAAGCCGTTAAAGTCGGTGATGACGAAGTCGCCATGGGTGAGTTGCTTCACGGCCTTCTTGCTGATGCTGTAAAGATAGAGGTGATAGTAGCCGTCGCGCTGAGCTTTCCAGATGAACTGGTCGGAGTTGTTGGGCAGGAAGTAGGCGGGACCTTGGGGTTCCACATATTGCTCGTCGCGGTCTTCGAAAATGGTTTGGATGAAGTCGCCTGTGATGGCACTGTATTCGTTGAATTTCAGATAGTTCTGCTCGCGGTTGAGCACGCCGATGTAGATGCGCTTGTTGTCTGGGTTCCAAGTGATGGCGGTGAGGTATTGCTCAGCCGGTTCGCCAGTCTTGACGACAACCTCTTTACCCGTGGCGATGTTGTAGATGTGCAGCGTCACCTGGTGGCTTGTCATGCCCGCCATGGGGTATTTGATGGGTTTGGCCGTGGCGATGCGTGCAGTGATGTCTACTAAAGGATAGTCGGTCACCATGCGCTCGTCCATGCTGTAGTAGGCGAGGAGTTTGCCGTCTGGCGACCAAAAAATGCCGCCGTTGATGGCGAACTCGTTGCGGTGCACGCTTTGTCCGGCCACCACACCTTCAGGATTGTCGGTGATTTGAATCTGTTTGTCACCTTTGGCCACATAGAGGTTGTTGTCAATGGTATAGGCTACATTCAGCGTGGACTCACAGATATTCTGGTTTGCAACACCTGAAGGAATCGATGTGATGGATTCGATGGTTTTGCTCTTTATGTCCATCTTATTAAGCGTGATGCCACTCTCGCTTAAGCCATAATAATAGGCCTGGTAATCGTTGATCCATGTCAATTGGGGAATGCGTGTCAGGTCGTTGACGCTTTCTCCTTTTTTGTAGCCGTTCAGTTCGTCAAGGGTGAGGAAAGTGGCTTCTTTCTTGCTGCTAGGCATTGTGGTTACTATTTCTTTGTCCTTCACCTGCATCAGAATCTCAGAGTTGCCAATCCATTTCAGTTGGTTGGGTCGTTGGGCATAGACTGCGCGGTTGTTGTAGGAAGCGTCGGCAGGAGTGAACATCTTCTTTTCTTGAGCCGTGGCAGGCATGGCAAAAGTCGCTAAGACGGCCATCAATAAGAGAGTCAGAATTTTCTTCATTTTTGTTCAAATTTAAGATTTAACTCCGTTGAATTTTCAATTTGGTGCAAAAATAGGGATTATTTCAATACCTTTGCCCCACAAATCAAAGATTAAACATAGTTAAATTTGGAACACGATGAAAAAGCGCAAAGTCCCACATACCTTCGTTATCGTTTTCTTTATCATCGTTATTGCTGCGGTGCTCACTTGGATTATCCCACCAGGGAAATATGTCTCGGAGCAGGTTGGCGATGAGACGGTGATGACATTTTATTATGCTGACCAATTGCCGGAGGCAATTGGCGGCAATGAGTTCCATGCCGAGCCCCAAACTTGGCAGATTTTTTCGGCATTCTACAAAGGTTTCGTCAAGCAGGGTAACATCATCGTGTTCATATTAATCATTGGTGGCGCTTTCTGGATCATGAACAAGAGCAAGGCCATTGATATGGGCATCTTGTCGTTTCTGAAGTTCACTAAGCGCCTCGAACGCTGGAAGCTGATGCGCAAGATAGGGGTGAACAATGTCGTCATCATCCTTATTATGCTCTTGTTCAGCCTCTTCGGTAGCGTGTTCGGCATGAGTGAGGAGACCATTGCCTTTGCTTTGATTATCATACCTTTGGCGGTCTCGATGGGTTACGACAGCATCGTGGGTCTTTGCATGGTGTACGTGGCCGCCCACATTGGTTTCTCGGGTGCCATGCTTAATCCGTTCACCATCGGCATCGCACAAGGCATCGCAGAGATTCCGCTATTCACGGGTATTGGTTATCGTGCAGTCTGTTGGGCCATTTTGACCGTGGTGGGCATCATTTTCGTGTTGTGGTATGCCAACAAGGTGAAGAAAAACCCGCAGTCGTCCATCATGTACGAAGACGATGTCTATTGGCGCAAGTCGGCGGAGGTGAAGGAAGAGGAATTGGAGCGCTACACGCCCCGCAAGGCCTGGTTTGTCTTCGCCTTCTTGACGGCAGTATTAATCGTGTTCTCGGTGCTTTATCCGATGACTACCTTGAAAATCGGCAATAGCGAAACTACATTGCCCTTGCTCCCCATCGGAACGGCAGTATTTGTCCTGTTGAGCATCATCACGCTTCGCAAAACGGTGCATTATTTTGTCCTTACCTTGCTCTTTGCCACGGTGTATTTCTTGGTGGTTGGTGTGTTGGGTTATGAGTGGTATATCATGGAAATCGCATCGCTGTTCTTGGTGCTCGGCATCGCAAGCGGCTTGTCCGTCGACAAAAGCGCGAGCGATATTGCGAAGCTGTTTCTCGAAGGCATGGGCGACATTCTTTCTGCGGCAGTCATCGTGGGTTTGGCGGGCGGCATCGTCATTATCCTACAGGACGGCGGCATCATCGACACCATCCTTTATGGCCTCTCCAAGTCGATGAGCAACATGGGCAAGATCGCCTCGGCGGAAATCATGTATGGCATCCAGACCTTGATTAATATTGTCATTCCGAGCGGTTCGGCCAAGGCTGCCATTACCATGCCCATCATGGCACCTTTCAGCGACTTGATCGGCATCTCGCGGCAGGCCACGGTGGTGGCGTTCCAGTTCGGCGACGGTTTCACCAATATGATTACCCCCACCAGCGGCGTCTTGATGGCTGCCCTCGGCGTGGCCCGCATCCCGTGGGAAAAGTGGGTGCGTTTCATCTGGAAGTTCATCCTCGTGTTGGTTGTTATCGGGGCTTTGCTGCTGATTCCTACCGTGACCATGCAGTTGGCGGGATTTTGAAGCAAAAACTTGTGGATTGAGAAAATAGTTGTATTTTTGCAGCGTGAAACGCAGATTGGCTTCGGCATGGATTAACTGCGTTTTGATTATACACCGACGGACGGGAAATGCCGGATAGCAAGCCCCTTTGTAACTCCGTCGGTTTTTTATGTATTTAGCGCGGTGATACAATACTGAATCTTCATTCCTGACTTCTTTTTGACCCCAACGGTAAGTTTCGCGGTTCCTATGCCAATCAAAGGGCATTCCATAATGATCATTTCTGAAAACTCACTCTGATTCTTGATGCCCTTTTTTATTGGGGAAGGTTCACCGACTTGATAGGCACTTTTTAAGATGATATCAAGTTGCAGTACCGCCAATGTTGAAAGAAAGTTCTTTGCAGCATGACGAATGGTTTCAGTAATTGACAAATACCTGACATTTATGCTATCGTTTAGATTAGCATTAAAAACTGCTTTTGAAGGGTTCGTTTCATACCAACGTCTATAGACATCGGAAATAATGTGTTCTCTTGCTTTGATGTCCTCTTTGGTGTTTCCCCTAGGGACTTCAATGGTCTTGTTGTCTTGTGCTTCCATAGTCGTTTATTTATATTTAGGATTGTGCCACAAAGAAACACCAATAGTCAAGAACTAACCGTTGATTAAACGTTTGTAGTCGACTGTAATCGTTTGTTGTCATTTGTTGTCGGATAAATTGTTGGATAACAGTTGTTTATTTTTTAATGAACAATGAGTGTATAATTGGGCATATTTGGTGTCTTTTTTTTGGTATTTTTGCAGGAAACAATCCATCCATGAAGCGCCTCCTTCATTTCATCATCCCCTTGTTCGTGTTTTTCGGTTGCCAAAAACATCCCTCGAAAGAGCTCTGGAACCTGACTTGTACCGCCCCCGCCCAAATTTGGGAAGAGTGTTTCCCTTTGGGCAACGGTCACCTCGGTATGATGCCCGATGGTGGGGTGGAGCAGGAGACCATCGTGCTGAATGACATCACTTTATGGTCGGGCGCACCGAGTGACGACAGCAACCCCAAGGCTTTGCAGTCGCTACCCGAAATCCAACGACTTTTGAAGGAAGGCAAAAACGACGAAGCCCAAAACCTGATGTACGAAACCTTTGTCTGTGGTGGCGAAGGCTCGGGTCATGGCCAAGGCGCCAAGGTGCCTTTTGGGTGCTATCAGACTTTGGGCAATATGACAATAGAATATCATTATCCCAATGCCGATACTGGAACCAATTATAGGCGAACGCTTTGCCTCAATGATGCCATCCAGAAGGTTTCTTTTGATAAAGGCGGCCAGCATTACGAACGAGAGTCTTTTATCTCCCGTTTGGATGATGTGGCAGTAATAAGAGTTAAGGTCCCTGAGCCCGTTGAATCTAGGGTCCCTAAGCCTGTCGAAGGGCCGACCGTAATTATTGACGGCGTATCGACAGGCTCAACGACCTGCTCTTCTTTTACGATAAACCTCTCCCGTCCTGAAAAAGCAGAGGTTTTCACCTATGCTGACAGCGTCATTATGTTTGGCCAGCTGGACAGCAACGTGGAAGGCGTGGAAGGGATGCATTACTACGCCAAAGCACAAACGGTCACCACAGACCACGAAACGATTATCTACTTTTGTGCCGCCACCGATTTTCTATGCGCCGACCCCAAGGTATACGTCAACGAGCACCTGCAAAAAGCCATTAATAAAGGCTTTGATGCCGTGAAAAACGACCATCTGAAAGCCCATCACGAGCTGTTCGACCGCGTGGAGTTGGTAATTGGCGACCCAAAAGAAAAACAAGACCTGACTTTGGAAGACCATTGGAAAGACTTCCTTGTCAACGACGACCCATGGCTGCCTACCTGTTATTTTCATTACGGGCGTTATCTGCTCATCAGCTCCACACGCGAGGACTTGCTGCCACCCAACCTGCAAGGGCTGTGGGCCAATACCATCCAGACCCCATGGAATGGTGACTACCACCTGAATATCAATGTGGAGATGAACCACTGGCCCTGCGAGGTTTGCAACCTCTCGGAACTGCATTTGCCATTAATTCACTTTGCTGAGGGATTAATGCCTTCAGGAAGTAAGACGGCTCGCGATTTCTACGGTGCACGAGGCTGGACCGCCCATGTGGTCTGCAACCCATGGGGCTTCACGGCACCTGGCGAGCACCCTTCATGGGGCGCCACCAACACCGGCGGGGCTTGGCTTGCCCTCCACGCATGGCAGCATTTTGAGTTCACGCAGGACACGGCATTTTTGCGAGAAGCCTATCCATTAATGAAAGAGGCGGCGCAGTTTTTCCTTGATGCGATGATAGAGGAACCCGAACACGGCTGGCTTGTCACTGCCCCGACTACATCACCCGAAAACGCTTTCTGGCTTAACGACAGCACTGTTGTCAGTGTGTGCATGGGCAGCACTATGGATGTGCAGATTGTAAGCGAGTTGTATGATGCTGTTTGTCAGTCAGCAGAGATTTTGGGTATCGATGAGGCTTTTTCCGACAGCATCCGCGACGCCAAATCCCATTTTCCACCTATGCAGGTCAGTGGGCAGGGGTATTTGCAGGAATGGCTGAAAGACTACAAGGAAGTGGAGCCACAACACCGCCATGTTTCGCACTTGTTTGGCTTGTATCCTGGCACAATGCTGACCCAATCGAAAACGCCAGAATTAATGGATGCCTGCCGCGAGACCTTACGTCATCGTGGCGATGAAGGCACAGGCTGGTCAAGAGCATGGAAAATCTGCTTCTGGGCACGACTTCACGACGGCGACCATGCCTATCGGCTTTTAAGGAACTTACTCGAACCGGCAGTCCATCTTGACGGGAGCCATTCAGCAGGCACCTATCCCAACCTTTTCTGCGCCCATCCGCCTTTCCAGATTGACGGCAACTTCGGCGGCGCGGCAGGCATTGCCGAGATGTTGCTGCAAAGCCATGATGGCGAAATAGAATTGCTGCCCGCCTTACCTTCGGTATGGAAAGACGGTCATTTCAAAGGGCTATGCGCCCGTGGTAATAAGGTGGTGGAATGTACTTGGAAAGATGGGAAGGTCACGCGTTATAAAGTGACTTCGCGGTAAGGTTTTTGGAGGTTTATCTTTGGCTTAGTCGTTGTTTATGCCAACCGTTGCATTACATCGCGATTTCCTCGAAAGAGGTAAACACAGATGCTTGTGTCAAGCAAATACCCGTTCATAGACTAACCTCCCTGCTGTTGTCAGTCCTGCTTTCGCGGATGTCTTGGATGATCTCTTCTGCTGACCGGCTATCTTTCCAGGCACCCGAAAAACGATTGGCCCAGTCAGATTTTGGTTCCTCATCCTTGCCTTTTTTTGTGGGGGTAAGTCCCTTCACAAAATTCAGCACCTTGACCAACAAAGTCTCATCATCGGCAATCTCACCCATTGCGCGGTACAATTCCGCATTTAATTCTAATGCTGTCATGTTTCCAATTTGTTTTATGCCGCAAAAATACCAATATTCTCCAAATGGAAACGGCATTTCTGGCAGATTTATGAAAGATTTGCTACTTTTCCTTCCACCCAAAAGAAATTTTACCTATTTTTGCCCCTGCCATTCCGGGAGAAATCGGAACGGCCAGAGAAAGCGCATTCTTCGCTTTATTCCTTGTCAGTGAATCTGGACAATTTGCTTAAGAAGGAGGTTAAGAGAAGAGGTTGCTTTCGCTGTTGTGTTGCGTTTCACAAACACAACATAAACAGCGGAGCAGTACCTTTATTCGTATTTTCCTTCTTATGGGAGTCCAGACCCAACTGACAGAAATAAGGATAAGTTTGGGAGGCTCCGCTCTGTAGTCTTTTTCATAACTGCCCATTCGAGCCAAAGGGCAAAAAATGGTTTCAAAACATGCGAAACATAAAGACAAAGAAGAAACTGCAAATGTTGGCAATGGTAATGACATTGTCTATTCCGATGGCAGCAACTGCTCAAGGCAGTTTGTTCCAACGCGGCGAGGAACCTGCGGGACCTCAGAACAGCGTTGCGACATCCTTGACCAACCAAGCCTTTGGCAATCCCTTTGACGGAAGCATTGTCACCAATCAGACTTTCGGCAATCCGACCGATGGCGTGAATGTTACCAACCAAACCTTTGGCGCACCGCTTGGAAGTGGACTATTCACCCTGCTTTTGGCCAGTGCAGGCTATGCAGCAATAAACAAGCAAAAGAAACAACAAAAGTAAAAAGGAGAAAATAAAATGAAGAAAATCAGTATGATTCTGATGGCTTTTGCATTGGCCATGATGATGTCGCAATGCAAGAAAAACGAAGGACAACTGACTTCCAACGATGAGGTCGTGACCATCACTCTTGATGTGAAACAAAACAACGGTTCAAAAGTGGTGGTGAATCCCAATACGGGCACGGTCGATTTTGAAACTAGCGACAAGATTTATGTGGGCAGTGGTAGCAAATATGTCGGATTCTTGACTCACAATGGCACCAATTTCAGTGGCAACATCACCAACCCGACTGAAAACCAACCTTTGCAGTTCTATTTCCTCGGCAATGTAACCCCACAAGAAACCCTTTCCGTTGGCACAACGGAAGAATGTTCTGTCATCATCAGTGACCAAACGGAGCATTTGCCCGTGATTTCTTGTGCTGCATCTAACGAAAACTATGTTTCTGGAGTAACTGCCTATTCCGCCCATTTGTTGAACAAGTGTGCTTTGGTGAAGTTCAATGTAACTACGCCTTCAAATTCACCAATATGCGTTACTGGAATGAAAAACAAAGTGACGGTGGATTTCACGCAAAACACGATGACACCCAGCAAAGATGGCGAAGGCGTGATTATGTTGCCTGCTGGAAGTGGCGAGAATGTTGAGAAATGGGTTATCTTGCTGCCGCAAGAGGCTTTGGAGGAAGGAGGGGAGGGATCGGTTTATTCAGAGAGCGGGTCTTGTTCTGGAATACGACCAGAGATTCCTGCAATTACTGAAAATGGTTATTTGGCAGAGGGCATTTCTTTGACAATCGGATGTGGTAGTATTCCTGTTGGTGCAATAAAAGGCTTGTTTTCGGTAAGTGATACAAAGCAAGTCTATTTCTCAAAAGGTAATCTGCAATATCAAGCAAACACAAATACTTGGCGTTTTGCGGAACTTCAATGGAATTATGTTGGAGGTACTTTATCAGATGGATATAATTACGGAAATGTTGGTGGAAGCAGTAACAACAGTATTTCATCCACATATAGTGGGTGGATTGATCTATTTGGTTGGGGAACAAGTGGTTATAATCATGGAGCAGAGTGTTATCAGCCTTGGTCAATTAGCAGTAGTTATAATCATTATTATGCGTATGGTTTCTTTAATTTTAATCTAAATGATGAAACTGGTATGGCTGATTGGGGCTTTAATCCAATTAGCAACGGTGGAGGTCAGGAAAACATGTGGAGAACTTTAACTAAAGATGAGTGGGAATATGTGTTTGATACAAGGAGTACGTCTTTAGGCATACGCTTTGCAAAAGCAAAAGTAAATGGAGTAAAAGGTGTTATTTTACTGCCAGATAATTGGGATAGTTCAATCTATGGTTTAATCCATACAAATGAAGCCGGAACTACATATAATAATACAATTTCGGGTTCGGAATGGACTGAGTTTTTTGAATCAAACGGAGCAATATTTCTTCCTGCAGCTGGTAAACGAAATGGAACATCAATAGAGTCTCCTGGTTCATTTGGCCATTATTGGTCTGCTTCATATCATATTGATTATAACTTTTTTTCATGTAATTTAACATTTAGCGATATATATAATTATACTTCGTTCCTATCTCGTAATAATCGGTACGAAGGGTTATCTGTCCGTCTTGTCTGCAATGCGGAATAAACCCTAAGCAAAGCAGAGCTTACCATTCAAGTAATTTCCAAAGCCATCTAAAGACTCTATAATGGAGCAAAAGGGTGGCTTTTTTTTCCTTTTCCCCGTCCTCCCGTTCTTCCGAATTTACAATTCGGAAGGCCAAAATATCAGCATTTGCAATGCGCGAATGAATAATGCGGTTGCCGTGGTACGATAGCCCTACAGCCTGGGCGGGATGGTGTAGGGCTGTCACAAGGTTGCTGAGCCTGTCGAAGCACCGTGGCAGCCGCTTTGTTTATGGTTGTTATGTCCCATTTGTTCTGACCATAACATTCAAAAGTGTCCATATCTCAACAAAATTTCGAGTTATGGACACTTTTGGGAATTTTAGGATCAGAATAAAATGAAATCCTTTCCTTTTCCGTTGAATTTCAAGCTGTAATCACTTCTGAAGCTCTTTTCGAAAAACAGAAAAAAGTGTCTATACTCAGCGGAATCTATCAAATTTTTACACTTTCCGCTGAGTATAGGCATATTTTTTCATATCTTTGCAGACGAAAAACACTATCGTTATGCTTATTGGAAGAGAAAAAGAACAACAACGCCTGCTTCAGGCCATTGGCGAAGAGGACTCGATGTTTGTGGCAGTTTATGGCCGTCGTCGTGTCGGAAAAACCTACTTGATACGCGAAACATTCAACAATAGTTTTACCTTCTACCATACTGGACTGGCCAAGTCTCCTATGAAGAAACAACTCGCAGCGTGGCGCCTTTCCCTACGCGAGTACGGGCTCAAAAAAGCCACCCTGCCTCGCACATGGCTCGATGCTTTCGAAGCTCTAAAGGAGATCATACGCCAGTCAACGGAATCCAAAAAAATCATCTTCATTGATGAGCTGCCTTGGATGGACACTCAGCGTTCCGGATTTATTCCCGCACTCGAGAACTTCTGGAACGGATGGGCGTCGGCCCGTAAGGACGTGGTGCTTATCGTTTGCGGTAGTGCCACCTCTTGGATTATCAAGAAAATACTCAAAAACAAAGGAGGCTTGCATAACCGTGTCAATACAAAGATTCACCTGCAGCCATTCACGCTCAACGAATGCGAGCGGTATGCCACCCACCGCAAACTTGGTATGAACCGCCGACAACTTATGGAGTGTTACATGATTATGGGTGGCATTCCTTATTATTGGTCAAAACTCGAGCGCAGCTTTAGTCTTGCCCAGAATATCGACAATCTTTTTTTTAATCCCGATGGGGAACTCCACGATGAATTTGATGCACTCTACGCTTCGCTGTTCAAAAATCCCGACCCTTACATTACTGTCGTTCAGACTTTAGGCAGCAAACGTATCGGCATGACCCGTGATGAAATCATCAGCGAGGCACATCTCCAAGACAACGGACGGCTTTCCGAGATATTGCAAGACCTCGAAGCTTGTGGTTTTGTCAGAAAGTACACCAACTTCGGGCTGAAAATAAAAAGTGCTGTCTTCCAACTCATCGACTCTTACACACTCTTCTATTATCGTTTCATACAACAGAACACTGGCGGCGATGAGTATTTTTGGTCGCGTCAGATGGGTTCGCCAATTTATTATAACTGGTGCGGACTCGCTTTTGAGCGTGTTTGTCTTCTGCATGTCACTCAGATTAAGAAAGCCCTCAGTATTTTCGGTATTATTAGCCGTGTGTGCTCCTGGCATCAGCCTGCCACCTCTGATGGAAAAGGCGCGCAGATAGATTTGCTTATCGATCGCGATGACAATGTTATCGACATCTGCGAGATGAAGTACACCAAGCAACCATACGAAATGACATCTGAGGAAGAACAGAAAGTCCAGAACCGCCGTTCCCGCCTCATCGCCGAGACTGGCACTGACAAAGCTGTCCATCTTATCCTTGTTTCAGCCAGTGGTGTGAAGCCAAATCCATATTCTGATGAATTTCAAGCAGTAATCACCTCAGAAGCTCTTTTTGAAAAATAAAAAGCATACCTATACTCAGCGGAATCTATCAAATTTTTCCACTTTCCGCTGAGTATGGGAACTTTTTTTCGGAACCATTTATTGTTTTCAGAACCTCATTCGGCTGAATTTGTCTTCCATCTTCACGCATTATGCTGTGACTTCACGGTGAGAATCCGACTAATCCACACAGCAAACGGCAACGAGGTCAAGAAGGTGCAAACATCAGCGACGGCTTGGGCGGCTTCAAGACCCGTGATGCCCCAAAGCCACGACATGATGAAGACCGCAGGCAGGAAATACAAGCCTTGGCGGCACATCGAGAGCAGTGTGGCCTGCCAAGTGTATCCGATGTTCTGGAACAGCATGTTGGTCGCAGTGCACATACCCATCAGCGGGAAAGCAATGCACTGCCAGCGCAAGGCCTGACTGCCCACGCGGATGAGCTCGGGGTCCTCGCCACGGAACCATGAGATGATGTCGGGAGCGAAGATATAGACTACGGTGGCTAAGACAATTAGAAATGCCGTGGAAAGCGTGATGCAAAACATATAACTCTCCTTGACACGTGCATAGAGTTTGGCACCGTAGTTATAGCCACACACGGGCTGGAACCCTTGTCCAAACCCGATGACGATGGCGAAGCAGAACAGGGTGATACGCGAAACGATGGTGAAGGCCGCAACGGTGGAGGCTTCATTGCCGGGCAAGGCATAATGCACAGCCATTCGGTTGAGGCTGATGGTGGCCACTACCGACAACGCCTGTCGCGCCAACGAAGGCAAGCCGCCCCGCGTGATTTCTATGTAATAGTATAGGGTAGGAGTGAAGTTCTTGAACTTGATATGCACATTGCCGGGTCGCGAAGTGCCCCAAAGCAGCACGCACCAGCCGAAGCACTGGCTCACTGCCGTGGCCAACGAAGCCCCACTGACACCCAAGTCAAGCACAAAGATAAAGATGGGGTCGAGAATGATGTTGAGGATGGCACCCGAGGCGATGCCAATCATGCCGAAGCGGGCGTTGCCTTGCAACCGCAGTTGGTTGTTGAGCGTCAGCGACGACATCATGAAAGGCGTGGCAAGGAGGATGAAGCGGAGGTAGTTGTTGGCGTAGGGGAGGATGCTGTCAGTGGCGCCCATGGCCCGCGACAAAGGCGATATGAAAAACATGCAGATGAGGCCTGCAATAGCGCCCAGAATCAAAGGGGAGAAGAACCCCGTGGCAGCCATGCGCCCCGCATTCTGTCCCTGCTTGGCTCCCAAGGCACGTGAGATGTAGTTGCCCGAGCCATGCCCAAAGAAGAATCCGCAAGCATTAATAAAGGCCATGTAGGCAAACGAAACGCCCACGCCTGCCACGGCTTCGGTGCTCAGATGACCCACATAAAACGAATCCACCATATTGTAAATGGTAGTCACGAGCATGCTAATGATGGTCGGCACAGCCATCTTGAGGATCAGCCGCCTGACGGGCTGCTCCGTCATCATCTTATACCGCTCGTTGAGTTTCCGCTCGTCGTTAATGTTGGACATGGTTGTCGAATTCGAGCGCAAAGATAAGCCCTTTTTGTGTCACTTTGTCACCCCGACTGACAAAACCCTGCCATTTTCCACTTTGGCACGAATTATGACTAACAAAGGCGTCGTCTTTTTGACGCGCTTTGCGTCACTGCGAGGCACGAAGCAGTCCAGACAAAGAACTATAATTCTAGATTGCTTTGTCGTTCCTCCTCGCAATGACGCGAAGCGACAACAGTTCAACGATTAAACAATCAACAATTAAACATCAAATAAAATGGCAAAATTATCAATTAAACCTTTGGCTGACCGCGTGGTCATCGAGCCCGCCGCCGCCGAACAGAAAACCGCTAGCGGTATCATCATCCCCGACACCGCCAAAGAGAAACCCCAACAAGGAACCGTCGTAGCCGTGGGTCCTGGCACGAAAGACAACCAAATGACCCTGAAGGTCGGCGACACTGTCATCTATGGCAAATACGCTGGCACCGAGTTCCACCTCGACGGCAAAGATTATATGATTATGCGTGAAAACGATGTCATTGCAATCATCTAATCTGGTGTAAAGACGTAGCGCGCTACGTCTCTACAAAACAACAATTCAACACTTCAACAGTCAACAAATAAGTCGTATGGCGCTCCCCAAATCACCAAGGACGGTGTGACGGTCGCCAAGGAAATCGAACTCATCGACCCCGTTGAGAACATGGGCGCCCAGTTGGTGAAGGAAGTCGCTTCCAAGACCAACGACCTCGCTGGTGATGGTACCACCACCGCCACCGTATTGGCTCAGAGCATCGTGGCTACGGGTCTGAAAAACGTCACCGCCGGTGCCAACCCGCTCGACCTGAAGCGCGGTATCGACAAGGCTGTTGCCGCTGTGGTTGCTTCGCTGAAGAAGATGTCAGTGAAGGTCGATGGCGACAACGAGAAGATTAAACAAGTGGCTACCATCTCTGCCAACAACGACAGCGAAATCGGCGGTCTCATCGCCGAGGCTATGAGCAAGGTGAAACAAGAAGGTGTCATCACTGTTGAGGATGCCAAGGGCATCAACACCTATGTCGACGTCGTCGAAGGTATGCAGTTCGACCGTGGCTACATCTCGCCTTACTTCGTCACCAACACCGAGAAGATGGAAGCCGTTTATGAGAATCCTTACATCTTGATCTACGACAAGAAGATCTCCGTGATGAAGGACTTGCTGCCCGTGCTCGAAAAGACCTTGCAAACGGGTCGTGCCCTCATCATCATCGCTGAGGACATCGATGGTGAAGCTTTGGCTACCTTGGTGGTCAACCGTCTGCGTGGCTCGCTGAAAGTCGCTGCTGTCAAGGCTCCTGGCTTCGGTGACCGTCGTAAAGAGATGCTGGAAGACATCGCCATTCTGACTGGTGGAACTGTCATCAGCGAAGAGAAGGGCTACAAACTTGAGGATGCCACCCTGCAAATGCTGGGTCAGGCCGATAAGGTCAGCATCAACAAGGACAACACCACCATCGTGAACGGTCACGGTGCCAAGAAGGACATCGAAGGCCGCACCAACCAAATCAAGGCCCAAATCAAGACCACCACGAGCGACTACGACCGCGAGAAACTGCAAGAGCGCTTGGCCAAGTTGGCCGGTGGCGTGGCAGTCATTTACGTGGGCGCCGCTTCCGAGGTCGAGATGAAGGAAAAGAAAGACCGCGTTGAGGACGCTTTGAACGCCACCCGCGCTGCCATCGAAGAGGGTATCATCCCCGGCGGCGGTGTCGGTTTCATCCGCGCCATCAAGGCCATCGAGAAGATGAAGGGTGAAAACGAGGACGAGACCACGGGTATCGCCATCATCAAGCGCGCCTTGGAAGAGCCGCTGCGTCAGATTGTTGAAAACGCCGGCTTGGAAGGCTCGGTCGTGGTCAACAAGGTCATGGAAGGCAAGAACGACTTCGGTTTCAATGCCCGCACTGAGGTCTATGAGAACTTGCTCAGCACTGGTGTCATTGACCCCGTCAAGGTGTCGAGAGTCGCTTTGGAGAACGCTGCTTCCATCGCCGGTATGCTGCTGACCACCGAGTGCGTCATCAGCAACCACAAGGAGCCTACGCCTCCCACACCTCCTATGCCCATGGGCGGCGGAATGGACGGGATGATGTAATCCTGAAACGCGGATAATCATTGAACACGGATAGCACGGATGACACGGATGGATTTCCGTTAAATCCGTGGGATCCGTGTTCCTAAATAGAAAACGAGCAAAAGACCTGCCTCGAAAGGGGTGGGTCTTTTGCGTTATTGACCTTCAGCATCAAGGCTGCAGCGGACATGTCATCCCTGCGCTGGCAGTGCGGTGGCTTGGGATCTATGGCCGCTGCAGACAGTATATTGTTTCGTCTTTTCTCTTGAAACCAAGAAAAAAATAGGGACAAACCCAAAATCCGATTTTCCATAAACATTTGAATTTCAATACATTGAAAATTTCAAAACCGAAAATAATAGGGACAAAACCGTTTTAGGGCTTGACAGATAGCTTTTTTGGTGTTTTTTTGAATAATTTTGCCTGCATAACACAGAAAAACACTTTGAAATGAAAGCAACAAGACTTTACACCCTATTTACGCTCCTGCTGATGACGGGAGAGGTGACGATGCAAGCGCAATCCTCCGAGCAACTTTTCATCGGTACGGAACCAGGCGAAATCATCATCCAAAAACAATGGTATGAATATACCTTTATGGGATACAAATACAATCTTTGCAGATTCACCGACCATGGTGCCCATATTGATGTTATCGCCACTTACGACGATTTAACATGGGTGATTGACACTGCCACCATGTCGGGAATGGGAGAAGTGTTATATGATGGGGCTCCTGGACATTTCTACAACTTGGATTATTCTGTCGCGGAGAAAGTCCTTGTAACCGAGGATTGTGGACAAACTTGGAGAGCGGTTGACGATTATATGGTTCCATCTCCACCATCGTATTGGTGTTTCGCGAATGTGCCTGGTGAGATTGTCAAGTTAGAACCTGACGAGGAGTATAATTATTCCTTTATTGCAAGTTATGATTACGGCACCCACTTCGATGATACAATCATCACTTTTACGACACCTGTCTACACAAAACAGGTTGCAGGTTGGAATCACGGAGAGTTCTATTACAAAGAAATTGGAGGTACGGACAGGTGGTTCTACACGACAGATTTTTCCCAAACCGTAGATACGCTGACATTTCCTCACGAATTGAGGAACTATCATATTGGAATTGGGCCGATGGAAGGCGAGTTATACGGCCAAAGATATTCATCTAAATTCACCAAATTATATTACAGCGACGATTACGGTACCAATTTCCGAACCTTGATTGATTCCGAATCGAATCCGATTGACATTATAGTTGATGACAGTATATTTTGCCTTTTTGACATAAGGAATGGAGGAATTGTGTTTTTGGACAGGGAGCCAGGTGTGTTCTATGTTTGCCTTGACACGCTTTCATACAATTTTACCGAGTGGGGTACGCCAGTTGAAGAACCCCAAGGCGACAGATGCTATATTGCCTATTACCGTTCCTACGGCGATACTTTGGTAACCACCTATTTCCACGATTTCAAGCCTGATTGGTTGGAACACCATACGCCTGTTATGGATTGTGAGATAACAAATTTTGGTGAAAACAGCGTTACGCTTCGTTGGAATGAGCCAGAATTGAAACCCGATGAGGTGCTTGTTGGTTATCAGATTTATAGAGGTGTGACCTTGGTCAGTGAAGACTTGATTACCGAAACGGAATACACCGACAACTACTCAGGCGGAGGGCGATTGAATTACCATGTTTTGGCGGTTTATAGCGACGGTGAAACCTCAAAATCATACAACATTGTGTATTGTAAACAGACGGAAGGTGTTGGCGAAAATGAAAATGGAACAAAGGTTGCTGTTTTCCCCAATCCTGCCAATGGGCTTGTTTGCATTGAAGGTGTTGTTGCTGATGAGGTGCGGGTTTACAATGCCCTTGGGCAGATGGTGAAGAAGGTTCGGAGGACGAATGAGATTGATTTGAGTGGATTGGTGGAAGGGGTTTATCTGGTGCGCATTATGGATGCGGATGGAAATGTTTACACGAATAAGATAATGATACGATGAAACACTTGAAGTTTTACACCCTGCTTGCGCTCCTGCTGATGGCAGGAGGGATGATGCATATTCAGGCGCAGAAACCGTTCAAACTGGAAGTGGGTGCTACGGGGTATGCCACCTGGGTGAGTCCTGATTTTTTTGAACAAACCGTTTTCGACTTTAATGATGGCCAACTGCCTGAAGGCTGGACCATTTACAGCGAAGGCAATATTGTGGAGCCATGGCGTTTTGAGTCGCCTGCCACCAATCCGCAACTCAACTTTCCGCCTGACGGTTCTACATACCTCTATGTCCAATCCAACCAATTGAACAGCACAGATTACATGGAAGAGTGTTTCCATTCACCCGCTATAGATTTGCGTGGCTACAAAAGGGCTTTCGTCATGTTCGACTATGATTATATGGAGAATTGGAGCGATACCGAGGGCGAGTGTCAAATGAGAAGTGATGGCGTGTCTTGGTCATGGGAAAGTCTTTTCTTGCCTTGGAACGCCCAATCAGGAAGGTTCCTTGGCGAAATAACCGAGATGATTTCACATCATTTCGAGATGCGTTTCCGCTTCAAGAGTCGCTACCCCCAAGACCATTTTGCCATCGACAATGTGTGCATTATTGGTGAAACGGAAGAACCTGTTTCCAACAACATCCTCGGTTTCAGGTTGTGGCTGGATGATGTTCTGATTGGCGATATTATTGAAAACGAGTACCAAATCGATACGGACACTTTGCAGGATGGTCACGACTACACCCTTTCGGTGGCCAGCATCCTCACTGACGGCATCTCTGACACAACAGCGTTCACTTTCACTTATTCTTCCTGCTCCAATTTTGATGGCGTTTACGAATTTCACGGCGAGTTTATCGACTCGACCCATGTGGAACTGACTTGGGATACGCCGTATGAGATTTTCAAATCCAAAGACGGAGAAAATCAGAAGTGGTTCATTGGTGAGCCCGATGTTATCACCCATCCGGGCGCGGGCTACAACGATGGTTGGGATGTCAGTGCATTGCATGACGGCTTAACAGCTTACGGTTTCAACGCCGATAAAGAAGCAGGTTTCAAGGTGATGGACAAGTTCACCATTACCGAAGGTGCTCCCACCAGTTTTGCCGGCCTCCGCTTTTATGTCTATGAAGGCCCAACACCGACTTCAACCATTACGGCTGCCTACCTTACCATTTATGACGGCGACCCATTGAATGGTGGAAATCCTATAGGCGGTGGGGATGGCATCAACTGCCTATATCAAGGTTGGTTGGACTGCTACGAATGGGCACACATCTACCGCACCGGCGAGGACGATTTTTCGGATGTCCGTCGGCCCGTTTTTTATACCCTTGCTAATTTGGAGTATGTTGGAATGGGAATGCAATTGGAGCCAAATCATACCTATTGGTTTGTGGCATCGTTCAAAGGCTCGTTGCGCGACGATGTGCATGTGATTCCCGTCACTCGATTGGGCGAAACCACTACGGGCGAGGCTCGCATCTATTCCGAGGCTACGGGGTGGCAGCCCATGATTGATCCAGGGACACAAACCCAACAAGGCATTGCTTTCGACATCATTGGTTATATACCTCTTTATTTCGGCGTGGCCTATAGCGACATCTTCCGCGATGGAGAACTCATCGCCCACGGCGTGAACCAATGTTACTATATCGATGAGAATGTCCCTCACGGCATCCACACCTACAGCATCCAAAATGTCTATTACGACCACCTTTTCTTCGACTATCCTACCAAAGCCTGCCTGCAAAGCGTTGAGGTCAGACCTTGCTATCCGCCAAAGAACCTCGAAGTCAGCACCGAGCCGTTGAACGGAACGGACGAACTCAACCGCCTGACGTGGGACAAGGAAGATGACATCCCTTTGCGCGACGATGTAAAAACTTACTATGAGATTTACCGCAAGAGCATTTTGGATAATCAATATGCTTTGATTGGCGCTTTGGCCAAGGACAACACATCGGATTCCTTTGAATACTTGGACACAGTTCCTCAAGGCACCTATTATTACAAAGTGAACGACTACAATATTTTCCCCACGGGTTCATGCCAAAGCGGTTTTGCCAATCAGTACGGTGAATGTGTGATTATAGGTAGCATAGCAGCCGAGGCCGATTGGTGCCAAGGCACTGACGGCGTAAGGTTGAAATGGGGTGAAGACCTTCGCAAAGCGCATTGCCAGTATGAAAATGGGGAATTCATCGATGCGGTGGGCTATGAGGGAAACCTTTCTTGGGGCTTTAAAGCAACGGGGGCAGACATGTTGGGCTCTTTCGTAAAAAGCGTATCGCTTTACAGCGTTGCCGATGGGGAATACGACATTTTGATCTATTCTGGCTACAATTCGCCCACTACGATTGTTTGGCAACAGACCGTGCAACTCACTGGCGTAAACCAATGGCACACTGTGAACTTTGAACACCCATACCAGATTATGACTTGGCCAATCTGGATCATCATCCACCAACAAGGCATTGAGAATCCAGCTGCCTACGCGCACGACGACGGCTCAACGGATGATGGACGATGGGTTTGCCTCGATGGCTATTGGTACAAGCCTGAAATGAATGGCTCCTTCATGGTCAGGGCCGACATCGACAACCAAATGGAAGGGGAAGATTTGCTGCTATTAGAGGAGCCTTCCATGGGCGAACTGCACTACAATCTGTATCGCTCGCACGACAATGGAAGTTACGAGAAAATCGCGCAATTCCCCTACCCGGGCTATTGGAGCCATGTGCGTTATTTTGACCCGATTGACGAAACAGAATATTCCTGCTACAACTACAAAGTCACCATAACATTCCGCGATGAATATGGCCACCTTTGCGAGTCGCAACCTGCACCCAATGCCGAAGACCCATCCATCGACTGGGCAGAGGTTTGCGATACATGGAGCATTGATGAGACTGTTGAGAACGAGCATGTTATACTATATCCCAATCCCGCCAATGAAAAGGTAACAATAGAAGGAGTTGAAGCTAAAGAAGTGCAGGTTTACAATGCGCTTGGACAGATGGTGAAGACGGTGCGGGGAACGAATGAGATTGAAGTGGCGGTTTTGGTGAAAGGAATTTATCTGCTGCGCATTACGGATGCAGAAGGGAGAAACCATACGGCGCGGGTAGTGGTGAAAGAATAGGGATTCCTTTTCAAAACGAGCAAAAGGCTGACTGCGTGAGCGGTCGGCCTTTTTTCGTGTATGTCGCAATTTTTTCCTATTTTTGCAGGTTATTAATGACCTATCACATAGCAAAATGTCAGAAACACCCCAAAATACAAAGCCGAAGAGGCCCAAGTTGCGCAATGTCTCCCTCAAGAAGCTGAACCGGAAATACGACTTCCTGATGTCGCACGATGAAAGCGGCCGGCCCATACTCAACTTCAAGCTGAACTTACTCAACCTAATCCTCGTCATTATCGGCATCGCTTTGTTGCTTATTGTCATTACCACTTTTATCATCGCCTTTACGCCTTTGCGCGAATACATCCCAGGCTACACTGACACTAGCTTGGACCGTGAGGTGTACGAACTCAATCTTCGCGCCGATTCGCTCAGTCGCGAGATGCGGAAAAAGGATGTCTACTTCGAGAACCTGAAGAAAATCGTCGAAGGCTATGACTTTGCCGCCGATAGTGCTTTGGCATCATTGAATATTTATGAGCCATTGCCGAAAGGTGTCACGGATACCATTACGCTGAAGAAATCGGTGGAGGACAGCCTGCTTCGCGCCGAATATGAGGCCCAAAACCAATACAACCTCTTTGGCCCCGACTATCTGCCGCCCACCAAGCCGAGTTCGTTGGTGAAGAATTTCTTTGTCCCCATTAATGGCACAGTGATTAATGGTTTCAATCCCGATAACGGACATTTTGGCGTCGACATTATCTCTGACGGCGACCAAATCATCAACGCAACATACGACGGCACTGTGGTCTTCTCCACATGGAGCATCAATAACGGCTATTGCATCGGCATTCAGCATTCTGACAGCTATTTCTCAGTCTATAAGCACAATGCAACGCTGCTCAAGAAAGAAGGTGACTATGTCAGGGCAGGGGAGGCCATCGCCATTTTGGGTCGCTCGGGTGACCAAGAAGAAACCGAGCACCTGCATTTTGAGCTATGGCACAGCGGCATCGCTGTCAACCCTATTGATTATATGACCATTAATCATCCCGACGAAAACTAAAAATCACTATCTTTGCGCCGTTTTTTTCACCGATAAACAAAATCGACTATGACTATATTAATAAAGGTATTACAATTTTTCCTTTCTCTTTCCATATTAATCTTTGTCCACGAATTGGGGCATTTCCTTGCTGCCAAGGCCTTTAAGACTCGTGTCGAGAAGTTCTATCTTTTCTTCGATTGGGGCTTTTCGCTCTTCCGTTGCAAAAAGGTGAACGGCAAGTGGCGCTTCAAGTTTTTCTCGAAGAATGTGCCAGAGAAATATACCGTCACCGAATATAGGGACGCAGCCGGAAAGAAGCAAAAGAACTACGAGCCTATTGACCTGAATACCTTGCCTGAGGACGACTGGCGTCGTAGCGACGAGACGGAATACGGCATCGGTTGGTTCCCGTTGGGAGGCTATAACAAAATTGCTGGCATGGTTGACGAATCGATGGACAAGTCGCAGATGCAGCAGCCTCCGAAGGAATGGGAGTTCCGCAGCAAACCTGCTTGGCAGCGTTTCATCATCATGGTGGCAGGTGTATTCATGAATGTGGTATTGGCCTTCATCATCTATATTGGCCTGCTGACCTCGGAGGGTAAGACATACCTGCCCACAGCCGAAGTCAACAAATACGGTATAGCGGTCGATAGCTTGGGCTATGAGTTGGGTTTCCGTGATGGCGACAAGATATTGTCTGTTGACGGAAAGTATTATGAAGACTTTGCCAAGATACCGTTGCAAATCATCATCGACAAAGCAAAAACCGTTGAGGTAGAACGCGAAGGCAAAAATGTCGTCGTCGAACTGCCTGAAGATGCCACGGCTACCTTGCTTAGCACACAAGACGCAGAGTTTATTTCAACCCGATTGCCTTTTGTGATTGACAGCGTGGCCGATAGCATTGCGGTCAATGGCAAAATGGAGGTGAGCCCCGCCCGTAAGGCAGGCCTGAGAAAAGGTGACCAGATCATCGGCATTAATGATGAAGCCACACCCTATTTCCATGATTTCAAAAATACGATTGTAAAGTTTAGGAATCAGGATCTCAAGCTGTTGGCACTTCGTGCAAGAGATACGATTGCTTTGGATATGCACCTTGGCGAACAACCCATCATCGGAGCCACCGTCAAGTCGTTTGACATGGCAGTGAAGCAATACACCTTCTTCCAGGCCATTCCCGCAGGTTTCTCTGAGACCTTCAGTGGGTTGAGCGACTATTGGAAACAGGTGAAGCTTATTTTCAGTCCCAAGACCAAGGCCTATGAAAGTGTAGGAGGCTTCATCTCCATTGGCAAGATATTCCCTGAAACCTGGATTTGGAGTTTGTTCTGGCGTATGACGGCCTTCCTCTCCATTGCCCTCGCCGTGATGAACATTTTGCCCATTCCGGCTTTGGACGGCGGCCATATCCTTTTCCTGTTGGTGGAAATCATCACGCGCCGCAAACCCTCCGACAAGTTCATGGAAGTGGCCGAAACGGTGGGTCTCATCCTCGTGTTGGGATTGGTCATCTTGGCCAATGGCAATGACATCATCAGATTGTTCAAATAAAAAAATATCATACTGAAAAACAAAGTATTAGTTCAACCGCTCGAAAATTAATTTGTTTAGATAAATACTATTTTCGTAAATTCGCGGTTTCAATCGCAGCAGTATTGTTGAATTTGAAGACGAAAATAACACATATCGTTATACTCATTGTGATGCTGTTTTCGGCAGGCATGGGAGCCCAAGCACAACAGGCGCCCATCTTCACCAATTACGCGAATTCCTATGCTTACGCCAATGCTGGATTTGCGGGTATGAGCGAAGGCATTAATGTGTTGGGTCTTTATCGCATGCAATGGGCGGGCTTCACCGATATGGATGGTAACGAGATTGCGCCGACGACCTTCCTTTTGTCGGGCGATATGCCTTTTCGCAAGCTGCATGGAGGCATGGAGTTTTCCATCATGCAAGACAAGTTGGGCTTTGAGAACAATGTCAATGTGGGTTTGGGCTATTCCTACCACATGGACCTTGGAGGCTCTACTCTTGGCATCGGCGTGGCGGGCACCTTGCTTAACCGCTCCGTCGATTTCGGACAGTTGCACCCCAATCAGGAGGGTGACCCGATTTTGGCGGGCTTGGGCGAAGAAAGTGCCATGATGTTCGACTTCAATGTAGGCCTTTTCTGGCAAATCCCCGATTCGTTCTTCTTGGGCTTTTCGGTCGTCAATGTGCTGGAATCGATGAGCGAGGCGCTTAATGACAACTCTGAGACTAGTGCCAGTTTCACCACCGACCGCACGTTTTATGCGATTGCCGGCTATCCGTTCCAGTTTGAGGACCTTCCTTATCTGACCTTCGTCCCGTCGGTCAGCGTGATGAGCGATATTGCCTCGACTCAGTTCAATGCCAGTGCTCGTGTAATATACAATAATGTGTTTTCCTTGGGTGTCAATTACCGCTTTCAGGAATCCGTCGGCTTGATGGCGGGCATCAGTATCAAGGATTTGACCATTGCTTATTCATACGATATTAATACTTTGGGCTTGGGATTGCCAGGCTCACATGAAATAGGTCTGAGTTATTGCTTCAAGCTTGACCTCGACCGGACGCCGCGCGACTATCGCAGTGTGCGTTATCTGTAATTTTTGGGAAGAGGATGTAGACGTTTTGGAATAGATTAATGATGATTTAGGAGGGATTTGAGGGAAAAAAGTTGGAAAAAAAATGGAGGGGATTATAATATTTTCTAATTTTGGCGGTTTTTAATAAGAATCGCTGTCTTGAAATGTCAGCGAGATTGAATAGAAAAAATAAAGAAAAATAAATAGTAATCATATCATTGTCAAGAAGATGAAAAGACTATTGTTCATGTTTTCCGTAGCGTTGCTGCTCACAGCCTGCGGCAATTCAAACCAAGGCGAGTTGGTTGGAGTGCGCAAGTCCAACAAGACCTTCAATCAACCGGATCCTTACGGGATGGTTTTTGTCCCGCAAGGCAGTTTTACGATGGGTGCAGGTGGTGAAGACATCACCGGTTCTTATCTCATTGAGCCCAAAACAGTTTCGGTGTCGGCGTTCTTTATGGACGAGACCGAAATCACCAATAATGAGTATCGCCAATTCGTAAATTGGGTAAGAGACTCTATCGCAAGAAGAATTCTTGCCGACCAGTTCCCGGATCGTTTCGCCATCACCGAGAGCAAAACGGGTGAGGTGTACGACCCACCGAGGCTGAATTGGAAAGAAAAACTCGACTGGAACAGCAAAGAGCAGGACGTGCGTGAGGCTCTTGAACCTATGTATCTCCCTGAGCATGAGAGATATTTCCGACGTAAGGAAATCGATACCAGAAAGTTGTATTATTCCTATTTCTGGTTCGACATGGTGGCCGCTGCAAAGAAAGACTTTGCTGATGGCAAATTAGCCCCGAACGACTATTCGTTGGGAGAGGCTGATGCAGGCATTAATGTCGACCGTAAGGGTGCTTGGTCGAACCGTAAGCAGGGTTATACCGATCGTTCGGTGTATGCCCGTGCTGAGGTCATTAATGTCTATCCTGACACGCTTTGCTGGATTCACGATTATAGTTACTCATTCAACGACCCGATGACCGAGAAGTATTTTTGGCATCCGGCCTACGACAACTATCCGGTAGTGGGTGTCACATGGCAGCAGGCACGTGCCTTCTGTGTGTGGCGTACCGAGTTGCTCAACTCTTACATGCGTTCGAAAAAGGATGTCGATGTGTCGGAGTTCCGCTTGCCCACCGAGGCTGAATGGGAATGGGCTGCTCGTGGCGGCAAGATGTTGAATCCATATCCGTGGGGTGGTCCTAACGCTAGCAATGCCAAGGGTTGCTTCCTGGCCAATTTCAAGCCTAGAAGAGGTAACTACCTCGCCGACGGTGGTCTGCGCACCCTCGTGGTGGGCTGCTATCCTCCCAATGGCTGGGGTCTTTACGACATGGCTGGTAATGTGGCTGAATGGACCAATACGGCCTACGATCCCAACTCTTACAATTTCACTTGGGACATGAACCCGAATTACACCTATAACGCCAAAAATGACGACCCGCCGGTCATGAAGCGTAAGGTCGTCCGTGGCGGTTCTTGGAAGGATGTGTCTTACTATATGCAAGTTACCACTCGTGACTATCAGTACCAAGATACTGCCAACTGCTACACAGGCTTCCGTTGCATCCAGCCTTACTTAGGCCGCAACAAGGGCGACAACCCGAGATTGTCGAGGGTTTATAGATAATTATCAAGAAATCAACAAATTAAAAAATAACAGAATAACAATCTTTTAAATTACAATTGTCATGGCAAAAAAAGAACTTAGCAAATTCCAACAATTCCTCGTTTCGAGAAAGTTTAAAACCTTTATGGGCTACCTCTATGGTTGGGGCGCTTCCGTGGTTATGATCGGTGCATATTTTAAACTGACCCACATTCCCGGTGCTGACTTCATGTTGGCTCTCGGTTTGGGTATCGAAGCATTGATTTTCTTCATGTCGGCTTTCGAGCCTCAGCATGTCGACTATGCATGGGACAATGTTTTCGTTGAACTTGAAGAGGATTGGGATGGAAAGACGCGTACACAATTTGCCACAACGGGCGGTGGCGCTGCCGGTAAGCCTGCTGTTACGGATGCTGAAGAAGCTATGTTGAGCAAGATGTTTGAAAAGATGAACGTCAGCGAAGATACCTTCAAGAAACTCGGTAGAGGTATTGACAAATTGGCTGAGAACGCTGGTCAGATGGCCGATATTTCCAATGCTATGGCCGCTACCACCAACTATGCCAACGCTATGGATCGCGCCACGAAGTCAATCGCCGACTTCTCGAACGCATACGTCCAGACCAACCAGAAACTTTCTGATTCTTTGGGCAAACTCGACTTCAGTGCCCTCGATGCCAACACCATCAAGAAAGTGGCTAACAGCATGACCTCGCTCAACTCCATCTACGAGCTCCAGCTCCAAGGTGCCGAGCAGACTTCAGCTGCCAGCAAGAAGTTGACCGAAACTATGAACAAGTACATGGATAACCTCAACGCTTCATCACAGAACGCCGGCCAACTCAACCAACAGTTGACCCAGTTGCAACAGCGCTTGTCCGCTTTGAACAATGTCTATGGTGGAATGTTGTCAGCAATGAACATCAAGGCATAATTCTACTCAAACCTGATTGTTTAATATAAAAAAGGAGTAAAATTATGTCAGGCGCAAAAGAAACCCCAAGACAGAAAATGATCGGTATGATGTACCTGGTCTACACTGCCTTGTTAGCCATGAATGTCTCGAAGGACATCTTGGATGCCTTCGACACAGTGAACAGCGGTGTACAAACCACTAACATCACCCTTTCGAATCAGATTAATCAGAAATACGCTGCCTTCGAGGAGCAATATGGCCTCGATCAGGAAAAAGTCGGTCCTTATTGGGAACAGGCTCAAGCCCTGAGAGAGGAAGCCACCGACCTCATCAACTACGTCGAGGCCCTCAAGTGGGACTTGGTGAAGAAGATTGAAGAGAAGGATGCTACTACTGCTCTCACCGACGGTCTGCTGAAATCAGCTGATACTGTCCGCAATGGTCGTAAGATTTACGATATCAACACCTCGAAGGTCAAATCGAGAGACAACTACAACAAACCTACTGCTTATATGATGGGTGACCCAGAAGGTCCCAGCAGTGGCGGTAAGGCCTACGAGCTTTCCGAGAAGATCAGACGTTTCCGTGGTGAAGTGGTCAAAGCTATGGGACCTCAACACATCCACGAAATCGGCTTGATTACTGACAGTATCTATGGAACGAAAGCTTATCTTGAGGAAAACGGCTATAAGGATGCCCAACTTAAGAGACTTCCGCTTGAAGGTGAGTATTATGGTGCTAAAATCGGCTACTATCCTGGTGTGACCGACCCAGTGCAAGACAGCTGGGAGTACCACAACTTCCACCACACGGTGTTGGTTGCTGACGTCACCTTGTTGAACAAGATCATCTCCGAGGCTGAAACCGCTGAGTTGAATGCTGTCACCCAATTGATGACCAACATCCATGCCCAAGACTTCACCTTCGATGAGATTGGTGCCCGTGTGTTTGCTGAAAGCGGTTACCTCCTCTCTGGCCAGACCTATAAGGCTCAGGCCATGGTGACCGCATGGAAGAACTCACAACTGACCGCTCGTGTCAAACTTGATGGCGGTGCCGAAAAAGAATACACCAGCAATGCCCAAGGCGTGATTCCGTTGGAATGGAACGTCGGCGTTGGCTCGCACAAATACACCGGTGTCATCGACATGCTCGATCCTGCCACCAATCAGATTGAAGAGTTCCCGTTTGAAGGTGCCTTCACTGTGGCTCCTCCTGCGGTGAGCGTTTCTGCCACCAAGATGAATGTGGTGTATCGTGGTATCGACAACCCGATTGCTGTCGGTGGTGGTGTCGGTGGCGAAATCAATGCCACGGCCAGCAGCGGTTCATTGAGCAGAACGGGTAATGGTACTTATAACTTGCGTCCCGGTGAAGCCAACGAGGTGACCATTAATGTTACTTCTGGTGGTTCCAGTTTGGGTAGCATGAAGTTCCGCGTGAAAGACCTGCCGAAGCCTACCGCTATCATCCGTAACGTTGTTAATGGTGTGGTGTCGAAGAGTGCTTTGCTTGCCGCCAACCGCGTGGAAGCTGAGATGAAGGACTTCGACTTCGATGGTGTCCACTATGATGTGGTCAGCTACACCTTCCGTTACAAGACCAAGAGCGGTACCACCAAGGAAGCTAAGGCCAGCAGCGGCGCTTTCAACGATGAGATCAAGAATGCCATCAGCCAATCCAATGTTGGTGACATGTTCGTCTTCACTGCCATCCAGGTGAGAGGTAACGACGGTAAGGTCAAGACCCTCGACACGCCTATCGGTGTTGAAATCAAGTAATGAACAATTTAAACCTTTATAAGATGAAAAAGACACTTGTTTCCATGTTGACCCTTGTGGCGCTCTTCGGCAGTCTGTGCTTGAATGCCCAGACGACTGACATCAAGCCGCCGAAGAACAGCATCCTCTCAGGTCAGCAGCAAATCATGAACGAAAAGGCCCCTTCGCCGCTTCCGGTCATTGATGAGTCTAACGTCATGTGGAAGAAGACGGTGATTAGGGAAATCGACTTCCGTCAGAAGATCAATCAAGTGTTCTACTATCCGATCAATCCGACCGAGGATTGGAGAAACCTCATCACAGTGATTTATGATGGCATCAATAGCGGTGACATCACTCCTTACCGTGTGGAAAACAACATCGACGACATGGTAACGCCTTTGACTCGCGACGACTTTGAAAAGGAAAACGTGAAGATTGGCGATCCGCCGGTCATTTGGAAGGACGGTGAAGAGGTTCCGAATGAGATTGTCTTCAAAGATCGTATGATTAATGTGACTCGTTTGAGAATCAAGGAAGACTGGTATTTCGACAAGAAATTGTCGCAGTTCCTTGTCCGCATCATTGCTTTGGGTCCCATCGTCGTCGATGATGACGGCGGTCTCTCGCAGGTGTGCTGGATTCCTTACGAAGAATCTCGTGACGTGTTGGCCAAGGCTTTTGCCTTCAACCGCAACAACTCGGCCCAGCGTCGCACATACGACGAAGTCTTGCAAAAACGTATCTTCGATAGCTATATCATCAAAGAAGAGAACGTTTACGACCGTTACATCAATGCCTATGCTTTCAATATTGACGCCCTCTACGAATCGGAGCGCATCAAGAACGAAATGTTCGACTTCGAGCAGAGCCTCTGGGAGTATTGATGGTTTGCTAATGACAATGAAAAAGGACGTCTTCGGGCGTCCTTTTTTTGTTGTTGTCGCTTCGCGTCATTGCGAGGCCTCATTCCGTGAAAACGGAAAACGACGAAGCAATCTAGAGTAAATGTATATGTCCTGGATTGCTTCGTGCCTCGCAATGACGGCACAAAAAAAGCAGCAGAGAATTCTGCTGCTTTCCGTCGGAGTGGCCCGACTCGAACGGGCGACCGCTTGCACCCCATGCAAGAATGCTAGCCAACTGCACCACACCCCGATTGCCTTAGCGGCTGCAAAGATACGAATGTTTTTTGAATTGATGTTCAATTTCCGAAAAAAAAGTTACCTTTGCAAGGTATAACTCTAAACACTAAACACTAAACTCTAAACTTAAGAAAATGGAACATATTGAATGTCTGATAATTGGTTCAGGTCCTGCGGGCTACACTGCTGCTATCTACACCTGCCGTGCTGATGTGAAAACCGTCGTCTACGAAGGCATGCAACCTGGTGGACAGCTCACCCAGACCACCGAAATCGAGAATTTCCCTGGCTATCCCAAGGGCATTAACGGTCCCGACATGATGGAAGACATCCGTCAGCAGGCCTTGCGGTTTGGCGCTGAGATACGCGAAGGCGAAGTCACTGGCATTGATGTCAGCCAGCGTCCTTTTAAGGTGACAACGGAATACGACGGCGAACTATTGGCCGATTCTATCATCGTTTCCACGGGTGCTGCAGCTCGTTATCTGGGCTTGCCTACCGAAGAGGAATTCAAAGGTGGCGGTGTGTCGGCATGTGCCACTTGTGATGGCTTCTTCTATAAAGGTAAAGATGTCGCGGTCGTTGGCGGTGGTGACACGGCTTGCGAAGATGCCACTTATCTGGCCAAGCTCTGTAATAAGGTCTATCTCATCGTCCGTCGTGATGTGCTGCGCGCCTCCAAGGCCATGCAACACCGTGTGCTGAATACGCCCAACATTGAGGTGTTATGGAAGCACCAGACCAAGGAACTCTTTGGTGAGCAACAAGGCTTCATGAAGAAATTGAAGGGCGCAGTGCTCTATCATAGTGACACCAAAGAAGAGCGCACCATCTATGTGGATGGTTTCTTCGAGGCCATTGGTCACACCCCTAATACTGAGCCATTCAAGGGCATCCTCGACATGGATGAGGAAGGCTATATCATCACCAAGCCAAAATCGACGGCCACCAATGTGGATGGCATTTTCGCTTGTGGCGATTGTCAGGATCGCATCTACCGTCAGGCCATCGTGGCTGCCGGCACGGGTGCCATGGCGGGCATTGAGGTGGAAAGGTTCTTGGCGGAGCATAAATGATTTTTCAGACAGAAATAAAGATTCAACCTTTAGAGCAGGCCATCTCCTACGGCGACGGTCTGCTCTTCCTAGGTTCTTGTTTCGCTGATGAAGTGGGTGGTATTTGCCGTGGCTTGGGTTTCGATGCTCTGGTGAATCCTTTTGGTGTGCTATACAACCCAGCAAGCATCTCACAGTCGGTGGAACGACTCCATAGTGGCAATCCGTTTTGTCATGAGGAAGTGGTCCAAGTAGGCGAGGGGCAGTACTGCACTTTTAGCCACAATACGGCGTTTTGGCAGTCCGACGAACAGATGCTTTTGGAAACGGTCAATAATGGCTTAAAGGAGGCGCATGAGCGGTTTTTGCAGGCCAAATGGATTGTTATCAGTCTGGGTACCTCGTGGGTTTTTAGGCATAAAGAAACTGGTCTGGTGGTCTCCAATTGCCATAAGTTGCCTGCCCGACAATTTGACAGGGAATTTCTCTCTGTAGAACAAACGGAGGATTGCCTTGCCAATATGCTACAAGCCCATCCTGCCAAACAATTCATTTTCACTGTGTCGCCCTTGCGCCATTTGAAGGACGGATTGCATGAGAACCAACTGAGCAAAGCGGCATTGCTTTTGGCGGTTGACCAAGTTTGCAAGCATTTCGATAATGCACATTATTTCCCTGCCTACGAAATTCTCTTGGACGAGTTGCGCGACTATCGTTTCTACAAGGAAGACATGGTGCATCCCACTGAGCAGGCTGTGCGCTACATTTGGGAGCGTTTTACGGACTTTGCCATTGACCCTAAAGAAAAGCCTGCCATGAAGGCTGCTGCCGAGTTGAAGCTGATGCTGCAGCATAAGCCTCTGTTTCCTGAGAGTGAGGCTTTCAAGAAGTTTGAGTTGCAGAAAGAGTTGAAAATGAGTGAATTGAAGAGGTCTTTCCCGAGTATTTGTCTTGATTATATTTAGTTCACAATCTTGTGGTCTACAATTTTGTGGTCCACAAAGTTGTGAACTTTTGATATGTAATTTGTAATTACTTAAATAACAATTTGTTATTTACACCATTCTTTGGTAAACCAAAGCTCAAAAACAGGGTCTGAGAACACGATTCCGTTGGGCGTTTTTTCTATCAACTCTTTTTGGGTCAATACGGTCTTGATTCTTGAAATATTGGATTTTGACCCTAAATCATAGGTGGATAGTACCTCTTTGGAAGTGAAGTCGGTGTGTACGCCTTTTGCGACGGCTTTTAGGAAGTTCATTTGGTAGGCAGTCAGATTCTCGATTTGCTGCAGAAACAGCAGTGAGTTTTGATTCAGCAGGTCTTCAATGGCAGTTTCCAATGCGGCTTCATCCGCTTTTTTTGTGGTGTTGAGCATGACATTCCATGCCAGTTGCTGAACGTATGAGGATTGGCTTTGCACTGTAGAGCAAATCTTTTCGATGATGGCATCAGAAATGCTCATGTTTTTTTCCTCGAACTTCTGGCTGATAAAAGGAATCCAGTCTTCTGTAGGGATGGGTTGGAGAAACAGAATGTCGCCAAATTGGTAAAATGGCATCTTCTTGCTTTGAAAGAGATTGGCAAGCAAATGCTTTTTGCTTCCAAACAGGCAATAGGAAGCATTACTTTGCAGTTGCCAAATGCCGCGCATTTTTTTCTGTACTTTCAGTGAGTCTGGGAATTCGCCAATCTGTTGGAACTCGTCGATGCAAACCACAATGTGCTTGCCCATTTTTTCGGCCATGCGTTCGGGTAATTGTAGGATTTCTTCTGGAGAATAGTTTTTGGATGTAATGCCAAGAGATAGGGAAAACTCGTTGTTGGGGTCGGGACCGAAGGAAATAGTTGGTGACAATCGGACCAGGAATTCCTTGATGTTTTTCATGACGGCTTCGGCTTTGCCAGCGGTTTGTTTAAGGAGCTCGGCTGCAAATTTGTTATAGAATTCATATTCGTTGCGACAGTCGTAGATGTCCATGTAAACCGTCACGATGTCTTTGTCAACTAGAGTTTGAACTTTCCTCACAAGAGAAGTCTTGCCCATTCTTCGAGGAGAGATAAGTATCACATTCTGCCCGTTTTCAAAGTCCTGTTTGAGACGTCTTGTCTCTTTCTTACGGTCTGTAAAGTTGGTACCTTCAACCGCCACGCCATAGATAAATGTTTTTTTCATAATGAGAAATCCCTTTTATTCGCTGCAAAGATACAACTTTTTTCATTAGTTCACAAATCTGTGGTCCACAAAGTTGTGAACCAGATTTGGAACAATGGATTTTCTAAGTGTTTCTCGATATGAAGTAATATCAAGAAAAACAAATAATTCACCTAAAACAATGGCATATTCCCAAATTATTCGTACTTTTGCCGCCCATTCCGCGACGGAATGGATTTTTTATCACTAATACATAATTATAAATGACTGAAAACGAAAGATCTGGCAAGCGTCCGCGCACCAGAAAGCCTGCTGATGAAGAATTCCAGCAGAGAAGGTCCTTCAAGTTCTATCACCGCGACGGTGACGAGGAAGGACGCGAAGAGAGAAGTTTTGGCGACAAGCCGAGAGGTGAGCGCCGATTTGATGACAATCGTGGCGACCGCAGGTTCGGCGACCGTAAGTTTGGTGATCGTCCCCGCCGCCGCTTTGATGACGAACACGGTGAAGGCCGTCGTGATGACCGTCCTCGCCGCCGTTTCGACGATGACGAGCGTCCACGCCGTCGTTTTGATGACAACAAACCGCGTGAACGCCGTTTCCACGACGACGACCGTCCGCGTCGTAGATTTGACGATGAAGACAGACCCCGCCGCCGTTTTGATGATGACAAATCTCGTGGCGAACGCCGTTTCGACGACCGTCCTCGCCGCAGATTCGATGATGATGAGCGTCCCCGCCGTCGTTTCGATGAAGACAAGCCGCGTGAGCGCCGTTTCCATGACGACGATAGACCCCGCCGCCGTTTTGACGATGACGAGCGTCCACGTCGCAGATTCAACGACGAAGACAGACCTCGCCGTCGCTTTGATGAAGACAGACCGCGTGGTGGCAATCGCCGCTTTGACGACCGCCCGCGTCGCGGTTTTGAAGATGAAGAAGAGCCGCGCCGTGGCCGCAAGGGCTATGTCCGTGAGAAAGACCCGCTGTACGACCGCCCGAAAGCCACTGGCGAAATCCGTTTGAACAAATATTTGGCCGACTGTGGCATCTGCTCACGCCGCGAAGCCGACGACCTCATCAAGGCCGGCTGCGTGGAGGTGAACGGTGAAGTGATTACCACAATGGGCTATAAGGTGAAGACTGAAGACAAGGTGGTTTATGGAGGACAGACCCTCAACCGCGAGAAGCTTCGCTACATCTTGCTCAATAAACCCAAAGGTTATATCACCACTTCTGACGATCCGTATGAGCGTGACACCGTGATGGAACTCGTCAAGAACGCTTGCCCAGAGCGCGTCTATCCCGTTGGCCGTCTCGACAAGCAAACTACAGGTCTGTTGCTGTTCACCAACGACGGTGACTTGGCCAAGAAGCTGACCCATCCGAGCAGCGAGATTCCGAAACTCTATCATGTCATCTTGAACAAGCCCTTGACCAAGAACGATATGCTGCGCATCGCAGAAGGCATTGAATTAGATGATGGTCCTATTGCCGCTGACAATATCGCCTACGACCAGGATGACGACAGCAAGAAGAGTATCGGTATCGAACTCCATTCAGGCCGCAACCGCATCGTGCGCCGTATCTTCGAACACCTCGGTTACGAAGTGACCAAGCTCGACCGCGTGATGTTTGCTGGTCTCGACAAGTACAGACTGCCTCGTGGTGAATGGCGTTTCCTCACCGACCTTGAGGTGAACAATCTGAAGAAGATTTGAGTTTGAACGATATCACTAGACAATACATCAGGGAAAACCTGAATGCTGATGTGCCGACGCTCGCCTTGAAAAAGGCGCCCGTCGGCACTGATGTTTCATTGGCTCTGCGACAAATCGAAGCACGGCAGTTGTTGCGCAAGAAAGTGCCTTCGTGGAGCGAGAATGAAGATTTGCTTTTCCCCGCACACCTCTCCATTGAGCAATGCTCTTCGGAAGCCAGCGCACAATACAAAGCGGGATTATTACAAGGCCAAACCTTTGCCGACTTGACTGGCGGCTTGGGCATCGACACCTATTTTATTGCACGACAATTCCAACAAGCCGACTATGTGGAGCGACAAGCTGAGCTCTGCGACTTGTCGATGCACAATTTTGAGGTTTTGAATGCCAATGTCAAAGTTTGGAATGAAACTGCAGAAGAGTATTTAGCTCACTGCGAACCCAAGGATTGCATCTTCATTGACCCTGCCCGAAGAGACGAGCATGGTCGCAAGACGGTATCCATCGCTGACTGTACACCTGATGTATCGACATTACAAGATGAGCTTCTACAAAAGGCACAAAAAGTGATGATTAAGCTGTCTCCGATGCTCGATATCAGTAAGGCTTTGGAGGAGTTGCATCATGTGAAAGAGGTGCATGTGGTGGCTGTTGCCAACGAGTGCAAGGAACTGGTTTTCGTTTTGGAACGCGGTTACCAAAGTGAACCTCAATTTGTCTGTGTCAACTTGATGACTTTCCAGCCAGAAGTCTGTTTCACGCAGGAGGAAGAACGCCAGTGCCCAAGCCGACTTGCAGACAGTGTTTTGAACTACCTCTACGAACCCAATCCCGCTGTGATGAAAGCAGGATGCTTCAAAATGTTGACGGAACGCTTTGGTGTTTGTAAACTACACAAAAACAGTAATTTGTACACATCTAATCAGCTGATTACCGATTTTCCAGGCCGTATCTTCGAAGTGGTGGACTGGGCACCTTACAATAAAAAGGTGAACCAGACCTTGCTTCAGGGTGTCGAAAAAGCCAGCATCGCTGTGCGCAATTTCCCGCTTTCGGTTGTGGAGTTGCGCAAGTCCTTGAAGATTGGTGACGGCGATGAGACCTATCTCTTTGCCACTACCTTGAAAGGGGAGGAGAAGGTCATCATCCGCACAAAAAAAGCCGCCTCATCAGAAGCGGCTCATAGGGTTCATAAGTAAATTGTCTTATCTCCTGTCAGGGATGCCGAACTTGGTCCACCAAGTTTGGTCATACTTCGATTTGATGGATTTTTTCACGATTTGTGTCCTGCTTTTCAAGGTGTTGAGGGCGACATGGGCTTCATCGCTCTTCTTGCGAAGCTCTTCTTGAAGTTTGTCGATTTCGGCAGAAATGGCTTCCAAACGCTTGCAGTCTTCCTCCATCTTCTGCATCACGCTTTCTTCCACGCCGGCATCGCGACCGAGACGTTGGTTTCTTTTTACGCCCGAAATGATGAGTTTTGACTTGTCGAGTTGGTCTTTAAAAATTTGGTACATAATCCGTTGAATTTATACTGTTGTTGGTTGTTCGTTTTCAAAATCGAACGCAAAGGTAGGAAAAAAATCCACAGTTTTCATAAATAATTGAAAATAAGATTATTACATTTTTAAAGCGTTGATTTTCAAAGCCGTTTGCGGATTATCCAGATTTTTTGCAAAAAGTAAAGGCCGTTTTGCATTCAAAAATGGCAGATGCCTTTTCGCCTTTGGTTTCAGATACTTGTATTGTTGGTTTTGTGGTTGTTTGCATTTTTAAGGATGAGGGTGTTCGCAACGTAGAATGGTTCAAAAAATTATGGATGATTCACCACCTGCTTCCATCCCACCCAAAAGACGACCCTTTTGCCGCAGTTGGGGCAACGTTTTACGACAAATAGCCGCGTTTTGGCTGGCGCGGGATCTGTCATCGTGCCCTCTGGCAGGGTGAACAGCTTGATTTCGGTTTGGCAGCGGGGGCAGGTGCGAATAAGAAACATATTATCAGTCTTTTTCATATTTTTTTAGAGTGTTTTTCAAACGGTTTTTCAAAATATTTCTAACTCTAAGTGGAGACTCAACTATGACATTTTCGCCTAATTCCATGATTTTGTTGTAAAATTCAACATTAGGAATAATATCGAGCCTAATTCTCCCACAATTATCCACTTCATTAAAACCAGTATCTAATTCCACTTGGGAAATATGCAAGGGCTTGGTTTTGATTCTGCCCCAGGTTCCCTTGCCCTCAACTCTTATAACAATAAGTATTTTTTTTGAAGTAACACCAACATCACCTAAGAACAATCTATCATTCTCATCGCCATCTTCACCAAGCCACACTTTCTCGGAAACCCCAATAAAATTGTCAAAATACCTCATATATTGATTTGGTCTGTTTATGAACTCCACATTTTTCAACTCTTCCATTTTCGTAATCCTATCGACAGGCACATTCCAATAATCATTGCCTTTTTCCTCATGTCTTCCGAACAAAAACCACCGACTGTTGAATTGTTTTAGTAAATATGGATGGAAAACGAACTCAAAGGTCAAATCTTTGAAAGTCTTGTAGGAAATCTTAAGAACCTTTCTATTTAACACCTTATATAGAATTGGAAGTCGCTCCCTACCTTTCAAACTAAGGTTATCGCCATAGTCAATGCTTTTTTCAGTTTCGCCAAAATCATATTCCACACGGCTTTTCAAAGAAAACTCCACAAACTCAAAAACTTGTTCGGGCAGAGTGCCTCTCATTAAATCCACTGCCCTTTCCAAACTTTTGTAGTCTTTTGCCGAATAACGGTAATCTAAATAGGGAAGAATTGAAAATGTGTTATCTCTATAATGATATTTCTTATTCCTATTGTTGCCAACAGTCTCAAGCATATCTGGCGACAAGCCCATAGTTGTTTTCAAGATTTCTCGAATTGTTTGAATATCCTTGCGAAAAACATCACTATACTGATTTGTCAAATCCCAGCTACTCAGTTCTACTTTGTGTTTCTTTTTCTTTTTAATCTCTTGCAATTCGTTCTCCAATTCTTTTGCTATTTGAAGGAACGAAACAGGATCCCCTTTTAGCATCCGATCAATAATTACAATTCTTTTGTGCTTGTTTTCCATAGTTTATTAGATTTAGTGCTGCAAAAATACTTATATTTGAGATTAAATCGCATATTATTTAGAAAATATATATTTTTTTCTTACTATTTGTCAAAGATTTAATTTGTGAAGCAAATTTTCACAAATTACAACATCTCAAAATCGCATACACCGATTAAAAAAAGTTGTATCTTTGCAGCCGAAAATGATGCGGGAAACTCCCGCATCAAATAACATGACAATAAAAATGATATGAAGAAACAAAAATCTGGCCTTTTGGCCCTCGGCTATGTTGAGAACATTGCCTCCTGCGTAAAAGAGTTAAGTGTGATTGTCGCAGGCAACACACAATCCATAAACAGAGCCCAACTTGATCAGATGGTCGAGGAAGCCACCAAAGAGTTTTTGAACCACGCTGGATATCCTTCTCGCGACGGTCAACGGGTATGCGAAGCCGAAGCAATGTACATCCGATTCGCCCTCCCACTAAGGAACAGCCAAGGAGAAATTATCTATGGCTGGTTCCAAAAGTCACCCGACTCCAATGTGTTCAAAGGCGTATCATGGGGAACCTCTGACGACTTCAAGAAATATGTCAAGGTTGCCAGGAGTTTTTCCATCGGCAGGATGTACTTCGACAATTATCAACAAGGCCAGGACTTCCTTGACGAAATTGCGAATGCCATCATCCCTGAAACCTGGGAATACAACAGCCGTCAATCACAGATACATCACCCCATTCTGAAATCGTACCTTGAAAACACCTTGAACAAATTGGTCAAGGAATCCCGTAGTGACAAACCCGATAAGGTGGTGTATTCAAACAACCGCAAAACCGCTCTTTTCAACTCCAACTTGCTTGACAAGTACTTCCACGATGTGTTGATTGCCGGACGTGTCGAATTCTATTCAACAGGAGAGCCGCTAATCCACAATCCAAAGATGGTCAAAGGGGGCCTCACCGAATTGGGATTTGATGGTACTGTCAACCCACAACCTCCCCAGTACTTCGAGGACGTCAACGATGTCATATTCCAAACCTCATGGGTCGTCGAGAGGGACTTCAGCACCTTCGAGCATATCATCGACAAACGACGCAATCGTTTCCCATTGGAGCACCAAGGCAAAGCATCTGCAGTTTTAGCAAGCATGCTTGACCGAGCCATCGACATGGCAGTCATCCTCGCAAAACGCAACCACAACATCGTCGCGCCCATGTACCGCCCACAGACCGACATCATTCAACTTTTGATGCCCATCTATTTGAACGGCATCTATAGCGATCATCCAGACTTTGCTCTAATCCTGACGCCAGACAAGATGCACAAGATATACAAGCCTGAGACCATCATCCCATTAGACCCAGCCTATCAAAACGCAAGACTCATCGCCAAGCCTGACGAGTCATGGTTGAACCCAAACAAAATATAAATGAAATAAGAACACACACTCCAAAAACAATAAAGATATGACAGAAGCTCAAAGACAAAGATGCAAACGCATCATCCATTCCTGGTCTGCAGCCGCTGGCGCAGGCAACCTCAGTCCTATTCCTGGCACAGGACTTGCCGCCGATGTCACAGCCCTTGCCATGATGGCCCGCGAACTTGCTGGAGTCTTCGGCGAAGACAAGCCTGCCGCAGCGGCCAAAGGCATCGCAGTGGCCACCCTCAGGAGAATTCTCCTCAAACAACCCATCAAAGCACTCGCGAAAGAGCTGTGCAAGCTCATCCCGTTTGCGGGACAAGCTTTGTCGGCTGGCATCAGCGTCGGCATAGCTGAGGCTACGGGCTGGGCCATGGCCAACGACTTCGACCAGAGGTCTATGGCCGCATAAAGCCTTTCGCAACCGAAACGGAAGCGTGGCTGATAATAGCCACGCTTCCGAACAAGTTAAACAACACACAAAAAAAGGAATAATATGAACAACAAGAAACAAGAATTCATTGAGGGCGCAGCCCTATCAAACGACACTCTCATTCGAGAAAACGCATTCTTAAAGCAAGAAGTGAAGCGCTTGCACAAAGAACTCAGCATTCTTAAGGGAGAACTGCTGAAACAGAAGGTGTCAAACAAAGATCAAATCATCAAGCAACTCCAACGGGAGAATGCAAAACCGAGGCGCGAAAACCGCACTTTCTTCAACATGTCGAAAGGCACGGTGAGGAAAGTTGTCCGTCAGACCAGCGCCAAAGTCAGAATCAAGAACACAGCCCAAAAAGCGGCATAACACAATAAACCCAAAAACACTATAAAGATGAAAGACTTAGAATTTTTAAAAAGCGCCGATTCAGCCGACCTTCAAGTATTGGTTGACTACCTCACCAAGAACAAGAACGGAAACTTCCGCGCTACCGAATGCCTGTCCTACACACAAAACTACCGCAGCTACTACCCTGATAGACTGCCCATGATGTATGACGAGATCGCCGAAGAACTCCTGTGCTTTGGAGGCAACACGTTCCGCAACATCTTCAGAGGTGGCGGCCCATCCTACAAGACTGTACTTATTGACGTGTGTAAGAAGATGAAGGTTAACTTCAGCAAGTACGCATCGGTCGAGTCGATTGAACGCAATCTTTTGGAGAAGGTGCTGCTATCATCACTCGACCAAATGACCGAAGAGCAATTGAAATCACTTATGGACGAGATGAACATCCCAACCAAAGGATTCGGCAAGCAGGCCATGATAGCTGCCCTTCAGATTGCCATCAAGAAAGGCGGATTTGCAAGCTATAAAATAGCGGTAATTGTAGCGAACGCAATCTGTCGACTCCTGTTGGGACGCGGTTTGTCGCTCTCAGCCAACGCAGCCCTCACTCGCTCGCTGTGTATCTTTGCCGGACCTATCGGCTGGGTGGTGACAGCAGTGTGGACGTTACTCGACATTGCCGGTCCTGCCTATAGGGTCACCATTCCGGCAGTGATTCAGGTGGCCTACATGCGGGCTAAGATGCAGTATAAACTGCTGGAGCAAGGTGAGTATTCGATGTGCGGTTGAAAAGCCGCACATTGAGCCACAACAATTGAATACCATAAAAAGAAAAAACATATCTTTGCACCATAAACACACCATCAAGATGAAAAAGAAATTTACAGTAAAGAACTTCAAAGTGTTTGATAAAGAAGGAGTGACTTTCGAACTTGCCCCTATCACCATATTGACCGGATGCAACAGTTCTGGAAAAAGTTCTATGACCAAATCCTTGCTATTGCTAAGCAAGTTTGTCCAAAAAATAAAAGCGGAGTATAAAAGGACTGGAGAATGTCGTCCCGAAGACTTGACACTTGGCCTTCCTAACCAAGAAATGAAGTTGGGTAATTACAACAGTATTTTGAATTGTGATGCTTCTTCCAATAGAGACATCACTCTATCCTATAGCCAATATAACTATACAGTTGATTATTTGTTTGAAAGAGAAAACCCCGCTTCAGATGATGGACGACTCAGAGAAATCATGGTTAAAACGAATGAAGGAACAGAAGTACTTCATATTCGTTTTGTTAACGAAGGCTGGAAGTTTATCATAGATAAGTTAAACATTTCTGTATTAAAAGAGGACTTCTTCAGTTTGTGCGCTCATCAATTGCTGGAAAAGATAAATACAGTGTTTAAAGGGGTTGACAAAGAAGAACTTGCAGATATCATCAATGATCCAGAAAAAGATTTGATATATGGGAGTGATTGGGCTTTCAGTTCCAAAGAAGTGGCTGCTTTTCTAACGCAAAAACAACAACTTGAAAAGATAATAGAACGACAGAAACAAAAAGGCTATGCTTATTCAGATATTCGGAAAATTCCAATTGGCAGTATTGATGAAATAGAACAAAGCACCATAAACCCTTCTGATGTGGTTGATATGCTTGAATATGAGACATTGGGATGTCTTCCAGTGTTTAGGTTATTGGAAGGCGTTTCCAAATCAGAAACCCGCAAAGCATTAATGAACAAAATTCAGAAAGAGAAATACGATGCCAAAGGTATAGAGGAGTGGCTCTCTGGGGTTTTGGATGATTTTGAGCAGACACCTGAATATCAAACTTTTTTAGAGTATTATAAACATAAAGAAAACGAAGGTTTAAGCTACCCTCAAGTCAATAAAAATGGACCTATAGTTTTTGACAGTAATGATAAAGTACATTCTACAGAATCGTTTTTCTTTCTTTTCAACATAGTAATTAACTCTGGAACCTTTAATCGGATTCCATTTAGTCATTTCCCAACCGGATATGATGCTGATTTTGGAACAGTGTTTGACACGCTTAATGAATTATGCATTAATGCGAACATGCCGAGTGAAAAAGTTGGACACTTGTCTTTTGAAAGCGACATACCTGTATTCTATAGACTTTTCATGGAATACCTTTCAGAATGGCTGATTGCCGTTGTGTTACCAAAAGAATTGGAGGAGGATTGTTTCCGATATGTCAATTCGAACAGAGCAGATGTCCTCCGCATTTATTCTGATAGTCCAGAAGATATTTTGGGGAAATCTCTAAGTAGATTTTGTAGAACACAAAAGTCTTTTATGACAAAGCATCATGATGATAATACTGATTCAATAAAAGGAAAATTCTTGAGCGATTGGATTGAAAAATTTGGATTAGGCAAAGGATTAGATATCCTTTCTACTGAAGAAGGTGCTGGCTTTTTTGTAAGATTGCAGAAGGGGTTCCCTTTTGAAAAAGGAAGATTGCTTGCTGACGAAGGGTATGGCATCACTCAATTTGTGTCTATATTGATTGAAATACAGGCTGCCATCTATGCTTATGACTTATATGAAAAGCCCGAAAAAGAAGTTCCTCCAACGACAATTATAATAGAGGAACCAGAAACACACTTGCACCCTAAGTATCAATCGCTTTTGGCAGAGATGTTTTTGGAAGCTTATAGGAGAGCGAATATTCATTTCATTATCGAGACACATAGTGAATATCTTATTCGAAGATTTATGACGCTTGTCCTACAAAAGAAACAAGGTCAAACAGGAGTTGACCGAGAGAGTATTTCAATGTATTACCTTTTCTCACCTACAGAGCAACCGACAGGAGAGCCACAAGTAAAGAAAATAGGCATCCGAGAAGATGGCAGATTGGAAGATTCTTTTGGTTCGGGCTTTTTTGACGAGTCTGAGAAACTAATATTAGATTTGATGCAAATAAAATCCTATAAGCGATGAATAATACGATGTCTAAGACAAAAGTCTATGTTGACTCAGGCTTTTGGAATTGTTTTGCGAAAGAATACATTTTAAGTAGAAATAGTTTCGATCCAGAGGGAGTGGATAATAGAATAATATTGGAAAAGTGGAATAAGTTCATTTATGAATCAGATACATGCATTGAAAAGATCAGCGAGAATCCGGATGAATTATACATGTTGTTTCTTAGAAATTGGAGTGGTAAACCATATGGTCAAACTATCCAAGGTGAAGTAATTGAACAAAGGCTTTTTAATCCAGATCCTGACGATTTGAATTCTGTTTTTCTTACGAAAACTGATCACACAAGAGAGGCTGTTAACAATGGTGTATTAAACATTCACACTGAAAATGATGATTTTTTGAAAAGAAAAGTACTGTTCGAAGGAATAATAAATAAACCAATTAAAAGGCGCAGAGAAAACAGTTGGTCGAATATACTAAACGAGGACAAGGTGTTGTTCAACTGTAATTCCATGGTGTTTATTGATCCTTGGGTTGTTAAAAACGAACAAGAATATAACGAAATAAATCTAAAAGAGGTTTTGAAATTAATATTGCCACAATCTTTAAGTTGCGATTTTCATTTTACAATTGTGTCAGAAAAAGACTCTAGGGTGGAAATATGGGATGATAAAAATTTAGAAGAAATAAAAAGATGGACGGATAACAAAAAGCAATTGTTAAGTGAAATGATTAGAGAAATACGGCCGAAACTTTCTGAACACATAATTATTGAGGTTTATTATAACTATGATAAAGCCTTTCATGATAGAGATATTATCACGAATTACACGAGTATCACAATAGGAGCTGGTTTCGATGCTCTTTATAAAGATAGAAGAAATCTTAATACAAAAGCAGGAAAAGAAACTAAAATTACTATTCTATATCCAGGGTTTATTTTTAACACAGAAGCTTATGAAGAAATAATCAATCAAACAAATTATTGTATCAGAAAACAAGAACGACCAAGGTCTAGGAACAGGTTACTGTCCTAAACATAATCAGAACACATCATTTGTTCTGCCCATGTTATTGCGATTATCTGCTGCTAAGTCCTCAAAAAATCGAGTTAGCAGCAGATAATCAATCAAAAATAGCAGATTATCTGCTGCTAAGTGCAAAAAAAATCGACTTAACAGCAGATAATCGAAAAAAAATGCGTTTCTTTGCAGCATCAATCAAAAAACAACGCCATGCTGATTGGACGCAACGAAGAAAGAAGAGAACTCTTTGAACTGTTGGAGAAAGACGAATCGCAATTCTGCGCCGTTTATGGGAGGCGACGCGTGGGCAAGACCTACCTTATCAAAGAGACCTTTGAGAACCATTTCGCATTTTATCACACAGGTGTAGCCAATGCCCCGAAAAAAGAACAACTGACCGAGTTTCGCGAATCGCTACGCAAGGCCGGATTGAAGCGCTGCAAGATGCCGCGCACATGGTTTGAGGCCTTCCACCTCTTGGAAAGCGTTTTGGAACTTTCTCCCGACAAGAAAAAGGTGGTCTTTTTGGATGAGTTGCCGTGGATGGATACCCCAAAGTCACAACTCATCAGCGCCTTGGAACATTTTTGGAATGGCTGGGCCAATATGCGTAAAGACATTGTTCTCATCGTTTGCGGTAGTGCCACCTCATGGATTATCAAGAAAATCATCCGCGACCATGGCGGATTGCACAACCGACTGACTGATAAGATTTACCTCCAGCCTTTCTACCTCAACGAATGTGAACAATTAGCCCAGTCACTCAAACTCAGCATGACAAGAAAAGACCTTGTGGAAACCTATATGATCTTGGGCGGCATACCCTATTATTGGAGCCTCTTGCGACGTAATGAGAGTCTGGCACAGAACATCGACCGACTGTTTTTTGAAGAGGACGGTCGCCTTGCTGACGAATTCGATGCTCTATATGCCTCCTTGTTCAAGCGACCTGCACCTTACATTGCCATCGTTACTGCCTTGGCAACCAAGAAAGCGGGCATGACCCGAAAAGCGCTGCTCGAAAGCACTGGACTTGACGACAATAAGGTTTTCACACAGGCGACCGAGGAGTTAGAGAAATGCAATTTCATTCGAAAGTATCAGGTCATTGGCAAGATAAAACGCGATGCGATTTATCAACTCATGGATCATTTCACCTTGTTCTACTTCCGCTATATTGAGAACAACTACCACCACGACAACCATTTCTGGACCAACAACTTATCTACTCCAATCCACACAGCTTGGGCAGGACTGGCTTTTGAGCGGGTATGTTTGTGGCATTTGCCACAAATCAGGTCTGCATTAGGTATCGCTGGAGTGATCAGCAACGCCCAATCATGGCATGTCGAAACTACCAAAGAACACGAGGGTGTGCAAATCGACTTGCTTTTTGACCGTAACGATGGCGTCATCAATCTTTGTGAAATGAAGTTTTCGGATGATGTTTATCGGATTGACAAAGAGGAAGACAACAAACTTCGGAGACGGAAATCTGTGTTTCAAGAAGTTACCAAAACCCGCAAAGCCATCCACCTTACCATGATTACCACATACGGTGTCGCTCATAATGCTTATTGGAACAACATCCAATCGGAAGTGACGATGGATGATTTGTTCAAAGAGTCACGATAGCGTGCTGTTAAGTCCCTAAAAATTCGACTTAGCAGCACGCTATCAAACATTTTTTGCAGATAAAATGCTGTTATGTTAGAAAAATTTTCACTTAACAGCACTTTATCACATCTTATTTCTCATATTCTGTCAAAATCTCTTCCCGTTCCATCTGCTTCTCGCCCCAATCGTCCATTAGGGCTTGGAGTTGCTCTTTTTTCTGTCCGTAAGCCCAATACCAGTCGTTGTCGATTTTGATGTCAGGATGTTGGTCGGGATGGGCCATGATGGCGTCCTGCTCGGCCAGTTCGGCTTCTAATTTGCCGATGGCTTCCTCCAGGCGTTGGATTTCCTTGTCGACCTTACGCAACTTAGCATCAATCTGCTTTTTGCGCTCGTAGTTGATCTTGTTCTGCGACTGCGGGACGGCTTCTTGGACTTTGGTCTGTTTGGCGGCGATTTCCAACTCCTTCAAGTGGCTGAGATTCTTTTGCTCCAAGAAGTCATAGATGTCGCCGATGTATTCCTTGATGTTGGGCTTGCGGAACTCATAGACTTTATTGGTCAGGCCTTGCAGGAAGTCACGGTCGTGGGAGACGATGATTAAGGTGCCGTCGTATTGGATCAAGGCGTTTTTCAAGATGTCTTTGGAAAGCATGTCCAAGTGGTTGGTCGGCTCGTCGAGGACCAACAGGTTGGTCGGGAAAAGCAGCATCTTGGCCAAGGAAAGACGGGCCTTCTCGCCGCCAGAGAGCACTTTCACCTTCTTGTCGATGTCGTCGCCACGGAAAAGGAAGGACCCGAGCAGAGCTTTCACTTTCAAGCGCATGTCGCCAACGGCCACATCATCCAGGGTCTCGAAGACGGTCTTGTTCATGTCGAGCATGTCCTGCTGGTTTTGGGCATAATACCCAATTTTGACCTCGTGGCCCAGTTTCACCTCGCCTTCGTGGTCGAGTACACCGCAAATAATTTTAGACAGCGTGGACTTACCTTCGCCGTTGCGTCCCACAAAAGCTATTTTCTCGCCTCTCGGAATCAGCAGGTTGATGTCTTTGAGGATGACTTGGTCGCCGTAAGACTTGCCAACATGATTAAGCTCTAGTGTAACCTTGCCCGAATGTGGCGCAGGCGGGAACTTGAAGTGGATGGCCGTGCTGTCGATGTCGTCAATGACGATCTCATCCATCTTTTCGAGCAGCTTCACGCGGCTTTGCACCTGCTTGGCCTTGGTTGCCTTATAGCGGAACCGCTCGATGAAGGCCTCAATGTTCTTGATTTCGCGCTGTTGGTTCTCGTAGGCCGAGCGTTGCATGTCGACACGCTCCTCGCGCAGACCGACATAATCGGAATATGGCACCTTGTAGTCATAAATCTTGCCGTTGGAAATCTCCACCGTGCGGATGGTGATGTTGTCCAAGAAAGCACGGTCGTGCGAGACCATCAGGATGGCACCGTAATAGGCTTTCAGGAAGCTTTCGAGCCATTGGATGGACTCGATGTCGAGGTGGTTGGTGGGCTCGTCAAGAAGGAGCAAATTGGGCTTTTTCAGCAGAATTTTGGCCAACTCCACGCGCATCTGCCAGCCGTTGCTGAACTCGCGCATAGGACGCAGCATGTCCTCGTGACCGAAGCCCAAACCGACCAAAATCCGTTCCGCCTCGCCTTCGATGCTGTTGCCACCAAGTAAAGCTAAACGGTCGTTCAGATTGTTCAGCTTGACAATAAGTTTTTCGTATTGCGGGCTTTCGTAATCGGTGCGGTCGGCTAATTCCTGCTGCAACTTTTCCACATCGCGCTCCAGTTGATGGTATTCATCAAAAGCGGAAAGCGCTTCATCCAAAACGGTTTTCGTGCTGTTGACATTCTTTTCTTGAGGCAAATAACCTATGGTAACACCTTGAGGGATAATGACATCGCCCTTGGAAGGTTGTTCCAACCCACAGATGAGTTTCAGCAGGGTGGTTTTTCCTGCGCCGTTTTTGCCCACCAAGCCGATGCGGTCCTTCTCGCGAATCAAAAAGGAAATGTCGGTGAAGAGGTCTTCACCGGTGAAGTGCATGCTCAGGTTTTGGATTGAAATCATCGCTTACCGTTTGGAGCGGCAAAGGTAAGGATTTTTATCGGTTTGGTGTATTTTCGCATTGCAAATGCTGATATTCAAGGACGGTCGGATTCGGAAATCCGACCGAACAAAAGGCAAAGGTGAGGCTTTTTATTGGTTTAACTCGCTTTTCAATTTAAGTTCATTAGGAACATTAAGCTCTTTTTTCTTTTTCAAGTATTGCTCAAATGACATCGGCCCGTAAACATCGGAAGTTTTCTGGTCAATTATCCAAAAGTCATGGATAGGGCTTTCCCTTAGCTGTTGTTCCCGATCTTTACGATTGGTATAGTTAACGAATGGTCTTCCTAAGTATGTCGAACTGCTGTCAAACGGGCACGGAAGTGTTTGAAGCGAACCGAAAATACTATCTAATGGCTTGCGATCAGCCAATAAGAAGGAATCTGTTTTTACATAATTGTCTATATGACCAGCAATAACAAAACCTCCTTCTGTAACAAAAAAAGCCTTTTTGTTATCTGTTCCTGCACGAAAATTGTAAAACTTACCTCTCCTTAACGGCCTGTATCCTGCCCCATCAGGATAAGGCATGGCAAACATCGTGTCGCCATTAAGAAGCATAATTTCATCATATCCTTCTGTTCCTTGTTCACATACTAAAGTATCTGTATTTCTCTGCCAATTGCAAGAAACAAAAAAGACGAATAGTACCGGTGGTATAATACTTATAAAACGTTTCATTTTTCTCAAGGCTTATCTTGAAATGACTATAGGTTTAACCGCCATCTCGTCTTGCGCCATTACCTTAATCCAGTACAAGCCATTTCCGAAGCCAGACAAATTGAGTCGTAACATATCGCTGTTGGCCTCTTTGTTGAGCAAAGCCTGCCCCAAGGCATTGTAAATCATCACCTTTTGCAATCCTTCTAATTCGATGGTAATAAGTCCATTGGTGGGATTGGGATAGAGCTTAAGCGATGATGCAAGGTTTTCTTCAGTCGAAGTGAGGTCGATGGCCACATAGTTTTGCTCGGGATCGTTCAAAGAGGCGGCATAGTCCGACTCACAAGTCTCGCCGTTGTCGGCCAGATAGAAGGCCGTCAAGCGGTAATAGACATTCTCGTGGTCATCATCGGCCAAGTTGTCGCGGTACTCATAATAAAGTTGCCCATCTACGGTAGGTATCGATGCTGTCATTTGGTAATCCGTATTGTCAAATGAGCGATACAAGTTGTATTGCTGCAAGATGTAGCCGTCCTTGCCGAGTGCCATCTCGCGTCCCGCTTGATTGGTGACAAAGGCGCGCAGCATCCAGGTGTAGTACATGTTGAAGGTATGCATGTCAGACCAGGTCTCACCGTCCAACGACACCCATCGGCCGTTGGCATTCCCCATGTCTTGGCAAGCGGCTGCCGGTCGCGACAAGCCTTGCTGCCCGACGACAATCCATAGCGGCTCGTTTTCTGGAATCTCGAAAGCAGGACTTATGGTTTCTTCATGCCAGGCTTGGGCATTGGTCAAGGTCATGTTTTGGGAGCGGACCAAGGTGCGCGGTGCCGTGTCGCCACCGACATAAACCCAAAGTTGGTAGGTGCCTGCACCCACATCGTAAAGCGACACTTCCTTCAAATAAGTCCCAACATACTCGGCCAAGTCCTCGGCTTCAAAACGAATGGCCCAAAAGATGCGTGGTTCATCATTACCACCTAAAGAACGCTTGAAGACACCATCATCATGATAGAGCCATTGGTTGATAGGCTCGGGACGCTCTCCCCACGAAACCAAGGCGCCATGGTCGTTGTTGTCCTCGTAATAGTTCGTGCCGTCCAATTTCACTGGCGGGTCGCAATAGGCTGGGAAAACGGCCAAGGTACACACCTCGCACGACATGGAAAAGTAAGTGCCGTCCGTTGGACCGTCATACACCAAGCGCAGGCAATACTCCACCTCGCCATGCAACTCCACAGTCTCATCAACGAAGGTGCTCTCCTCTATGAAACCAAGGAACTCGCCATCGCGGAACAACATGACACCTAAGAAATCTCCTTCAGGGTATTCCCATGACAGTTGAATCCCCTCGTTATGCAAAGTCCAAGTCAGAGCAGAAACACCCATGTAGTCGGAACACGGGTGATAAATCCATTGGAAGGTCTTCCATTCACAGGTGTCGGACAAGTAAACGGGTCTCACCTGAGCCATGCAAGTGTCGCCTTCAGTCAAATTATTGATATCCAGTTGGAAAGAAGTGTTGGTGGTTTGCCCCATAGCTTCTCCATTCAACATGATTTCGAAATACTGTAAATCACGAGTCTGTGCTTCTTCTAAAGACCAAATCGCCCAACCTGTGGAAGAGACATATAGACTGTCGACGCCATTAGTCGCCTCCATCAACTCCACTTGGATTTCGGTCGGCTCGAAAACGGAAAGGGCTGAATCAGAAACATAGTCCACAAAGCTGTCGAGATGTATCCTCAAGTCATATTCGTCGCGGTAGACTGTAGGCAACATGAGATGTCCATTGGCATCCAAGGTTGCTTGATAGTCATTGCCTTGACCATTGTGAGAAGAAAGCGTCACTAAGGCACCAACTGGCGACAAGCCCACATTGGTGGTGACATCAAGGATAAAGTTGGTGGTCATGTCATGGTCCAAGTAGGCCGACCAAACGGTGTCAGAGACATCTCTGTCGCCATCGTAGTAGCAGCTCACGCCCCAGCGGTATTTTCCCCACGGCAGGCTGCTCCAATTCATGTCCATAAACACCGTATCGGTCAGATGAGAAGCCATCATCACGGGCTCTTCTTCGAAACGGCTTCGAAGCAGTTCGAAGTATTGGAAAGATCGCATCGTTTTCGTGCTGTCTTCCTGATAGAAGCGGATGCAGTCTACAAAGAAGCAGTCGTCGCCCACATCGGTGGAGGCGTCTTTAACATAATCCCAGCGGAACACATGCTCGCCAACGGTAATATCAAACCGATGCTCGGTCCAATCCTCTTCACCAGCACATTCCATTTTCTTTACACCATCAAGATAAAACCGGCCCATATCCCAAGGACTCTCCGATGAAATCTTGCTATAAAAACTCATTTGTCCTTCCAAAGGCACATAAACGGAAACCTCGATTTGGGAAATGCCGTTTCCAACACCTTCGCAGCTCGACTTCATGCAGAACTCGCCTTCGTAGGCATTGACGGTGTCAATTGCCCAAGGATGGTCACTTAAGTTGTTGTTCCAAGGGAATCGGCTGAAGTCGCCTGTCTCGAAGTCTTCAAAAAGCATCGGGTCATGCATCGACCAACTGATGCGTACCAAATCATCGGTAAACTGGCGTGCTGCCACATATCGGACTGGTAGACCCCGATCGCGCAGTGAGTGAACAGTACCGTTGACAGAATCTTGCGCCCAAGCCTGTTGACCTAAAGCGAAAAAGGCTAAAACCAATAAAACCATTGCCCGTCTCTTCATCTCGCTGCCCTTTCTTATCGTTTAACAAATTTGGCCATCATCGTTCCCTTATTGCTTATCACCTGGATAAAGTAAATGCCGCTTGACAGCCTGTTCACCGAAATCGGAAGTTCACCCAACAAATCGGAACTCACTTGGGCTTCGGGCAACACGGTCATCCCTAGGCTGTTCAATACAGTAACGCTGTAGGTCGTATTGCCGCTCAAGCCTTTCACCATAACCGTTTCTTCGGCAGGGTTGGGATACACCTCAAAATCTGTCGGAAGCGGAAGGTCGCTTTGGTATCTCATGCTCACTCTACCTTCTTGGGTGATAAAAAGATGCAAGCCTTCCACCAAAGGTTGGTCAGGTGTGAGCGTGATTTCTTCGCACATCCCTCGGCCATAGCGTGGCAAGTCGGCCATCACATAATAGGTGCCAAAAGGCAGCTTGTTGAAGCTGAAATGGCCGTCTGGACCAGTCAAGGCAAAGCCCAAAATGCGTTGTTTGCTGGCGTTGAGCAACAGCACGCCGACATTGGAAAGGCCGTCGGAGCAATAAGTGATGTCGCTGCCTTCCTGCAACCAAGGTTGGCAATAGAAGTCATGCGCCTTGAATGTCCAATCGGGATAGTCGAACACACCGCTGATGAGGCCGTTGCCCGTATGGAAGCCAGGCTCCATAAGGGGCAAGTCAATATCCACATCGTAGACATCGCCGTCCACCTCGATCATATTCGACTCGTTCCATTGCAGGTCACCGAGATAATAGCAGCCGCCCGCCTCGGCATCCAAAGTGTCGGGGAAGGCGTACAGGATATAGGTGTCGGGCAACAAGGCATCGAATCTGAAGAAGCCTCCATCATCGGAAGTCGTCCGATAAAATCCAGAGACAAAGGGATTGTCATCGCTCAAAGCGACGGCAACCACTTGAGTGTGAGGTCGCATTATTCCACCCGACCAAGTGTGACCTTCAAGGGCATAGTCCTTAAACAACTCGAAACGCACTGTATCTGATGAATGGCCACATAACGACCAAGCCTCGAGTATTAACTTGACAAAGCCCTGCTCTATGTCCCTCTCACCTGGATAGTACAGGGTGTGTAGTGCCGCCGCATCCTCAAATTGGCCATCTCCCAATGAGGTCCATCGAAGTGTGTCGTAATACTGGGCCTCAGCTTGGTCGAGCGACAACGGGCGATTAATGCCACTATAGCTGTCTTCACCTGCAAACACTTGTAATGCTTTGTAGAGACTGAGCGTCAAGGCATCCGTCTTGGTCACGCCATTGCTGGTTACGCGCAGGGTCAGTGTCACCTGACCAGCATCGTAGTCCTCATCCGAGGGGAAATAGGTGGTGCTCAGTGCTGTCGAGTCGGAAAACATGCCAGAGCCTGAGGTCTGCCAAATGAAATTGCTATAGATGTAAGGGATGTTTGCGTCGTTGATGGAATATCCTGATGATGAAGCACATAGGAAATCATCTTGACCTGCATAAGGATAATATGTCGCAAAAGCGTAGACACTTTGTCCGACCGAGGCATACACATCGGGATTATAGGCGCGGTCGCAGGCCATAACGGCTACATTTTCAGCTTGTTGAGGGTTGAGAAGATAGGAATTGTCGGTGATGCCGTCGATATGGTTGGCGAATTTGTAGTAGTTGAAATCGCCATAAAACAGCACATAATGGTCAATGTCACGCTCCTTGTTCTCATCCCACGAAATCAACCATTTGTTGTTTACAAACTGTTTCTTCACATTGAATGGCGGCGCAATGGGTGCTGTGGTGTCGCATTCAGCCAGGTAGTTTTCATAAACAATTGTGCCCAAAGCAGGCGTGTCATGTCCGTCGAGAATAACGGATTCAATCTCGGCTGTGGTTTCGGCATCCCAGTAGTTGCCGCGCATGTCGATGTCTTGAGTCGCGACATTGGCAAAGAGTATCGCGTCTTTCTTGTAGTGCAGAAAGTTGTTTCCGTTCATCTGCGACTTGTCGGAGGGGAAGCTCACAATCCTTTTCTTTGCCTCGCTGATGGTGTTGCCGACAAAACGCATCGACCCTGCTGCCATCAGATTGGCAATGGTCAGTTCGTTCTCAAAGAAGGTGTTATGTTCAAAATCAAGATGGCACACCCGCATCATGCGGACGGCTTCGTCGTTGCTCCAGAACACATTGTTGCGGATGACGACCGAATCCATGGCTGCCTTTAGGCCATACGAGGAATACCCTGAGCCGCCTTCCGGCAAGTCAGAGGAAATCAAGTTGTCTTCAATGTAGTTGGTCGCGTCCTTGTCGGAAATGCCGCCCACATTCTCGAAACTGATGGCTGTGGCAGCGCCTTGGAAGCAGTTGCCTGTGATATGGTTGCGGTTGCACTTGAAGCCGTATTCCACATTAGAGATCTCGATATTAATCTGACCTTGGTCGAAGATGTTGTGCGAAAAGGTGTTGTCTTCGCTGTCGGCGGCACGGGCCTTCAACTCGATGCCCGACACGCATTGGAAGAAGAAGCAGCTGTCGACCAGGAATTGGTTGCAGTCAATGAGCTCGATGCCTTTGCCCGCATAGTAGTTATTGAATGTGCAATGGCTGACGGTCACATGATTGCTGGTCGAAGCGTTCAGAGCAGTGAGCGCTCCCACAACTTCAACATAGGAAATCCGCACGGTGTCATCTTCGGTGATGTTTTTCAGCTGGATGCCTGCCCAGTCGTGCGAAATCTCGTAACAGAGCAGATAGATTGAGTCGTTGCGTTGTCCTTCAAGCAAGAGGTTGCCGCCATCGACGCGCAGATAGGCCGATTGTCCGAAATACATCTTCACGCCGCTTTCCACGCGTAAGGTGCCACCGTTCTGCACGGATAGCGACTCATTCACCCAGTACACCGAATCGCCGCCCAACTTTGGCAAAACCAGCAACGAGTCAACCTCTCCGTTGATCGGGACATAATGCTGTGCCTCGACCCACACGCCCTGCGCCAAGAGGAGCAGGAGCAAGAGATGCCTTATGTGCTTGAGCGGTTTCATGGTTTAGAAGTAATAGGTCAAACCCAGTCGGAAGTCCCAAAGCCGCATGCGCATGTCGAAGGGGAAGTCGGCACGATACAAGGAACCGCTGGTCACGCGGTAGTGGACCTCGGGCACGAATTCAATGCGGTTGGCCACCTTCCAAGCGACACCCAACCCGCCGTAATAGGAGAATTTGGTCGTTTCCACTTGTTCCTTGGTGATGGGCGTATGGAAAGGCGACTCTGTCGAATTGAGCGAACCGGCATAATCGACCAGGAAATCAATCGAAGCACCCGCCTTGACGAAGGCCCTGAAGTGCTCCATCTTAACGAAGTCGAATGAAGCAAAGAGCCCGAGGGTCAAATAATCCAGACGGTTGATGTCGCGGTAGGCGTAATGGGTTGTGGTCAGTGGGATGTAGGTTGAATCCAAGATGTATTGGTAGGTGGTGTCGCTCGTGGGATGCACCACATAATAGGTGTCCAAGGTGTCGTTCACATAGCAGTCGCCGGAGAAAACGGTCTGCTCAAGCAGGAAACGGTAACGCACTGAGCGGTAGCCAAGGTTCATGCCTACACTGAGGCGGTTTTGCTTGTAGCCGCCGTCAAGGCCGATGCCATAGACTAGACTTGGAGTCAGGTCTACCGAGCCGTCTTCGGGTTTCGGCATGTCGACTTCGTGCTTGAATTGGGCAGAGCCTAAACCTATTGAAGGCGTGATGAACCAGCCGTTGTTGCGGAATTTAGGCCAAGGAATTTCCAGACCTCTGTATTTCACCTGATACACCGTGTCGGTCTGCACCTCGTGTTTCACTTGCACAATGGTGTCGTAACGCATCACGGTGCGGATGATCTGCAAGGTGTCGTAGATGTGTATGGTTTTTTCCGTCTTGTCGACCACGGTGTCGCGTTTAGGCTTGGTGACTTCGGTAATAGGTTCAACAGGAGTTGTTATTGTGGCTTCGGGTTCGTTCACGAGTTGTTGGTTCTTTCGGATCACATATTGCTTGCCGACTTTCTTGAAGCCATAGTCGGTGCCTTTCAGCAGGTCGGTCAGCACTTCCTCGACGGATTTATAGGAACACGAATAGCTCTCGATGCGGATTTTGCTCAGTTCTGCCTTGCTGAAGGCCACATTCAGTTCATACTCGGCAAAGAGTTTCTCCAAGGCTTTGTCCAATGTGCACGACTTGACCGAGAATGAAATCAGCGGGTTGAACGATTGGGCTTGGGAGCGTTGGGGGAGAGCCAGAGAGAGGAAAAACAGGAACAACAGCGGCAGCCATCGCAATCCCGTTTTTCTTGCTGTTTGTTTGTCAAGAGATATATCGAGATGAGGGTATTCCATTTCCAAGATAATTCAAAACAGGCCGCTAAGATACGACAAAAAAATGAGAGGACTCTCATTTAATTGAAAAAATGGCAAAAGCCCATGTCATTCCGAAATTGACCGACTATAGATTCCGTTCGCACATATCCTTGCTAAGAATGACATAGTCGGTCGATTTCAAGGAATCTATGGGCTGGCTAGTTAGCTTAGGAAATGGATTGATTAGCGAATCTGATAGACTTCGCCTTCCTTGGTGACGGTCACTTCCGACACCAGGGCGATGGTTTCGAGCACTTCGTCAATGGATTCGTCGTCGGAGAAGCGGGCGGTGAGTTTCTTGGAGGCGCACGACTCGCCAAGGTCGATTTCAACCTTGTAGATGTACTCCAAAGCCTCGACAATCTTCGACAGCTTCTCGTTGTTGAACACCAGCACATGCTCGGTCAACAACTCATCTTCCTTCACCTCGGAATAGGACATCGTTTTCAGCTCGTTTGCTGTGGCATTCCACACGCCGCGTTCGCCTGGGTTGATTTCCACTACCGACAGGATGTTGCCTTTTTTGTCGAATGCGGTCATCTTCACCTTGCCCGTGTAGAGGTCGAGGGTGCAACGCTCGGCGTTCTTTTCAGCATTCAGCAGGAAGCTGGTACCCAGCACTTCCACATCCATGTTATTGCAATGGAGCACGAAAGGCAGGCTTTCGTCTTTGGCGACATCGAAATAGGCCACACCTTCGAAGTCGACGGAACGGTCAGACTCGGCAAAGTGCTTGGTATAGCTGAGCGAACCTTCGCTATTGAAGTTGACCGAAGTGTTGTCGGGAAGGACAAATGATGACTCGTTTTGTCCGTTGAAGGCGTAAGTCACGGTTGAATTGAAGTTGTTGCGTACCAAGAAGCCAACAAACAGGGCGATGAGGAAGGCGGCGGCCACACCGGAAACATATTTGTAGTTGCGGCGGAGCCACGGCATCTGCACCACCTTGGTCTCAATCTCCTCGATAGCATCAATCTTGTCATTGACGGCATCGAGTGCGGCTTCCACATCGGCCTCGTCAAGCTCAGGCATGGCGAAGTCGGTGAGGTTCCACACCTCATACTGATCCTTTAATGCCTTGAAATAAAGACGATTCTCTTCAGACTCGGCCACCCACAAAAGCAGTTCACGGGCTTCTTCAGCCGAGCATTGCCCGTCCAAGTAGCTCATGATTAATGCCTCATATTTGTCGTTTGCCGAGTACATTTCTATCGTTTTTATCTCTTCGATTCACCTAAATGACTAACAACTTTGGTTTTACCCTTAGTCGGGAAAAGAAAATTTTTGGAAATTAATTTAATAAGTAAATGAGCAAATATAGTTTACATAAAAGGCAAAAGAATTTGGCCATCAGTTATCAGCCATCAGCAGTCAGCCTTGGTGCTACCGAGCTGATAGCTGACGGCTGATAGCTTACAGCCAATAATACTATACATTATTTTTGAACGATTACTTAATGTGGCCTAAATTAATGTGGCCCTTCGACCCTTCGATGGGCCTCAGGGACCGCAGGCTCAGGGACCACAGGAGGGTTATAGATACTCTTTCAAGCCTTCCCTGAGTTGTTTGATGGCGGCACTCATGTGGGCCTCGACGGTCTTTTGCGACAGCCCGAATTTTTCTGCGATTTCGGCGTATTTCAGTCCGTCGAAACGGCTGGCCAGGAACACTTCGCGGCGTTTTTCGGGCATGGTGGCCAAGACCTTCTGGTAGGAGGCTTCCAAGTTGTTGGACTGCAAGGTCTCCGACGGGTCGTTGGCATCCGAATCGTCGGTGTAGATGCGCTCGTTGACATCGGCATGGGTGCGCTCCTTATTAATATAGGTGATGGCCGAGTTACGCACTGAGCGCAGCATGTACGACTCAAACGAGGTGTTGAAAGTCAGCTTCTCGCGGCTGGTCCACAGTTTAACGAAGAGGTCTTGAACAATTTCTGCCGCTTGGTCGCCGTCGCCTACAAAGCGGACACAAAAACGGGTTAAAGGCGAATAATAGCGACGGAAAATCTGGTTGAACGACTCTCTGTCGCCTCCTTTCATTTTGTCGATAAGAACCTTAAGCTCGTTTTCGTTCATTAATTAATAATGGTATTAATGCCAAAGGCAAAACTGGCTGCAAATGTACGCATTTTTATGTAACAAAATACATTTTTATATTTAATTATTTATCAACAACTTGCAGTTGGTATTGCGACTTTTTGAAGAAAATTAATGCGAAAAACGAAAAGAAAATCTTTTCCGATTGAAAAAAGTTGTATTTTTGCAGTCCGAAAAAAATGAGAGTTAGTATCTAACTAAAAGATATCGAGAAATGTACGCAATAGTAGAAATCGCAGGACAACAGTTCAAAGTTGAGAAGGGACAGCAGATCTTCGTCAACAGGCTGCATGAAGAAGAAGGAAGCAAGGTTTCTTTCGACAAAGTGTTATTGATTGGAAACGACGGTTCGACCAAAATAGGAGCCCCGACGGTAGCCGGCGCCAGTGTCGAAGCCACGGTGATGCAGCACCTCAAAGGCAACAAGATTATCGTTTTCAAGAAGAAGAGAAGAAAAGGA
>CADCJI010000020.1 GCA_902801625.1 uncultured Bacteroidia bacterium | reverse complement strand
GATAAGTGAATTCTTCGACATGGCAAAATCCTGGGCAACTTTTTGTTGCTCAGGTACTTAAAAAGTTATATTTGTAATAGTGTTGCGGAATTAAGGATAAGAAGAATTACCAGTAGCGAATTTGCAGATAGTTGATCAATTCAGAATAATCATCGTTGCCTTTTAGCGGTGACAACAGCTTTTCAGGTGTAATGGTTTGATAACAGTCTAAGAGAAGGTGACTCTTCCAACTCTCTTCCATCTGTTTATCTGTGCATTTGTACTTCTTGTTTAACAAACTTGAATTTGCAGAAGGAATTACATGAATATGAAGGAAATGGTTAGCCTTAATCCATTCAATATCCTTGTGCTCAATCATCTGCTCAGCCCAAAGGGTCTGCCTCATCAATTGATAAAAAGGTTCGTAGAAATAAGGTTTCTCAACATAATCATCATATGGGAGCAGATATTTTGAACTATTTATCAAACCACTATAATTCTTTAGCCTCTTTTCTCCTCTGAGTTTATTTCCTTTGGGTTTATCAGGATTGTCTTCTTGTGATTTGTCTGTTGGAGGATATGATTCGGTGTATTTCCACTCAATAGGAATTAACCAGCGTTCACCATTGTCAGATACTGCGGCTATCAATGCGTCAATAGACGTGCAATTGGCACCACGAGTTGGACCATCCTCATTCATGTGGTCATATTTGCTGACAGCCTCAAAAGCAATGTACTTTTGATCTTTGTCAAGTGTCAACGGTAACACTTTTGTAAAATGCAAGCCAGGACGGATATTGTTTATCAATTCCAAGACTGCATTATCATCTTCCCTTATGAAAAACAGGTGATTTAGACATGCCATCTGCGAAGAAAGCATGTGACCTGAAGGCTTGTAACCACCCCACCATGAAATACCGTTGGCCTTGAAATACTTTAATGCTTTGTCTCTGATAGGCTCAAATAGATTGTTGATACCTTTAGAGAGAACGAAAGGATACTTTTTATTTCTAAAATAGCCATTCCCTTTGTCATAATCAAACAACTCTGGATGGCTTGCCAAAACATTGATTTGACGCAGATATTGAGATTGTTTGTAATTCATCCTAAAGAAAAGCTTTTAGTTAATTGATAACGAACTGCAAGTTGACTTACTATCAAACATACATCGATAAGGTTGTTGTTAATCTTGCCAGAAGTCTTCCCATTGGGGCGGGTCTTCGGTGCGCTCGTACCAAGGGGTTCCTATCCAGTTGGCTTCGTATTCTTCGCAAGCCTCTCGATATGCGAGGTAGGCTTCCTGACGTGTCCAGGTATTAGGGTCGTCGTATTCTTCAGGTGTGCCCAAAAACACATCGTCCATGTCTTCTACAAATAAATCATCTTCCATGTTTCTTAAGGTTTTGGATGTTTTACATCAATCTCATTTCGGAGCATTTGGGATAGTCAACTGGTATTTCTGAGAGTTTGAAGGGGAACGCACTATCGTCGACTTCTCTCCAAGGTTGCTCCATGATGCCTTGTGTCTGACAATACTTATACACCAGTTTGAGAAAACGACGGAGCACCATGACGGAAGGGAACTGACCGCGTTCCTTATGCCATTGCATCAGGTCTTTCTCTCTCTTTGAGCTGTTGCAGGACTTACAGCAGCAAATTAGATTCTCAGGGTCATCCTCCCCTCCTTTGAAGCGTGGAAACAGATGGTCAACGGATAGCAGCTCTTTTGCCCCACAGTATACACACCTGGCACCGTTTTCCATCTTCCAACGCTCATCATCGAACAAAGTGCCTATTTGGTACTTGCCTGTTAGCAAACCATTATAGAGACGACTGCGAATCATGAACGATGTCCTGTCGTAGGTCGGGATGCCGCGGTTGATGCCATCGTGCGCCATCGCAAGATTGGCGTATGACCAGTATATCAATTCAGCAACGGTATTGAGGGCTGTTTGAGGCATAGATTCACTGCTGATTGGTTGATTCCTCGGGCTTTTCGACTGGCTCTTCTTCTCTGGAGATTATCCAATGATATTCCGATGAAATGCGGTCGTAATCGCCATCGACGACTACATAGGTGTTTTCGATTTGCCAGCCGAATTTGGCCAGCTGGTTCATGGCATCAACCATTTTGTTGAAGTACAACTTTTTGCCGTCATTACCTTTGAGCATGTAGGCGTATTTTTGGCTGTTCTTACCGAACTCCACTTTTACGGAAACTTTACCTGCGACATCGTACTCGTCACCAATGATTTCGGCATAGACTTTTGTCTGAGCAAATGATGCTACAGCAAAAGCAAAAACCGCAGCCATGAGTAATATAGCTTTTTTCATAGTTCTTACTGATTGGTGTAGGTTACGGAGAAGGCACGGCAGCGGCGGTTTTCTTGGGCGGCGCAGCCCATGGTGAACTTGGGATATGGCTCGAAGATGTCGAGGCCACGGCCAAGGTAGATTGACCAGCCGTTATCAGCGATGATTTTGCGGTCGTGGTCGGCGGTGAAGTCGTACTCGAAATCGATGCTGAAGGAACGCAGATCATCTTGGAGGCTGTCGAAGATGTCTATCATTTCGGGTACAGCCTCATCGCTGTCGGCGTTGGTGTGAAGGATGACCTTCAACTCTTCAGGGGCATCGTTGGTTTCTTTGAGCATCTGGATGAAGTCTATCAGGTTATAGACCTGGTACGGCAAGCGGATGAAGGGGTCGATGACTTCGACAGTGTGGGCGGTTTGCAGATAGTCTGCAAAGAGGGTCTTGTAGGAAACGCCTGTTTGGTTGAGGCGGATTTCGATGGACTTGGCGGCAAGCTGCTTGGCAGGCTGACCACCAGTTGGTTCTACCGTGGTCGGCTCTTCGACAGGCTCAGAGACCGACGGCATTCCGAAGAGGCCGACACGCTCTAAGGTTTCGACTTGGACTTTTGTGCCGTCGAAAACTTTGGTGTACTCAAAGACTGCTGGCTCGGCCTTGAAGGTTTCATCGACGACATAGAGCTGGTCTTTGACGCGCTTGCGGCTCTCGGCTGCAAAGTCGATGATTTCAAGGGCTTCCTCTTGGGTGTAGTTGCCATCGGGATAGAGCAGCTTGACCAAGCCGGAGAAGGTTTTGCGAATGGCGTTGTGGTCGCGCTCGGATAGCGTGGTGCTGAAGGTGACGTATTTCTTTAAGTCGGCTGAGTAGTCGAACTTGCGAAGCTCGTGCAGCACAGCGGCCACATAGTCGGTGATGAGGCCATAACTCTTGCTGAAGGAGTCTTTCTTCAGCATCTTGATTTCCCAGCCTGGGTTGTAGAGGTGGATGCGGTCTAAGAAGGCTCCTTTCTGGAATGCCGTGGGTATGGACTCGAAGAGGTGTGAGTTTTTGAGCATGTAAGGCACAGTGTGTTTGGTGTTGCCCACAAAGCTCATCGATGCGGTGGCTTCATGAGTGGCTTTGCCACGATTGAAGGACTTGTTGGCCAGATAGTTCTGCATGGTGTCAATCATGACGGAATCTATCTGCTTGCCCTTTTGCTGCTCGAACTCATCCCATGCGACTACATCCCAATAACCTACGAGGCCAAGAATTTCCTTGTTGCCTGACATCTTGACGAACAAGCGGGCTGAGGTGACATCACCACCACTGACGAGGACACCATAGGGGGACAGTTCCTGAAACACATGGGATTTGCCTGTGCCCTTCGGGCCCAGTTCCATGAAGTTGTAGTTGTTTTCGACATGTGGCAAGAGGCGTGAAAGGACGATGAACTTTTCACGGCGGTTGAGGTTGTCGGGATTGAGTCCTACGGTGTGGATGAGGAAATCGATCCATTCATCAGTGGTGAACTCCTGCCGCTTGTTGATGTAGTCGTTCAAGTCGATGTTGGAGATTTGGATGGGTTTGAGGTTCTGAATCTCCCAGCGGACTTTGACATCCTCCCCGGGGATGTAGCCGACATCGACGATGCACCAAACACCATTGCCCGAAAGAAGCTTTGGGTTCTTTCGGACATATTCAGTGCCGATGGGAATGTTGGCGAGGGTGAGATTGGCAAAGGTGGCTTCGTATTGGTCGGCCTTGTCATTGAGCAAAACGGAGATTTTGTCAATGATGCGGTAGCGGCCAGCCTCACGGATTTTGCCTTTCACCTCTTCGGCCTCGGCACGGTGGACATAGTTGGTGCGGATGATTTGCTTGGTTTTCTCCAAGCCTTCCTCGATGGCCTCTGGGTCATCAGTGGCGCAATACTGGCCAAGGAGATATTCGAGGACATAGGTGGGCACAGGAAGGTTGCCCTTGACTTGGAAGGCCAGGTCTTTTCGGACGACCTTGCCGATGAATTGGTCTAGTATTTTATGTTGTAAGTCCATATTTCGTTTTTTGCGTTCTATCGTTATTCGTTCTTTCGTGCTAACGACCGTAGGTTTCGCCTACGGTTGTGGTCGGGTCGCCCTTTGAGGGCTGTTAGAAGTCGCGTTCTATTAGGGTGTTGTTGGTGACGGATGCCGTCTTTAGTGGGTTAAGGGGGTCTTCGATGTCGAAGATGCGGAGCTGCATCAGATTGGGGGCGTTTTCGGCGGTGAGCATCAAATCTACTGTGAAGATGCGTTCGCCAGGGTTGCCTGATGTCTTATCCAACTCCATCTGCTTGATGGCGGTCAAGGGGCGGGAGCCATCGTAGATGGCGACCGTAATCTTGCGCTCACGGAACTCATCAGAAATGGGGTCGGTTTGGTAGAGGTCGAAACGAGCACGACCTGACACCATCTTGATATCTTTGGTGAGTAATTCGAGGCCGACAGGCTCGCGGCCTTCCTTATCGACATGCTTCGCATGGAGCACGGGGATGACCAACTCCTGAAGAGCTGCGCCACCATGGGCAAACTGATAGTTTGTGCCTTGGTTGGCAAGGCGGTTGGTACCATCAGGAACGGCAACGAAAACACCTGAAGCATCATCAGCACCGTGAGCGGATGCGAACGGGAACTTGGCGATGCCCAAAACAGGTGTATCGGATTTGGTAAGGTAGTAGCGTGAGGTCTTTTCCATGTTCTCCTCATCGACGCGGAACTTATCCCTTTCCTCGAAACGGATGTTGTTGTAGATGAAACCATGGTCGGCGGTGAGGTAAACATTGGTGATGTTGGCGGAGCCAAGCAATGTTTTGATAAAAGCTTTCAACTCTTTTATTGCTGTGTCGCAAGCCTGAGGCAAAGGCACAGAACTACCATCGTGGCCAAGGCTATCAACTACATTGTGGAATATGTATGACAAAGGTCTTTTCAGTGTTTCAGTCAGTGCCTTTGAGCCAATACTTTTCAATTCGTTATATGTGTAGCATTGTGCGTCGGGATTGTATTGCTGCAGCAGTTCTGTCCGCAGCTCTTTAGAGTTGCGGACTTTTTCGTTTAAGGTAATATCGGGCTTGGCATCGCTGGTGACCAAACGCATCGTGTCATGCGGCAACAGCGTAGGGATACAGAACTTGGTTTCTGACGGCAGCTGAGCTAAAGCGAAGCTGAGGGAGCATGTATGCTTTAGCTCTGTTATTTCTTCCAATAATTGTTTGGCAAGCTCATAACGGAAGGCATCGGAAACGATGACAACGTGCTTGGTAGTTTGACCGATGACTGCTTTGTAGAAGTCTTGCTGATGAGGCATAGAGAGGTCGTTAAGCGACTGACCGCTTTCCTGAAGGCAATGCACCCATTCGATATTGAGCTGGTTGGAGATTTGGGCGTAGTCCAAATCGAGATTGGACTTGGCTTTGATGCAATCATCCATATTCGGCAGCTCGGCTGGAAGATTATTGAAGCATTGCAGGGTTAGACGGTACTCAGTATCCAGCAAATAGTATTTTGTGGTGTATTGTAATATGTATTCCTCGGGTTTATTGAGTTTCAGCTTTCCTATGTTGGCCTTGGCGCGATAATAATAAGCCAAGTGTAAGGCAAAGCCAACCAAGGTGTGGATGTTTTCTTCGAGGTAGAAAGTGCTATTTAGTGCAGACAGACGGACAATAGCATCGTCGTATTGTGAGGTAACTGATTCGAGCAAGTTGCTGACGATGGCCATCGTCAGCTCGGGCGTGTAATAGAAGTAGTCGGCAAAGCCGTAGGCTTGCAGAATGCTCTTATCGCGGATTTTCTCAGACAGCTTCTTGAAGGTTTGCTGGAATGCTGTCTTTTTGTTAGCCACAAGACCATTGGAAAGCTCCATGATGTGGTTGATTTCATCCAGAGCGACTGAACTATCTACTTTGAACTTTTGCGCATAGGGGTCTATAGGCGACTTGGTGAGCTGCTGGGTGATGGAGTTGTACTTCAACGAGCAAGCCAGGTCTTCAATCCTACTCTCTGAGTTGGGATTGTAATCGAAATTGAAGATGCTGTGCCATTTGGCTTGAAGGGCCTGCAAGATGTCGACATTCTGGGGGCTGTGAAGCAAGCGATAGAAAGCATTCCTCTTGGAGGATGCGTTATCGCTTTCGAGCAAAATGAGGCTGAGGAAGATTTCGTGCCAGGACAGCGTATGGCTTTCGCCAAGGAAGCCGGACAGCAAAGCACGGTTGGCCATTTCGATAGAAGCATCGGGGGCGGCAAACACGGCCTCGATGAGCGAAGCGAAGCGAGAAGTGGGAAGCATCTCGATGTGTTTGCGGACAAACGGCTCAAACAATGACGGGACACGACGCTGCTGAATATATGAAGCAGCGGCATCAGTCATATACTCCATGTTGGCACAAAGCAGATCCAACAAAGGGAAAGTCTCTTTGCTGATGTTCCCCATAGGGCTTGGCAAATCGGGGAAGCAAAGGATGACGCGCTTGTTGGCCAGCTCATTTTCGAGGCGGTATTTCGTCTCGAAATACTTGCCGTCGAATATGACAAACTCATAGTCTTCTGGCCACTGCATGGAGGCCAAATCGTCGAGAACAAACATATTGTTGAAGACGAAAAGGATATGCAGGTTGGGGTTGCTATTGAAGTATTGAAATATATTTTGTTGGATGTCCATAGGCTATTTGAGTTTGGCAAGGATGTCCTTGAAGATGCTATAATTGTGAAGCACGCCGTCGTCCAAATCGAAATCAATTTGGCGGTCGGCATAAAGGTGAAGGATGTTGTCGTATTCGCGGCACTCCTGAAGGATGGCCAGCTTACGCTTTTGCTCCTTGCGTTCGGCAGAAGAGAGCAAAGCGGCATTTACATTTAATTCAGACAGCTTGGTTTCGAGGTGCTGGATGTAGGGCAACAGGTAATTATCGCGGATGCGGCCAACGGTGAAGCGGTTCATGCGGTGCATGTAGACCAGGCACTGGAACGCGCCTTTCTTTGAAGAGAAGAGCCAATAGATGGGGCGGTTCTGATATCGCTTCTTATGGTCGGCATAGAAATTCTTGGTCATATAGTCGGCAACGGACATACCCAAGGCATCCTGAATGAAATTCATGTTTTCGTTGATGTTGTCGGTGCCAAAGACGAGTTTCACGAAGTTGGTGATGCGGTTGGCGGCGTTGTCGGGGAAAGGCGCATCGATGGGAAGGATAGGGATGATGGCATCTTCATCGATGGAGAAGGACTCGGGGCTGCGAGACGCGAGACACGACCCTTCGACAAGCTCAGGGACCTCGTAGGGGGCTAGCTCTTCGGCGGTGGGATTGGGATGGGCGATGTGGAGACCGGGACGGTCTAAGCGGTAGCGACCCATGTAGCAGCCGATGGCGTAGCTAATGAATTGCTGGATGATGTTGTCTTCACACCAAATTGGAGTCTTCCAATTTTCAGAGCCAGGAGCGGGAATAAACATCAGCTCGCCTTGCTGGAGGATAGTGACTTCCTCTAAAGGCACATTGGGTGAAAGCTCGTCTTGAAGGCCGTAGATTTCGATAAACTGACGGTTAAGCTCTTCTTCGTTATGGTGAAGCTGGTTGAATTTATCCATCCAATAGGCCTTATACTCTTCCACCAACAAATCCAGTGCAACAAAGTTGTTTTTGGGAGCATTCTCAAAACCGACTTTGATTGTTCCCAAGCCTTGTTTGAACAAGCGTATCAGTTCGTTCTCTTGGAAATCCCATGAGGTTTCGTGAGCGTCCCAATCTAGTTTTGAAATGATTATGTTTTGTTCTACTAATTGTGATATTTGGTTCTTTATTTCTTTGCTCGTCGCTTTATATGGAATTCCTGAAACATCATTTATTGTAGTTGTTAAAGTTGGATTGATAGTTTTTAAATAGTGTTCTGTGAAATTAGAATTTAATAAGCCAACAATATACTGTTTGTTTTCAGAGTCTTTAAAGAACATGGAATATGCAACTTTATTAAATAAAGTTCCATTGGGTAAATACCTGAAAGCTGGTTTTCCAACAGCTATAACACTCCAAGAGACAGCTTCTCTATACCAGTATTTTTCATCTAATAGTCTTGCTGATTTATCATTTCTATAATAACTGATTGCTTCTTCTGAAAAATTAACAACATGTTGCATATTGCCATACCATCTTCTAAAACCTCCTCCTTTTGTCATAATTGGCCAATGCTTGCCTTTCCCTGTTTTTCTTCCATCAACTTCCCAAAATAGCCTTAGAAATCTATTATTGTCGCCTGTGAGGATTTGACCATCAGCAAAGATTTCTGTATTCATTTTAGGCGAATCCATAATTGACAAGAAAGCTTCACTAACCCAATATCCCATAGGACATCCAGGTATTTTCTTAAAGTTATTTTGAGCAATTTGGGGATATAGTATTTTTGCTCCTTTTTCCGAATATACTATATCGCTGACTTCTTTTGAGTAGTCTGCAAAATAGTAGCGAAACTCATGGTTCTTCAGTGTTTTTTCAAAAAGCAGCTTCAAGTGCTTTTGATCAAATTCTTGGAAGGTTCGTTCAATAAGTCTAAAATATACTCCATTTGCATTATCCTCTTTACAGTTTCGTATAACTGTGGAAACGCTGCCAAAGTCAGCTCCAAACACACCACGGCTGAGGTGGAGCAAGGAATTGATGGCTTGGTTGTCGATGATATAGCGACGCAATGCCTCAAAGGTGGAAAGGAACATCCATGAGGGAGGCACGATGTTCGCGTAATAACCACCTTCTAGGGTACGCTCGGCTTGCAATAGCATAAAGACTGTGCAGAGGTCAGCCTTGCCCTTTTCATAGTTGTCTTTTACATATTTAGCTAAATCAGGATTCATATTGCCACTGCCCATATACGGCGGATTCATCACCACTGCGGCATATTTGTCTGTCAATGCAAGAAGGAGCTGGATGGATGGCATGATGTTTTGAACCTCGACAGGGACTTCATCCTTGGTTTTCCAGTATTTGATGGCCTGAGTGATGGAATAGCGGACTTCAGGCGTTATATCGAAACGCATAATGGAGCCGAGATTGTTGGCATCGGCCATCAATGCGATGTTTTGCAAAATTAGAGTTTTCGTTTCTTCAGAGGCTGTGCCGGAGAAGAATTTGTCAAGGAATTGTGACGCAATTAAGTAGCCATCATAGTCGCTAAAATTGGCTTCGTCACCAATGGCGACACCATCTTTGCGATGCATTATAGGCTTGGGCATATCGAGCACACGAGGCAGACAGTGGGCATCGGCGAAGCTGATGTCCTTCTGGCAGGCCTTCAGGAGTAAAGCGAACATGGAGAGCTGCTTGGCGCGGGTGTCGAGGTCGATGCCAAGGATGTTGTGGGTCAGGATTTTCTCAACGGCATCGCGAGGGTCGTACAGCTCATCATCGTAGATTTGATAAAGCAGGTCGAAGAACTCGCCGAGGATGTGGCCAGAGCCACAGGAGAGGTCGGCGCAGGTTAAGTCTTCGAGAGAAGAGAGTTGTAAGACTCCCCCTTGCCCCCTCTCAGAGGGGGACCCTTCGACAGGCTCAGGGGCCTCGACGAGGTATTTCCATGAGTCTTTTAGGGGACTGTTGGGATGGTTGTCGAGGTAGATGCGGCCAGCGGTGTTTTGCACCATGTATTTCACAATCCAGTTGGGCGTGAAGATTTGAGTGGCCGCTGGGATTTGGTCGGCTTCAGCTTTGTTGCCGTCTTTGAAGGAAGCAAAAACTTCGTCTTTCTTCTCCGATATATAGAACTGATAGAGCCAGCCAATCAATTCTGACTGGCGGTAGTCGTCATCAGTGAGATAGTCGGTATTGTTGAGCAGGTCGATGAAATTGCCATCGACGAGGATGTTGTTTGGCAGGAGCAATTCGGTGTAGCCAGTGATGCCGCCGAAACAAGCCTTCAGGATGGGATGGTTGTGGCAATAGGCTGTGATAAGGACTTGGAACTGCTCGAAGAGTCGGGTGTCGTCATCAATGACTTCATTAAGCTGCTGGCGGTCGGAGGGCATAAGGAAATCGTATTTGCCGCGACGCGCATCGTTGACGATGCGAGGCACCTTGACAGCAGGGTTGTCGTATTCGATGACAGGCTGAATGATGCCGTTCTTTTGAAGGATGCGCAAAGCCACAAGACGGTTGAACCAGGTGTAGGCGGCTTCCTCACAGACATCATCAAAACCTATAAGTTTGATGCGGTTATATAGTTCCATCCATTGTTCGAAGAAACGAGTGCCAGGAATGACACGGCCTTGGAAGACGGTGCTGTCGGAATAGCGGCTTGGTGGGGTGACATTATTGTCGGAGCCATCAGCATTGAATCCAAGGAGATTAAGTTTTGCATTGACACCCGCGAGGAGGATGTTACGGGCTTGGGTGGCGAAGCGTTGTATTTGGTTGGTGTTCATGGGTTGTTTCGTTATGCCCAGGGGTTGAAACCCCTGGTTAGGGTTGGGTCGCCTTTACAGGGCTTTATAGGATTATGATTTCATCGCCTTTGTCGATGTAGGGCATGATTTGTTTGCGTAGTCCGGCCAAGTATTTGTCGACATCCTCGACAGTCTTCAAGGTGGACTTGGAGCGTGTTTGGATTTTGACGGTGGGTGGAGTCTTGCCTGTCTTAGCAGACAACAGCTTTGCGGATTCTTCTTGGAAGAACTCGTCGGTATTGATGTTGTTCTGCAAGACGGCGATATTGTTGGATTGGGTTTTCTGTTGGATGCGGACATCGACGCGGCTGTGGTAGGTTACGCCTTGTTCAGCGGCGATGCTGCAAAGGCGTTCGTCCTCTTGGGTGTAGGCCACGCGGATGCGCTCGCGGAGGTCTTCCTTGACTTTGTTCAAGGCTTGCTCCAAGCGTTCCTTCAGGGCCTTATAGGTGGCCAGATTACGCATCGGGTTGTCGTCGGTGAGGATGGCGCGGAGGTTATCCACGGTTTCCTTCTCTTCAGGGATGTACTGCCAGTTTTCTTCGTTGTCGTGGACGAAACGGACAAACGACTTATAGATATCGAAGCGGTCGGCGCGGTTGATGAAGGCCGAGACGGTCTTATAGTTGTCGAGGATCTGCTTGGCTTCTTCCTCTTGGTTGATGACCGCATTGAAGAAAGTGGCAGTGTCGCGCTCCATGTGCCAAGGCTTCAACAAGTTTTGAGCCGCATCGATGTGCTTGGCGAACGGGCTGGTGCCAATGTTCTTTTCCTTGTAGAAGTTGTCGATGGCATCAAGGATATTTTTGATGAAGCCCTGAGCATATTGCTTCAGCTCTTCGGGGTCGGACATGTTATCGATATTCATATCATTGAACACCGATTTCCACGCCTTGGTGAAGCTGTTGACCAGCTCGGCAGGGATGGTTTGAGCCGGGCAGATGGTGAAATCGGCCTTGTTGGACATGATTTTGTCGGCCACAAGGACGCGCTCGGCATTGGGAGTGTTCTTATAAGAGAAGGAACGGAGATTGCGGCGCACCAGCTCATTCATGATGAAGATGGTGCAGATTTCGTTCCAGCCGTAAGGGATGGCGGCGAATTTTTCGACGACATCCTTGATGGAAACAGGGTTGGCACCTTGCTTGTCGAGGTAGCGGCTGACTTCCTCTTCGGCTGGTGATAGCGGCATCATTTCGTACTCGTTGGTTTTCTTGGGCGCGATGATGCGAGCATAGAGCGCCTTGGAATCGCGAGGCACGGAAGGGCTGTTGACCAGAGAAGCGTAGGTAAAGATGTTGCTGAAATGGTTTTGGATAGCGAACTTGTAACGCTTATCGCCTTTATCAGCACCCATCATCACTTCGTGTTGGCCACTGATGACAGGACAATCGTCGAACATCTTGTGGAACATGGGAAGGATGGTTTGCTGGAAGGTGTTGTTGGACTTGTTGCGGAAGAGGTTGTTGGTGGCTTCGCGTTCGGTTGAGTTGGCCATGTTTTCGCTGAGGTATTTCGACACCTGGCAATACCAATAGAACTCGTTCTTCAGATTCTTGTTGGCGGCGTAAAGGTCGGCCAAGAAGAAAACGAGTTTGTTATTGGGATTGTTGAACATAAAGCTGGCCATATCAGGATAGTTGTTTTCAAGGACAAACTCGACGGACACAGGCGCGTTGGTGTTGGTCCAGAAATTCTTGTTCATGATGTTGGCCGCGATATTGAAGCTACCCGTCATATAGTTTTCACGCGGATTGATGCCAGAATACTTACGGAAGATGCCTTCGAGCATGGTGGCCATAAAGTTGTTGTCGATTTGCTGGTGCTTGATGGCCGTGACGACTTCACGCTCATCGTCGGTGTAGAACTGATAGATGGTGGCCTTGGTTTGAGAAGTGATTTCTTGAAGCACATTATTGTCGACCAGATAGCTCAGGACATCGTTGACCTTATCGACGAGGACTTGCTTCTGTGTGTCGACATTCTGCATGAGCAGGGTGACGACATTGGCAGCGGTGGCACCGAACACAGCCCTATCGGACTCGTTGAGGTTGCAGATCATAAACAGAACACGCACCACGCGAAGGCCAAACTCCGTATCGGAATAAGTTTGGATGACGCTCTCGGCATTGGAAATGGCGTTGGTGCCTTTGTTGGTGAGCTGCGCGAACATCGGCTTATAGAACTGGTCGAAGGAGATGAAGCTGCCCACAGGCTGGTCTTTCGTGTTCTGTGCCGTGGCATGAGTGACACGAAGCACGGAACGCTGGTTTCCCTTGACTTCGACTTCGATAAATTCCTTGTTTTGGAAGGCGTCGAAGACCTTGGTGACCAAGGCAAACTGGTAAGGAACGAAGGGATAGAAGTCGATGAAGTTTTGACGGTCGGCAAACTTGCTGTAGCCCTTGGGCAGTGAATTGAACTGCTCGGTGATGGCCAGCTGCTTTTCGTCGTAGAGTCTACCCAATTCGGCCTGAGCGTTGGCTTCCTTTTCGAGGATGCGCTGCTGGGTGATATATTCGAGCTTGGTACTCTTCAGAGAGACTTTGACAGGGAAACGGCCAGTGATTTGGCCATAGTTGGGATTCTGCTTATTGATTTGGCAGTTGTCGAGGATTTCGGTGAGTTCCTGCTGAGCGGAGCAAGCGACCCAAATCTTATCGCCACAAGCGGTGTGCATTTCCTCCACGATGCTCTGCAGCTGAAGGAGCAACTGCTGGTTGTTGGCTATGAACATGGAAACCTCGTCGGCGATGAAGAGCAAACGGTAGTTGTCGGACTTGGTGGCGAGGTGGTTTTTCAGCATGGTGGCGAAGGTATCGACGGAAATGGTTAGGCCATTGGCCTTGATGTTGGCCAGGATGTCATCCACATTCAAATCGGGAGCCAGTTCCTTGACGGTTTCGGCGATGAAGCTTGGCAAGGCGATGATGATGGTTTCGGACTCTTCGAGCCAATCCATGCCCGTCTTTTCGGAGATTTTCTCCTTGAATTGCTCATAGACTCCGCGCTTGTCGAGGAGTCGTTCGAGGAGCATGGCCATGTGGATGTTGTAGTGGTTGTAACCAAGGTGGCCATTGAAGGCGTTCCAGAAGAGCGACACAAAGGACTTGGCCTTTTGATGTTCGTCCTCGTCTTCGTTGGCGCGTTTGCCCAGGTTAAAGCGCAGCGTCTCAACCTCAGCGGCCTTGAACCAGTTGCACAGGTCGCGTATTTCGGATGGCTCAATGCCGATGGTGCTTTCGGGATGCTCCAGAGGGTCGCGAGCGACGGTTTCCTCTTCGAGGCGTTGCAAGGCTTCGTTTTGGTAGTCCTTATGCAGGCAATAGCTGATATATTTCAGGAAGTGAGACTTACCCGAGCCGAAATAGCCGGACACCCAAATGCCATCCTGACTGTATTTCTTCTCTTTGATGGCAGAAAGCACCTCGTACATCTGCTTGATGATGTCGTCGGTGAACACATATTCCTTGATTTCGACACGAGCCGTTTCAGGGTTGATGTCCTCCATATAAACGGCTGGGTTCACATTACGGGTAATGTCTTTCTTGTAGATTTGTTGAAGTTTCATATCTCGACGTTGTTTTTGTATTTCACTTGTTGATTAGGTTGATAGAGCGATAGCCGTGCTGGTCGTGCAGCCGATTGAAGAGGCTGTAAGAATTGCCATCGATGGAGCCTGGATAGAACAGGATGATTTTGTAGCGGCTGGGGTCGTTGTAGCCCTCGTATTTGGTGAGGAAGTCATTGGCACGGAGATAAGGGTACATGGAGCCGATGCCATAAATGAAGACATAAGGATGAATGTATTCATCCGCTTTGTCGATTTCCTCGTTGATGCGTTGCTGGATATAACTCATAAACTCCTTACTTCCTGCCTTGATGGTGAGGATGCGAGAGTATTCTGGCGTTTCGTTCTCCAGCATATAATGAAGATAGGAGCTGTCGAACTTGCCAAAGGGCTGCTTATCGAGGAAACGGCAGAACTCATCGAAAAGGTTTAAAGCTGGAATATCGATGAAGTTGGCAGGCCGTTTGAGGCTGTCCTTCATGTCGTGGATCTGCTGACGGATTTCGTATTCCTTGGCAGGGTCATAAAGGAAAATATAATAGTTGTAGTAGACGATATTGCGCGGGTTTTGGAAAGGCTCGGAAGTGAGCTTTTCGCAAAGCTGTGGGATGGTCATTGGTGTCATAGGGCAGCGTTTTTGATGGATTCGATTTCATAGGGTGGCAGCAGGCAAGCATCGAGGAACCAGGCTTCACCAATGCGAAGGTAGTATTGCCAGCTGGATGCCGGAAGGGTGACGCGCTTGATTTGGTGGCCATCACGTTCGACGAAGCCAGCATGACGAAGGATGCCCATATAAGCGGCAGCGATTTTGACATAGGTCTTTTCAGACCAGCTATCCACAAAGGCATCCTGAGCGGCGATGTCGTCAATGCACATCAACAAATCAGCCCTTGAGACAGTTTGTGAGACGGAACGCCAGTTCTTCAGCACCACGTTGATTTGGAAATCGAAACAAATGCGGTAGGTTTTGAGTATTACGAAAAACATGGCGATGCGCTGCTCATCCTCGGACATGGCCAAATAGTCGTTCCAGAACGAGACAGGCATAGCTTTATAGCGACGGACGAACTCGGCGACGGCACGGCGACGAGTGGTCTCAGTATTGATTTTAAGAAGGTTGTTGTTTATGATTTCATCTTTCAGCAGCGTATCGGCATCGTCGCTCATGAGGAGAGGCAGGACGGCTGTCATTTCGTTGATCATGAAGCCGCATCCTGTTATTGCCGCGCTGTAAGGACTATTGTTTTTCATCTAAATTGCGTTTGGGTATAGAGGGTGCAAATTTATGTAAAAAATGGTGAATTTGGAGGGGTATTTTTATAAATAGGTGTAAAAAGATGTAAGTTGAGAGTTTAGAGTTGAGAGTTTAGAGTTGTGGAGAGTTGTAAGTTTTGGGATTTGGCTGTTGGGAAAAAGTGTATTTTTGCGGGCGTAAACAGATACAAATGAGCGAAGAAACGAACGAGAGAAGCGCGACGTGGAAGAGATGACCAACATGAAGAATAAAGTGGCGTGGATGGCCAACAAGCTGAACGAGCGAAAACGGACGATAGTTTGGCTGGCTGTGGGTTTGGCGATTGTTGCGGGGTTGCTGATTTGGGTTTTAGCGAGATAACCAATTAAAAAGCAAGTGAAATGTCAAGTAAATATACTGTAACCATCAAGTTTAGTGGCGGAGATGAAGTAGTCACAACGGTAAAAGCACATCGAAAGAGTTATGTGCTTGATTTAGCAAAGAAAACGGAAGAGTACAAAAGCTTTATTGAAAAGCACGAAGGGGAATATATCACTGAAACAGAAATAAAGCCCGTTATCTATCGACCAGAAGACAGAAACTTTTACCTAACATGTGTTTCAAAAAAGTATTGCTACGTTGATCATATTAGTGCTGGAGTTAGGGTTGAGTTCAGACGAGGCCAGTATAACAAAGGACAAAGTGTGTGGTCACTTACTGGAAGGGAAATGCCAGACCCTGAAGTTGCAGAAAAAGCGATAATAGATGTAGGGAAATGGCTTTCAGAGTTTTTTCCAGATGTGTTGGTGCAGCGAAACACACTACCATACGATATCATAGATGCACCCAATACCAAGGGGAAAGTGGGATGTCATTTAAACCTAAGAGAAGACACTGTAAGCCGAATCAAAGAGCAAGCAATGGAGCATGATATGGGGATTGGAGAATATATTGATTGGTTGTTTCTTGAAGGGAGAGAAACAGAAGAATCGATGGATGAGTGATTGTTTTCTATGAAAACATGTTGAGGAAATAGGAAAAGGGAAATACGGCATCGACGATTGATAATAATCCAAAAAAGGCTATATTTGCAGCCTAAAACGACATAAATAATAGAGCTTTTCGCTCTGTTTCCTTCCAACGAAATCTGGAAAATTTCAACTAACACTTGTAGAGGAAGCGGGACGATGAAGCTTGCGCCTTCAGGCGTGAGCTTTTCGTATCCATTCTACAAGTGGTTTTCCAGAGCCCGTTGGAAATGGTGCGGATTGTCTCACGCCTCTTTCTTTGCGCGAGACTGAGCGAGGGCTGAAAATCACACAATATGACCAGGGAGGACATAAAACAGCGGTACGCAGACATCAAGGCTAAATTGAAGGCTGCACAATCGCTTTTGGATAGCCTTAATGATGTGGATGAAGATGACCTGCAAAGCCAAGCCGACGCGCTGAAAGAGGTTGTAAGGCTTCATCAGGAAGCTGCCGACATAATGGCTGAAATAGACCGTTTGCAGGGAAATTCCTCACGAAAAAAGTGAGTGAGGAATGAGGAAATGAGGAAATGAGGAATTTGAGGATTCCGAAATTGTTGTATTTTTGTCGAAAAATCAGCGATATGAAAGTTAAGATGTTCATTAGGAACCAATGCTGTTCTTTCCGTTACCATCTTGAAGCAGAGTTCCCATGCGCACCAAGAATTGGGGACATTGTGACGGCAGATTGGGATCCTGTCAAGAAAGCCATCATAGAGAACGACGACCTGTTTGATTATTGGGAGTATCTGCCAAGCGAGTTGGCCGAATGGTATTTAAATCCTGAAAAACAAAAGACGCAACCCAAGCCAACGAAGGAGCAATTATGGAAGGGATTGTGTTTTGATACTTTAGGCAGGGTTGTCTCCGTGTGTTGGGTTGTCAGGGATGGCGAAGCACAGTGTCAGATTGATTTGGAGGATTTGGAGGCAGATAATAGCTGATTTCCTCACGAAAAAAGTGAGTGAGGAATGAGGAAATGAGGAAAAAAAGCCCCGCGCATCGCAAGATGGCGGGGCTATTTTTCAATCATTTCCTTGTGGTTTTAGTATGTTTTGCAGGTTGATGATGGCGTACTCTGTGCGGTGTACACCTGCGCTTTGTGCGGCGTGGTTGACGACATCGACGAGATAGGCGTAATCGGATTGTTTGATGGTGGCCGAAATGGTGAGGCCACACACACCAAAGAAGCCGAGGTTTGTGGCCACCACGGCAGGACGGATGGCGCGGTAGGCGGCTTTGGTGTAGGTTTCGATGTGGATGATTGCTTTCATTGTGATAGGAGTTATAGGACTGATGTGACTGATGTGGATGCCCAAGGGCTGCGCCCTTGGTTGTGGTCGTGTCACCCCTTCGGGGTTGGGATTGGTGGGTCGATGGTCAGTTTGTAGGCTGACTCGCGGATGCCGGCTTTTTGTAAAGCGGTTTTGATGGCCTCGTATGTTTGAGGCCCTTTGCGCGTTCTGATGGTGGCTGAATAGCAGAAAAAACGCCAAAGGCGTTTGACGACATTGGATTTCATCATGATGGCATGGATGGCTGCATAGGCATTTATGGAGTGGGTTTCGATTTGTATTGTGTAGTTCATAGTGCGTTGGTTTTGAGGTATTGGCCGTTGGCGGGATGCGCCAACTGGCCAGACTTGATGAAGAATTGTAGGTATCGCTCAGCGGTTTTCTCGGTGATGTTGAGCGAAGCGGCGGTATTGAGGTAGGTTGGGCGGTCGAAAGTTTCAGGCAATGCTGCCAGGAACTTTTCGCGGGTTTCGGCTGCGATAACCTGACGGCCTTTCAAGACAGGTGCCTTGGCGTTGCGAGGCAGCGCCTGAAAGACAGCTGCCGAGTGCTGCAGCAGGACTTTGACCATGGCCAAGGCAGTGTCGAAGTCGGCATCGGAGCAGACCAGCCGCTTTATGTCTTTCAGGCTTTTGCCTGGTGCCTTATCGATGAGGCGAAGGACGCTGAGGATCATCGCGAAGCGAAAGAGGATGAGGCCGAGGCGACGAACGGTGGCCACGATTTCGTCGCCGAGCAGCTGAGCGAAGCGAAGCTGCGTGGCTTCAAAGAAGTCGTTGAACTGGTCCATTTGGGAGAGGCTGAGAGTGAACTGGACTGGCCGCTTGGGGAACTTCTTCAGGAAGGTGAAGAAGTCGCGGCCAATTTCCTTGAACTTCTCATCGGCGGTGGTACCACCATGGGAGGCAAACATGTTGTGCCAGACCAGTTCGGTTTCCATGACATAGAAGATGAAACGGCTGAACAAGCCGTTTTCAGCATCAGGGATGAGATTGAAGATTTGCTGCGGTGTGCCTGACAGGACAGCGGAGAATTTGGGCTTCACAATCTCGACGTATTCATGATCTTTCTTGCGGAGATAGGAAATCGTTTCGTGGTGAAACGCTTTCCTGAAACCGTCAGAATAGTTGCCAAGGTCGGAATTGAAGGCGTTGGCCAAGGTGTCGCCTTCTGTCTCGAACAGAAGGCCGACACCGTTGTTTTGGGCGAGGGTTTGATAGACGACAGTGGCCGTGCTGTTGGCTGGGACGAACAAAGTGAGGAACGGCGGTTCTTTGGGAGGCACTTCAAGAGAGTTTTTGCGGTTGATGGCATAGGCCACTTGGGCAGCTTCAAACTTCTTCAGCTGCTTGCGGTATTTGTCGCGGAGCGCCTGATGCAACGGCGCAGCGAGATGACGGCACAGAGAGAGCCGTCCTTTGCCAGCCGATGCTCGTGCCGTGACAAAGAGGAAGAGATTGGCGAAGACTTCGCGACAGTCATACATGCCATAGACATTCGGGATGCAGGCCGAAAAGACTGTCAGAGAGCCGAGGATGAGGATGTCGGCATCGACATCCGAAACCGAGTCGGCGATGATGCGCTGCATGATGGTGGGGAGGTCTTTTTTGACTGCCTGGGAGAAGGTTGGAAGGGGTACGGGTTGTGCGGACGAGCCGTCCGCAAGCCCGGGGTTTTCCTCATTCCTCATTTCCTCATTCGGATTTCGTGAGGAAAATGGGTGAGATTGCGGGGCACAGCCCGCAATGGAGTCAGGACGGAGCAACGAGCCAAGACCATCGGAAGATGGTGCTGGCAAGTTGATTCCGTGGGATTTAGCGATATGGAAGAGGGTGGCGATGGTGACGGGAGCCTTGCCGGACGGCACCTTGTGACGGACGCAAGAAGCGTATTGTTTTGAGGCTGTTTTGTAGTCATAATTGGGGTAAAAAGCCGAAATTCTGTGGAAAAAGTGCTCACCATCGGCACCGAACTCGTAAGCGAGGGCGAAGCCGATGCTGCACCAGTCGCCATAATCGGCGGTGATGTCGATGCCCGACCGTTCAATCAGGACTGTCAGGGCCTCGACGGAGGAATAGGATGAGGAAATGTTGAGCGGAGCGGTCATGACAGTTTGGGATTGATATAGGCCTGCGGGTCGTATGGTAGGAAACAGGCGCGGGCGACATCTTTGCATTTGCCATCAGCTTCGAGCTGGTAGGTGGAAAACAAGTATTGTTTGACAGCCTCGAAGAAGATGGGGTGATATTTGGCTGGTGTGTCATCGGGGAAATACTTCTCACGGCGCAAGTAGTTTTGCTCCATCGACACGACCCATTTGAGGCCATCGCCTGAAGGACTACGGAAGAGCAGCATGGTCTCAAAGTAGCGGTCGTTGATGAGCTGGCCAAAGGTGGCTTCGACATCCTGAAGGTGGTCGAAGTCGAAGCAGAACAGCATGGAATGGCGAACGAGGTTTTCCGAGTTGCGCCCTGTGAAGATGCCTGAGAAAGTGCAGTAGTCGAAATGGGTCTTCTTGAAGACTTTGCGGCGGTCTTCAGGCAACGAGCGGCAGGTTTCGGTGGCCAACTCAGAAACGCCTCCAATGATGTAGTGATAGGCATCCAGAAGGGTGTATTCCATGGATGGCTGGGTGTTGGTGATTGGTCTGCTGAAGTAAGAGAAACGGGGCAAGAAATCGAGGAAATCACTGCTCATCGTCGCCCTCCTTTCTCTTTTGGTTTTCGATGAAGGCAATGATCTCATCGAGCTTGTAGAGGCAATAATGGGTGTGAACCTTGTAATAAGGCAAGCCTTTGGCGCGGAGCTTGCAGAGGGTGCGCATCGAGCAATGGAGCAAGCGGAGGACATCGCCAGAGTCGAGCCATAGCTTGGAGAGGTCGGGATGGGTCAAGACGACATCCTCTTTTTTGACAAAACCTTTGGGATTGTTCATTGACGGCCTCCTTTCGTGGCCTTGCGAGCCTTTAGGGGCACGGTGATGGTTTCATCGTCGTTGACGGTGAAATCCTCACCAAGGATCCAGGCATCAATTTCGGATTTAAGAAATTGGAGCTTGGCTCCGGCTTTGTGGTAAGGGATGGCCTTTTTCCAGACCCACGAATAAATGGTCTGACGGGCGGGCTTGCCAGGAAGGTAGATGATGAGGTCTTCGACGCTCATCCATTCTTTTTGGGGCTGGCCATCGCGCTCGGCGATGGTTTGCAGCATGGACTTCATTTCGCCAACATCCTTCATCAGCTTAGAGACGGCATCAGGAAGGCTGTCGAAAGTCACAGTTTCGTTAGGTTGATACATGACGTGATTGTTTTAGGGTTATCCGTCGGCGAAGAAACGGGTAAACAATCACGTGGATGCAGGAGTCATATATGATTCATGGATGATTTTTTCATCCTATTTTCCTAACTGACTTATTTATAAGTGCTTGTGCGAGGGTATCGAAAATGGCTGTGATAGTAGCTTCGGAGCAGCCTTCACCGATGGAGTTGCTGAAGTATTTATTGGCATCGGAGAGCTTGTAATCAAGCAGGTCGCCAAGGGTGTTGAAATACTCATCGAGCGAGAGGTCTTGACCGTCGCGAGAGATGATCATACGCAAATCATAGATGGCACGAAAAACACGAATAAGGTCGATTTTTGAGAACTCCCTATTGAAGGCCAGGTTGGAGGTGTAGGATGTGACGGTATTGGCATCAAACATTTCCTCCTTGAACTTCACCAACTCAACGAGGTCGCCTTGTGTCTTGGAGAAGATATAGCGCAGCAGCTTGAAGACATTCGAGGTTTTGGCCTCCAATGTGGAATTAAGCAGGTCAACGACCTGAATGATGCTGTCGCGTGGGATATCAGAGCCGTCAGGCGCATTGGAGAAGCCAAAGCTTAGCTGGTTGTCTTTATCCTTGAAAGCGGCCATTTGCAGCTCTTCATAGTCGTGCTGCAGCGCGTTGTATCTTTCATTCAGCTTGATGTATTCAAAATGCCAGTCGGGCGGCATGGGTGACTTGGCGTTGACATCGATGGCGAAGCCAGAGCTGGCAAGCTCACTGGCAAGCCGCTTGAAGATGGGGAAATAGTTTGACTCAGCCGCCATGGAGCGTTCGATGGCCATCATCATGCGCTCGCTTTGCTTGGTGCCTAGAATGGAGAAAACGACATAGACCACGGAGAAAACGAGCTGGGCGTAGTGGGAGTCCTCGTACTCGTCTTTGAGTGGCCGAAGGTACTTGGCTTTGAAGGACTCTTCGGGATGACGTTCGAGGACGATTTTATTGAGCTGCCTATAGGCATCGCGCATCACTAAGAAGGGCGTGCGGGTCAAGCGGTAGAGTCGGCCATCAGCGTAGTTGGGTTCGCTGACATCCAAGATGGCCGCATAGATTTTTTCATTGAGTGGCCCGAAAACGGGGTCTTCGAGATAGCCGTCCAAATCGGCGTGGATTTTAAACATTATTGATGCTGTCATATTTAATGGAGTTTGATGAATGCCTATATAATAAAGGTGCGGCGAAGATATAGAAAAAGCCCAGCGGAGCGCCGGGCTTTTGATTCATTCTTCGTCTTCGTCAATCTCTGGATCGATGAAGAGGAGGTTGTTGACCTTCAATCGCTTCTTTGGGCTGATGGTGCCTTGATAGCCTCGGAGGACGTTCTTGGAATCGACGTGGCCGACCATGGAGTCGATGAAGGCATCGGAGATGCCATGCCAGGTTAGCGTGGTGATGTAGGAATTACGAGCGGTGGAAGCGGTGACGGGACGGATGCCGAGCTTTTCACAAACGCCTTTCATGCCTTTGCGGATTTGGCGGTTGAAGTCGTGGGTGCGGCTTTCCATTTCCGGCTCATACTTGGCATCACGGAGAATCTGCGGGAATACGAGCTTGCCTTTCACGGGCTTGCTGGCGTATTTGCCGAGCAGCTTCTCCAATGGTTCCGTGACGGGAATACGGACGGTGACCTTCACCTTGTCGGCTATCTTGCCACGAATGTAGGACAACTCCTTATTATAGAAATAGTCGTCGTTCCATACGAGGGTGGACAGGTCCTTCAGATTGCTGCCGTTGCAGAGATAGAGGATGAGCCACCAGTCGGCGGCTTTTCTCCCGGGGCCTTTATAATCGCGAATCTTCACGATGTCGGTGACGGGGATGTAGTCCTCTTTGCGACGGGTGCCTTGCTTGATGGAGAACTTGGGCACCTCGCCGATGATCTTCTTTTCGCCCAGGCTGTTCATGACGGCACGGAGGGCACGGAGATAGATGCTCTTGGTGGAGTCGGACAGGCCGGCCTCATCCATCGAGGCTGTCCATTGCTTGATGACGTTCTCGTCAACGAAAGACGGGGCGACCTTGGATTTCTTGCCTTTGACGACAAGCGATTTCTCCTTGGTGCGTTTCTTGGTGAGGCTTGTGATGGAACAGCCAAGGAAACGATAGAAGCTCTTGAGGGCTGTGCTGTACTGAAGGCGGGTCTTTTCGGTGTTCTTGCTCTCGCCGAACTGGATCCAGTATTCGAGGAGCGTGGGGGCTTCCGGTGTCTTGGTCTCAGGGTTGGCGATGGCCTTTTTGAGATTCTCGAAGGTGAATTTCTTCTCGACATTGAGAGCGACGACGGCATCATAGATTTTGGTGAAGGCCTTTGTGACCTGACTTTTGGCCTTGTGGAGCGGTGAAGAGCCGTTTTTGAGGGTGAAGATTTTGGCATAGTCGTCGTCGGAAACGCAGACTCCAGTTGCGTGGAGCCACTTTTCGCCTTGGTAGGTTACACGGATGTAAATGGGGTAAGTACCGTCCTTTTTTTGGCGCCTGATATCGAGGAAAGCGCGGAGGTAAACTTGCTCCGAAGCATTTTTGAGCATCGGCTCATAGGCAGAGGGGTTAATTTTCATTTTTCTAACAATTTGGTTATCTATGCGTTGCTTTGTATTTTTTGCCCATGGGATGGGTTGAAATTTGCCCATGATTTGCCCATGTGATTAAAAATACATGCAAAAATACATATAAATGATGATATATGCAAGTGTTTGATAAAGAAATAATTAAAGAAAAATGTAAGTGGTTGATAATGTGGGAAAAGTGCGTTTTTATGCTTTGGGAGCAGGGGGTCGAAGGTTCGAATCCTTTTGCCCCGACAAACTGAAAACGAGGGAGTTACGAAGATTCGTGACTCCCTTTTTTTTTGGCAAAAATCAAAATTTGCACTCCATTTGCACGCAAATTTTCATGATTCTTTGAAAAATATCGAAAAAAATAGCCATGTCTTCCATAATAATTCCTATATTTGCAAGCTTAATTGTAAAATAGGTATCAAGGGCTATTCCTTGGCCATAAAACGAATTGAAATGGAAAACAACGAACAACTAACTCAAAACCCTGCCATTGAGGGAGGAATTGAGAATGAAACGACCACATCAAAGGCCGCAACGAAAGCCATTGATGGTAACGAGAAAAAGAAGATTGTCAAACTGATCCAGCCCAGTATCTTGCCTGGCAAGGTGAAGGTCGAGGTGAACACCCTCGTGGCTGAAATGATTGCCGAGACAGCCCCTGTGGCCGACGAGGTGATGCCCGAGATGGTGGATGCTGCCGAACCTGATGAGGATGAACTGGTGGAAGACAATGCCGACTTGGACGGTCTCAACAAACTGCAACTTGTGGAGATGCTCGAGGAACTCGTGCAAGACTCCGATGTCCAAAACATCAAGGACAAAGTTGCGGCTATTCGTCTCCATTTCAATAAGTTGAACAAGGAAGACATGGACAACGAACTCGACCAATTCCTCCAAGGCGGTGGTGAAGCCGAGAGCTTCCAACATGTTGAAGACCCCATTGAACAGCGTTTCAATGCTGCCTTTGGCATCTTCAAGGCCAACCGTGCCAAGCAAAACGAGGACATGGAGAAGCAAAAGGTTGAGAACCTGGCCAAAAAGCAAGCCATCCTCGATGAGCTGAAGGAAATCATCGCTTCAGATGACTCACTGAAGAAGACCTACGATGACTTCCGCGCCTTGCAAGACCGTTGGAAGGAGATTGGCCCTGTTCCGGCTGCCGAGAACTCCAACCTTTGGAACAACTACCACTTCCTGGTGGAAAAGTTCTTCGACAAGGTCAGAATCGGCCGCGAACTACGTGACCTCGACATGAAGAAGAACCTCGACGCCAAGATCGAACTCTGCGAGAAAGCAGAGGAACTGCTTGACGAGAAGTCCATCACCAAGGCTTTCAAGGCTTTGCAGAAACTTCATGAGGATTGGAAGGAAGTAGGTCCCGTGCCTCAAGACAAGAAGGATGAGATTTGGGAGCGCTTCAAGGCTGCTACTGACAAGATCAACCAAATTCGCCGTGAGCATTATGCCCAGATTGAGGAAGAACAAACGGGTAACCTCGAAGCCAAGAAGGCTTTGTGCGAAAAGGCTGAGGAGTTGATTGCCGAAGACTACACGAGCGTCAACGCTTGGCAGAAGAAGTCGGATGAGCTCTCCGAGATTTTCGGTGTTTGGAAGACCATTGGTCCTGCCAGCAAGAAAGACAACGAGGAGATTTGGCAACGCTTCCGTGGCACGATGGATGCTTTCTTTGCCAAGAAGAAGGAATTCTTCGCTACGTTGAAGGACAGGCAGACCGAAAACCTCGAGCGCAAGACCCAACTCTGCATCGAGGCTGAGGCTTTGATGGAGTCGACCGATTGGAAGAACGCCACCGAGCAGATCAAGAAGCTGCAAGAAGAGTGGAAGACCATCGGTCCCGTGCCGAAGCGTCACACCGACAAGATTTGGAAACGTTTCCGCGCCGCTTGCGACACCTTCTTCAACCGCAAGAATGAACACTTCAGCGGTCGCCGCACCGAAGAGGAAGCCAATCTTGCTGCCAAGAAGGCTTTGATTGAGGAAATCAAGGCATTTGAAATCGGCCCGAGCCGCAACGAGAACATGGAAGCCATCAAGGCCTTCCAGAAGCGTTGGATTGAAATCGGCTATGTGCCGATGAAGTACAAGGATTCCATCAACAAGGAGTATCGTGAACTCATCGACGGTTTCTTCGACACAATGCGCAAGAACCAGAATGAGGCTTCGACCAACGAGTTCCGCGAGATGATGGAAGGCTGGAGGGACGACCCGAACGCCAACGACCGTGTGCGCCGCGAGCGCAACACCTTGCAGACCCGCATCCAGAAGCTGCGCGATGAAATCGCTGCCATGGAGAACAACATCGGTTTCTTCTCCAACAGCAAGAACTCAGAGCTGATGCGTGCCGAGTACGAGAAGAAAATCAACAAGGCCAAGGAAGACCTCAAGGTTCTTGAAGCCAAGCTGAAGATTGCTGAGGAATGATCCCTAGCCATTAAGCAAAGAAAAGCACCTCAATCCGAGGTGCTTTTTTTATGTGCTCTGCTGTAGAGACGGTGTGCATGCCATCTCTACAAATCCAGGTGTAATAACGAAAAAAAAGAGGTCAAACGACCTCTTTTTTTCGTTGTACGAATCAACGTTGTATTAGAAGCTATACTTCAGACCGAACATCAGAGACCAGCATTGGTTGGTGTTGGTTTCGTTGTATCTGTCATAGGTGGAGGTGGGATATTCACCATCGACCTTGTTCATCGAGAACACAGGAGTATTGTCTTCAATGCGGTCAACCTTCAGAGGAGTAACAGCGTAGGCATCGAAGGCACCGTAGCAGCTGTATCTGTTGAGACCCCATGAAGAGTTAATCATGTTGAGGACATTACCGGCGTTGACGCTGAGTTCGAAGCAATGTGTGGTCTTGCCATAGGTCTTCTTGAAGGTCTTGGCGATACGAGCATCGAGGAGATGAGCCCAAGGTGAACGGCCAGCGTAAGCCTCGGCATATTGTCCTTTGTGGGTGCTCAGATACGGGTCGTTATCCATGAAGGTCTTGAAGGCATTCATGTCTTCAACGCTTGCCCACTTGAGGTCGTTGACATCTTTAGGAATATACATGAGATCGGTGGCGAGACCGTCGCCGTTCATGTCGTTGGAGTAGAAGTAGCTATAAGCACCAGCCGAGAAGGCAGTGTAGAACAAGTTGATTCTGACGCCGTCGCCATCGAAGAGGGCTGGGAACATGTAACCGACAGAAGCGGTGACCTTGTCAGGAATGACATATTGGCTGCGTTGCAGGCCGACGAAGGTAGGACCATCGATGCTGTAGAGGCCAGAGTAGGCAGATGTGGCGGCGCTGCCGGGCATGCCAGAGATTTCCTTGCTCTCAGTGTGCGTGTAGGCGGCACGAATGTCAAAGTTCTTGAACGGAGTGGCGCTGACAGCGGCGTTGACGGTGTAGCCGTAGCCTTCTCTTGAGTTGGTCAGAACGTATGCGGAATGTGAACCGTAGGTATAGTTCGAGTTGCCTTCTTCATCAACGAGGAGGGCGTAGTTGACGCGCTTGTCGGGACCGTTGAAACGAACGTTGTCACCAGCATTGGCAATCATGTCATATTTGAGGTTCCAGTCAACAAGGCGGACACCATAGATGGTCTTGTTGAACATACCTTCCACGGTGAAGGTCAAGGGGAACGAAACCGGGACGTCCCAGTCGATACCCAACATTGACTTCCAGATTTGAGGCATTCTGAAATTAGGATCGACACCGTTGATGTCGCCACTGAGTTGACCGTCTTCAGGAGTGACAGTGGTGTTGAGACCAAGGGCGCTGACCATATCATTGACATTGGTGATGTATGTGCCATCAGGCTTCATCAATGCTTGCAAATGAGCTATAGTCTCATCGGTATAGTTGACGACATAACCTCCTTCAGGATCCTGGCCGATGCTGCCGCTGAATCCGTTCTTGCTGAAGAGGGTTTGGATCATGCCAGCTTGTTGAGGCATGTTAGTGAAGAATACGAGAGGCAGACGGCCTTGGAAGAGACCGCTACCACCACGGATGGTGAAACCATCAACAACATCCCAGTTGAAACCGATACGAGGTGAAACCTGAACGCGGTTGGTGGGCCATTTACCGGTGTTAACGACATTGCCGCCCATGTTGTACTCAAGGATGGCATTGTTGGTCATCAATTGTGAGTTGTCGAAGAGCATGGCATCGGCACGAACACCGAAGTTCAGCTTGAAGTTGTCGGTGATGTTCCAATCGTCCTGTGCATAGGCGCCGAATTGGTTGTAGGTGATCTCACCGCGAGGGTTGGCCTCGCCGTTGTTACCGACGCATAGGGCAAAGCTCAGAGGCATCTCACCATTCAGGAAGTCTTCTGCGCTAGCGAAACGATAGTAACCCGTACCATTACGCATGTAAGAGTTGCTTGCAGTTTGGCGTTCCCAGTTGACACCGGCAGTGATCTTGTGGTTGCCAGTGTAGTAGGTCACGTTGTCGGTGGCATTGAACACCTTGTTCTTCACACCGTTGTTGTAGCTGAACAGCTCGTAACCAAAGCTAGTGAAAGGAATGAAGTTGCCAGTTGCTTCAAAGTCTTCGTAGCCACTCATGATGTCGATGTGGGGGAAAAGCTTTGAGTTGGAACCGCGTTGGTCGTTGATGTCCGTATAGGTGAAGATGAACTGGTTGCTCACTTGTGTCGAGAAGCGGCTGTTCAATTCAGTGGCGAAAGACATCACATCGTTGCGCATGGAATACATGTTGTTCGAGAAGGGGAAAGCATTTTCGCCAGAACGGTTGAATGCTCTGTTGCGGAAGTTGTCATCGCAGGAGTTGCCGTTCGGTGCATTCCATTGGGTGTTGCCCGTCTTGTTGAAACGGAACATCAATTTGTTGTTGTCGTTGATATTCCAGTCAATACGAGCCAAGAGTTTCAGGTTGTTGTTACCACCAGGATAGTCGGTGTAGGAACCTGCATCATAACCATAGTCGTTTTTCAGCTTGTCGTAAATCTCGTCGAGGACAGAAGCACTGGCATTGTCAGGACGATATTTGATGACTTCTGAAGGCTCTTCTGTTCTTTCAGCGTTGAGGAAGAAGAACAATTTGTCTTTCACGATGGGACCACCGACAGTAGCACCATAGGTCCAAGTGCTTTCTTCTGGACGAACGCCGAGGTTTTCACCCAACAGTCTGTTGCCACGGAAGGTTTGGTTGGTGTAGTAAGTATAAGCCGAACCATGGAATTGGTTGGTACCTGACTTGGTGATGGCGTTGATGCCGCCACCGACGAAGTTGGATTGACGGACGTCGAAAGGTGCAACCACGACCTGGACTTCTTCAATAGCATCCACGGAAATGGGGGTGCCGCCACCGGGGAGGTTGCTGCTCAGACCGAAGTTGTTGTTGAAGTTGGCACCATCAACGGTGAAGTTGGTGGAACGACCGTCGCTACCGGCAAAGCTCATATTGTTTGCGTATGGCGACACTTTGACAACATCAACGATGCTGCGGGTGATAGTAGGCAGAACGGCGATTTCCTCTGAATTAACAGTTGTTGAGGTGGAGTTGTAAACAGGTTTTTCAGCTTCGCCTGAAACAACAATCTCGCCAAGCTCATTCGCCTTGCTATCAAGCGTGAAGTCAGCACGATAGGTTTCACCCAACTTCAAAGTGACATTTTCAGACTTTGAAGTGGCGTAGCCCACATAGCGGACCTCGATAGTGTAAGGACCACCGACTCTCATGCCTTGCATGGTGTAGCGGCCTTCACTGTTAGAGATGGTAAAATAAGAGCTACCGGATGGGATGTGGGTAGCAATGACGGTAGCACCCGGAAGGGGGCCCTTTTCGTCAACAATCTTACCACTGATACTAGAAGTTGTCACTTGTGCCATCATTGCAACGGAGGCAATCATAGCCAGGAAAAAAGTAAGTAACTTTTTCATAGATAATGATTTAATGTTAATAATTAAGTTGATTGTATTCGTGTTTCAAAACTCGTTTTCATTTTGTCCACTCCATAAGACCGTGCAAAGATAAGGCATTCCTTTGAATTGCCAAACCAATCTTTCCCAAACATTTTTCGATTTTTTTGAAAAGAAATCAACAAGGTTTGTTCATTACTTATAATCCTTTGATTATGATGGGATTGAAAGAAAATCTAAAACGATTTCCCGGGGTTCATTTTACACCTTATTTATAATATTGGCTCGACTTTCAGGTGGTTTCATTTTTTTTCACTATTTTTGAAGCCCCAAACTAAAAACTACCATGAGAAGGATTGCAATATTTGCCATGTTGGCCGCCATGATTTGTTTTACTGCTTGTGATGACACTGTCTCGAAGCAGTACAAGGCTATGGAAGAGGAAATCTCATCCATTGAAAACCAAATTAATACCATTGAGGATTGCGATGAACTTCAAATGATGAACATCGCCATCCTCGGCCTGCGCTCCGATATGGACAACTACCGTCAGGATCCGGAATCGGAGATGACCGACACGGAAATCGGACAGCTGGACGACATGATTGACAAACTAGATGCCACATGGAGAGGCAAATGGGCTTCGCTCAATTGTGAGGAGGTCATTTCTAGCGATGTTCTCGACACCTCGGGTGAGGAAGTCGGCGACTTCGATTAGTATGTGTTGTAAGTTGAACTTTTTTGCTATCTTTGCATTATCAAAATACTACCGTTATGGCTTTCTTTTATCGACATAATCCAAAGAAATTCAACTACATACCGCGCTATTACAATCCTGAAGAACAGGCTTGGGAAGAGAAAAAGGCTGCTGCCGGTCTCGATTCCAAGTTGACCCATGAGGAACAGCTCCGTGCCCAGATGCGGAGTAAATGGGGCGCCAAGAAGGATGAGGAGACCAAAGAAGAGCAACGAGCTAAATTGATTCGAAGAATCGTGTTGGGGGTATTTGTGGTGCTTCTGTTCTATTTTGTCTTCTGTACACCGCTGATGCAAACGATTGTCGGTGGTCTGATGGGAAAATAAGGTATGTTGGATGTCATCAAGTTGCTGCCCGACAGTGTCGCCAACCAGATTGCGGCGGGCGAGGTAATCCAGCGTCCTGCATCAGCCGTCAAGGAGCTGATGGAGAACGCTTTGGACGCCGGTGCCACCCAGATTGATTTGGTGGTGAAAGACGCTGGTAAGTCGATGATCATGGTTGTCGACAATGGTTGTGGTATGTCGGAAACCGATGCCCGCCTGTGCTTCGAGCGGCACGCCACTTCCAAAATCAGCAAAGCAGAAGACTTGTTCGCTATCCGCACTATGGGCTTCCGTGGCGAGGCCTTGGCCAGTATTGCGGCTATCGCCCAGGTGGAGCTGAAAACGAAGCGCAAGGAGGATGAAGTGGGGGTGAAGATTGTCAACGAGGGCTCGGTCGTCAAGGAACAGACGCTCGTGCCAATGCAGTCTGGTACTACCTTCACGGTGAAGAACCTGTTTTTCAATGTGCCTGCTCGACGCAACTTCCTCAAATCGCCTCAAGCTGAGATGCGGCATATTATTGAGGAATTCACTCGGGTCACATTGATGCATCCGGAAATCGGCTTTACACTCAATAGCGACGGCAAGGAAGTCTATCATTTGTATCCAGGCAACCTCAAGCAACGCATCATGGGCTTGTTTGGGAGCAACTATGAGGAAAAACTGTTGCCCGTCCGTCAAGAGGCCGAACGTGTGCGCATTGATGGCTATATTGTCAAGGCGGAATATGCGAAGAAGACTCGTGGCGAGCAGTATTTCTTTGTGAATAAGCGCTTTATCAAGCATGCCTATCTGCATCATGCCATTGAAAACGCGTTTATGGAGATGATTCCCAAGGACAGTTTCCCTGGCTATTTCCTGAATATTGAGGTGGATCCTGCCGACATCGACATCAACATCCACCCGACCAAGACCGAGGTCAACTTCTTGGATGTCAAGCTGGTGTATGCCATTCTTCATGCGGCTGTGCGTAAAGCTATTGGCCAGCACAATCTCTCGCCGATGATTGACTTTGAGGAGTCGGCCGAGTTGAACAACGACTTTGGCAAGGCTATGGGCATGGCATCGCCTTTGGCTATTCCCAATATTCCTATCGACCCTAATTTCAATCCTTTCAGAAAGGAATCTGCACCGCGTGAGTCTCACTGGGAAGGCTCTTACCAGCCGCAGAGGAAAGAACCTGTAGGTGACTGGCGTTTGCTCTATGGTGAACGAACGGATTTGCCTTCTGAGACTTTGGTGCAGAAAGAGGAAGCCAAGCCGAATTGTCAGTATCTGCAAGTGAATCAGTCCTATATCGTCACGCCTGTGAAGTCGGGCTTGATCGTCATCGACCAAAATTTGGCACATTCGAGGATACTCTTTGAGAAATACCTGAAAGAGCTGGAGAACCATAGCGGTGCCTCGCAGCAAGAGCTATTCCCACAGGCGCTGTCACTCAATGTGAATGACGCTTCTTTGCTGAAGGAAATGCTGCCCGAGTTGGAGAATCTCGGCTTTGTGTTGGAGCAGGCCAATCCAACCACCTTTATGATAAATGGCACACCATCCGATGCTTCGGGTTGCGACGCGGTGGCCTTGCTGGAGCAGGTTTTGGACAACTATAAAATCAACCGCACCGATTTGCAATTGGATCGGAAATTGAACCTCGCCAAGACCATGGCGGCGCAGCTCTCCATCAAGGCGCAGACAAGACTGTCGGAGATGGAGATGCAGAACCTTGTGGACCAATTGTTTGCCTGCAATGTGGCTGAGATTGCGCCCAACGGAAAGAAAATTTATGTGATTTTAAATATGGAGGACTATTTTAAATGAGTGAACAATACAGTCCAACGGGTTTTAGAGTACTGCCACCCGTTGTGAAACATTTGCTGATTATCAATGTTTTGCTTTATTTGGCCACCTTTACCATGAATCGGTTCCAAATTGACTTGACCGATTATTTGGGACTTCATTTTTTCAAGGCCAGCGATTTTAGAGCCTATCAGTTGATTACCTACATGTTCATGCATGGCAATTTTGAACATTTGTTTTTCAACATGTTTGCCTTGTGGATGTTTGGTAATACGCTTGAGAACATTTGGGGCTCAAAGCGTTTCTTGTGGTTTTATATGCTATGTGGTATTGGTGCGGGATTGTGCCAAGAGGTGGTGCAATACATACAATATACTACCACATTAGCCCAATATGACAGTGTCAATTTTGGTGGCGGTCAAGTGATTTCCATGGCGAACTATTTGAACATGTTGAACACGGTAGGTGCCTCAGGTGCCATCTATGGTTTGTTGCTCGCATTCGGCATGATGTTTCCTAATTCGATGATTTACTTGTACTTCTTTGTCCCAATCAAGGCTAAGTGGTTTGTCATTGGGTATGCGGTCATCGAGTTGGTGAGCGGCTTTATCGGAGGTGGCAATGTGGCGCACTTTGCTCACTTGGGCGGCATGTTGTTTGGCTTGATTCTGATTTTGGTTTGGAAAAAGAAAGGAAGACTTTACGGTGACCAGATTTTCTAATGGATATGGTTATCAGCGACCGAATTTCGGTGGCGTGACGAAGGACTTGTTCAAGGAGAATCCTGTGCTGAAATGGCTCCTCCTGGTCAATGTGGGCATCTGGATTATGGTGGCCTTCGCTAATCTTTTCCTTTGGCTCTACAAGTCGCCAGGAACCAACCTTTTGGTGCGGTGGCTTTCGGTGCCCGCCGATTGGACGGAGCTCATTAGAAGGCCATGGACTGTAATCACTTATATGTTCCTTCATGAGCGGTTCTGGCACCTGTTTTTTAATGTGTGGATGCTTTGGTTTGGCGGAATGATCTTCACGCGTTTCTTGTCTCAAAAACAGTTGGCTTTGACTTATGGTTTGGGTGGCCTTGTGGGAGCTTTGTTTTTTGTCTTGGCTTACAACTTATTCCCTGTTTTTGAAATGGTGAAGTATACCGCTGTTGCCATGGGTGCCTCAGCTTCGGTGCTCGCCATTTTAGTGGCGGCTGCGACCTACAAACCTGACTATGGGCTCAACCTCTTGTTGTTCGGCCAACTGAAATTCAAGTGGCTGGCGATTGCCTTTGTGGTCATTGACTTGCTGAGCATCTCGGCGGAGAATCCTGGTGGTCATATTGCGCATTTGGGCGGTGCTGTGTTTGGCTTTGTATATGGACTAATACTTAGAAAAAGCCTCGGACAACCTTCTGAGCCTAAGCGAAAAAGACGCAAGCCCAAAATGGAATATACGCCTTATGAGGAAATCCACGACGAGCCACAAGTGCCTCGTTCTGATGAGGAATACAACCATCAAAAGGCTGAAAGAGAGCGTGATGTGGATGCTATTTTGGATAAGATTGCCAAGGATGGCTACGCTAGTTTGACAGCGGAGGAAAAGGAGTTTTTATTTAAAAACAGCAGATGATATGGAGCAAAAAGAGAAAAAGAATAGAAGTTTTTTGGGGAAGTTGTTGGTCTTCATATTTGCGGTTTTGGCCTTCTTGGGACTGGTGGCCATGGCCTTGAGTGTCATCAATGCCTATATCAATCCGCAGCATTTCATTTGGACCACGGTCTTTGGCTTGGCATTTTGGGTGATTCTTATCTTTAATGTGGTGGTTTTCTTTTTCTTGCTATTGCTTTGGTCAAACAAGATTTGGATTTCGGTTTTGGCTTTGCTTATCGCTATTCCAGGCATTAGTAAGTCGTTTTCTTTCGGTTCGAAGGAAAAGGCTGATAACAGCATCAGGATCATGAGCTACAATGTGCATCAATTTATTACGGTTAATAAAGAGATGGATAAGGAACAACTTACTAATCGTTTGATGGACATGGTTCGCGAACAGTCTCCTGATATTTTGTGCTGTCAAGAATTTGGGTATTTCAAAACGGGTAAGACGCGTCCGAAAGGGATTGAAGCTTTTGCAGAGAATGTTGGCTTCCAATATGTTTATTACAATCGTAAGAGCAATTATGCGGGCAATGTCATCTTTTCTAAGTATCCAATTGCCAAGGTTGCTGAGGATTCGGGGTTCGGTCAGGAGAATACATACGGTGTGATGGTTTCGGTTGACGCTGGAGAGAAGGGCAAGTTCCATGTCGCCAATGTGCATTTGCTTTCTTATATGATTACGGACAATGAGATTGATATTTTGACGAACACTTCTGAACGGAAAAACAATCTGGATACGATAGGAAAGAAGGTGCTGCACAAGTTGAATTATGCTTTTCAGAGGCGTAGTGATGAGCTTAAAAAGGTCCTGGACGGGATGCCTCCCGTTGACGGACCGATTATCGTCTGTGGCGATTTCAATGAGCCGCCGCTATCCTATAACTATCGGCAGATGCAAAAGGCAGGTTTTGTTGACACTTTCACCAAGGTGGGATTTGGCATCAAACCAACATACGCAGGCAAATTGCCTTTGCTGCGTATTGACTATGTTTGGGCTAATGAAGGTGTTAAACCTCTTGATTTTGAGCGGTATAAATACAAGGCATCGGATCATTATCCGATTATTTTGGATTTTGCAATAAACAAATAAACAAATAATTGTGAGACGCGATAAATCGGCGTCTCTACTAACATCGATTCTTCAATTCAACAATTGACTACGTCGAATTATCATTTCAACGAATAAACAATTAAACAATCAACATAAATGACACTTATCAAATCCATATCCGGCATTCGTGGCACCATTGGCGGCCAGCCGGGCGACAATCTCACGCCAATCGACATGGTGAAATTCACCGCTGCATTTGTCAAATTCGTGCAACACCATAAAGGGATGAAACATCCCAAGGTCGTGGTGGGCCGCGATGCCCGCCTCTCAGGCTTCCTTGTGAATCAGGTAGTTTGCGGTACCTTGCAAGCCATGGGCGCCGATGTGCTTGACATCGGGTTGAGCACCACGCCTACGACCGAAATCGCCGTGACAGGCCTGAAAGCCGATGCAGGTATCATCCTCACGGCCAGCCATAACCCCGCCCAGTGGAACGCTTTGAAGCTCCTCAACGAAAAGGGCGAGTTCATCTCTGCCGCCGAAGGCGCTTGGCTGCTCGATGTGGCCGCCAAGGATGATTTCGATTTTGTCCCGATTGAGGAAATCGGTAGCTATCAACAGATTGACGGCTGGATGGACAAGCATGTCGACATGGTGTGCCAGCTGCCTTTGGTCAACAAAGAGGTGATTGCGAAGGCCAACTTCAAGGTGGCCGTGGATGCGGTCAACTCGACAGGCGGCATTGCCATCCCGAAGATGCTGCGCGCTTTGGGTGTGAAGGAAGTGCTCGAACTCAACTGCGAGCCTACGGGTAAGTTTGCCCATACACCCGAACCTTTGGCACAAAACCTCACCGACATCTGCCGCTATGTCAAAGAGCAGGGTTGTGATTTCGGCGTGGTCGTTGACCCCGATGTGGACCGTCTTGTTTTCGTCAAGGAGGACGGAGAACTGTTTGGCGAGGAATACACCTTGGTCTCGGTAGCCGATTTCATCCTGAAGCACACACCTGGCCCGACGGTGAGCAACTTGTCATCGACTAGAGCTTTGCGTGATGTCACTCAAAAGCATGGACAGCAATATTATGCTGCTGCCGTAGGTGAGGTCAATGTGGTGGAAAAAATGAAAGAAGTGGGTGCTGTCATCGGCGGCGAAGGCAACGGAGGAGTCATCTATCCTGAGTTGCACTATGGTCGCGATGCCCTTGTCGGCACGGCTTTGTTCCTGACCCAACTGGCCGAGAAGAAGGTGAAATGCTCCGAGTTGAAGCAAACCTATCCGCTGTATGTGATGTCGAAGAATAAGATTCAACTTACGCCTACGACTGATGTGGATGGCATTCTGGCCAAGTTTGCCGAGAAGTTCAAGAACGAGCAAGTGACAACCATCGATGGTGTGAAGATTGACTTTGAGGAAGGCTGGGTGCATTTGCGCAAGTCGAACACCGAGCCGATTATTCGTATCTATTCGGAAGGCAAGACCGAGGCTGAAGCAGAGCGTTTCGCCAATATGATTTTGGAAGAAGCGAAAAAGATGGTATAATAAATCGGCGTTTCGACAGGCTCAACGACCTTGGCTTTTGCAGGTCCCTGAGCCTGTCGAAGGGCCGTACTAATAGTTAATGCTATGAAACGAGGATTTGGAAGCGACAACCATTCGGGCGTATGCCCCGAGGTTTTGGAAGCCATCGCCCGTGTAAACAAGGATCATGCGGTGGCCTACGGCGATGATGAATATTGTGCCGCCACGGAAGCGAAGTTCCGTGAACAGTTTGGCGAGCAAGCGCGTGTCTTTTTCGCCTTCAACGGCACGGGATGCAACACCTTGTGTATCGATGCTATGGCCAACTCACATGAGGCTGTGGTATGTGCCGAGACCGCCCATATCAATGTGGATGAATGCGGTGCACCCCAACGCATCGTGGGCTGCCGTCTGTTGACGGTGGACACCCCTGACGGCAAGTTGACACCTGCTTTGATCAAGACTCGACTGCACGGCTTCGGCTTCGAGCATCATTCACAGCCTAAGGTGATTTCAATCACCCAGCCGACTGAGTTGGGGACATTGTACACCTTGGATGAAATTAAAGCCATCGTTGGCTTGGCAAGGGATTACAATATGTATGTGCACATTGACGGTGCCCGTTTGGGCAACGCCGCTGTGGCCTTGGGTTGCACCTTCAAGGAGATGACCACTGATCTTGGTGTGGATGCCGTTTCCTTTGGTGGCACTAAGAATGGCCTGATGATGGGGGAGGCGGTAGTGCTTCTCAATCCCGACATTTGTCCCGAATTCAAGTACCGTCGCAAGCAAGCCATGCAGCTCTGCTCCAAGATGCGCTTCATTGCCGCACAATTCGATGCCTACTTCGAGAACGACCTATGGAAGCGTAATGCAGAACACAGCAACCACATGGCGCAGTTGCTCTACAAGGCGGTGAAAGACATCCCTGGCGTGAAGGTCGTCTATCCTGTGCAGGCCAACGGTGTATTTGCCCAGCTGCCTCGCAAAGTTTGGAAGGAGTTGCAGAACCACTATTTCTTCTACGACTGGGATGAAGATGCCGATGTGGTCCGCTGGATGTGCGCGTTTGACACGACGGAGGAGGATATTGAAAAGTTTGTGGGGATGCTGAAGGAGATGATGAAAGGTTAATAGCTATTCATATCTTTTCAATGCTGAAATCAATTCGGCATGAATCTTTTCTTTTAATGGAAGTGGTTCGATGACTTCCAATTCGTGGCCTTCTTTAAGGATGGCTTGTCGGAAATCGAAAGTTGGGGCAAGATAGTACTCAAAATCTGCGTATGTGTCGTTTTTGCATATTTCTTTTTGCGAGTGATGCAAGGGGAGCGTGCGCAGTAGGTTAGGCATATTGCAATAGGCTCGTAGAACAATGCGTTGTGTCGGGATTTCTTCACCGATGAACACGCCGAAGTAGTTTTTGAAATAAGATTCGGCGTCAAAATCGGCGGCTAACTCGTATTGTGCCTCTGTTTCGGTAAGATTGGTCATGCGGTCGAGGGCATAGATGGCTAATGCGCCGTTTTTCCTTTCGCTTTTTCCAAGTAGGTACCAGCGTTGGTGGAAAAGTTTCAGGCAATAGGGTTCGATGGAGGTCGTGTAGGGTTCGGAGTCGTTGAATTTCTGGTAGCCCATTTGAAGGGTGTGGTGGCATTTAATGGCGTTGATGATGGTTTCGAGGTGTTCGAGGCCAGCGGGGACATCTTCAAGCAGGAGTTGGTCCTTGATGGACAAACCATCGAGGAGGATGTTGTTGACGGTGAGTGTGCGTAGCATCCAGTTTTGGGTGGAATTGTCGCGGAGTGCCTCGGGATTGGCTATGAAGTATTGGTGTCGTTTGTCGCATTCTATGCGGATGCCAAACATGTCGTCGATGGCTTGGCGAATGCGGTAGAAGGTGGTGCGGGAGAGGGGACGGCCTTCATTCAGGTCATTGGCGAGCCAAAGTTTATTGATGTCATCATAACTGACCCTCCTTGCCCTCCGAATGGTGTTAATGAGCCAAATGTATTGTCGAAAGATGTTAGAAACTCTCATTTGTTTCTTTTTTTTCAGCAAAAATACAAATTAGTTTTATCCTGTTTCATGTTTTGAAACAGTGAAGTTGTATTTTTGGCACGGATAATAGTAAATAGGATGAAAAAGCAGTCAGATATGGATAAAAAAGACGAGGCGACCGAAACCGCCCCGAACTTGATGTTTTCACAACGGAATAATCCTTATTGTGAATTGCTGCATATCTTGTGCTGCAAAAATAGGTATTTTTCCAATACTGCAAGAGTTTTTTGAAAAAAATAGTAATTTTGACAAAATTTTGATTCGATTAAAGAAAGAATAATAATGATACCATGAAGAAAATATTAGGACTTGACTTAGGAACCAACAGCATCGGCTGGGCGGTGGTGAATGAGGCTGAAAGTGAAGCTGAAAAATCATCAATCATCAAATTGGGAGTTAGGGTTAATCCTTTGACAGTAGATGAGCAAACCAATTTTGAAAAAGGAAAACCTATCACAACTAATGCAACTCGCACGCTCAAACGTAGTATGCGCCGCAATCTACAAAGGTACAAATTGCGTCGTGAGAATTTGATAGAGGTTTTGAAAGAAAATGGTTTCATCGATGATGAGACTGTGCTGTCGGAAAATGGAAACAAAACTACTTTTGAAACCTATCGTTTGAGGGCTAAAGCTGCTACCAAAGAGATTTCTATGGAAGAATTCGCCCGTGTTTTATTGATGATAAATAAGAAAAGAGGTTACAAAAGCAGCCGCAAAGCCAAGTCTACAGAAGAAGGGCAACTAATCGATGGGATGGAGATAGCCAAAAAGTTGTATGAAGAGAACCTAACGCCAGGACAACTTTCTTTGCAATTGCTAAAAATTGGTAAACGCTATTTGCCTGAATTCTATCGTTCAGACCTTCAAGCTGAGTTTGAAAGAATTTGGGTTAGTCAAAATAAATATTATCCTGAATTGCTCTCTGACCAATTGTTTGATGAATTGATCGGGAAGAATAAGAAACAGACTTGGTCTATTTGTGCGGGATTGTTCAAAATTGAAGGAGTGAAACGCTCTACAAAAGGTCAAGATTTGAAGATAGAAAACTACCAATTGCGGGTTGATGCGCTTACGCAACAACTGGGTTTGGAAGAATTGATGGTTGTACTTCAGGAGGTTAATGGTCAAATCAGTAATGCCAGCGGTTATCTTGGTGACATTAGCGATAGAAGTAAAGCTTTGTATTTCAATCATCAAACTGTTGGTCAATATCAAATGGCTCAGTTGGAGAAGAATCCAAATTTTAGTTTGAAGAACCAAGTGTTCTATAGGCAAGATTATCTTAATGAGTTTGAGACTATTTGGGAGACACAAGCGAAATTTCATAAAGAATTGACCCCGGAACTGAAAAAAGAAATACGTGATATCGTCATTTTTTATCAGAGGCCACTGAAGTCACAAAAAGGATTGATTTCGTTTTGTGAGTTTGAAAGTCGTCAAATTGAAGTTGAGATTGATGGCAAAAAGAAGACAAAGACGATAGGTTTGCGTGTGTGTCCTAAATCTTCTCCTTTGTTCCAAGAATTCAAGATTTGGCAGGTCTTGAATAACGTTCAAGTGTGGGGCAAAAAAATGCCAAAGCGTTTCTTGTTCCAAGAAGAGAAGGAAATGCTATTTGCTGAACTTAATTACTGCGAGAAACTATCAAAGGCTGAAGCTTTGAAGTTATTATTTGGTAGTCAAAAGGAATACGACCTTAATTATAAAGATCTGGAAGGCAATCAGACGCAAGCAGAGTTGATGGCGGCCTATAAAACAATCATCGAAATGAGCGGTCATGATGGGCTTGATTTTTCAAAAATGTCAACGGCGAAAACCATTGAGAAGATTGGTGAAGTGTTTGCTGGATTGGGAATCAATACAGGAATATTGTATTTTGATTCAAGTCTTGAAGGCCATGCCATAGAACTGCAACCTATGTTCAAATTATGGCATCTGTTGTACTCGTTTGAGGGCGACAAGTCGGAGTTGGGTAATGCAAACCTCATCCAAAAATTGCATGACCAGTTTGGCTTTGACAAAGATTCTGCAACCATTTTGGCGGGAGTGGTTTTCCCAGATGATTATGGCAGCTTAAGTAGTAAAGCCATCCGAAAGATTCTTCCCCATTTGAAAGATGGAATTGAATATAGTGTAGCCTGTGAATATGCTGGTTATCGACATTCGAAGAATTCACTCACTAAAGAGGAGATTGAAAATAAGGTGTTGAAAGACAAATTGGAACTATTGCCTCGTAATAGCCTGCGAAACCCAGTAGTGGAGAAGATTCTGAACCAGATGGTTAATGTGGTGAATGCCATCATTGATGAATACGGGAAACCTGATGAAATACGTATCGAATTGGCTCGTGAATTGAAAAAGTCGGCCAAGGAACGCGAAGAAATGACTAGATCAATCAATGAAACAACTAGGCTGAATGAAGGATATGTAAAGGTTTTGCAAGGAGAACCTTTCAACTTGGAGCACGTGAGCCGCAATGACATCATAAGATATAAACTCTATGAGGAACTTGAAATGAATGGATATAAGACGTTGTATTCCAACACTTACATTCCTCGTGAGAAGTTGTTTAGCAAGGAATTTGACATTGAGCATATTATCCCGCAAGCCAAGTTGTTTGATGATTCGTTCTCAAACAAGACGCTAGAAGTGCGTCAGGTCAATCTCGACAAAGGCAATGCCACGGCAATGGATTTTGTGAATGAAAAATATGGAGCACAAGTCTCTGAGGAGTATGTGACCAGAATCGAAAACCTATATAACAAAAAGGTTATCAGTAAGACAAAACATGACAAACTCTTGATGAAAGAGGCCGATATTCCGAGTGGCTTCATCAATCGTGACTTGCGCGATTCACAATATATTGCCAAGAAAGCCCGCGAGATATTGGAGGAGATAGTGCGTTTTGTTGTGCCAACAACTGGCAGTATTACTGATCGCTTGCGTGAGGATTGGCAGTTGGTTGATGTCATGCAGGAACTCAATTGGGACAAGTACAACCAATTAGGACTTACAGAAATCATTGAAGGTCGTGACGGACAGCGTATTCGCCGAATCAAGGATTGGACTAAGCGTAATGACCATCGCCATCATGCCATGGACGCCTTGACAATTGCCTTTACAAAGCGTAGTTTCATACAATATTTGAACAATCTTAATGCTAGGGTTCAAAAAGGTGTAGATGATTATATTGATTTGGATATGGTTGAACTCTCTTTGCTGGACAATGACCAGCGTTCAGCAGCAGTGTATGCCATTGAAAGAAAAGAATTGCATCGTGATAGTCATGGGAAGCTTCGGTTTAATGCTCCAATGCCTTTGACTGAGTTTAGGGCTGAGGCGAAACGTCAACTAGAAGCTATCTTGGTATCAATTAAAGCGAAAAACAAGGTGGTGACACAAAACGTAAATGTGTCCAAAACCAAGAACGGAAGATACAAGAAGGTTCAACTTACACCTCGAGGGCAGTTGCATTTGGAAACAGTATTTGGAAGCAGCAAAAGATATGTCACCAAAGAAGAAAAGGTGAATGCTTCTTTTGATGTTGAAAAAATCAATACTATCGCTAACAAGCGGTATCGTGAAGCGCTTCTTGCCCGTTTGCAGCAGTTTGGCGGCGATGCCAAGAAGGCCTTTACAGGGAAAAATTCATTGGAGAAGAATCCAATCTGGTTGGATGATTCGCATACGATTCAAGTCCCCGAAAAGGTGAAGATTGTGACTTTTGAAACTATTTATACTATTCGTAAGGACATAACACCTGATTTGAAGATTGAAAAAGTGGTCGATGCTCATATCCGCCAAATTCTTCAGGAACGTTTGGGTGCTTTTGGAGGCGATGCTAAGAAAGCATTCTCCAACCTGGACGACAATCCCATTTGGCTCAATAGAGAAAAAGGCATCGCCATTAAGCGAGTGACCATTACAGGCATTAGCAACGCTGAATCGCTTCACGACAAACGAGATAAGGATGGTCAATTGATTTTGGATGAAAATGGAAGAACACAACCGGTTGACTTTGTGAATACGGGCAATAACCATCATGTGGCAATTTACCATAAGCCTAAATTGGATAAGAATGGACAGCAATTGTTGGACGGCAATGGTGAGCCACAATTTGAATTGGATGAAGTAATCGTGTCGTTCTATGAAGCCACGTCGCGAGCCATACAAGGTTTTCCAATTGTCGACAAAGAATACAAGAAAGAGGAGGGCTGGCAATTCATGTTTACCATGAAGCAAAATGAGTATTTTGTGTTTCCTCGTTATGACGAGCAAGGCAATATGGTTTTCAATCCTTTGGATTATGATGAGGTTTGGTATAAAAATCACGAGAATTATGCTTTAATTAGTCCTAATTTGTATAGGGTTCAGAAAATGGCGACAAAAGACTATTATTTTAGACATCATCTTGAAACAATTGTGGACGAAAATGCTCTTTTTAGGGATATTACATGGAAAAGGGTTAGAAATGCAGAAGGGCTTCGTGGAATTGTAAAAGTTCGCATTAATCATATTGGCCAAATTGTATCTATCGGAGAATATTGAATAAATACTTAGCTATGACCAACATCAAACTTTTCCAAGACAAGAAAATCCGTTCCGCATGGAACGAAGAAGAGGAACAATGGTATTTCTCCGTTGTGGATGTGGTGGAGGCATTAACTGATTCACCAAACCCTCGGCAATATTGGCGGAAAATGAAAGACCGAGACCTGAAGGAATATCAGTCGTACCCATTTTGGGTACAACTGAAATTGACTAGTACGGATGGCAAGAAGTATAATACCGATTGCGCCAATATCAAAGGCTTACTCCGAATCATTCAATCCATTCCATCGCCAAAGGCAGAACCTTTCAAGCAATGGTTGGCAACGGTGGGTTACGAGCGTATGCTCGAAATCGAAAACCCGGAACTGGCACAGGAGCGCATGAAGGAACTCTACGAAAAAAAAGGCTATCCAAAAGATTGGATCGACAAACGCCTTCGTGGTATGGCCATCCGCCAGAATCTGACCGATGAATGGAAAAGAAGAGGCATTACCTTGGAACAGGATTATGCCATTCTTACCGCAGAGATTTCCAAGGCCACCTTTGGCATGACACCCTCTGAATATAAGGAGTTCAAAGGCTTGACCAAGAAGAACCAGAACCTCCGCGACCACATGGATGACCTAGAACTGATTTTCACCATGCTTGGCGAACGCGTCACAACGGAAATCTCCCAAAAAGAAGATCCTGAGACTTTTGAGGAGAGCCGAAAGATCGCAAAACGAGGCGGAAATGTGGCAGGCGTGGCAAGAAAGGAAACGGAAAAAGAGCTTGGTCGCAGTGTTTCAACCCCCAATAACTATTTGCCAACACAAAACACTTTGGAATTAGAGTCAGATGATTAAACGCTCCCTATTTTTCGGCAATCCCGCATATCTCTCCATGCGTAATGCACAGCTGGTCATCAAACTTACCGATGCTCAAACGCAAGAGGAAGTGACCAAGACCGTGCCCATTGAAGACATCGGCGTTGTGGTACTCGAAGATCGACAAATCACCATTACCAATGGTGCAATGGATGCCTTGCTTCAAAACAATTGCTCGGTTATCACTTGCGATGAGAAGCACATGCCTGCTGGTTTGTTGTTGCCACTTGAAGGTCACACGGTGCAGAGTGAACGCTACCGTTGGCAGGTTGAGGCTTCTCTGCCATTGAAGAAACAGCTTTGGCAACAGACCGTACAGGCTAAGATTCGCAATCAAGCCTCGGTGTTGAAGCGGTTGAGTGGGGCGGAGGTGGGCTGTATGATGGCTTGGGCCAACGACGTGAAGAGTGGCGACAGCGAAAACCTAGAAGGTCGGGCTGCAGCCTATTACTGGAAGTCTGTCTTTCCGGAAATGGAGCGTTTCGTACGCGACCGCGAGGGTGAGGCCCCTAACAATCTGTTGAACTATGGCTACGCCATCGTTAGGGCGGTGATAGCACGCTCTTTGGTGGCCAGTGGCTTATTGCCTACCTTTGGCATCCACCATCACAATCGCTACAACGCCTATTGCTTGGCGGATGACGTGATGGAGCCGTATCGCCCCTACGTTGACGAGTTGGTGATTGAGATTTTGCGTAGTGGCGTTGATTGTAGCGAGCTGACAACGGATTTGAAACGTAAGTTGTTGGGCTTGCCTGTAAAAGAAGTCGTCATCGACGGTCGCCGCAGTCCGTTGATGGTGGCATGCTCTCAAACCACAGCCTCGTTAGCGAAATGCTTTGGCGGGGAATTGCGGAAAGTGGTTTATCCAATGATGGAATTATGATGGACCGATTCAGTGAATACAGGATTATGTGGGTGCTGGTGCTTTTTGATTTGCCGACGGAGACAAAAAAAGAGCGTAAGGCCTACGCCACTTTTCGCAAACGCATCATGGCTGATGGATTCACCATGTTCCAGTTTTCCATTTATCTGCGGCACTGTCCGAGTTATGAGAACGCAGAAGTGCATATCAAGCGGGTAAAGTCGTTCATGCCCGAATTTGGCGACATCGGGATCTTGTGCATTACCGACAAACAATTTGGCGAAATGGAGATTTTCAGTAACTGTAAGCCTAAAGCGGTGGACACGCCTTGCCAACAATTGGAGTTGTTTTGAATCGGAAAAAATGGTCATAACAAAGAAAAATCCAACTCGAATGAGCTGGATTTTTCTTTTCTGAAACAACATCTAAATTGTTGTTGTTTCAAAGAGCAAAGATACAAGATAAATGCAAGCAATTCACAACGCATTGCGGTAAGCTACTCTCTTTCAGCATGTTGTTTCAAAGAGCAAAGATACAAGATAAATGCAAGCAATTCACAACTGGTATTGGTTATTCCCAATGCACGACCACGTTGTTTCAAAGAGCAAAGATACAAGATAAATGCAAGCAATTCACAACGGCACGCCGATAGGGTCGTCCGCGAGGATGTTGTTTCAAAGAGCAAAGATACAAGATAAATGCAAGCAATTCACAACGATATAAGGTATGACATTCATCTCCGTGGTGTTGTTTCAAAGAGCAAAGATACAAGATAAATGCAAGCAATTCACAACATATTATTAATTACATTTATTGCACTAACGTTGTTTCAAAGAGCAAAGATACAAGATAAATGCAAGCAATTCACAACTCCATGACATGGTTAGGTGATAGTCAGTGCGTTGTTTCAAAGAGCAAAGATACAAGATAAATGCAAGCAATTCACAACTTCTAGACAAGACCGATGATTTTCCTTGTTGTTGTTTCAAAGAGCAAAGATACAAGATAAATGCAAGCAATTCACAACGCGTCGCGTTTATGGACTTGTAAGTATGTGGTTGTTTCAAAGAGCAAAGATACAAGATAAATGCAAGCAATTCACAACGTGTTCCTAGTTCTGCCAGTGTTGGTCCTTTGTTGTTTCAAAGAGCAAAGATACAAGATAAATGCAAGCAATTCACAACAAGTTCTACTCATATTACCACTGGTGGTTTTGTTGTTTCAAAGAGCAAAGATACAAGATAAATGCAAGCAATTCACAACGAAGCTAATCTAGGTAAGTTGCAAGACAAAGTTGTTTCAAAGAGCAAAGATACAAGATAAATGCAAGCAATTCACAACGTCAGTTATAAAGATTGTCGTTCTAATTTTGTTGTTTCAAAGAGCAAAGATACAAGATAAATGCAAGCAATTCACAACTATTGTTGATACCGTTGCTTCTAATTATAGGTTGTTTCAAAGAGCAAAGATACAAGATAAATGCAAGCAATTCACAACTTTATGGTTGTTTATAGTATTATTCCAGTTGTTGTTTCAAAGAGCAAAGATACAAGATAAATGCAAGCAATTCACAACGTTTTTTCAATTCTTGTTGGAGTAGCCTCAGTTGTTTCAAAGAGCAAAGATACAAGATAAATGCAAGCAATTCACAACTGTGGCGCGGTGTAGTTAATTCCAGCGATGGTTGTTTCAAAGAGCAAAGATACAAGATAAATGCAAGCAATTCACAACTAGGAATCGAACCTAAATAAACCGTACCAGTTGTTTCAAAGAGCAAAGATACAAGATAAATGCAAGCAATTCACAACTTCGTTTGGTTTTACTCAAAGTTTTGATTCGTTGTTTCAAAGAGCAAAGATACAAGATAAATGCAAGCAATTCACAACTGAGCCCTCTACGCTCGTATAACGGGATGAGTTGTTTCAAAGAGCAAAGATACAAGATAAATGCAAGCAATTCACAACCCATCTCTTCGGCGGTGATTTCTCCGTGTGTTGTTTCAAAGAGCAAAGATACAAGATAAATGCAAGCAATTCACAACTGTTCCTCTACAAGTACGACCGAAACGGCGGTTGTTTCAAAGAGCAAAGATACTAGATAAATGCAAGCAATTCACAACATTTTGATAGGATTTATCACGGTTTTTTGTTGTTTCAAAGAGCAAAGATACAAGATAAATACAAGCAATTCACAACTTGTTCAGCTTTGGCTGATTATGTGTTAGAGTTGTTTCAAAGATACAAGATAAATGCTAGCAATTCACACTTTCAATAATTCGTATCCCACCACTGGCCCCAAGAAAATGGCAATATAAACCAAAGTAATCCAAGGCTGATACTCCACATAAAACTGCTTGAAGGTCAGGCTCCAAGGATGCTTGATAAGCACCCATCCGAAGAGGTCGAAGATGATACAGATGGAGACCCAGATGGCTCCTGTAGCCAAGGCTTCGGCCATAGTAGGGTCGGGGAGGGCGCGCATATAGAGCCAACCGAACAAGGAAAAGAAAATGATGTTGTAAAGCGGATGCCAGGGCTTGGTCTTCTCGTAGCCTTCGCCCATGCCGGGTCCTTCTTTCATCGAGCTGTATTTCAACACCACGATGTTAAATATGGTGTGCATGATTCCGATGATGGTCACTACGAAATAGGCCACCCAGAACCATAGCATGGACATCCCAAAGTTCTGCATGGTTTCCAATAAGATTATTCCACCATAATCTTAAGGATCTCCACATCGGTCTCCTTCATGCCAAGGCGGCCGAGGCAGCCGATGTGGTCGATGGTCTCTTCGACGTCCTTGCCGATGATGCCGTCGCCGCCGAGGAGGTTGCAGCCTTGTTTGCTCATTTCATAACCGAGGATGCCTGCCTCCACGGAAAGGGCAATCTTGCCGGCACACGAGGGCTTGGCGCCGTCGCAGACGATGCCTGCTGCCATGCCCAAAGCATTCTCCAAGGTGTGTTCGATGATGCTGAGCGGTTCGCCCATGAGGTAGGCAATACCACAGCCCGAGGCGCAGCCTGCACTGACGGCACCGCAATATGCTGAAAGTCTACCGATGCCGGTCTTCTGGTGGATGGCAACAAGGTTGGACAGGGCCACGGCACGAATGGTGCGGTCTTCGTCGATGCCATATTCCTCAGCGTAAGCAAGTACAGGCAGACTTACGGTCATGCCTTGGTTGCCGCTACCCGAGTTGATGATGACGGGCATCTCGCAGCCACTCATTCGGGCGTCGCTGCCTGCCGCTGCCCAGGCACGGGCCTTGATCCTCACATCAGTGCCGAAACTGAGGATGGTGCTGCCAATGTTAGCACCCCAATTGTTCTTCAAGCCTTCTTCTGAAATGGCCTTGTTGCATTCAATTTGCGGCTTGATGATGGGCTTGAGGTCTTCCAAATCGGCACTGTTGGCAAACTCGTAGATTTTCTCCATGCAGAGACAGCTGCGGTCGGTGAGTTTGGTGGCACCTGTCTCGGTGTAACCAGCGTCGAACAGCACTTGGTCGTCCTTTTCCATCTTCACGATATTGGTGTGGAAGCCTGCGATGCGCACGCTGGCGGAGTGCTCTTCTGTATATAAGGTGACCGTGACATCGAGTTGCGCGATGATATTGAGCGGCACCACAGTCATCAAGGTGTTGTCGAGGAATTCGGCGATGGCCTTTTTCTGCTCGGGTGTCACCTCGGCGATGACCTCAAGGGCTTTCTTGGGGTTGCCGGCCACGATACCTGCTGCTACCGAGGCTTTCAGACCTTTCATGCCCTTGGTGTTGGGCACGATGACGCTTTTCACATTCTTGATGATGTTGCCGCTGGCCTTGATTTCCACGCGTTTGGGCATGGTGCCCAAAATCTCATGGGCTTTCGCGGCGGCGTAGGCCAAGCAAATCGGTTCGGTGCAGCCCATGGCGGGCACTAGCTCTTCCTTAAGAATACTCAAATAAGAGGTGTATAGACAATCGCTTTTTTCCATCTTTCCCAAAATTTCCGCAAAAATACAAAAAAAAGGTGTTTTTGCTTGTACGGATAAAAATAATGCCTAACTTTGCCCAAAAATAAAAGCAGGTTCTGAGTATTGAGCCTGCCGAAGTATCGAAGCACCAAACCTATTGTAGAATAAAAATTACAAGTATGAACAACGACAATTTCGAAACCTCTTTGAAGGCATGGAATGAAAATGAAAAAGCTGCCAACGAACTTATTAATATTGTTGGTAGGTTGTGGTATGACAAGTCAGTAGAACTCATCATGTTGCGTTCGCTGCTGGTCAACCGTGGTTCGGGTAAGATCCTGAACAAACACCTCCGTGCCGAGAATGTATTGGGCAAGCCGGTCCGCGTGCAGGATTCTCTGCTTATCGCCAAGGCTCTCCTTGCCGAGAATCTCGCTCCCGCCCGTATCGACCTTGGTCGTCTCAATTCTGAGTGGACGGATGAGAAAGAAAAGTATAATAACAATGTGACTGCCTTTGTGCGCGACAAGCTCAACTACATCATCGACGCCAATCCGCGTAGCAACAAAGTGCAAGATGTTATCCTTTATGGTTTTGGTCGTATCGGCCGTATCCTCTGCCGTGAGATGACGGAGATGGCTGGAAGAGGCGATGCCCTCCGCGTCCGTGCTATCGTCACCCGCAAGAACTCGCCAGAGGATATCCTGAAGCGTATCAACCTGTTCCGCACCGACTCGGTGCACCGTTATTTCCATGGCGTGTGCACGCCCATTCCTGGTGAGAACGCCATGATGGTTAACGGCCAGAAGATTCTCTTCCTCGAAAGCAAGAACCCTGAGGACCTCGACTACACGCAATATGGCATCAACGATGCCTTGTTGATCGACAACACGGGTGCTTTCCGTGACAGAGAGTCGTTGTCGCGTCACCTGCAAGCCAAGGGCGTGGCTAAGGTATTGCTCACCGCTCCTGGTAAGGGCGACATCCCGAATGTGGTGTATGGTGTCAACCAAGACACGCTCGACCTCGACAATGAGACCATTTTCTCGGCTGCCAGCTGCACCACCAACGCCATCGTTCCTGGTTTGGAAGTCATGTTGAAGAACTTTGGCATCGTGAAGGGCCACATCGAGACCATCCACAGTTACACCAACGACCAGAACCTGCTGGACAACTACCACAAGAAAGAGCGTCGTGGTCGTTCGGCACCGTTGAACATGGTGATCACCGAGACGGGTGCTGGCAAGGCTGCAGCCAAAGCCATTCCTGAACTGAAGGGCAAACTGACGAGCAATGCTGTGCGTGTACCTACGCCTGATGTCTCCTTGGCTGTGCTCGCTCTCGACCTTGAGCGCGAAACCACCGTTGAGGAAGTCAACGAAGCCTTCCGCAAGGCCTGCTTGGAGGGTAACCTCATCGAGCAGATCCGTTTCAGCAACAACACCGAGTTCGTCTCGAGCGACGGTATCGGCGACAGCTGCGCTTGCATCTTTGATGCTCCGGCCACTAAGGTCAGCGAAGACGGCAAGACCGTGGTCTTGTATCTGTGGTATGACAACGAGTTCGGCTACAGCAACCAGGTGGTCCGCCTCGCCCGCCACATCGGCCAGGTGAAGAGCTACAGGTACTATTGATGCCGTACTTTCACTGAAAAAGTGGAACTGCTAAATGAAAAAGTGTCCTTCGGGACACTTTTTTTTGTATTTTTGCCGCCTTAATTGAAAACAGAGTATCACATGAATAATAAGAACACTTTAATTGGTTTTATCCTCATAGCGGCTATCCTCTTCGGGTGGATGTATTTCATGTCGCCGTCGAAGGAGGAACTGGAGAAACAAAAGCGGGTTCAGGACTCCATCCGTCACGCTCGTCTGGAACAGATGGCCTTGGATTCGTTGCGGCAGGCAGAACAGCAACAAGCCGCTGCCTTGGCTCAAATTGCGGATTCCATAGCGATGACCGAGATGGACTCGGCAACGCTCGCTCAGAAACAAGCCAACGAATTGACGGAAAAATATGGTGTCTTTGCAACATCAGCTGAAGGTGCGGAGCAGACCTGGACCGTCGAAAACAAACTGCAAAAGCTGACCTTCAGCAGCAAAGGCGGCTTCTTGAAACAGGTGGAGTTGAAGGAATACAAAACCTACGACTCTCTGCCGCTGATTTCGTTCGACACGGCCACGTCGAAGTTCGACCTTTCGTTCTTTGCCCAAAACCGCGTCATCAATACCTCGCAGTTCTATTTCAAGCCTTACTTGAACGGAAAGCCTTACACGGGTGGCGACATCACTGTGGCTGAGGGCGACAGCGTCACTTTCGCCATGCGCCTGCTCACACAAGACCCTGCGAAGTATGTCGAATACGTCTACACCATCCGCGACAACAATTACATGCTCGACTTCGACATCCGCACTGTAGGCCTGAAAGATGTCATCGCCAACAATGCCGATTACCTGAGTTTGGATTGGAATGTCGACCTGATGAAACAGGAAAAGAGCAACGACCGTTTCGCTGACGAGTCGGTGTACTACCGCTCGCTCTCCGACAAGAAGGTAGAGCACCTCGATGTGATGAAGGATGATGATGAAACCATCAATAACAAGTTGAAGTGGATCTCTTTCAAGCAGCGTTTCTTCTGCAATGCCATCGTAACTAAGGATGAGTTTCTCAATGCCAAGATGACTGTGAGAACGCGCAAGTCTGAGAATCCACGTTACCTCAAGTCGATGGCGACCAACATCTCAGTGCCTTACAACGTTACAGCTGAGACCAACACCATCCCGATGCAGCTCTATTTCGGTCCCAACCACTTCAAGACCTTGCGCAGTTATGGCATCGGTTTGCAGGATCAAATCAACTTGGGTAACTTCTTCCTCATCCGTTGGATCAACTACGGTGTCATTGCGGTGTTCAACTGGCTGAGCAGCTACGGCTGGAACTACGGTATCGTTATCTTGGTTTTGACCATCCTCATCAAGACTTTGCTGTTCCCCTTGGCATTCAAGTCTTACAAGTCGTCGGCCATCACCCGTGTGCTGAAGCCTGAGATGGAAGCCATCAACGAGAAATATCCCAAAGAGGAAGATGCCATGAAGAAGCAACAGGCCGTGTTGAACCTGCAACGCCAAGCTGGTGTGAGCCCTGCATCGGGTTGCTTGCCTGCCTTGCTGCAGTTCCCCATCCTTATCGCCATCTTCCGTTTCTTCCCGGCCAGTATCGAGTTGCGTCAGCAGCCCTTCCTTTGGGCAGACGACCTCTCGACCTACGACAGCATCGTGGAGTTTCCGCGTTTCCTCGGTATGGACCACCTCAGTTTGTTCACCATCTTGATGACCATCACTACACTCATCTATACCTACGTGAACAACAAACAGATGGACTATTCGAGTAATCCGCAGATGAAACCTATGAAGTGGATGATGTACTTGATGCCCATCATGTTCTTCGCTATCTTCAACAACTACTCGGCTGGCTTGAGCTACTACTACATGCTGGTCAATATCATCACCTTCATCCAGATGTTCATCTTCCGCAAAATGATCAACGAGGACAAGGTGCGTGCCACCATCGAGAAGAACAAGAAGAAGCCGCAGAAGAAGTCGGGCTTCATGAAGCGTCTCGAAGAGGCCCAGAAACAGCAGGCCAAGTTGCAACAGCAACAGAAAAAACGCTGATAATGGTTGGCTATCATACAGCAAAACGCAGCCTTTTTTAACTGGAGGCTGCGTTTTTTCGTTTCGTTTTCGTTAAACATGTATAGACGTAGCGTGCTACGTCTATACATTATTCGATTGGCTCGGCTTCCTTCCTTTTGCGGAATATCGGCGCAAAGATGAATATGGCAAATACCAACATGGAAACCAACTCAATTGGAATATCATTCCAAGTGCTTACTTGGTCTTGCATAACAGACATATCGCCTCCTATTAATACTCCAGCAAAACCATTAAATAAAAAATGCATAATGATTGGGACCCATAAATTCTGGGTTTTCATATAAGCGTAAGCAAAAAAGATTCCCAATGCCACACATGTTATAATTCGTGAGGCTATGGCTGACGTTCCTGGGTCTTTTGAATAGTATCCCATCAAATCGATATTGAAATGCCAAATTCCCCAAACGACTCCCAGCAAGAGTACCCCACCTATAAGACCAAATCTTTTCTGCAATAAGGGTTGCAAATAATACCTCCACCCATATTCTTCTCCGAAGAAGGCTGAAACTGCAAATGGGAATGAAATGAATGTGCTAATGAGTATCACCCATGTCATTGGTTTTTTGAATGGATCGGTCAGCTCGGCAAACTGGCTGGCCATATCTCCGTCTCGGAGACCTGTTAAATATGTGCTAAAGACAATGCCTGACACATATAGTATCATGAATAAAACAACTAAAAGAAAGCTCATCCTGATATTCTTTCTTGTGACTCCGGCATTCTCTCTTTTCTCTTGTCCGCAAGCCCAAAAGACGATATAAACAATGATACTCGATATTACCATAAGTATATTCGAAATCGTTTCAATGGTCTTGAAATCCGAACAAGTGTACCAAAATGATAATGCAATTAACGTTACTGCTGTTACAAGAATGGTAATGTAGCCCGTAAGAGGAAGCATTTCGTTTTCTCTCCTTGTCAACAATTTGCCTACGATTACTCCACATGCAGGATAATACATTTGAGCGGTAACGAAAATGTCCAAATTAATGCCACGTTTAAAGGCAAAGTACATGGGGATACTCATCAATAGGGGTATCCCGAAGGCTATTGCGATAAAAACCCACAGTCTTTTCTTTTCATCAACTGATAATGACATTGAATCGTTCATTGTTTTCTCCTTTCAATTAAAACAATAGAGACGTAGCGCGTTCACGCTACGTCTCTACAATTGACTACGTTGAATCTGCGATTTCTGCGTATTCTGCGTGAAACAATTCCTTATTCAGCAGAGAACTTGCAGACCAGATTTCTATCGCCGTAGGCATCGTCGATGCGCGTGACGTGCGGGAAGTACTTATCTTGGACGTCGCTCTTCATCGGGAAGCCAGCCTCTTGACGGCTGAAGGGGAATTCCCACTTGTCAGCCATCAGCATCTCGGCAGTGTAAGGAGCGTGGCTGATGATGTTGTTGCCCTTCTCGGCCTTGCCGTCCTCGATGTCCTTGATTTCCTTGCGGATCTGGATCATGGCTTCGACGAAGCGGTCGAGCTCGGCGATAGGTTCGCTCTCGGTGGGTTCTACCATCAGGGTCTCGTGCACCGGGAAGGCCACGGTAGGAGCGTGGAAGCCGAAGTCCATCAAACGCTTGGCGATGTCGATGGCGGCCACACCAACAGTCTTATTAATGCCGTTGATGTCGAGGATCATCTCGTGAGCCACATGGCCATGGTTGCCGGTATACAGGATCGGGTAGTAGTCCTTCAGTCTTTCCTTCAGGTAGTTGGCATTCATGATGGCACCCATAGTGGCTTTCTTCAAGCCTTCACCGCCCAGCATCTTGATGTAGCAGTAGGTGATGGTGAGGATCTGTGCACTACCGAACGGAGCGGCTGAAACAGCGCCTTCCTGCTTTTCGCCACCGCAGTGGAACAGGATGTGTGAAGGCAGATAGGGCTTCAGGTGTTCGGCCACGCCGATTGGACCTACGCCAGGACCGCCACCGCCGTGCGGGATGGCAAAGGTCTTGTGCAGGTTGAGGTGGCAGACGTCGGCACCAATGTAACCGGGGCTGGTCAAACCGACCTGGGCGTTCATGTTGGCACCGTCCATGTAGACTTGGCCGCCGTTGTCGTGGACAATCTTCACGAGGGTGCGGATGCCGTCCTCATAGATGCCGTGGGTCGAGGGATAGGTGACCATGAAGGCAGCCAGGTTGTCCTTGTATTGCTCGGCCTTGGCCTTGGCGTCTTCGAGGTCGATGTTGCCGTTTTCGTCGCATTTCACTACGACCACCTGCATGCCAGCCATGGCAGCTGATGCGGGATTGGTGCCGTGGGCCGAAGCAGGGATCAAGCAGATGTTGCGGTGACCCTGACCGTTGGCCTCTTGGTAACGACGGATGGTGAGCAGACCGGCATATTCGCCGCTGGCACCCGAGTTAGGCATGAAGCTCATGCCTTTGGCGATGAGTTCGAGGTAGCCTTCCACTTGGTCGGCGGGGACGAAGGGGTGGATGTTGCCGAACTCAGGCCAGCTGAGGGCATACATCGAGGTGGCGGGGTTCAGCTTCATGGTGCAGGAGCCCAGCGGGATCATGCAGCGGTTGAGGCTGAGGTCGCGGTTCTCGAGTTTCTTCATGTAACGCATCATGTCGGTCTCACTGCGGTACTTGAAGAACATCGGAGCCTGCATGAACTTGGAGGTACGCTGCATTTCAGCAGGGATGCCGCTGAACTTCTGGCAGTTCGGGTCGCAGACGAGCTCTTCGTGTTGCTTGCCAAGGGCTTCAGCGACGACCTGGCCGATTTCGTTGATGTCCTCACGAGCGGTGGTCTCATCGAGGCTGATGCCGAAGTGTTGCTTGTCGATGATGCGGAAGTTCATGCCGTGTTTCTCGGCGGCTTCCTTCACCTTGCAGGTGCAAGCGCCTTCGGGCAGTTCGAACAACAGCGTGTCGAAGAAGTATTTGTTGAGCTGCTT
>CADCJI010000019.1 GCA_902801625.1 uncultured Bacteroidia bacterium | reverse complement strand
GCCATACGACCGGCGATCTTAAAGGCCATTTCGTTGGAGTCGACCGGGTGCATCTTACCATCGTAGATGTAGACGATGATGTCGCGGGCATAGGAACCCGTCAGCGGGCCTTGCTCGAGACGCTCGTTGACACCCTTCAGGATGGCGGGCATGAAGCGGGCATCGATGGCACCACCGACGACGCAGTTGGCGAAGATGAGCTTACCGCCCCAAGGCAGTTCGTACTCTTGCTTGTCGCGCACCTGCAGTTCGCTCGGGTCGGTGTAACCCTCGAAGTAAGGAGCCAGTTGCATGTGCACCTCACCGAATTGACCGCTACCACCGGATTGTTTCTTGTGACGGTAGCTGGCGCTTGCGCTCTTGGTGATGGTCTCACGATACGGGATCTTCGGCGAAGCTGTCTCGATGGCGATCTTATAGACGTTGTCGAAGTACCACTTCAGGGTGTTGAAGTGATATTCGCCCTGGCATTGCAGGATGTTCTGGCGCAGTTCGCGCGACATACCGGCGATGACGGTCGGGTCGGTCTTGTGGATGTCGTTGAGGATGCTGCCGAGCTTTTCGTCTTCTTGTGAGTTGACGGCCTTGACGGCAATCGAGAAGATCGGGTTCGGGAACGGAATCTCTGGGAAGATAGCTTCAGCAGCCTTGGCATCGACTAAAGAATCACCGATGCGGCCATCCTTCAACTTGATGGTGCAGATGATGTCGCCAGCGTTGACTTTCTCAACCTCTTCACGGTTCTTGCCGCGGAACACCAGCAGCTGTGACAGACGCTCCTTGTTGCCCGTACGCGGGTTGATGAGGTCTTGGCTCTTCACCACGGTGCCACCATAGACGCGCATCCAGGCCACATCGCCGAGGTTCTGCTCGGTGGTCACCTTGAAGATGAACAAGGCAGTCGGGTCGTCGACGCTGTTGTGGAACTCTTGGCCGTTCTTGGCTTTGATAGCAGGCATGTCGGCAGGTGACGGGCAGGCGTTGATGATGAAATCCATCAGACGGGTGACACCCACACCACGCTTGGCAGCGCCGCAGATGACGGGGAACATCTCACGGTTGACGATACCCAGGTGAATACCGCGTTCCATATCTTCCTCGCTCAGGGTCATCTCTTCGAAGAACTTCTCCATCAGAGCCTCTTCGCCTTCGGCAGCGTGCTCGATGAGGTTGTTGTGCAGCTCTTCAGCCTTGGCCATCTCGGCGGCAGGGATGTCCTGCACTTCAGGAGCGCCATTGCCGTTCTTAAAGACCAACATCTTCATCATGATCAAGTCGATGACGGCGTTGAAGTCTTCACCGGCGTTGACGGGATATTGGATAGGCGTAACCTTGTCGCCAAAGTATTCTTTCAGTTCGCGGACCGTGTTGTCAAAGTTGGCGTTGCTGTGGTCGAGTTGGTTCATGAAGAACACCACGGGCTTGTTGGTGTTGGCAGCATGGCGCCAAGCATTTTCGGTGGTGGCTTCAACACCCGACTGGGCGTTTACGGTGCAGACAGCGATGTCGGCAGCAGTGAGGCACGAAACGATGTCACCAGAGAAATCACTGAAACCAGGGGTATCCAGGATGTTGATCTTTTTGTCATTGTAAATCGTGTACATCATGGAAGCGTTCACCGAAATCTGACGTTCCATTTCGATGGGACGGTAGTCGGAAACGGTGTTTTTCTCTTCGGTGCTACCTTTTCTGTTGATGAGCTTGCCTTCGAAAAGCATGTTTTCGGCAAGGATGGTCTTACCCGATTTAGCTGCGCCGATGAGGGCAACATTACGGATGTCTTTTGTCTGGAATTCCTTCATTTTTATCTAACTAGCTAATTATTAAATATTTACTTTTCGCGAAAATCACTATAGTGGGCGCAAAGATACAAAATATAATGATACCTTCAAACAAGTAAGGTATAAAATATAAAATTAAAGTAGATTCCCTGCGGGAATGGAAGCGTGTTAGTATGTATAATGCGGCGGTATGTAACGTATACAAACCGTAAACGCTACAAACCGCCGCTAATTAACAGAACCATAAACTCCATTCCCGAGGGAATCTCCCATTATAGTGATGCTATGGCTTCATGAATATTACCCCACCTTTCATCATCCATCTTGGCACCCATCACTTCGATGATGTTTTTGGCCACGATGGCACCCATCATACCGCATTTTTGCAAGTTTTCGCCTTTGACGAGTCCAGCAAGGAAACCTGCTGCCCACATGTCGCCAGCGCCAGTAGTGTCAACCACATCAGCCTTCATAGGTGGGATGGTGACAATTTCGTTGCCACGTTTTACAAAGGCACCCTTGGCTCCCACTTTCACTACAGCGATGTCGCAACGTTCAGCGATGTAATCCAATGCGGCTTCGGGTTCCATGCCTGTAAGGGCAAAGGCTTCTTTTTCGTTAGCAAACACGATGTCGACGTAGTTATTGATGAGTTCAAGCAAGAAGTCGCGGCTCTCTTCCACCACATTGTAGCTGGCCAAGTCGATAGCGATGGTCATACCTTGGGCCTTGGCAGTTTCGATGGCTTTTCTGAGCATTGTTGGGTTGGCAACGAGATAGCCTTCCACATAGAAGATGTCCCAACCTTGGAGGAGTTCAGGCTGGATGTCATCGGCACACATTTCAGCTGCGGCTCCGAGGCAGGTAGCAAAGGTGCGTTCACCGTCGGCAGTGACAAGAGCTTGAACGCGCCCCGAAGGGGTATAACTCGTAAGCATCAGAGGCTTGACATGGGTTTCGGTCATCTGTTTTGCAAAGAATTCGCCTACCTCATCCTTGCCGATCTTGCTGAGAAATCCCGCTTCGACGCCAAGTTGGGCCAGACCGCTCATGGTATTGGCTGCCGAGCCGCCTGAAGCCATTTGATTGCCAAGATGAGCTATTTTTTTGCCAATTTCAATCGAAGTTTGGGCATCGACGTAAGTCATACTACCTTTGGGCAGGTTCAATTCATTGAGGATTTGTTCATTGGGAATCTGTGTCAGGATGTCGACCAATGCGCTTCCTATTCCGAGTATTTTTTTCATTGTGGATTCAAGGATTTAATATTCAAGATTCAAAATTTGTGCAAAGGTAAGAAAAAAGAGATTCCCTTGGGGAATGGAGAATGTTTTGCAGCTAAAAAGCGGCGGTTGAAAAAATGTAAAGGTCGTAAACGTTCTTAACCGCCGCATATAACTAAAAGAAAAAAACGCCATTCCCTTTGGGAATCTATATTAAAAGTGACTAAATTTTCATATTGATTATCAGTTAGATATAAAATATTTGAAAAAAATTATCCGAAAAAGATTGCAGTTGGTCAGAGCATCTGACTGTTAATCAGGGGGTCTCAGGTTCAAGTCCTGAAGGGGGCGCAATTTTTATGTTTCATGTTATTAATTTTTTGGCCTCATAGTTTCTCCCCGATTCTATGGGGTTTTTTTATGTAGTCGGTAGTTTTGCCACTGACCACACGCAAAAAGCAAGGACATACATCACCTGCTCTTAGGCTGTCTTTCCTATGGGGCTGGAATTAGAACACGGTCTTGAAAATCAACTTGATATCACCGAAAAAGCTCCAGTTGTCCAAATAATCCAAGTTGATTTTCACTTTGTCAGGCCAAATGACATTGTCGTTATAAGCCTTTGGATCAGTTTGTTGGGCGAGCAGTTCTTCTTCGTCACGGTACTTGATACTTGCCGGGCCGGTAATGCCTGGGCGGAGCTGGAGAATGCGACGGTCATCACCTTTCAGCTGGTCGGCATAGCCGGGCACATCGGGGCGTGGACCAACAAAGCTCATTTGTCCGATAAAAACATTGACCAACTCGGTAAGGCAGTCAACCTTACTGTGGCGTAGCCAATGGCCCATGCGCGTGATGCGAGGGTCATCGGCTGTAGTGACCGTATCGCCTTCCGATTGATGATGCATGGTTCTGAACTTGCAGATTCTGAATGGCTTGCCGTCCTTTCCAATGCGTTTTTGCATAAAGAACATAGGCCCTTTTGAGTCAATTTTGATGAGAATGCCGATGACCAGCAAAGGCAGAAACAGCACAATAAGTCCAATTAGTGCCACGATACGATCGAAGCACCACTTGAAGAAGAATCCTATTTTGTGTTTATTTTTCTCCACGCTGCATGGCCTCCATGTTGAGAATTGCCTTAACGCGCTGCAAAGGTATGATTTTTCTGAATGGGTACAGCATTTTGACTGTCAACTTCATCCACAAACGGTAATGAACCTCCAATTGGCAATAGGCTTTACGAAAGTTGAAGTTTTGAATGAGATATTCTTGGATCTGCGAGTGTTCGGTGATGGTTCGGGCACTGTCGCTCACATATTTAAATTGCTGTTTTTCAAGATAATACTGGTTTAAGTACTGATATAAACCGTAATAGGGATAGTAGCTTCCTTTCTTGTATTTTGAAAGGATGCCTGTCACACCATATTCGCAGCATTGATCCCATAAAGTCACGGTGCAGAACCCAACCATTTGTTGTGTCTCCTTGTCGAAGATGCCCCAATAGTCAAAGTGCTGTTTTTGACATTGGTCCAAGTATTCCATGAAGACCTTTTGGTTCATTTCTCTATCATGAACGGCATAATCCGCATAGGTCTCTTGAATAATTTGATAACCGTTTTCCTTTAAAGTGTCAAAAGGAATAAGTCGGTATTCAAAACTATTGAATGCATGACGGATCTTGTTGCGCACTCTCGACGGCAAGTTTTCCAAGCCTTCAAATTGGTCTTTGATGACATACCAAAAAGAGGTTTCTTCCTGACAGTCAAACTCGTAGGTGTTTCTGACCAGCAAACCGCCTTGTTGTAAAAGAGCCTTCCATTCCTTTTCTTCCAATCGGGTTTCGCAATGAGGTGCTCCTTCAGACCGCCAGGCCTTTCGATATAGGGCATATCCGTTCATCACAGGCGTTTCTTTACGGCGTGGAAGGCATAACTAACAAAACAACCGATGGCTTTGAATAGAGACAGTTTTTCTTGTTTCCGATACACTCTCCACAAATCGGAAGCGGCCTTCAGCTTGTTGGAACTGGCTGAATGCTGGCGGATACGATAGGAAGTCAAACAAGAATCTATTCCGTAGGCAATGAAGCCTTTTTTCAGGATGTTGAGCCAGGTTGCAGAGTCTTCGCTGGTACGAAAGTTGGGCACAACGACTTCTTTGATGATCGTGGTATCAATCATTACGGTTGAACAGCCAATGATGGTGTTGTGCATGTATGCGTCATAGTCAAGATTGCCTATGGCCTTGACTATTTTTTCCAAAGGATTGCCTATTTCGTCCACACAATCGTAGCTTGAGTAACTGAAGCCAATATTCCTTTCCATCATAAATTGCAACTGCTGTTCCAGTTTTTCAGGGTGCCAAAGGTCATCGGAATCCAGAAAAGCCAAAAAAAGGCCTTTGGCCATTTTAATGCATTGGTTTCGGGTGTCAGCGATGCCTGAGTGCTTGGGCTTGACATAAAATTGAATCCGATCGTCTTGATTTTGGTGACTTTTAACAATATCAGCCGTTTTGTCGGTTGAAGCATCGTCAACGATGAGAAGTTCCCAATGGGTATAGGTTTGCCGTTGCACCGATTCTATCGTGTAAGCGATAAACTTCTCCATGTTGTAGCATGGCATAATGACCGATACAAGCGGCTGATTTTCCACGGGATGCAGTTTTATTTTAATCCTTCAATCCAAACTTTGATCTGTTGCTCATCCTTGAGCTTGCACACGAGGAGTGAATGGTCGCGATAAGCCACCAAATAGTCTTCCAAACCTTCCACTATGGCTTCGGTGCCTTCCTCTATATTAATAATGGTATTCCGATTGTCGACTGAGACCACCTTGCCACGTTTGGCATTGCCGTTGTCATCTTTTTTGGCGTGAGTAAACAGCGAACCCCAAGTACCGATGTCGCTCCATCCAAAGTCGGCAGGGATGGTGAAGGTATTGGGCGACTTTTCCATCACGCCGTAGTCGATACTGATGTTGGGGCAATCCACAAAGTGGTCGTTGATGAAGTCTTGTTCCTCGGGTGTGCCGAAGTTATAGATGCCTTTTTCAAAGATTTCAACCATCTCAGGCAGATATTGCTTGAACGCCTGCATAATGCCGTCCAAAGTCCAGAGGAAGATGCCGCTGTTCCAGAAGAAATTGCCTTCGGCAACGAACTTCACGGCCGTATCGTAATCGGGTTTTTCCTTGAACATTTCGACCTTTACTACTTCAGGCAATGTGTTTTGTTTAGGAACTTGAATATAGCCATAACCCGTTTCTGGTCGACTCGGCTTGATACCGATGGTCATCAAGGAATTTTGGTTTTTCGCCAAGAAGTCGAAACCTAATCGAATAATGCGCTGAAATTCCATTTCATTAGTTACCAAATGGTCGGCGGGTGTGACGACAATATTGGCATCTTGGCAGCGACTTTGGATATGGTAGGCTGCATAGGCAATGCAAGGAGCCGTGTTGCGTCGCGCAGGCTCACAAAGCACTTGATCGGGTCGCAACATAGGTAAATGCTCCAAAACGAGTTGTTTGTAGGCCTTGTTGGTGACCACAAGGAAGTTCTCATCGGGGATGACTGGGCTGAATCGCTCGTAAGTGCTGCGGATAAAGCTCTTTCCTGTACCTAAGATATCGAGGAATTGCTTCGGATAGTTGTCCTTGCTGAGGGGCCAAAAACGGCTACCGATGCCGCCTGCCATAATGATGCAATAGTTGTTCATTAGTGTTTAATTGTCTTTGAGAAACATTTTTCCTTTTTCGCTCAGATAGGGTTTTAGGTCGGATAACGCAATCTTACACAAAGGCATTCCCGCGGCAAAAGCGGCGATTTCGTAAGGTTGGTAACAAAACACAACACTGTCGGTCTCTATCCAAGGTTCATTCTCAGGCAGCGTGGTTATATCTTCGTGCTCAAAGTAGAAATCATCTTCTACATATTTTGAAAAATATTGGTTTTCAATATTTTCTGCAATAATCTTAATGAGTTGTTCTGGATCTTCGAACAGGTCGTAGCCAACAATGCTACCATCTATCTTGCTGAAAGTCGTTCCGTTGTACCAAGGCATTTCATGAGCACCGCCCGAATAAAGGAATCCTTCGGTGGTATAGGTGACATACTCATCAGTTTGTTCCGACAAGCTGAAGTTTTCTTCATAGTTCGACCTGGGTTCGCTACCGTCTTCTTCAAAGAAATTGTCTTTCATTGTCTCAAGATAGCTGACATGGTCTTCTGTCTCGTCAGAAAGCATCCAATGAAGGATGTTTTGGCGCAAGGTTTTGTTGTTGGTGACAGGCAAATCGAGGCTGACGTTGAAATAGGAATACCCATCGCCATACTCACTTTCAATGAACAAGCTGTCATTCAAAGTATATGGTTCAACGTCTACTTCATTTGACTCTTTTGTGTTACAACCAGCAATGACCAATAGAAGCATTGTGATGGAGAAGAATAGCCTTTTCATAATGACTAATATTATTATGGTTTAACGAGGCAAAGATAGTCCTTTTTCATAGAACGCCAAAATTGTTGGATTATTTCGCCCAACGATAGAGGATTTCAACGGGATGGACGGCATGAACGCCAGTGCCATCGAGGATTTGCTGACGGCAGGAAGTGCCAGGAGCTGAAACTATCACAGGTGTGATGTTTGTGTTGTTTTCGATGGCTTTTCTAATGGTCGGGAAGAGTACCATCTCACCAATGGCCAACGAAGTCTTGTAATGCTCTTTCTCGTAACCGAATGAACCTGCCATACCGCAACAACCACTTGGGATGACATGCACTTTGGCGCCTGAGAGTAGTTTGAAAGTTTGTACCGTCTTCTCCGTTCCCACCAAGGCTTTCTGGTGGCAATGACCATGGAGCCAGATTTCTACAGCATCAGTTTTGAAATCATCTGAAGAAATACGACCTGCTGCAAATTCACGCATGATAAACTCATCAAAAAGTAGGGCATTACGGCCCAATTGTTGGGCTTGGGAGCGAAGTTCGGCAGGCACCAAATCGGGGTACTCGTCGCGGAAACTGAGGATGCAAGAAGGCTCAATGCCGACCAAAGGTGTTTCTTCTGAAATTTTGTCTTTCAACAGATTGACATTTTTCAAGGCAAACTTTTTGGCCAGTTTCAGGTTGCCTTTCGAGATGGCGGCACGACCGCTTTCCACATGTTTTGGGATTTCCACTTTATAGCCTAGGCGTAAAAGCAATTTTGCGAAAGTCAAGCCAAGCTCCGCTTCTTGGAAGTTTGTGAATTCGTCAGCAAATAGATAAACTTTACCTTTGGTGGCTTTGCCATGCTGTTTGCGGCATTCCCGTTGCACGGCTTTCCGCATGGTGACGCGGCTAAGGGTCGGGATGTCTCTTTCGGTTGCAAACTTGATGATGTGCTTGATGATGTCAGAAGAGAGTTTCCATGAGGCAAACAAATTGTATAGCGGCCAAACGATATGTCCAAATTGTTCCACCGTAGCCATCCTCGACACAGCAAATGAGCGCAAAGGCATGCCGCTTTTGTCGTACTTTTGTTGTAGGATTTCAGAACGCAGACGAGTCATGTCGACATTGCTGGGACACTCGCTGCGGCAACCTTTGCAAGCCAGGCAGCTGTCTAAAACCTCGGCCAGCTCCTCCGATTTTAATATGCTTTTATCCTTGTTTAAAGCTTGAGTAAAAGCATCGCTCTCCCACCCTCTTGTCAAGATTTCACGGAGCACATTGGCACGCGCACGGGTAGCCTTGGTCTCATCGCCACTCACTTTGAAGGCTGGACAAAGTGTGCCACCAATGAGGTTCGATTTGCGGCAATCGCCGGCACCATTGCATTGCTCGATGCTGCACATCAAGGCATGAAGCTGATTTTTGGCACCGGTAGCGCCTTCCACCTTGCATTCATCAAATGCGGCCTTCCAGTTATAATAGGTTCCAGAGCCCTTAGGTCCCTGAGCCTGTCGAAGGGCCGACCTTCCCAGTTCCTTTTCGATAGCATATTGCTGTCCAACATCAAAGCGCAACATGCTGTCCATGGGCAACGTGTCAACAATCTTGTGCAGATTGAAGACTTGCAGCGGATCCCAACACTTTTTCAGGTCTTGCATCAAGGCATAGACTTGGTCGCCATAAAGCAACTGGATAAACTCACCGCGCAAGCGACCATCTCCATGTTCTCCGCTGAGCGAGCCTTTGTATTTCTTGACCAATAAGGCCGTTTCATAAGCCACTTCACGAAACTTGCGTTTGCCTTCTTCCTCCTTAATATTGATGATAGGCCGCAGATGCAACTCGCCAGTACTGATATGGGCATGATAGACACAACTCAGGTCAAGTTCTTCGAGCATTTTCGCAAAGTCAGCCATGTAGGCTGGCAGTTTCTCGGGTGTCACAGCCGTGTCTTCGATAACACCAATAGGTTTGGCATCGCCTTTCATTCCGGTGAGTAGACCCAAGCCCGCCTTGCGCAGACTCCATACCTTGCTGATTTCTGAACCGTAAACTCTTGAACAAGCGTAAACCAAGTGCTCCTCGTTTTCGATTAATGCCTTTTCAAGTTGGTCAGCTACAGCATCGATTTCTTCACGGGTTTCACCTCGCAATTCGATGATAAGGATGGCGGCAGGGTCGCCTTGGACAAAAAAGCGGTTTTTCTGTTGCTCGACATTCTGTTTGCTGAGTTCCAAGATGTTGCGGTCCATTAATTCCACTGCTGATGGATTGAATTTCAAGGCGACAAGGTTACCTAGAAAACTTTTTTGCAGTGTGTCGCAATGGGCGCAGACCACCATTTTCTCCTTGGGCGGCAAAGGGTCGAGGTCAACTTTGATTTCCGTAATGAAAGCCAAGGTACCTTCACTACCCGCCAGCACTTTGCATAGATTAATGGTTCGTTCTTCAAGTGGTTTGGCCGTATTGTGTAGGTCTTCAATGACTTCATCGATGGCGTAACCACAAGAACGACGGCGCAGGCTCTTGTCGGGATAGTTTTCTTCTATCAGATGAACTGTGTTTTCATCCAAGGCCCAACGGATAAGTTGAGCGTAGATGTTTTGGATTAATGATTCCTTTTGAAACCGACATTCAATAGATTCCTCCCTTTCCTCTTTAGGCCTTCGCACGGAATGACATTGAATGTCGGTTTCCCAAAAACGGTTGCCAAAACGCTCTTCCAGTTCTTTGATGGTATAGGTTTTGAATACCTCAACGCTGTCATCGCAGAGCACACCGCGGGCTTCCAACACATGATGACGCGTGCTGCCATAAACCAAGGAATGTGAACCGCAAGAGTTATTGCCAAACATGCCGCCGATACAACAGCGGTTACTGGTGGAGGTCTCAGGGCTGAAGAAAAGTCCGTATGGCTCTAGAGCAAGGTTCAGTTCATCGAGTACGACTCCGGGTTGAACCCTTGCCCAGCGTTCTTCCTTGTTGATTTCCAGTATCTTCTTGAAATGTTTGCTGATGTCAACGACAATGCCACTTCCCACCACTTGGCCTGCAATGGAAGTACCTCCTGCCCTTGGGATAAGGTGTGTGTTGCGCTCGTGGGCTGTTTCGATCAGATAGACAATATCCTGCTCGTTTTCAGGAAAGGTCACACCTTGCGGTATTTCACGATAAGCTGACGCATCGGTGGCGTATGCGATGCGGTGCAAAGGGTCAGTATAGATGGTATACATCTCTGCTTATTTGTCCAACTGGCTGAAAACACTGTTGTTGCTCTTAAATTCGGGTACGATTACCTTCATTTGGGCAACAATCTTCATCGGGTCACAGGTTTCCAATGCTTCGTGCAGTTTATTGAACATGGCATCCACGTCTGAAGCCTCATATTTCCTGACGATGGCGTGCATGATTTTCTCATTGTCGGTCTTAATGGTGTTCTCTTCGTTGGCCAACACCTCTTCATAGAGTTTTTCGCCTGGACGGAGACCTGTTTCGATGATTTCAATTTCAGGCTTATGGGCGAGTTTACGCATTTTTTCGGCCAAATCCCAAATCTTGACTTTTTCGCCCATATCAAAGACAAAGATGTCACCGCCTTCGCCGATGGAACCTGCCTCAAGCACGAGGCTACAGGCTTCTGGAATGGTCATGAAGAAACGGGTGATACGGCGGTCGGTGACGGTGATGGGACCACCTTTTTCAATTTGTTTGCGGAATAATGGCACAACAGAGCCATTGCTGCCCAATACGTTGCCAAAACGAGTAGTGATAAACTTGGTTTTGCTTTGGCGACTTTGTGTGTAAATCTCAGCAATACGCTTAGTGGCACCCATCACGTTGGTTGGGTTGACAGCTTTGTCAGTTGAAATCATGACAAACTTTTCCACACCATATTCCATAGCCAAATCAGCTACTAGCTTGGTACCAAACACGTTGACAAACACAGCCTCGTAAGCGTTTTCTTCCATGAAAGGCACGTGTTTGTATGCAGCAGCATGGAACACCACTTGCGGATGATACATCTCAAACACTTCCCGCATACGGATGGGGTCTTTCACATTGGTGATGACAAAAGCCATCTTGTCGCGCTTGTCTTTGAAATCCTCTGTGTTGTTCATCTCAAATTGGAAGTCGTACATCGGCGACTCTGCTTGGTCGAGCATGATGAGTTTGGAAGGGTTGTATTGCATTACTTGTCGGCAAATTTCACTTCCAATAGACCCAGCAGCACCCGTGACGAGAACAACTTTTTCGTTGATTTCGCGAATGACATTGCTCTTACCCAAGATGATAGGTTTACGACCCAAAAGATCTTCAATCTTGATATCCTTGATTTGGTCGGATTCTATTTTGCCATCCACCCATTTGTCGAATGCGGGGATGGATTTCACGATAAGGTTAAGCGCCATGCCCTGCTCAATGATTTCTTTTCGACGTGTTTCACTTATGCTAGGAATCGCTAGAATTATCACGTCAATATCAAATTTTTCGATGAATTCTGGCGTCATGGCAACTTTAGGCGAGTAAATCTTGATTGTATTAATTTGAGTTCCGGCTCGTTTAGGGTCATCATCCACAAAAGCCTTGATTTTGAATTTTGAATTTGTATCTTGGCTTAAAGTGCGCATCAACACAGTGCCACCATCGCCAGCACCGTAGATGAGCGTATTCATCTTGTCAGGGATATTTTTGTAAATCTCATTATACAAACGCCTGATAGTAAAGCGCATAATAATCATAACTACCAAAGTAATTAGGTAATGGTAAATCATGGTTACATAGCGAGGATAGAGGTCTCTTGCCAAAGAAGGTGAAAATTGACGGATAATCAATTTGCTGATAATCAAGAAAGACAATGCAGCTGTACATGCATAAAATAACTTTCTAATATCATTGAATCCAGAGTATCTCAACATACCATCATAGGTTCTGCTGATGAGGAATGTTATTAAATAAACTACAGGAATCAACCAAATACGGCTCCAATCGAAAGATGATGCTCCGAAATCCTTAAAGTACAACATGAAAAGAGCCACAATATAAGCAACGATGACAATTATCATGTCGACTGCTAAAATCCAATATCGAGGCAGCGTGTTGTTTTTGTGTTTACCGAATATAAAATTGCAAAAGCGTATAATCAGTTTTTTCATTTGGTGAAAGTTTTAACCGACAAAACTACAACTATTTTCAATATAGTTCAAAATATTTTTTCCATTAAATGCCATTTGCCCGTTGAAGGCAAGCTTGGGTCGGCACCTTGGCATTGGGCTACGTAGGCTTCCCATTCGGCTTGTCGGGGCAATGTGGCCAGTCGAGCCATATCGCGGTTCCAATCAAAATCATCTACCGTATCACAAATCATAAATACATGAGTATCATAACGATAGAGTTGCATGTCAAGAATGCCTACTTCCCGTTGTCCAGCCACCACTTCAGGCCAAACATGAGCATGGATTTCGCAGTACCTCTCAATGAGTTCAGGGTCATTGACGAGTTCTAACGTTTGACAGTAGCGTTTCATTTTTTTTCGGTTTTAGTGATGAATAGTCCGTAAATAACGATGACAACGAAGCAAATCAAGGGTAAAACAAAGCTCAAATTCACGGAAGCGACACTTCCAATGCCGCTACCATCGATGATACGAGCCTGCAAAGGAGGCAACACCGAACCGCCCAAGATGGCCATAATCAATCCTGCTGCCCCGATTTTGGCATCTTCACCTGTATCGGTCAAAGCAATGCCATAAATGGTCGGGAACATCAAGCTCATGCAGGCCGAAACAGCGACCAAGCAATATATTCCTGCGCGACCGTCAAGGAAAATAACGCCTAACACCAATATTGCTCCGGCTATACCTAAGTAAGTCAGCAATTTGGACGGATGGATGTATTTTAGCAAGAAGGTGCAGATGAAGCGGCTCACACAGAAAATGGCCATCGCCACAATATTGTAGCGTTGTGAAAGCACCTCGGCAGCTTGTTCGGTCATGCCTTCGTTCATAAAGACACGCGTACCGTATTGGATGATAAAGGTCCAGCACATGATTTGCACACCGACATAGAAGAACTGCGCCACCACACCATATCGGTAAGGCTTGTTTTGCCACAAACGTTTTACCGTAGGACCAAATTTCTGGTCGTTGCTTTCCTCAGTTTTGGCTTGTGTCTTCACCAAAAGCAAAATGACGACAAAAAACACCACCAACACGGCTCCGATAATAACATAAGGTCGGCTCAAGACTGAGAGGTCGGCATTTTTTATGGCATCGAATTGCTCTTCGTTGAGCAAGGCGCGTTCTTCGGTGCTCAGCGGGTTGAGTTTGGCTTGAATGAACTGCATCGCCACGAACATGCCGGCCAACGAGCCTATGGGATTAAAGGCTTGGGCTAGGTTGAGTCGTCGCGTAGCCGTGTCTTTGCTGCCCATCGAGAGGATGTAGGGATTGGCCGTCGTTTCAAGGAAAGAAAGACCACAAGTCAGCACGAAATAGGCGATGAGGAATGGATAATAACTGCCTGTTGCCTTGGCTGGAATGAACATCAAGGCTCCTATGGCGTATAATCCAAGCCCCATCAGTAGACCTGCTTTAAAGGAATGTTTTTGCACAAACAGAGCAGCGGGCAAAGCCATGCAGAAATAGCCGCCATAGAAGGCAAGTTGCACCAAGGCGCCGTCAGTCACGCTCATGCGGAAAATCTTGGAAAAAGCCTTCACCATAGGGTTGGTGATGTCGTTGGCAAAGCCCCACAAGGCGAAACAACAGGTCACCAAGACAAAGGCCAATAGGTATTTTTTTTCTACTACTTTATTCATATTCAAGTATTTATTATCAAGTTTTTATCAAGAATTAGAGAATTTCAGATTTTTTCTCTAATTCTCAAATTCTTGATTATTATTTGTTTATATTCACTTTCCTTTATAATCTTTTCTATTTGGAATCCATTTGTATTGCAGACTGCTAGTACCAAAATTAAGTAATAACCCTAGTTGATGATTTCCTACATGAAGATAGTTAATTAATTGACTTTCGAATTCTCCAGTAATCTCAGTAAATGCTTTCAGTTCAACACCAATTTTGTCATAGCATAGGAAATCATAGAAAAATCCATGTTCCAAAACAACTCCATGATATTCAATCTCAATGTGTTTTTCTCTTTCGTAAGGTATATTGTTTTCTTGCAAAAGCACTTCAAAAGCATCCTGATATACTTTCTCTTTAAAACCGCACCCCAGTTCTTTGTGAAGTTGCAATGCTAAGCCAAATAGTTTTCCACTCTCTGTTGGGTAAATTAATCCGCTCATATCATGTTGTTTTGTTTTATCAAGAATTAGAGAATATCAGAATTTCCATTTCGGGTCTTCATTTGAATTTTTTGAATTAGAGATGAAAATCGTGAACGATTTTCGGTTCTCCAATTCAACGTACCGAAGGTGCAAGACTTCTGTATAACTCGACTCGGCATTTTTTCTCTAATTCTCAAATTCTTGATAAATAACTACTTTCTTCTAATAACAAGACAAATTGCTTCGGGATGAGCCTGATAAAAAGCAACCGAATCTTTGACTACGCAAGCCAGATAGCCGCCGCCGCCGGCACCAGGCATCTTCCAAGCCAATACATCGTCCATAGCGGAATATTTGTCAATATAATCTTGTACCGAGCCTTGAATCATAGCAGGAAACATGGCGGTTTGTGCTTCAAAAGAGGCTTTGTAGGCTGAGGCAAAAGCAGTTAGATCCATAGCCATGATGGCGTTCCAACAGTTGTCGGCAGCTTGGGCCAAGGCCTTGACCTTCGGTTCGGTGATGTCCTTGCCTTCCACCACGGAACATCCCGGACGGCGTGGCTTCATGGGAATCATGATGAGATGATTTTCAAGCCAGTTCAAGATGGTTTCGTCTTGGCAGGTTTCAAATTTGATGGGCCAGTAGAGTTTGTCGTAATAATGCCTCACCAATCCAGGCATACAAATACCGATGCTGTCTTGTGCCCCGCTGATGATGCCGTCGCTTCGTTCAGGGTCATTCTCGAAGCAGAAGACCAATTTGGCAAGCGTCTCAGGATCCATGTCGGGCAATTTCATAGGCCAAATCTTCTTGATCATGTTGCGTGTCGAGGTGGAGAGGCCGCAACGCTCGCGTACCTCGAAAGTCGGCTCCAAAGAGATGGTGATGGCCCAACCTGGCGCAAAACATGAGACATAAGGCTGGTCAATCCAAGTTCCGGCAAGGTCCAAGCGGGTGGGAATCTGACAAAGGTCATGTTTCAATGCCGTCGATGAACGCGCTTCCAATCCTTCCGATGGCGTGCGTTGCAGCACCACATATTCGATGTTGCGCGCTTCGCAGAAACGGCATTTTTCCTCCGATGCTCCGTCTTCGTTGACCACAAAAATGTCGGGTTTTATTCTGTCAACTGTGCTCACAAAGTCCATCACGCCGTCGCCATCGTTGATAAAAGCGTCTTTTACATAACGGATGGCTTTCACCATGAAGAGGCGTTCCTGTTCAGGGTAAAGGGTCTTATGGTTTTTGTAGTGAAGGATGGTCTCGTCGGAGCCGATGCCTACATAAAGGTCGCCATACTGTGCCGCTTGGCGGAAAAACTCCACATGTCCACTATGCAAGAGGTCGTAACATCCTGAAACAAATACTTTTTTGGTCATTCAGCCTGGTTTTGGCTGCAAAGATATGAAATTGTTGCTTTGAATGATTGAATTGAAGAAAACAGTCAGAGATTCCCTTTGGGAATGGAGTTATTACTTGTTTTGTTAACCGCGGCGGTTTGTGGCGTTTATGTTATGTAAACTCTATCCACCGCCGCTTATAAATATGGATAAACCTCCATTCCCTAGGGAATCTAAATCCTCCGAACTTCCGCCAAAGCTGACACAAAATACCAGCGTCCGTTGCTTTCACAATAGCATTTGTAGCGGGTGTGTTGCTTTTCCCCTTTTTGGAAGATGAGGCCGTTTTTCAACACGAATCGGGCTCCCTCGGGAAGGCTCTCCACCGTGGTCACATTTTCGGGGTTCTTGTCGTATTGGTGCAATACCCTTTGAAGGTTTTGGTCGGCGGTGCTGCTGGCTTTGATGTGTTGCAAATGTTTTTGCAGAGCGGCGAGAACCTCTTTTGGGAAGATGGTTTCAGTCAGGAAAGGTTGCAACAAGGTGGAAAAACCCATTTGCCATTCTTGACCATGGGGCTGCACTTTTCTTGATCCATATTGCTGATACACATCATAATGTGCCACTTCGTGAACATAGGTGATGAGCATTTGATAGGGATTCAAGTCCAGATTGAGCGTGATGGAACAAATGCCGTTGGGGGTTCGTGGCGGACGGAAATCGCCCAATTTGGAGCTGCGCGGTCGCTTGAAATGTAGTTTGAAACGGCGTTGTGTGAACATCTCACCCACCATAGCCACTGCCGGCTCTGGAAAGTAGCGTTTCAATAGTTGAAGTTCTTCAGCCTTCATCGTTGTGCAAGAGTTCGTATTCTATGGTTTCCTGTGGTGTGTAGCTCCACTTGGTGCAGCTGTTACAGTGGCGCGGTGCACGGCGACGGCCTGGCACTTCCTTGGTCTTGCAGGAAGATATGAAGACTGTGGTAAGAATTAATGCGAGAAGTAAGATTGTTTTTACTCCCCCTGCCCCCCTCTTAGAGGGGGAATCCCCCCCTTTTAAGGGGGGCAGGGGGGATTCAAAACACGCTTCTCTATTTATGATACTTTTCATTTCGATAACCAATTAGCAGGATTCTGTCGCGCTTGTTCTTTCAAGAGTTCAAAATGCAATTCCGTTTTGTTCTCGGTCTTGTTGGTGTGCACAGTGCCAATATTTTGCTTGGTTTTCACCTTGTCGCCGCGTTTCACCGTGACATTTTCGAGGTTGGAATACACCGTGAAATATTCACCGTGGCGGATGATGACCACCGTGTTTGAGCCAGTCAGTTTGGTGACGCTGGCCACCTCGCCGTCGAAAACGGCACGGGCTTGAGCGTTTTCAGTGGTGGCGATGTCGATGCCGTTGTTGGTCACGGTGACCTTGTCTGACACCACCGAGGCATGTTTGCCGTAGGATGATGAAATCACCCCGCGCTCCACAGGCCAGGGCAGCTTGCCTTTGTTGTTGGCAAAACTGGTCGATAGGGTTTTCTCGGCAGGAGTCAGGGCCATGCCTTTTTCTTTGGTTGTTGTGGTCGTGGTCTTGCCTTTGTTGGCATTTTTCTTGGCTTCTTCCTTGCGTTTCCGTTCGGCTTCGGCATTGGCTCTTCTGATTTCCTCGGCGATAATGTCGTCGATGGCCTTTTGCAGCTTTTTGGCCTGTTGTTGCTTGTTCTTGATGTCTTGTTGCAGGCTGCCTTCTTTCTTTTTGAGCTTGTTCACCTGACCGTTGAGCTCTTTCTTTTCTTTTTGGAGGGCTTCTTTTTGGGTTTTCTCGTCTTTCAGCAAGGCAGCTTGTTCCTCTCGGGCCTGTTGGCTGGCTTCCACCTCACCCGTGATTTGCCTTTCGGTCGAGGCAATCTGTTCCATCTTGATCTTACGGGCATCGTTGAATTGCCGGATGTAGCGCAGTCGGGTGAAGGCTTGGTTGAAGTCCTTGGAGGCAAAAATAAACCCCAAGTTATTGTAATGGTTGCGGTTTTTGTAGGCAAACGACACCATTTTCGCATATTCTTTGCGAAGGTTGGCCAGGTCTGTGTTCAGGCTCTTGATGTTTTTTTGTCCGGCGTTGATTTCCTCGTCAAGAACCGCAATCTGTTCATTATATGTCGTGATGAGCTGCTCGCGTTGTTTGATTTTCTTGTCGAGAAGGTTGACCTCGTTGAGGGTCATCTCCTTGTCTTTCTTGGTTTTTGTCAGCAGTTGGTTGGCAGTCGAAATCTCCTTCTGCAACGAAGTGATTTCGTTTTGCAGTTGCTTCTTCGACTTGCCTTTAGTCTTTTGCGCAAACGAAGGGTTGACCAAGGCTAACAACAATAATACCAATATTATGATATGCAGTCTCTTCATGGTTTCTTTGGCAAGCGCATGCGTTCCATCTTATCCGTAATCTTCAATGGGAAGCTCGTCTTTTCGTCCAATTTGATGTTTTTATATTTCACTTTCGCGGAGAGGTTGCCCAAAAAGAAGGTCTTCAGTTGGACAATCTGATTCTCAACGGGCGGAAGCCCCTCATTATTGTCCAAGAGCAAAGTTTGTATCCATGGCAGGCTGATGGGAATGCCGATTTGGACGGCAATGGAGTCCAAAGGCTCGGCCAGGTAGGTCTTTTCCAATCGGTTGACCATCCAAATTGAGTCGTTGCTGACTTTGGCGCGCAGCACTTCCACGCCCATGGTGGCGGTGACGCTGAGCCACACGAGGCTGTCGTTGCGCATCCTAAGCTGTCCCGACAAGTCATCGAAAGCCATGCCGTTGCCTTCGGCTTGGATATCGAGGTTGGAGGTCAGCCATTCGAAGGTTTGCGGCGGTGTGGGCGCAATGGTTTTCTTGCGCGAGGCGCAGGAGGAGGCAGCCAGCAACAAAACCAAAAATGCTATGGTGGACCAGTTTTTCACGTTTATCCTTTCCTTCAAATCTTGTTCCAAACAGAGGTGATGGATTATTTCGGTGCAAAATTAAGAAAAAGATATGAGTTTGCCATAGAAACTAAGAGAGCCTCTACCCTAAGAAGTGATAGAGGCTCTCTTCATTCATTTTTCGCTTTCCCAGCGATCGGTCCATCCGTGCAGAGCCTTCCAGCGCTGCATCCGTTCGTAGTATGCAGCCATCGTGTCTTCTTCGGTGGTGTCCACCGAGGCTTGTGTTTGTTCCACGGGTTGTGCCTTGTCCTTCTCGTGTTTCCCCTGCTGGCATCCTGCCAGCAGCAGGGCGGCTGTGGCCGCCACTGCTACTAAGGGGATAAGGGATTTTGGTGTCCTTTTCATGGCGAGTTACTCCTTCACCACCTTGCGCACGCACTTTCGGCCTTCTTCATCGGTGACATTGACGAAGTAGATGCCTGTGGGCAGTCCTGCCATGTCGATGTGCAATTCGTTGTCCCTGCCTTGCGCACTAAGCACCCGTTGCCCGAGTAGGTTGAACACTTCGGCTTGTTGCAAGTTCTCGCCAGTAATTGTGACAAAACCATCTGTAGGGTTGGGATGGAGCGTAGCAAAAACATAGAATTTGTCATTCTCTTTTATCCCAGTGAAATTGGTCTGTCCCCATTTCAGGGGATAGTCTGGAATAGTGCAATAGGCCATTTTATCTACGGCCAGTTTATAGTCGATGGCGAGCACTCTAAACCATCCATAATAGTATTTGCCATCCTTTTGATGTCGGACGGCAATTTTCTCTGATGGGGGACACCAATCTTGATATGTCCAATGAATTGCTCCTATCCAATTTGACAATTCCGGAAGTGTAGGATAAGGAGCGATGGTATCCTCATTTTCCATGGAGTGAAGCGACCAGTCGCTGTTATGGTTGGCAATCACCGGATAAGATGCAGCACTTTGCATAACTATGAGAAAACGAATATCCCAAATCCCATCGTTGTCAAAATCCAAATACAAGGTGTCGCTAAGAGTATTTTGAACCAAATCAGGCTGAAAGTCAACATAAATGATTTCGCTTTGTTGAGCTTTGCCGCAAATATACAGGATGATTAATGCGAAAAATGTTATTGCCTTTTTCATAGTGTTTGTATTTTTATGGTTAGTGTTCTTGTTTGTTGCAAAACTACGTCTTTCATCGCTTTGTAGTTTAAAAGATGATGCAAAAGTAGGCTTCTTGTGAAGCGTTGTCAAGCCCTTCGACCGCCTTGTCTATCAATTAGCAATGAATGAATTATATAAATGCTTGGATTTCAACTATTAAGAAACCGCATCATCCTTCATTGTCTATGGGGTTGTCTATGGTTTTTCGCTTCCCGAGCAAAAAAGCATAACGCCAAATGATAGTTTGCATAGGCAATGGCCATTGTCGAAAACCGTCCACCAGAGCTGGATATTCCATCTTCCCCTTTCTCGTTTTCCGTTCTGGCCAAGCCGCTGGCATGGCACAATGCTCCCGAAAGGATTAAGAAGAGCATCAGAAACATAGTTTTTACTTTTTTCATCGCTTTATGAATTAGTGTTTGCGATGCAAAAGTAGGGTGGTAAAGATACTTCAGGCAAGAAAAACCATGTATGAGTTTGTATGTATTATTTTACAACATCTTATCAATCAATATTATAAGTCGTTGTTAGCAATGCCTCTAAGGGTTATAGGAAGCGGTGAATCATTCCCTAAAATGGCTTTTATTTTTCTGGAACGTTGCGAAACTGTAGGATAGGCCTTTTGCATCAATGCGGAAATATCGGCATCGCTTAGTCCGAGCAAATAGAGACAACAATAGTCGAGGTCGCTGTTAGTGAGTTTAGGATAAGTTTTGGAGAGACGGATAGTGAAAAGATCGAAATGATAATCGGCAGCTTCGCGCAGGGAGATTACCTGCTCCTTGCTCAAGGCGTAGTCCTTGTATATCTTGCAGTCTATCTGTGACAGAAATTGCCCTTCTTTCACACTTTCCAAAATAAGGCGGCAGATGGGCTCATCTGCGAACGATTCGGCATGCTTGGGTGTTGCATTCAACTCTTCCTGCCGTTTGATTTGGTCTTTCAATACACGTACCTCTTCGTTTTTTCGTTTCAATCTGCCTGATATGGCGGCCTGTTCCATGCGATGTGCCTGTCGCTCGGCTTCTACAGTTTCTGAATACTGCTTGTCTTTCGCTTCCAATTCCCATTGGTGGCGTTTTTCCTTGTCTTCCAGCATCCTTTCCGCTTCGTCCTGCCTCTGTCTCAACTCCTCCTTGTGCTGTTGCTCTGTTTCACCAAGCCTTCTGTCCGCTTCCTCTTGTTGTCGCTTCAACAACTTCTTGCTCCTCCATTTCGCTACAACTATGATAGCTAAAGCTAGCGCAATAGCAATGGGAACAATAATCTCTATCGCTTTTTTGACTGCTAACTCTCGTTTCATCCCAGCTTCTTTTTCCTGTTTTCGGGTCAAATACATCTTGTACATGTCACTGAGTTGTGAAACCAAAGCACTGTTTTCAGCCCCCGTCTCATTATGAAGAGCCAAATAGCGCATGCACTCGTTGGACTTTTTCTGGTTCCCAAGACTGTCATAGATAATTCGCAGATAATTGGCCACTTTAATCTTTAAGAACTTGTCTACTTTGTTTTCAAACACAGGTTCCAAATACAAAAGTACAGAATCATAAAGATTTTCCTCAAAATAAATTCCACCAATAAGTAAATAACGTGTCAGCCTTTCATCATCGTCTTCAGCCAAAACAGCCATCTGTTTCAAGCGCCTTAGAGGCGCTTCAGCTTGGTGTGCCAATTGATAGGACAAAAGTGCTTTTGTAGAGACTATGTCCCTGTAATTAATATTTGCCGAGTCTGGAATGTTAACTAAAGCTTGCGAGTAATAATAGTCTGCACTATCCTTGTCGCCTTTCATGTCATAGTGCTTACCAATGTGATACAGGGTTATGGATACACTATAGGATGAAATGGGCGAGATGACGGAATAATCACATGAATGCTTATAACAGTCAATGGCGGGCTCCATTATAAAATGCTCTTCAAACAATTCCCCAAGGCGGTTGTAGATATAAGTCATAAACCTCGCCTTTTTCCCCACCAGGTCTTTTTCCCCAAAACGGCTTTCCATCAGTTCCAAGGCTTTCAGGTATTCTGCACAGGCGGGCACGAGGCTGTCGTGTTCGTAGTAGCCAACGCCGTTGATGTAGTGGGCGCGGGCGGTGAGGAAGGAGAGGTTGGAAGTTTGAGAGAGGTCTTTTTTAATCCCCCCAGCCCCCTTAAAAGGGGGAGCCTCTCGCACGAGGCTGTCAAAATAACGCACGGCCTGCAACAAGGCCGGGCGGTTGGTTTGGGCGTAGTCGTTCTTGTAGAGCAATTCGGCCAACAGGAGGTGGGCGTAATAGCGATTGAATTCCGCTGTAGAGACGCATTGCATGCGTCTTTTTTGAAAATCGGTTGCATCATCGGGAGACGCAATCATTGCGTCTCTACAACAGGTGTCGAAATAGGGTATCAGGCATGCCAAGGCGCTGTCGGGCTGGTGCCACATCAGGCTGTCGATGGCGGACAATTCGGGGGATGCAATGGTTGTGGGTAGAGACGTGGCGCGCCGCGTTTCTACAGGGTCGGTGTTAGGTCGGGTGCAGGCCGCCATGGCCAGCCAAACCAAAATCCCTATCCAGCAGCAACGTTTCATGCCTGCAAAGATAGGAAAATAAATCGATTATTTCAATTTCTGTTCCAAATCCTTGGATCCGCCACCGGCTTGTTGGGCTTTGTTCCAATATTCCTTGGCTTCGCTTTCCTTGCCGAGCTTGTGCAGGATATCGCCATAGTGTTCCAAATTGGCGCCCGAAGGGTTCTTGTCGAGACCAAGGCATTTCTTCATCTCTTTCTCGGCCTCCTTGTAACGCCCGAGCTTGTAGAGCACCCAGGCGTATGTGTCTAAATAATAGACATTGTCGGGCACCAACTCGTTGGCATGGATGGCCATCTGCAAGGCTTCTTCCAGTCGCTCACCCTTCAGCGAAAGATAATAAGCGTAATTGTTGAGTACCAAGGCATTGTCGGGGTCATTGCGCAGGGTGCGGTCATAGGCATCGAAGGCTTTCTCTTCATCGCCTTGCTGGTGATAGATGTCGCCCAAGAAAGCGTCGAATTCGGCCATCTGCAACTTGTCGGAGGTGTATCTTCTACCTTTCTCCAGGTAGTTGATGGCATCTTCGTTGTTTTTCAACACGGCATTGGCCACGCCCGCATACCAATAGAATACGGGCTGCATGGGATAGTATTTCATGGCGGCCACGGCATGGTCGCGCACGGCCTCGTTCTCTTCGAGCCGCGACTCGCTGACGATAAGGTTTTGCCAAGCGCGGAAGTCGGTGCTGTCGATGGCCAATGCCTGCTGGTGCAATGCTTTTGCCTGCGCGGCGTTTTCGTTGACCATGTAGTAGGAGCCGAGGATAAGGTAGCCCAGTTTGTTGTCGGGGTGGGTCTCGATGAAAGCCTCGCCACATTGCCTAACTTGCTCGTTGATTTGCTTCGACTGGTTGTTTTTCTGCATCCAATAATCGTAGGTGTTGGCTTTGGTGGTGATGTCGAGGTTTTTGTTGCGGATGGCCCCCAAAAGTTCGTTGAAGGCCTTGTCGTTGTCGCCGTTCTTTTCGTAAAACTCAAGCAACGAGATGTTGATATACGGATTTTCGGGGTTAATCTCTTTGATTTTCTCGTACGTTTTCAAGGCGTCCTTTTCCTTGCCGTTTTCAGCGTACTCTTGGGCTAACAGGCCATAATAGCGCACATTTTCCGGGTTTTGCTCTATCAGTCTTTCAAGTTCCGAAATCACTTTTTTGTTGTTGCCTTGCCTTTTGTAGATACTGAGACGCTGCTCTGTGAGGAACTCGTTTTCCCCAAGGATTTGTTCCAGCAAGTCCATCTTTTCTATGGCTTTGCTGTAGTTTTCCGTCACCAGATAGGCATCAATCAAATCGCTGAGCATTTCTGGGTCATCGGGGTATTTTTTGGTCAGGCTTTCATAAAGCTTGATGAAGTCGTTGTATTGGTCTAGGTTGCGGTAAAACAACCCGAGACGCATCTGGTACCATTTATTCTCGGGTTCGAGTTGTGTGGCTTGTTGGATCATCTTGAAGGCTTCTTCGATGCGTCCAGCGTTGTAGTATTGTTCGCTCAGCTCAAACATCGAGGCGGCATCATCGGGCATGTAGCGCAAGGCTTGTTCGAAGTTGCGGATGGCACCCTCGTTGTCCTCACGGTATTTGCTTTGAAGGCCGTTGGAAAAATAGATGGCATTCTTTTTCTTGTCGGGTTTTCCATTGAATTCCGATTCCATCTGCTGGGCGAATCCCCACATGGTGCAGCCCAAGGCCAAAAACAACAAAATCACTTTATACTTCATAACTTCAATCTACTTTAAACTCTAAACATACAACAGACTCTAAACTCTGAACTCTAAACTCTAAACTCAACTTTTCCCTGTATGTCCAAATCCCCCCGTTCCCCGTTCAGTCTCCGATAGCGTCTCCACTTGAACCAATTCGCCCTGTTCACATTTGGCGAAAACCATTTGTGCAATACGGTCGCCGCTGTTGATGACAAAGGGCTTGTCGGACAGGTTAATAAGGATGACACAGACTTGTCCACGATAATCCGCATCAATGGTGCCTGGCGAGTTGAGTACTGTGATACCGCTCTTGATGGCCAAACCGCTACGAGGACGCACTTGGCCTTCGTAACCTTCGGGGATTTCCATATAGAGACCTGTAGGCACGAGGCTGCGCTGCATGGGTTCGAGGGTGACGGGGCCTTCGGGCAAATAGGCGCGAAGATCCATACCAGCCGAGGCTTTCGTCTCATAGGCGGGCAAAGGGTTATTTGAGGTGTTTACGATGTTGATTTTCATTGGTGTTACTATTTTGAAATGTGGCCTTCGACGAGCTCAGGCACCCTTAACCATAGTATGAGCAAAGGTTCCTGAGCCTGTGGCCCCTGAGGCCCATCGAAGGGTCGAAGGGCCGACCTTCATCAAAACGCAAAAATAGGCTTTATATTTGGATTGAGGTGCAGATTTCTGAGCAGAATAATAAAAAACGCGTTTTGTCGTTCATTATTTGTTGTATTTTAGCGACCCAAAACGTAAAGAGTGAAGCGGCTGCTTTTCATATTATTGTTGCTTTCGAGTTGTGTTTTCGCTCTTGCGCAAAGCGATGACGAAGACAAACTCAAGCGTGTGGATTTCTATGGCTATGTGGTCACGGCCGATAGCCTGAAACCGGTTCGCAACACGCACGTCATCAGTAAAATGGCGCATTGTGGTACCATCAGCAACCAATATGGTCATTTTCACATCCAAGCCCGAGAGGTCGACACGCTTTGGGTGAGTTGTGTCGGCTATGCGCGTCGCCTCATTGCCATTGACACGAAGCTTACCAGTGCTGATACACTCGTCGTACGTTTGTGGCCCGAAACCATTACCTTGCGCGAGGTGACCGTGTTGCCTTTCACCAACTATGAGACATTCAAGGAAATGCTCATCACCATGCCAAGCATCAAGACCCTTGATGAAATCGAACGCCTCAACGACGACCTCGACGACCTTTGGCTGAGTCGTGTGCCGGCAGGCAATGGCAAGCCTACCATCACAGCCAATCCCATTCAGTATCTTTACGACAAATACAATGCTTCGGCGCGTAGACAAGCAAGACTACAACGCAATCGCCGTATGTATAACGAAGTGCTGCGCGAGCAAGGTCGCACCGAAGAACTCCTCCCCGACTCTCTCGATTTCGCTGTTGACTATAAGTATTCTGACGATGAATCGCTCAATCCCAAGGCCATGGTGCCCCGAAAGAAATACATCCGCATAGGACAATAAGACCAACCATGACCTTCCGCGACTGGCTTCATAGCATCCTCAATTTGTTCTATCCACGCGTTTGTGCGGCTTGTGGCGAGTCTTTGCTCAAGGATGAGGAAACCGTGTGCCTGAAATGCCGTTATCTATTGCCCAAAACCGGCTATGAACTTAACCTAGACAATCCTTTGGCGCAATCCTTTTATGGAAGGGTCAAGTTTAATGCTGTCACGGCGTGTTTCTTTTTTGCCAAGTCGGGCAAGGTGCAGCATCTCATTCACGAGCTGAAATATAGGGGTAACAAGGAAGCGGGTGTGTTTTTGGGTCAGCAAATGGGTGAGACCCTCAAGGATGCGCCATTGTTCCAAGGCATCGACTATCTGATTCCCGTACCTTTGCATCCCAAACGCGAGCGGCAGCGCGGCTACAACCAAAGCTTGATGATTGCCCAAGGCATCCATGAGGTGACGGGCATTCCGATTGGCGACAAATACTTAGTCAGGGGCATCTACACCGAAACGCAGACGCACAAAACAGCCGAGGAACGCTTCAAGAATGTGAAGGACATCTTCGAAGTGCATTTTGCCGACGAACTGAAAGATAAGCATGTCCTTCTTATAGACGATGTGCTTACCACAGGTGCCACACTTGAATCGTGTGCGCACCAATTGGAAGCTATTCCTGGAATCACAATTAGCGCAGCAACGGCGGCATGTGCAGGAAATTAATGCCATTTTTCGGTTTTTTTGCGAGGCAATGCCATTATTTTCTACTTTTGCGACACAATAACCAATCAATTATAACACAAATCATTAAAAATCAGTATTATGAAAAAGCTTACACTTATCATTGCAGCAGTGGTCATGGGCTTTGCTTTTACTTCATGCTCTGGCCCTTCAAAAGATGCTATCCTGAACGAAGTCAGTGCTTTCTTCACCAAAGCACAAACTGACATCCAAGCTATTGACAATGCCGATGCTCTCGTAGAATTCGTCAAATCTTTCGGCGACAAGAAAGATGAGTTCATGAAGACCCTCAGCGAGAAATTCGAAGTGAAAGACGACCAATTCGTTGGTTTCAGCGCAGAAGAAAATGCCGAAATCATGGGTAAGATCAACGATATGGCTACCGAGTACAATAAGGTCGAGTATGCCAAATGCGGTGAAATCATGAAGCCCTATATTGACAAGTTTGACGGAATTGTCAATGGCTTGTATGAGAAATTCCAAGGTGGCGAAGAAATCACCGAAGACATGACCAATGAACTGAAGGGTGCCTACGAAGAAATCACCAAATATGCCGACATCATCCCCGAAGAATTGGCCAATGTATTCTATGCTGATGACGCCAAGATTGCCGAAATCTTCAATACCGACACCGAAGAATAATCACGAATTTTCTACTACAACAAAAACCACCGCCTTCCTAGTGAAAGCGGTGGTTTTTTTCTTTAGACATTGCACGCAATGTCTCTACAATCATTGGTAGACCTTTGCATCAGTCTCGCCATTGAGGACCATCAGGCCGTTCAATGCCAAGGCCTTCATCTCGTCCTCGCCAGGATAGACATACACGGGGGCTATCTTCTCCACATGGCTCTTCACCAAAGCGCAGAAGCCCTTGTCGTAGGCCATGCCACCCGTGAGGAAGATGGCGTCAACATCCATGCTGAAAGCCGAGGCTGCGAGACCACCGACTTCCTTAGCCACTTGATAGGCCATGGCTTTGTAGACCTTCTCCCATTCCTTGTTGCCTGCCTTCACGGCGTTCTCCACTTCGAGGGCATCGTTGGTGCCGAGGTAAGCGACAAAGCCGCCTTTGCCTTTCAGCATCTGGCCGATTTCCTTCTTGGTGTATTTGCCGCTGAAGCAAGCATCAACGAGGAAGCCGGCAGGCAATGCACCAGCGCGTTCGGGGGTGAAAGGACCATCACCGTTCAAGGCGTTGTTGGTGTCGACCACGCGGCCTTTCTTGTGGGCACTGACTGAGATGCCTCCACCGAGGTGGATGGCGATGATATTCATGTCCTCATACTTGCGACCGAGGTCCTTCGCCAATTGACGGGCGATGATCTTTTGGTTCAAGGCATGGAAGATGGAGATGCGCGGGAAGAGCGGGTGACCCGAGTAGCGCGCCACTTCGTCCATCTCGTCGACCACGACGGGGTCGGCGATATAGGCTTTCACTCCAAGCTCCTTGGCGATATCGTTGGCAATCAAGCCGCCGAGGTTGGAGGCGTGTTCGCCGCTATAACCTTCGGTAAGGTCTTTGATCATGAGTTCGTTCACCTCATAAACACCCGAGACGAGCGGACGAAGCAAGCCGCCACGACCCACGACGCAAGCCATTTCGCTCAAGTCGATGCCAGCCTCTTTCAGTTCACGCTTGATGGCTTCAGTGCGGAAAGGCTTTTGGTCGGAGATGTGCTCAAATTTTGCGACTTCCTCGGCACTGTGCTTGAGGTTCTTCTTGAAGACTTGTTCCTCACCTTCAAAGACGGCGATTTTCGTCGAGGTGGAACCGGGATTGATGGTTAATATTTTGTATGCCATATTGTTGAATTTTTGTTATTGTTTTCAGTCGGGGCCTTCGACAGGCTCAGGCACCCTCAGCTTCCATTAAAGCATAGGTTCCTGAGCTTGTCGAAGGGCCGCCTATATATTATGCCATCATTGCTGCAAGGGCGATGGAATACAATTTCGTCTTCGATGTGTCGCCGCGCGAGCTGAGCACGCAAGGCACCTTGGCACCCATGAGCATGGCACCCACTTCGCTCTTGTCGAACTTGGTGCAGCACTTGTAAAACACGTTGGATGCTTCGAGGTTGGGGAACACGAGGCAGTCGGCGTCGCCAGCCACGGGGCTCTTCATGCCCTTGATGGCAGCGGTTTCGGCATCGGTAGCAAGGTCGAGGCTGATGGGGCCTTCAACGACGCAACCTTTAATCTGGCCACGCTCGTTCATCTTGGAGATGATGGCAGCATCGACGCAAGCGGGGATGCCAGCGCTCATCTGCTCAGTGGCAGTCACCATGGCGACCTTCGGGCAACTGACACCCAACTTGGTGGCAACTGAGGTCACATATTTGAGCAATTGCTGTTTCTGCTTGATGTCGGGCAACGGGATGATGGCGCAGTCGGAAGCCACCAACAGTTTGTGATAGTTGGGGTTCTCGATAACAGCGACGTGGGCCAACGTGACGTTGGGCGGGCAGAGACCGCGTTCCTTGTTGAGGATGGCGCGCATATACTTGTCGGTGGGGAGCAGGCCTTTCATCAGGATGTCGGCTTCGCCAGCATTGATGAGGTCGCAAGCCATGGCAGCGGCTTTCACGTCAACAGGCTCGTTGATGATGCGGAAGTTGGCCATGTCGATGCCTTCGGCCTTGCACACTTCGGCAATCACTTTCTCGTCACCAAGCAATGTGGCTTCGATGAGACCTTCCTTGACGGCAGCGTTCACTGCACAGATGGTGTGGTCGTCATTGGCGTAAGCGGCCACGAGGCGTTTCTTGGGTTTGCTGCGCAAAACCTCGAACATTTGCTCTAATTTTCTGATTTCCATAATTCTATATTTAAGATTTAAAATTTAATATTCAAAATTTAACTGATTTTTCCCCATGAAGTTGGAAATGCAATGTTATTCGCTTTGTAGTAAAGAAGAATTGGGTCATAATCCAAATCTTCAGTCCAAGTAAGAGTTTTCAATTCGGGATGTATGTAAGCATTTTTGAACAAATTCATGTTCGTTAATACATCGTACGGTTTTACAGAATTAATTACATCGGCAAAGTCAACAAGTCCCGAAGTTCCGTCTTCAAAGGCAACTTTGTAAACATAATCATGTTGATATTCAATATTCTTTAAATCGTAATTCATAATTATAATGGTTTAATTTTGATAAGATTGCCTTTTTTAGCTTCTTCCCAACATAACATGAGTTCTTCTTGGTGCATTTTTGCCCATTCAGCCACGAGGCCAAATGTTTTAGGCGGTAAATCACCAATCATCAAACCGAAATCCTTAATCCTTATAGAAGCTTCATATTCATTATATCTAACATGAAAATGAGGCGGATTGTGATCCGAAAAGTTCATCGTAATGATGATTCCAAGAAATCTACTAATTTCGGGCATTCTTTTTATTTTTGACGGAGCAAAGATAAAGAAAACTTTCCATTAATAATAAATTATGTTCAAATCCAGTCGTTTTTGTTGCAAGGATTCAACGGCGCGCTTTTTCACCTTGGTGTTGTAAACTTTCAATTGTTTCAGCGTTGGAATGTTTTCTATGGGTGAGATGCTGCGCACATTGGTGTTGTTGACAAAAAGGTTTTCCAACTTCATCAGTCCCGAAAGCGGTTTAAGCGATTTTACAGGTGTGCCACTTGCATTGAGGGTGACCAGATTGTCCATTTTCGACAGGGGTCCGAGGTCTTTGATTTGGGTGTTCTCGATGTTGAGCAATTCCAACAAAGTGCTGTTTTCGATGGGATCCAAACTGGAAATGGGGTTATTTTGTGCGTTGAGTTCCAACAAAAACTCCTTGTCGGTCAATGGCTTTAAGTCACTCACACCTTGATTGTTGATGGTAAGACGCTCAAGCCACATCAAATTAGTAAGTGGCTCGATGGAACTGATGGGATAGTCGGGCGTGATTTCAAGTTCTTTCAGATCCATGATTTGTTGCAACTCGAGGGTATTGGGCGTTTCGGACTGGGTGGCGATGGCATTGAGGAAGATTTCCTGCCAAATGGGTTCAAGGCTGTTCCACCATGTTTTCAGTGCTTCGGTTTGATACACTACAGTCACCTGTCTTTGTTTTTCCTTCAGTGCCACGACTTGGCTCTTGCCGATGATAGTGCTGTCGGCCATAATCACCTCGATATTGTCATCGTTGATCAATGCAGAGATGTCATTAACGGGTGTGTTCATGATGTTGAGGTACTTCAAGTTACCCATTTCCTGCAAAGGCCCAAGGTTGTTGATGTAGGTGTGCGAAATGTTGAGCGACTCCAAGTTGGCCAAACCTTGAATGGGTTGCAGGTAGCCAATCTCGGTGTTTGAAATATTGAGTGAACGTAAGTTGGTCAAGCGGCTGACAGGCATTAGGTTTTGCATGTAAGTGTTGCCCGAGAGGTCGAGTTCCTGCATGTTGATGATTTGATGCAACTGCTCGGTTGTTGGCTCTGAATCAACTTTGATCTGCTTGGAAAACACGGCTTTCCAATAGATAGGCAAATCACGCCACCAGGTTTTCAAAGCCTCGGTATCGTAAATGACTAAGGCAAAGCGGTTGTTCTTGGTGAAGGCGCTGGCCTCAGCATCGTGGATGCCAGAGTGGTCGCAATAGATTTTGTTCAAGTGACGGTTGCCATTCAAGGGAGTCAAGTCGCTGATGGAAGTGTTGCTGCAATAGAGTTCACGCAGGTTCTCCATCTCGCTCAAAGCCTGCAAGTTGCTCACTGCTGAGCCCGAAATGTTGAGGCTTTGCAGGTCTTTCAGATTGCGGAGCGGTCCAAGATCACGGACTGAGGTATTGCTGATGTCGACGCTTTTGAGCTGTTCGAGTTCTTGAAGGATGCCGATGTTGGCAATGCGAGTGCCACCCAAGTTGACTGATGTAAGGTTGGGACAACTCTTCAAATTGGAAATACGGCTTACTTGGGTGTTGTTGATATTGAGTTTCTGTAGGTTTCTGAGGGTTGACAGCACGCCGAGGTCATTGATGGTGGTGTTGGCCACTTCTAGTTCCTCAAGTGTGATGTTGTATTTCAATGCAGAGAGGTCTTCGATTAAAGTGGAATTGGCACGCAACACTTTCAGCTTGTTGAGGTTACGTACAGGAGCAAGGTCTTCGACCGAGGTTCCAGAAACATCCAACCAAGTGAGTTCCGACATTTCGCTGAGCGGTTCCAAGGAGATGATTTCACGGATGCCCGAGAGGTCGACACGCTGTTTTTGGGTGACAAGCTTCAGTTTGGCATCGAATTCGGTGAATTTTGTGAGGGCACTAGTGTTAAGTTCAGCTAAGGATGTGCTGTCTTCGAGGATGATGTCGCTACCCAGACGGGTCTTCCAGTTTTGCGACAAACCGTTCCACCAGTTACGAAGTGCCTCTTTCTCATTGATTTTGGTGGTGTAGATGCTGGCGATTTTGATGCTGTTGTTCTGACGGTCGAGGTTGATTTCAACAAAGCGGTTTCTGACATTGTCGACCTTTTCGTCGTTGATGGTCTTGGCAGTCAGATGGCGTGTCAGCGTGACTTTAAAATAGATGGTGCCATTGTCTCTCGTGTTGTTGGCAATGCTTTGTAAGTCAAGCTTGAAGTTGGCCAACTTGAAGAAAAAGTCAATGTCCTTTAAATAAGCCTGTACGTCTTTATTAATAGGTGTGTTGCGGTTAACGTCAAGGTCGTCTTCGATTTGCACTTTGTCGTCAATAAAAATCTTGCTCCAACTTTCAGTAAACACGATTTCCTTTTCCAAAGCCGAGGTGGTACTGTCGCCGAGGAAGTTCATTGTTTCCTCTAAATACGAAATCATATTGTTGATTTCGCTCTCATACTTTGCGACTTCATCTTTGGAGAGCTTACTTTGGGCTTGGGCACCAATGGCAAGTCCCGAAAACAATATGAAAAGAATGGCTATCTTTTTCATGGTTGGTAAAATTTGATAAGGTTGGTTTTTTCCTTTTCCGGCATGTAGATGACGTTCGACATCAACCAACCGGAATTGAGCCCCGAGCGGTCGAACCACGACACTTCAAAATACCAGTCTTTAATCTGAAACACGTGGAACTTGACCGAATCGACATGTTGGAACACAAGTCGACCTTGTTTGATTTCGTAGAAGAACAAGGTCAAATAGTCGGGTTGGAATTCTTTTGAGGCGTAATATTCAATGACTTCTGGGTTTTGGAACGCCTTGTAAATGTTCATGAAATCGAGCTCATGGCTCATGGGATGCAGGAAATGCTTCTCGCGTTCGGCGATTTCGCCATTGGGGAAAAGTTTGTTGAAGTCCGAGAAATACACATTGGTAAGCACCCACTTCGACCCCAAACCTTCTTTCTCGATGGCGAGGATAAGGCTGATATTGACGGGTTTGCCATTGTAGCGGAAGGTACATGACACTTCGGAATACCATCTGCCGCCGAGGAAGGTCATGTAAGTGGAATCATCCTTGGTGACGTCCTCAATGAAATAGCGTTGCAGGTCGGTCTGCTTGCCATACTTCTGTTGGTCGAAGAGGATGGGCAGCGACTTGCGGCGCATCTCGTTGTTGCGGTATTTGGGGTCTTTCGGGTTGAGCTTTTCGCCATATTGGTCTTCCTCGTAGTTGAAGCGGCGCATGAATTGCCCCATCTGCTTGGTCATGGCATAAAGCTCGGTCTCATCCATCTTAAAATCGCCAATCGTCTGACCCGCAACGGGCCAGACGAAGGCGAATGTAAGTGCCAGAAGGATGATATTTCTAGCTATTTTCATCTATTGGTAGTTTCCTTCACACGCATGTCGCCGAGCAACACATCCCAGAAACCGATGGTGCGGCCTCCGATTTGGGTCTCTTTGCGCTTCACGTAGACGGTGATGTCTTTCTTGGTGGTGTCCTTGTAGGTCAGGTTGCCTTCCTTGTCGTAGCCTCTAAAGGTCTGGAAGATGGTGATGACACCCACATAGGTGCCGTCGGGCTGGCGTTGCAAGTCGCTGACATACTCAATGTTGTACCATTCAATCTCGACGCGGTCGTAATTGAGGCGCATCAGGTGCTCAAAGTACTTGCGGACACGATAATAAGTAATTTGGTTGGAACCCAGCGACGAGACACCGATTTCAGCATCGCTCATGAAGAGTTCCTCTGCGCGGTCGATGACGCGGTTGGCCTCGCTGAAAGGCGTTTCCTTCGATCCAACGATTTTGATGTATTTGCTTAGGTCTCTCACCTTCTCCAAGGCAAGGCTGTCGATGGCCTGCTTGCGTTCATAACTCAGTTCGTCCTGTGCCATGGCGCTTCCCACAACGCATAAGGCAATCACTAAAGTGGCAATGATCTTTTTCATTTCTTTATCAGTTCAAGTTCGTTAATCTTTCCGTTGGCGTTGTATTTGATTTCATGCACCTTGTTGGGCGAAATCTTCTGATCTTTCAGGTAGTTGAGGTATTTCTCGATGGTGGTCGGACGGTCGTAGTCGTTGAATCCGGCGCTTTGGTTGATGATGATGAGCACAGGCACATTGGGCGACTCAAACAGGCCAAGGGTCTCGTTGATGGTACGGTTGGCTTGCGAGACGCTACCTGAACGGGCGATGCTGGCGAAGTTTCGCTCAAGTGTGGCATTGGCGCTTTGCGCTTCCTGCTTGTTGCGCTCCTCTTCCTCTTTCTGTGCGCGTTCGCGGGCCAACTTCTTCTCCACTTGGAAGAGCAGGTCGTCGACTTCGGCATTTTGCAGGTTCCAGTCCTTGATGGTTTTCACGCGCGCTTCTTTCTCTTCGAGGGTCCAGAGGGTCTCGTCGTCGAGGATGGCGTTCAGGTCCTTCACGGCTTGTTCAACTTTCGATTTGTACTCAGCCTCAGCGGCTTCGCGTGCAAGTCTCTTCTTGCTTTTGCAACTGGTGGTGCCTCCCAGCGTGATGAAAGCGGCCAAAAGGACCATCATGATGGTTGTGATTTTACTTTTCATTTTTATCGAATTTTTTCCTATAACTCCAATTAATGCTAATAAATTGCAAAAGTAGTGCTTTTTTTCGTTGCACGAGGTGTTTTTGGCAAAATTGGTGCCAATTTAGCCCAACGGGATTTTCTTCAGGACTTTGTAAATCGGTCCAGTGGGTTGCAGGAAGCTTTGGAAGTAAATCAATTCCTTTACGTCGGCGTGGAGGTAGGTCTTTTGCTCGATGCCTTTGCAGATTTGCAAAAAGAACTGCTTGTCGACCAGTTGCTTGATGCGGCAAACGGTGAGGTGCGGCACGAAGTTTTGACGGTCGCGGAGGTAGCCCAACTCATCGAAGGCATCCAAGAGGTCGGCTTCGAGGTCAAACAAGGCCTTGGGTTGGTTGTTCATGCCGAGCCAAAGGATGCGGGGCACATTGTTGCTGCCGAAGAATCCCGTGCGGTCGAAGTCCATGGTGAAGGGCTGGTGTTTTTTGGCCACTTTCTGGCAGGCCTCGATAATGGCTGGGATGTCTTCTGCCGGGGTGTCGCCGACAAACTTCAAAGTCAGATGGATTTGGTTGGTTTTTACATAGTTGATATACTTCTCATGCTGGAGGTTTTTCTTCAATCGTTCGACCATGGCCGGAAACTCCGTGCTGCATGGGATGGAGATGGCGAGGAAGGTTCGTTTGGTGTTCATTTTATTTGTTTTTAATTGTTTATTATTCGTTTATTATTCCAACAGAATCTAAATCATGTATGAGCTTAGTTGTAAATAGTTGTTTGCCATTTTCGTTGAGATGCCCAGGATCGTAAAAACAAAGCGTATCATTGCCAAAAAAGTCTTGATATGTTGCCATAGGAAACTGTGTATCTTTGTTGCACCACATGACAATATTCCAAAAATCTTTCATATCGAAATATTTCGACCCGTCATTAGTGTGCAAGGGGGAACACACTAAAACCACGCGAATGTTTTGTGTCTTGCACTCATCAAGAAAACGGCAGAACAGTTCGATGATTGTTTTGTTGTTCTCTAAAGGTTGTGGCTTCCCATAAAATTCTTTATTCCACTGAACCTTTCTTTTCTTTTCGGTTTGCTTCTCTTCGGGATACATCAAGCGATTTATCTCTTTCATCACTTTAGCCATTTTCCCAAAATATTTGATTGGCAATATTTTATGCGCCTTGGTCAATTGCGGGCACAATTCAATGTAAAATTCGAATTCTGACCGGTTGAGATAGGGAAGCATTTGGATGTTGTAGACAGGTTTGTTGTGGTCGAAAAACACAATGGGGCCAACATCCACAATGATGTATTCAGGTTTTTTGTTATGCTTCAAATAACTTTCATACATAATGTGGTACTCATAATCAAAAGAATAGCCACTGTAGGCAAGGTTGAGGCATTTCATTCCGCAAAGGCTTGTCATCAACGAATCGTCGTAGCCCATTTCGGCTCTAGAATTACCCAGGATAATCAAATCTGCATCAACATTCTTCATGTCGTTGACTTCATTGATTTCAGCATAGGGTGATACATTGGTAGTATTTATCGCCAATCTCTCAAAAATGACACCTGGTATGCACACAATCAAAGCAACCAATGTCAAAAACGAGAAAATATGTAGCGCAAACCGTTTCATAGCCAATTAGAATTGAAAATAAATAAACGACCCGATTTCGTTGTCGGTAAAACAAGAAATCATCAATACTATCATAAAGCAGATAACCCATCTAAGCCAAGGTTTCATTTTATCCAAAACCAAACCGTGCTCCTTATCTCTCTGTAGCCATTCTACCACAAGCATAATGATGATAAAGACCATCTTTGGCCATATATCTGACTGGATGAAAAGACGGTAACAAGCACGCAGTGTGCCCATTTGACACATTTCTTCGCAGTATTGGACAAAATCAGAAATACTCTCCGAACGAAAGAGTATCCAACCAAATAAAACCAAACAAAACGTAAAAAACATTTGACCCATTTCTTTCAACGAGGGGAGGATGTGACCTTTTGCCACAATATCAGATTGTGATTTCTTACCCATTAACACAGTTGGTAAAAACAACGCTGCATGGTATAACCCCCAGACTATAAAGGTCCAATTGGCACCATGCCACATACCGCTTAGTAGAAAAACAACAAATACATTAATAATGGTTCTAAGTTTGCTTCCCTGATTACCGCCAAGAGGAATATAAACATAATCGCGGAACCAACTCATCAATGAAATGTGCCATCTTCTCCAAAATTCAGAAACATTTCGACTGAAATAAGGATTGTTGAAATTTCTGCTCAATTTGATGCCAAACAGTTTGGCCGTTCCAATTGCAATGTCGGAATAACCCGAAAAATCAGCATAAATCTGAAACGAAAACAAAATAGCCGCCAGTAGAAGGTCGCTTCCTGGTATTGTTGTACGACTATGCAAATAGAATACTGAGTCCACCGCATAAGCACAATTGTTGGCAATCAACAGTTTTTTGAACAAGCCCCACAAAATCTGGCGCATGCCCTCCATGGCTGTATCGTAGTTGAATTCTCTCTTTTTCAGAAATTGGGGCAAAAGATTCGATGCTCTTTCAATAGGACCCGCCACCAGCTGTGGGAAGAAAGAAATAAAGGCAAAAAAGGCGACAATGTCCTTGGTGGGTTCTATTTTCCCTCGGTAAATGTCGATGGAATAACTCAAGGCCTGAAACGTGTAGAACGAGATGCCCACGGGAAGTATTACCTTCATCAACAGTCCCTCCGTAGGGAGATGGAAAAGTTGCGCAAACTCGACGACAAAAAAGTCGTAATACTTGAAAAGGGCTAAAATACCCAAATTAAGGATGATATTGAGCCACATCCAAGTCTTGGCTCTTTTCTTTGTTTGTGCATTCCCGGTAAGCACCCCACTTCCCCATGAACAGAACGAAGTGAATGCGATAAGCAACAGGAAACGCCAGTCCCACCAGCCATAGAAAATATAGCTTGACACAACTATGAAAATGTTTTGCAACTGCAATTGGTGCTTCGACTTGCTGATAAAGCGGTCAAACACAAACCAATAAAGTAGGAAAACTATCGGAAGGAATATTGCGAACTGGATGGAGTTGAAGAGCATGGCTGTTATGGTTTATGGAGGGGAAATCTATTTGTATATCTCGGGCTCCAATCGGTTCATCAAGAGGCTAATACCGTTTTGTAACTTGCTGCAAGCGACCATTAGGAATAAGCATAAGATGGATAAATAAGTGTATTTCTTCATGCAACAAGAATTAAGGTACAAAAGTAAAACTTTTTCTCTTCAGGAACAAAAAAAGCGCACGATAAGATTATCGCACGCTTATTATTATGAACAATTATCCTTCGTCAATGCGTCACGACTAATTTCTGGGTCGTGGTGTTTCCGTCTGAACAAATTGCTTGTAAGAAATAGATTCCACTGTCTAAATCTTTGACATACAATTCTGTAGTAGTACCACAAATCGTCATGTGAAGAACCAAACGGCCTGCGATGTCGTAAAGCTTGATGGCTTGCAAATCGGCATCAGATGCAACAAACACGCTTTCATCGGATGGGTTGGGATACAATCTGACAGTCTGGATGACTTGTTCGCTGACCGACAGAGGAACAAACAAACCCGTGACAGCTTTCACCGAGGTTTTTTCACCCTCATAGACGGCACAAACTTCAACGACATTGTAATCGTTTTCAGTCGGAGTGAAGGTATAGGTCAAGGCTGGTTGGTTTTCGACGACCAATTCGCCATTGACCATCACATTATAGCCCGTTGGACTGCCTGCAGCGGGAGCTTCCCATGTGGCGGTTACCGTATTTCCATTTGCTGAAAGCAGCAAATTCTCAACGGGATAAGGATGGGTCGTGTACTCATACAGAAAATGGCTGTTATACACATCTTTCGTGTTGTATTGTTGCAGCCACACCGCTACTTCGAGGTCGTTCATCTCTTCGACATGGGTTGAAGAGAGGTCAACATCGAATTCCAAGCGCTCATATTCGCCCGCATTGATGGTGAGCGTGTTTCCACTGGCATTGGGTAACATCTTCATGAGAATGTGATGAAATGAAGTCTCGCCATTGGTGCCCACATTTCCCGTAGTGGTCTTTTCGTTCACCGCTACATAAGCAACGATATTTTCAAGCTTGGCATAGGCCATCAGGTCTGCAGTGACAATGATGCGATTGCCTTCAACATCAAAAGCACCTCTGATCTCAGCCAGTGCCTGCTTTTCAAGTTCAGCATCAAAAGCCTCTTGGGTCAAGGCTCCGTCTTGTGGCACGCCGTCAAGCAGGACATAGGGCACCCAAGGCACATCGTAATAAATGTCTCTCACGCCCACCTCTGAATAGTAATATGGGTCGCCATTACCAGGAAAACTCTCTGGATATTTCGTATAGGTGAACTTGCCGGGGTTGTCTTGCGTGAACTGAAGCATCAGATTGTTGACATTGACACACGGACCGCATGTTGAAGCCGAGAAATGTTCAATCATGGGAATGCGCTCCGTTAGGCTGATATTAACTGAAACGGTCTTTGAAAGGATGTTGTTTTCAGGATCATCATCAATCGTTCCGTTGATTTTCAATAAATTGACGGTCAACAGATAGTTGTCAGCTTCAAGGAAAGTCGGTGTGTTGAAAGTGAAGGTCTCGGCAGCAAGAGGTTCCATGTTGGTTTCGAAGGTCTCGGTAACCACTTCGTGTCCTTCAAACTGATAAGATGCCTCAAGTGATGTGATGACATTGCTTCCCTTGTTGATGAGCCTGAAAGACACAGCGTTGTAGCCAACGGTCACCAAATCGGGCACTTCTATGGCATCCAAATCGCCATCGGAGTCTTCGAGATTGTAAATGACAATATCATCAAAATACCAATAATCGATGTTCAAGCAGTTGCCGCTGTAATAAATGCAAAACTGCACATTGGCTTGTCCAATGTCGGAAGTTTCTATCATTTGGCGGACTTCATACCTGCCATCGGCATTATAGGTGTCTGACCATGCGTCGTTCCAAGTAGCACCACCATCGGAAGTCGTGGCAATGCCTAAGGTATGCGAACTAGAATAGTTGTCGAGATAATGCTTGAAAGAGACAACAACATTGCTTTTTCCAGTCAAGTCAATGGCAGGCGAGACAAAACGACTTGTCCCGATAAAAGTCGGGTTGTGTTGAAGCATCAACTCGTTCTTCTCGCCCCCAGCATTGCGTGTCTCGCTAATCGACCAGTTGTTTTGTCCCATGCCAGCAATGGTCCAACCTGAAGGGATGTTGCTGCCGTCAAATGACTCGCTAAGCAACAAAGCCCTGTTTTGGCCTTGCAAAACCATTGCGAAAAGCAAGGGTAAGACAAGTAAAAAACACTTTTTCATCTTGTTACTTATTGAATTGCGACTTTCTTCACGATGATGCCTGCTTCAGTTTCGATGCGAACCAGATACAACCCTGGCTGATATCCAGCAATATCAATTACAAGCTCATTGCCTATGGCTTCATGACGGCAAACTTCTCTGCCTGTCAAATCGAAGACACTGACATTCAGAATATTATTTGCTGAAACATTCAGGATATTTGATGCTGGATTTGGATGAATCTGAGCATTTTCTGCGCCAAGTTCAACAACTGAGACACCATCGTTTGAAATCAAACCACGAATCAACCAAGTGAAAGGAGGCATGCCTACGGTAGAAGCATCGGACCATTCGCGGCCATCTTCAGAAATCCAACGGCTATTGGCATCGCCACAATCGTCGGCGGCCGGGATGGTGTACATACCATCGGTGTTGTTGAAAGTGATCCACAGGTTCTTTGTTACATCCAAAACGACAGGTGTGTCGAGTTTGATTTCAATCCAATCGTTTGTTCCCGAAACACTGTATTGCTGCGTGTATACCATGTCAAGAGGACCTGTTGTACTATTGTCTTGATAGATAATCAGATAACCATTATATGGGGTATGGTCCCATATCTTGACTTGTGTCAACTGATAGCCGTCATAATCGGCTAATTGGCTTGGTGTGAACATGTTGCCCCAGTAGATAGGGTCGCCGGTCAGAAGTCCGATGTCGGTCAAAAAGGTGCCGTTATCATATTCCAACCAAGCTTCATCCCTTTCCTGGGCGTTTACATTGAATGATGCCATGACCAGCATTAACATTAAGATTGTAAATAACTTTTTCATAAGATTTAGGATTTAATTTGTTAATAATGAATTATTTAAAGTGTTATTATTTTACATGGACGATACAATATATGGATTAATTTTGTTGCAAATATAGTTTTTTTTCCTTCCCATAACACGAAATACTGTATTTTAGCACCATCAAAAAACACTAAATAAATGAACACTTATTCCATAGGAATCGACATTGGCGGCACCAACACCGACATTGGACTGGTGCGCGACGACGGCCGTGTGATGACCAAGAAAAATCTTCCCACCAACAAATATTTCGATGCCTCCCTTTATGTGGCGGATATCTGCGAACAAATCAAATACTTAATGGCCGAAAACCACGTTGACACCATCGAGGGCATCGGCATTGCGGCACCGGCAGGCAACTACTATACGGGCTGCATCGAGAACGCCACCAACCTCAACTTCAAGGGTATCGTCAATCTTGGCTCGGAATTCCACTCGCATATCGATGTGCCTGTCGTCGTCTCCAACGACGCCAACGCCGCGGCTTACGGCGAACTCGTCTACGGTGGTGCCAAAGGCATGAAGCATTTTGTGATGTTCACCCTCGGCACGGGCGTGGGTAGCGGCATTGTCGTTGACGGCAAGCTGGTACACGGCAAGACGGGTGGCGCTGGTGAACTCGGCCACGCCATCCTCATTCCTGAAGGCCGTCCTTGCGGCTGCGGACGCAAAGGCTGTCTGGAGACCTATACCTCCGCTACGGGCATCCGCCGCACCGCACTAGAGATGATACAAGGTACCCCTGATTATGTCGGTGCGCTATCACAAGTGCCGCCCGAGGAGTTGACGAGCAAGATGGTGGGTGATGCTGCCAAATATGGCGACCCTTTGGCCATCAAGGTCTTTGAAAAGACGGGCTATTGGCTTGGCATCGCCATGGCTAATGCCGTGGCCTTCAGCGGACCCGAAGCCATCTTCCTGATGGGCGGTCCCGTGAAGGCTGGCGAAGTGTTGTTGAAACCTGCTCGCGAGTCGTTCAAGAAGCATCTGTGCTTCGTTTACGACGGCAGCGTTGACGTTCGCGTTTCCGAACTGCCCGACAACGACGCGGCCATCCTTGGTGCTGCGGCTTTGGTGAAGGCGTAGTGTAAAGGAAACAAATCTGACACAAATCTTTCGTGAATATGATGAATGCCGCCAATGACTGACGGCATTCATTTTTTCCGTTTTCGTTCCGGCGGATTTGCAATCTGCCGGCTTTGAGTTGGGGATTTGCAATCCCCTTCATCATTCCTTCACCACCTTGTCCGAATAGGTCTTCCCGTCCTCCAAAGTGACGCGCATCGTGTAGGTTCCAACAGGCAACTGGCTCATGTCGATGTTCTCGAAAGCCTTGCTTTGCGTGCGCACTAGGCGGCCTTGCAGGTCGTAGAGCTCGATTTGCTTGGGTTGAACATCTGGGGAGAACTGCATATGCAGTTGTTCCTTCGCGGGGTTGGGATAATAGGTAAAGGGGCGCACAAACGATTCCTTTTCCGAGACAGAAAGAGACCCGTCAGCGAAAAACTTGAGGACAAATAATTTAGCCTCTGTTTGGTCCAATGTCCAATAGCGTCCTGTTACCAAACAACCTTCATCGCTTGTTGCCATTACTGAGCATGGCTGAAACACATGCTCTCCGTCCTCATAAGACCGAGACCAAATGATGTTGGTATTGGCATCCGTTTTAGTCACGGTAAAACGATTCAGCCCATCTATTTCGCCCTGATACTGCCATGCCTCTGAGTCATAAACACCATTGCAGAGGAAAAAATCTCCATTGTCTGATGCATCCATTCCGTGGCAGAAAGCTAATGTTCGAACACTGTCGTTGTCATGAGGAATAAACGAAAAAGCAACGATACTGTCGTTTTGGTCTAATTTCATGGAGACAATCACTTCATCATATAAACCAGGACTCCAACCATCCCAACGCACTCCTCTGGTACTCAAGTATATTGTTCCGTCATGCAACGAAACCGCAAACGATTCCGCATAATAGTCATTAATTAAGATACCTTCTGTTGTATCTAGGGTTATGTTCTCAACCAAATCTCTTGTTTGGAAATCCGTAAAGTCTCTGTTCATCCTAACAATAAAGACCGGGGGGTCGTTATATCCTTCAGGCTGGCCTACAAAGGCCTGCCCATAGTCGCCAGTGCCATCTGTATACTCAAACAAGTCGCCCTGAGCTAAACAATACAAGTTACTGTAGTATGGCGAATCGCCCATTGCTAGCAATTCCCCGTCGGACGAAAGACGAAGATACAACATATTGGACCATTCGGAATAGCCATTTGGATCAAAATGGAATGGCCAAGAACAGAAGACAATGTCGCCCTGGCTGTCCATAAGGCTTCTTCCGCCCAATATATTACAGTAATCTTCGGGAAGTTCTATTATCTTCAACCAAATCATATTCAAGTTGGTGTCAAATTTGGCCAAATAAGGTTTGATACAACTTAAGGTGCTGTCCAAAACTGTCCCAACAGCAAGACAAAACTTGGGATTGGACGGGTCGTGATAGAGCCTGATGATGGATGAGTACCTGCCTTCTTCGCTCATTGCCATTTCGCCAAGCAACTCGCCTTCGGGCGATAATTTCAGTACTTTGGCTGGTTGAATATCATCCCTTATCATTAGATCCTTACCTCCAGTCGTATATCCAATAGTGTTAAGGTCGCAAGCAGTTACAAAATAGCACTCCGTACCACCCTTCTCATTGCATATTTCAATGGAATGCGTGCCCGCGTACGACCACTCGAAAGGATATTGTTGTTCGAAGAGGAAATCAGGCTGCTGAGGAAATGCTTTAGTGCCATAGAGCAAAGCTGCAAGTCCAACGAAAAGTAATGCTATTTTCTTCATGGCTGTTTAGATTTTATGTTTAACAAATGAAATTTGACCATTATTTCTTGATTCTATCCAAAAAATCCTGCGCTTCTTTCATGCCACCGTCGCTGGCTTTGCGCATGAGCAACTCAGCGTAGGTCTGGTCTTGCTCAACACCGTTGCCTGTATAATACAAGATGCCAAGCTGATATAAAGCGCTCGTGATGTTCTTGTCGGCAGCTGGAGTGTAGTACTCGATGGCTTTGGCCAAGTCTTTTTCCACACCGAGGCCGTGATAATAACAGTCGCCCATTTGCGCCATGGCGTAGGCATTGCCAGCTTCAGCGGCCTCTTTCCACCATTTGACGGCTGTATTTGTATCCTTCTCCGTTCCCATGCCGAAATAGTAACAGTTACCCAAATTCAGCATAGCCTGAGCATCCTTCACTTCAGCTCCTTTTTGGTAGTACTCAAAGGCCTTGTTTGCGTCGGCTTTCACCCCAGTACCCTCTCTGTAATAATTGCCGATGGAGTTATAAGCGGGGCCATTCTCCTGTGCAGCCGCTTTTCTGTACCACGCCAAAGCCTCTTTCGTATCCTGCTCCACGCCCCAACCCTTTTCGTAGCATACGCCGTAGGCATACTGGTACTTGGCATCGCCATGCTCGGCCTTGTAACGGATGGAATCTATTTGTGCGGCCACTTGGTCACCTACCGACATGCCCCCACCTTGCAGTTGGCTGAAATCGAGAGGCTTGCCTTCTTCCAGTTTCAAGACAGGTGCATTGGGGTCGCCTAAAGCGGTTGGGTCTACTCCACCCTTTTCCGGCACTATGATTTCTTGCATCGGGGCAACGGGCACACCTTGAGGGATATAGACTTCTTTGTCTTTATCTGTGGGTTGCTCTTGTTTTTTGTCGTCTTTCTGACCGCAGGCCACCATCGTCAGGGCCGCAGCGAATAGGAAAAGGTATTTTTTCATTTCATGAGTGTTTTGGACTGCAAAAATACAGTTTTTTTCCACGTGAAACAATCACTTGATTTGGAACCGAACGCCCAAATAGCCCCTGATGCCGCTCAGCGGTCCCCAAACCATTGAGGCATCGAAATCTTCGCTGGTCGGGTTATTGGCTGAGATGATGGGATAGTCCTGCTTGTAGTTGGTCAGGTTCTCACCGCCGACATAAAGCTCCCAATGTTCGCCCAACTTCTTCGTAACCTGAGCGTTCATGATGACATAGAATGGCGAGCGACCGATGTTCTGGTGGTTAGCCATAGCGGTTGCATTGTCACTCAGGTCGGGTACGCGGCTATCGCCATTGAACTGGGTCGTGAAGTCGAACTGCCAAGTGCCAGGCGCATACGACATCGAAATCAAACCCTTGTAGCGGTTGACGAAAGGCTTCTCACGCAAGGTGTCGTTGATGGTCATTTTCACATCGTTGTAGCGGAAAGCCAAGGTCAGGTCAAAGTCTTTGAAAATCTCACAGTTGGCCTCGATTTGGGCACTATTGGAATATGACTTTCCATCCAAATTATAGATGCGGATTTCATGGGCATCGGCATCGCGGTCGAGGACGATTTGGTTGATGAAGTCGGTGCGGTAGAAATCTGCTTGAAGGATGAGTTCGCGCCAGCCGAAGGTGATGCTTTTGGTTAGGTTAATGCCATAGTTCCAAGCGTCTTCCATCTTCGGTGTGTCAAGGAAACGGATGACCCTCGCCGAGGCCAGCATAGTGGAGTTTTCAGCCAGGATGTTAGGTGAGCGGTAGCCCTTGCCTGCCGAAAGACGCAGCGCAAAGTCGTCGTGGGTCTTGAAGCGCACATGCAGGCGGGGTGTGTAGAGCATCTTTTGGTAATAGGTATTGTAGTCGGTACGGAAACCTGCAATCACGCTCCAGTGGTGATTGTCGTTGAAGACATACTCAGCGAAAGCACCAGGGACTTGCTCAACACGCTGTAAAGTGCTGTCGTTCAAGTGTTCATCATACTTGTCGTAGGTATAACTGGCACCCACGGAATAGGTATGATGGTCATTGACAATGTACGAGTCGAAAAGCAGATTGGCATAATAGGAAAGTTGGTTGGCGTTGTAGTCGGTGAGGCCGTAGTAGGAGTCCATTTTATGGTAAGTCATCTGTTGCTGAAGTCCGATACTGGTATCCTTACGGTCAAAATGGTAGCCGCATTTGGCGAAAGCTTCATAGCGTTCAGTGTTGATACCGATGCCAAAGAGATTATAGCCTTCATCGAGTCGATGTTTTGGGTCGAAGTCCATTTGTCCGCCGAGTCGATTCTCCTTCAACGCTTTGATGCCCAACTTACAACCGAAATGTCCTGTGTGAGGATGGTTATAGCGCAGGAAGACATTGTATTGTGTGGTCATGGGGTCATCCATAAAGGAGTCGCCGTTGCCGTCCATCTTCATGTGGTTATGGCTCACATGGCCGAAAAGCATAATACCGTCCTGCTTTCCCACCTTGGTTCTAACATTGAAGTTGAAGTCCGTCATGGCCATTGAATTGGCATAGAGGTTGAAAAACACTTTCTCACTTTTGTTGGGCAAGGGTTCTTTATAGTCCACATTGATTTGTCCCGTGATGGACTCGTAGCCGTTTCTTACCGAGGAAGTTCCTTTGGAGACTTGAATGCCGTTCATCCAGTTGCCAGGTACATAATTCAAGCCGAATGTCGAAGCTAGACCACGGAAATTAGGGATGATTTCAGTCATCATCTGGGTATAGATGCCACTCAAACCGAGTAGTTGGATTTGTTTGGCACCCGTGACGGCATCGCTGTAATTCACATCTACTGATGCATTGTTCTCAAAACTGCCCGCAAGGGTGCAGCAAGCTGCTCGTTTAAGGTTCTCGGAAGTAATTTCCTGGACGGCAATCGCCTTGATAGGATTAATGTAAGTAGCTTTTTGTCGGGCTGCGATTTCTACCTCGTTGAGCATGTGGATGGCTTGGAAGACATGGTCGTAATGAGCAGGTTCCACCATGTGGTGAACCGTGTCGTTCTCATAGCTGATGCAGCTAAACACGAGGCAACCGATGCGCTCGTGCAGTGGTATTTTATAGTGTCCGTTGGCATCGGTCATGGTGCCTTCGTTGACGATTTTCCAGTACACATTCACGCCTGGCAATGGAGTGCGTTGGCCGTTTTCGGCTTCTTCATATACGGTGCCTTCGATAAAGCCTTGGGCAAAGGCGCTTGTGGCGAAGGCGAATAATATTAGGGTGATTAGGGTTATTTTGTTGGTTTTCATTGGATTCAAAATTTAAGATTCAAAATTCAAAATTGGGTTTGTAGTGGAGATTCCCTTCGGGAAATCGAAGATTCAACGGAGTTAATGGAGAACTTTTTATTTAGTTAACCGCGGCGGAAAGAACTTGTTACCTAATTGTAGCATTATCAACCGCCGCCTAATAAATAATGCTTAACTCCATTCCCCGAAAGGGGAATCTCTTAATTGTCTCAGAAAACCAAAGGATTAATCTTCAACGAAGAAAAGAAAACAATCCGTTCTTGTCCGGAAAGAAACTTGAGTGCTTTTTTCGGTGAATGGTTGTCGAAGATTTGTCGCACTTGAACGAGGACTTCATTCAAGTCAAGATGTGGCAAAACAAAAGATTGCAAACTGATAACCAGTTGTTTTTCAAGAGAAAAAACAAAGTTGTCGGTGAATTGGATTTTGCTGTCGAAATCGTCGCAGCAGCATTTGGCGCTGAATTGGAGTGGATCGTGTTGCCAAAGATGAGCTTCGGTTTCTGCGTGCTCAAGTTCATGGTCGAGGCAATGCAGACAATAGTCTGCCACTGTACCGAAGCTGCCCGTCAGCTGATGGTCTTCAGTGCAGTAATGGAACTTCACATCCCATCCGACCGAGACAAACAGTACCACGAGTGCCATTAAAAATGAGCCGATCTGCAACAATCGTTTTTTCATGGGTGCAAAAGTAGGGAAAAAGGTGTAAAGGTGTCTTATTTTTGTGTAATTTCGCATTTCATTTTAGCGATTAACAGTCATTATTACGTGTGATGCAAACATATTCATACCTCATGGAAACCAGAAAACACATAGCAGCAGAGAAGCTGGAGAATGGCACGCACAACTGCGCCCAAGCCATCATTTGCACTTATGCCGACTTGATTGGAATCGATGAAGAAACAAGCCGTAACTTAGGCAACGCCTTTGGCTCGGGCATGGGCAACATGGAAGGCACCTGTGGCGCACTCGTCGGGGCGGGCATCGTATTGGGACTGGCCACCAAAGACAAAGCAACGGCAAGAAAAGCCATGAGGCAAATCATGACCCAATTCTATCAACGCAATGGAGCCACCCAATGCAAGATGCTCAAGGGTGTCGGCACGGGCGTTGTCCTCCGCCAATGCTCCGGCTGTGTGGCCGATGCAGCTGAGCTCTTGGAGGAGCAGTTGTAGTTGAATTTGCTGCAAAAGTACTATCTTTGCCGAAAATTCCAAAACCATTCGATTATGAATCAAAGAATAGCCATACCCACCAATGAGGGCAAACTGTGGCAGCACTTCGGGAAGGCACCACAAGTCACTATTGTTAATGTTGAAGACGGAAAGATTGTTGATCAACAGGTACTGCAAGCGCCAGAGCATGAGCATGGTGCCATGCCGAGGTTTTTGGCAGAACAAGGTTGCACCGATGTGCTTTGTAGCGGAATAGGCCAGGGTGCTGTTAATCTACTGAACCAGTTGGGTATAAGTATCCATGCTGGTGCACCCGAGCTTCCTGTGGAGCAGGTGCTGGCGATGTTTCTCAACGGCACCATCGTTTACGGTGACCCCAGCTGCCACCACCACTGCGAGGGACATCACCACGAATAAAAAACCGCCGCAAAAGATAGCCTTTGCGGCGGCATACAGTCTCATTCCTTAAAAGAGTCACACTTGTTTGCCTAATTCGTATGCCTCCTGCAACTTGGCGTTGCCTTCAATCTCTTTTGGGCCGCCTACGCCACCGCAGAAGATATGGCCTTTGAGGGCAGACTTGCCGAAGCAGTCGATCCATCCGGTGAGACCGCTTTCGGCGCGCTTCGGGACGAATTCCTCGTTCTCGGCAGCTGTGGTCAGCAGATAGACTTCGCGGAACTTGTAATCTTTGGGATACATCGCGTTCATGCGGTCGATGAGGGTTTTCATCTGGCCGCTCATTTCGTAGTAGTAAATCGGCGTAGCCCAGCAGACCACGTCGGCGTATAAGACGCTCTCCATAATGGCCGGCACATCATCCTTGAATACGCAGGTGCCCGTCTTTTGGCACGACAGACAGCCGATGCAAAACTTGATTTCCTTGCCTCTCAGCGAGACGAGTTCCACTTGATGCCCAGCGGCTTCTGCGCCTTTGGCAAATTGCTCCGCTAAAGCTTGGCTGTTCGAGCCGGGGCGGAGACTGGTTGAGATTACGATTACTTTTTTCATTGTATTATTTCGTGAAAATTGAATTAAATGTCCAAAATAGACTGAATCACTTGTTCATAATCGGAGTTGATCATACAGACCTTTTCTCCAACCTTCTTAAAACCATCAATATAGTTCTTGTTGTCATTCTTTAAAGTGGCAACAGTGCAACTGTCTTCCAGCCGCTTTTCAATATCCAAGCTGTGTCCTTTTATTTCGGAAAAGTGTTGGTCAATGTATTCGTCTGTCAAGGCAAGACAAATGAAACGGATAGCGTTCAAATACGGTTCTTCAAAGCATTCTCTCCAGTTGTATGGAACATAGCTGCCTTCTATTATGAGATTCTGATGATTTTCGATCGCTGTCTTGATGATCTCGCGGACAATGGGCCAAAGGTATTCCGTTAAGGCATCATCATCTTCCGGTGTCAGGGTGGTGTTGCCACTGCGGATCAAGCCCATCTTCAAATGATCCATAGACATATAAGGATACTTGTATTTTTCAAGCATCCGCTGCGCCAAAAGCGTTTTACCCGTATGTGATGCACCTGCTATCAGTATAACCATGGATGACAAACTATTGATCAATCTTTCTAATCAGCGATAAATCGCCACTTGACAAGGCCTCGAAATTGGCCTCAATCCTCTCAATGTTCCAATCCCACCATTTCAGTTCCAGCAGATAAGCGATGAATTCGTCGTCGAAGCGCTTTCTGACCACACGGCAAGGGTTACCCACGGCGACAGCGTATGGAGGAATGTCCGAGGCAACCACCGAGTTGGCACCGATAATGGCTCCGTCGCCAATATGGACACCTGGCATGATGGTTACATGCTGACCAATCCAAACGTCGTTGCCCACAATGGTATCGCCTTTCAGAGGCAATTCATCTTTCACTGGAGCAATTGCGCTGCCCCAGTCACCGCCTATGACATAAAACGGATAAGTCGTCACGCCGTCCATCCTGTGATTGGCACCATTCATCACAAACTCTACCCCTTTGGCGATAGCGCAAAACTTGCCGATAATCAGCCGGTCGCCAATGAAGTCGTAGAAATGAGTGACGTGCTTCTCGAATTGGTCTGCACCATCCACGTCATCATAATAGGTATAGTCGCCAATGATGATACGCGGGCTCTTCACCACGTTCTTGATGAAGCAGAGGCTTGGAATGTTGGGATTGGGGAAAGCCTCGTTGGGGTTGGGTCGGTTTTTTATTTCCATAATTCCCAATTTTGCAGATTATTTGAGGCACTTTGCCAAATAGCGTTTTATCGGATGAAATTCGTGTACCGTGTCACTTCTTTTTCGGGCAGTCCGTTGCGCTCACGTTCGGTGGCGATGGCGCGCATGAGGAAAGCCATATTGCGGCCCAAGATGCGCATAATTTGCACGCCTTCTTCGTCTTTCATCACGTCTTCGGGCGTGTGACCGTGAACCATATTCCAATAACGGCTGCTCGCGATGGGCATCTCGCTGATGGTGAAATACTTGTTCAACCTATCGAAGGCGGCTGTGGTGCCGCCACGTCGTGCCGAGACGACGGCCGCGCCCACTTTCATTCGCTTGTCGAACGGTGTGCTGAAAAACAGGCGGTCGAGCAGGTTGGTGAGCGTTCCGTTGGGACCGGCGTAATATACTGGCGAGCCAACCACGAGTCCGTCGGCCAGCTCAAACTTGGGTGCCACTTCGTTCACCATATCGTTGAACACGCAATGCCCCAATTCAGCGCATTTTCCGCAGGCGATGCAGCCACGGATGTCCTTGTTGCCAATGTGGACGATTTCGGTTTCTATGCCGTTTTTCTGTAGTTCTTCCGCCACGATGCTCAAGGCGGTGAAGGTGCAGCCGTTAGCGTGTGGGCTGCCGTTAATGAGGAGTGCTTTCATTTCAATCAAATTTACTGCAAAAATACAAAAAACGCTACGATTATTCTTCTTCCTTTGCATTAGGCACTGCAAAAATGACCGTCAACACGCCGATGGCTCCGACGATGGGCACAATGATGCGAGCAACAGAACCTTTGGAAATGAATATGAATGTGGAAAGAAGCACCATCGCCACCATGATCCCACAAGCGCCGGCTTTTTGTGCAACGGTCATTCCACCTCGACGGCGATAACTGCGGATGTAAGTCCCTAACCACGACTGCAATAGCCATTCTTGCAAGCGTGGCGAGGAGCGGTAAAAAAGCCACGAGGCCAACAGCAGGAAAGGCGTGGTGGGCAATCCCGGCACCACCACACCTAAGGCTCCAAGGCCTACGCAAAGCAAGCCCAAAACGATGTAAACGATGCGTTTCACTTACGCTAAAAAGGTTTACTCCTTATTTGTCTTCCAGCATCTTTTGTATGGCTTCCTCCATCATGTCGGGCGTCACCATGGGCTCGAAGCGAAGGATGGTCTTGCCGTCTTTGGAGACCAGGAACTTGCCGAAGTTCCAGCGGATGGCGTCGCCTTGGTCGAAGCCCGTGCCAGTCTTTTGATGAATCTGGTCGAGTTGTGCGGCAAACTCCTCGGTGCCCTCGGGATAGCCCTTGAAAGGCGCTTGTTTCTTGAGGTAGGTGTAGAGCGGACTCTCCGCCTCGCCGTTGACGTCAATCTTGTCGAACAGCGGGAAGGTGACATTGTAGTTCAGCGAGCAGAAGCTCTGGATTTCCTCGTTGGTGCCAGGCTCTTGACCCAAAAATTGGTTGCAGGGGAAGGCCAAAATCTCCAAACCTTGGTCCTTGTACTTCTGATAAAGGGCTTCAAGGCCTTCGTATTGCGGGGTCAAGCCGCATTTGCTGGCCACATTAACGATGAGCAGCACCTTGCCTTTGTAGTTGGCTAGCGATACATCGCTTCCGTCCATGTCTTTGACTGTGATGTCGTAGATGCCACTGGTCTGCTCGACCACGGGCTCTGGTTCGGGCGCAACTTGTGCGGTCTTGTTATTCTGATTGTTGCAGCCCGTAGCCATCATCAGTGCCACTGCTGCGAGAAAGAATAGTTTTTTCATATTGAATAGGATTTAAGTTCATTTCATACACATCTCAAAGATCTTCTCCACGTCGGCCTGCTGCAAGGGCTTGAAGCCGGGCATGGTACCACCGCCAACGGCTTTCTTGGCCATGACGTCGAAGTGGGTGCGGTCGATGCCTACCTCGGGGAAGGTGCGTTTCAGCTGCAAGGTGTTGAAGAGGAAGTCGCTCAACTTGTCAATGGCTTGATGGGCGATGTCCATTGGAGGCAAGGTCGGGTCGATACCGAAGACATTGGTGCCGAACTGGACGTATTTTGAAACGGTGGTCTCGTCCAGGCAATACTCCATCCAGCGTGGAGTGAGGATGGCGAGGCCGAGGCCGTGTGTGATGTCGTAGAAGGCCGACAGTTCGTGTTCCATTGGATGGCAACTCCAGGCTTTGCGTTTGCCGCCGTTCACGAAGCCGTTGATGGCCCATGAGGAGGCCCACATCAGGTTGGCACGTGCCTCATAGTTGTCAGGTTCTCGCATGGCGATAGGGGCGAAGCGGATGACGGTCTTCATCAAGCCTTCCATGAAGCAATCGAGCATGTAGAGGTCCTGGTCCATGGTGAAATAGACCTCGAAGAGGTGCGAAAGGATGTCGGCCGAGCCGCAAGCAGTCTGATAAGGGCTGACGCTGAAGGTGAGGCTCGGGTCGAGGAAGGAAGCCTTGGGCAACATGGCAGGGTCCAGCCGGCCGATCTTGTCATTGGTCACGGGGTTGCTGATGACGGCAGCCGTGTCCATCTCCGAACCTGTGGCCGCGAGTGTCAGGATGCTGACGATAGGCAGGGCGCGCTCGATGGGGGCGCGTTTGCTGAGGTCGAGGAAGTCCCAAGGGTCGTGGTCGACGCAGGCACCGGCGGCCATGATCTTGGTGGCATCGATGGTGGATCCGCCGCCCACAGCCAAAAGCACGTCGATATTGTGTTCCTTACAGAGTTGCACACCCTTACGCACGGAGTCGATGCGCGGGTTGGGCTCGATGCCCGAGAGCTCGAACAACTCGAGTCCGGCTTCCTTGATTGCTGTAACTACACGGTCGTAGAGTCCCATCTTCTTGATGGAGCCGCCACCGTAGGTCATCAGCACGCGTGTGCCGTATTTCTTGAGTTCTGCGCCAAGGTGTTTCAGTTGGTCGCGCCCGAAGTAGATCCTTACGGGAATGTCGTAGATGAAATCGTTGATTTTTTCCATTTTTGTCAAAGTATTAAACGATTGTAGTTTAGTTTGTTAGTTTTCATCTTGTACGGGCGAGAAAGGGCATTTCTTGCCGATGCATTGGTTGTTGATTTGGCTGCGCGAGCATTTCACTACGGGTTTCTCCATCTCTACGCCGAGGTGTTCCTTCACGAAATCCACAGCCGTGAGTATCGACAGATAGGAATCACGCTTGCAGCAACGTGGGCCACCGTTCAAAGCCACTTGTTCAAGAGCTTTGGCAGTCATCAGGTTGCAAAGTTGCCAGGTCTCAGTGGAGAGTGGCGTGTTGCAAGTGACCACCGACATAAAGATACCCGTGCTGATGGCAGCGCCACAAGCACCCATATAACCGCAAGCACCACCAGGCACTTGTCTTCCGCGACTCATCACTTCCAAGAGACCTGATTGCAGGTCTATCTTCATCGTATCAGCTGGTACGGCATTGTTGTAGGCTGTCAGCAAAGCGGCTCCTACCAGCACGTGGTGTTCAGGACCGTGCATGTGGCAGAACGGTTGCGACATCATCTTCTCCAGAATGGCGATAGGGTCTTTGGAAGTCTCTTCCAAACACAAGGCGATGATGGAGTCCATGCCGGCGGTATGGCAGTTGGAGCAAACGTAATGTCCCTTGACACAACAGGTCTTGCTAGGCTCTTTTTTATGGCATACTACGCACTCCATCAGCGTGTCCTGTTCAAGGTATTCCAATGGCGCACCACAAATCAAACATTCTTCATTACTCATAACGGTTGTCTCTTTTTTAGGTTCATTTTCCGTGCAAGCCGCGAGGATGAAACCCAGAACGCCTGCCACGATGATTAATACCTTCTTCATTTGAATTGGATTTGCTGCAAAAGTAGTATTTTTGAAGATATTTTGAACAGATTAGAATATGATTCAAAGCATTGTTGTGGCGCGGCGGATGTTCATCAGTTCGCGAGTCCTCTTCGCCGTCAAACCAAAACCTCGGCTGGGTGAGTTCCTTGTTGGAATAGCCTAGTATGGCGTTGGTGAAAAAAGGGACGATTCCCAGCTCTCAAAAGGCTCGCTTAGTCGTGGTTATTCCAGCTTTCCAGCACTTTGAAGGCGATGCTCCAGAGAAGTCCTTGTGGAGGAGAGGTCGGCAGTATGAACCATGGTTTGTTGGCCTTCGATGTCGAATTGAAGCGAGGCGCCATCGGCACGCACGTCAAGGGTGACAGGAGCGCCCAATACGAGGGGAAGATTGACGTCGTCATGTCCAGCGGGGAAACCGCACAGCACAGGAATGTGATAGGCGGACAAGTAGGAGCAAAGCATCGCTTCAACACTCTCATACTCAAATTCGTTGCCGCAGCTGACGAATTCTCCAAGGATGACACCTTTGCATCGGTCGAGTACGCCGTTCATGATCAGCATGTTAAACTGCCGGTCGATGTTGTGCATGGATTCTCCCACCTCCTCGATGAACAAGATGAGGTCGTTGGCCAGCGTGGCATCGGCTTGGGTGCCGAGGTTGGGGGCGAAAGTGCAGAGGTTGCCACCTACCAACACGCCTTGGGCTTGTCCTTCAATGTTTTGAGGGTGCGCGGGAAGTTCGTAGCGGGGAACTTGGCCCATCAACAAGTCGCGCATCAGCGTGCTGGTGGGGTCTGTGCCGCCGGCGGCAAGGAATGAGCTCATCGTTCCATGTATGCCCATCACTTCGGCACGGTTTAGCAGTCCATGAAGTGTGGTGATATCGCTGAAGCCCACGAGCCATTTTGGGTGGGTCTTGAGTTCGTCGAGCGACAGTCGGTTGATAAGTTGAATGGTGCCATATCCGCCTCGGTTGCAGAGGACGGCCTTGACAGACTGTTGGTTGAAGGCCCAGCGAAGGTCGCTCACTCGTTCCTCAACCGTGCCGGCATACTTGCCTTGGTAGATCTTGCCCACATTGGGGCCGATGATGGGTGTCAATCCCCAGTTGCGGAGCACTTCGGCAGTGAGTTCTACATTCTCCATCGGCGTGTAGTACGAAGGCGATATGAGTGCCACTGTGTCACCCGCCTTCAGGTAGTCTGGTTTCGTGCAATCCAACACTATCGTTTCGCTCTCAGGGTTGACAGGTGCCTTATGGCATGATGTCATTGCGCCGCAGAGGGTAAGGATGGCGGCAAGCACCCAGCATGAAGTCTGATTTTTCATGTTTTTATGCTTTTATTTTGTTTTTCAACATTGTTCGAGCTGCAAAATTACAAATTTATGGCAGTTAATCCAATTCTTTCACCAATGTGTCGCTCTGGAATGGCGATAAAGTAAACTGGTTGTTGACGGGCTGGAAGCAAATAAAAACTCCGACGATAAGTGATCCCTAAAGGTCTTTCTCGTCGGAGTGTTTTTATTTCGATGTACCAAACCAGATTAGTGCTGCTTTTGGCCTACACATCCGAAGGTTATATTTAGTCGCCAACGGACGGGAGCGAAACTGCTGCAAAAAAACTCTTATTAATTTAAATCTTAATCTGGCGTAATGGAATTTGACGAAAGAAAAACATAAGAGTTTGAAGTGCCAAATTGGCACTTCATGCACATCGGTGCAGGCCTTTGTGCCGTCACTGAAATGACCATCGCGCCCGAGGTGATTTTGGGGATGGTGAGGTGAAAATGGATTTTTGTTTTGATGTTATCTTTTTGATACTTTTTCCCATTTTTTCCGAACAAAAACAGTCTCCCGAGCCGCACAATGCCAATTGTTTATAAGGATTTGAACTTTTTTGTTCAACATTTTCCAAAGTTTGTCTATCTTTGCCCTCATCAACCCAAAAAGAACATACCAACACAGAAGACAACCGATTAGATAACATATTGATATAAAGCGTTTTTGCTTTTCAAGTGGACCGAAATCTCGACAATTTCAACTACACTACTCAAGAAAGCAGAACGCTCACGGTATATCCGTGGGCTTTCTTGTTTGTAGTGTAGGTAGTCGAGAACCTCGGTCCAGACAGAAGTTCACGGATTCTTTTTGTGATGTCTCGGAAAGGCGAAGCGCCCGACCGAGATACATCATGAGCACCAAGTTCTTCAATAATATCGAATCGACGCTGATGGACAAGTTCCACGGCATCGCCTCAGCCATGGCCAACTTCGACATCTTTCATGCCGTGGTTGGCTATTTTCGTTCCAGCGGCTACTTCAAACTGCGCAAGGAATTGGAAAATGTCACTGAGATACGGATTCTCGTTGGCATCAATATCGACAATCTCTTCCGCCAATCGCAACTCACTGGTAAGTTTTTCTTCGAAAACAAAGAAGCAACGCTTGAACAGTATTGCGAGGACTTCCTTCGTGATGTCTACCACTCCGAATATTCGTCAGAAGTCGATGAAGGCATCCGGCAGTTCTGCGCTGACATTGCCAACAATCGGTTGCAGTTGCGCATCCATCCCACCAAAGACCTTCACGCGAAATTCTATCTCTGTCTGCCGAAAAGCCATAATGAACATAGCGACGGCTGGGTCATCATGGGTAGCAGCAACCTCAGCGCACAGGGGCTCGGCACCACCGAACCGCCACGCTACGAATTGAACGTGGCCATGAAGGACTACGACGATGTGCAGTACTGCGAGGAAGAGTTTCAAAGCCTTTGGAAAGATGCCATCCCAGTGACCATGGACGATGTGAATCCTATCGTTGGCAAAACCCATCTGACCCCAGAAGAACATCAGCCCACACCCTACGAACTTTATATGCGGATGCTCATCGACCATTTCGGCGATCAGGTCGAAGACGATTTCATTCCTCATCTGCCCGACAATTACGACAACCTCACCTACCAACGTGACGCCGTAGTGCAAGGGTACAATATCATGATGCAGCATGGTGGTTGTTTCATTGCCGATGTGGTGGGTCTGGGCAAAACCGTGGTGGCTGCCATGATTGCCCAGCGGTTTATCGCCGCCAACGGCAACAACACCCGTATTCTTGTCATCTTTCCTCCTGCGGTGCAAAGCAATTGGGAAGACACTTTCCGCGATTTCCAAATCAAGAACAACTATAGCCAGTTTGTCAGCAACGGTAGCTTGGATAAGGTCATTGAGGGCACCAACAACTACAGCCAGCCTGGTTACTACGACCTCATCATCGTTGATGAGGCGCACAACTTCCGTCACGACAGCACAGGCAATTACGACCTGCTTCAACGCATCTGCAAGTCGACACGATTGAACAAAGGTAATGTCAAAGGCAACAAGCGTGTGCTGCTGCTTTCGGCCACGCCACTCAATAACACGCCAGAAGACATCAAGAACCAACTGTTGTTGTTCCAGGACACCGCCCGTTGCACGATTGATGGTGTTTCCAACATCGCCGACACCTTTGCCCCTTGGATTAAGGAATTCAAGAGCCTCATGTCGCAACGCCGAACCTTGAGTGCCGAGTTCCTTACCAGCCGCATCGATGCCATCAATCAGGAACTTCGTCACAAGGTGCTGGAGAAGGTGATGGTGCGCCGTACCCGCAGCAACATCCAGCATGAGCCCCGCTATGCCAACGAGATACACTTCCCTCAGTTGCTCGATCCCACCGACCGCACCTATCAAATGTCACCTCAAGTACTTAAACTCTTTATTGACACCTATATCAAGTTAGTGGACACGCCATCGGCTAACCTGAAAGAGGTAAACCCGGACATGTTCGACGGAAGCGGTTTGCGTTATGCCCGTTATCGTGCCATAGAGTATTGCCCGTCCTACAAAGTTACTTCTGGGAAAATGGCAAAGCACATGGCCGATTCGTTGGCCTCCATCTATCAGACACACATGGTCAAACGCTTGGAAAGTAGTTTCGATGCTTTCAAGAAATCGCTTCACACCCTACTTGATGCCACTAAAGGAATGATTAAGATGTTCGAGGAAGACAAGGTCATCATTGCGCCAGATTTGAATGTGAAAAAGTTGCAAGCTGACGGCATAGAGTTGGACGAAATCATTGAACTGGCCATCGGCAAGGGACTCGACCAAAAAGAGATTCTCTTCCATGCTGCTGACTTCCTGCCCGATTTCCTGCCCATGTTGGAATACGATGCCGATGTATTGGACAAATTGTGCAAACGATGGGAGAAAGTGAAATCTGACCCCAAACTGGAACTCTTCATCACCATGTTGCAAGGCGAATTGTTCGACAAGAAGAAGAACCCTGGCGGCAAGCTCGTGGTGTTTAGCGAAAGCGTGGATACCGTCAATTATTTGGAAAAGGAGTTGAAACAACGCTTGAATCGCAGCGACATGTTTGCGCCAAAAGTCGCAACCGTCTGCGCGACACCATCAAAGCCAACTTTGACGCAAAGTATAAGAAAGAATGGCGCAACGACTATAACATCATCATCACTTCCGATGTGTTGGCCGAGGGCGTCAATCTGCATCGGGCCAATGTGATTGTCAACTACGACAGCCCGTGGAACGCCACCCGTCTGATGCAACGCATCGGCCGTGTGAACCGTATCGGCTCCACCGCCAACGCGATTCACAACTATATGTTCTATCCTTCCGACCCAGGTGATGCCATCATCAGCCTGAAGAAAAACTCCCTCATCAAGTTGCAGAGTTTCCATTCCGCCCTTGGCGAGGACACCAGAATCTATTCACATGATGAAATGGTGCATGAGTTCAAACTCTTCAATGCCGATGTCCGCGACGAAACCGACCGCAGCCTGGAACTGTTGAGCGAAGTACGTGCACTTCACGAAACCAATTCCGCACTATACCGTAAAATCAAGCAGTTGCCTCCAAAGAGCCGTTGCGCCCGTCTCGCTACACAAGCGGCTCCTTCTTCACACACGATTTCTTATTTGTCATCGCCTTATAAAAAGGCTTACTACCTCGTTAGCGACACCACCCGAGAACTCTCTTTCCTTGAAGCTGCCGACCTCTTCCATGCAGAACCAGATGAAAAATCTGTACCATTTGGGGACAGCTTGCAACTCCACTATGAGCAGGTGCAGAAAGCTTTGGCGCAATACACCCTCGACCAGCAGAGCGAGGCTCAAGAAGAAAAGCTCAAAATCGGTAGCAAGGACAACGATGCCAAGAAAGCCGCAGCTTTCCTGCGTGAGATACGCCCCTTGTTTGATGATGAAGGTCGCCATACCGTTGACCGCTTGAAACAGATAGTGGAACGCGGAACCTACAACCAACTGGCCGATGCCTTGAACCGCATTTCAAAAAAGCAGAAGAAAGAGCCTTCGCCATCCATAAAAATCCTGGAACAACTTGAGGAGTTGGACAAACGCTACAGCCAACCAGAAACGCCAACTGCCACCAAACAAGTGGCACTCACCACTGCCGACATCATTCTTTCCGAAACATTCATTTAACACTCAAAAACATGAATACCTCCATCATACGACAAATCTTCCAAGCGAAGTTCGATTACCCAACTTACTGCAACGAAATAGTCCACAACGTTTTTGGTTGCAACGATATTTCCACCCGTCCCGAATTGCTTGATACCACAGCAGATGGCGACAACAGTTATTACATGGGTCGCCAAACCGATGCCGATGGTCGTGAACTCGGCTTTTTCTACACCCGTGTTGCCCAAGGCAGCGATGTGCGTCGTAAGCGTGTAGGATTGCGCAAGATGATTGCCCCTTACCTGAAATACGATGTCGATGCTGCCATTGCCGTTTTTGCCGACGAAAGCCACTGGCGTTTGTCGTACATCTGCGACATGAAAGAAGGTGTCACCAACGCGAAGCGGTTCTCGTACATCTTAGGCGACGAGCAGGGACAGTATAAGACACCCTTGGAGCGACTTGATACCATATACGCCAAAAGAGGAAGGTTCGTCTTAAACGACTTGCGCGAAGCTTTCTCCGTCGATGCACTCAGTGACGAATTCTTCGACGAGTATCACATCCACTACGACCGCATTGTGGCTGAATTAGCCCGACAAGGAAAGACGGGAGCCGTCTATCACGATTATGTGAAGAAATTGATGGGGCGCATCGTCTTTCTTCATTTCCTGCAAAAGAAAGGCTGGCTTTGTGGCGATACCAACTTCATGCTCAACACTTTCAGCCAAAGCAATCGTAGGAGCGACTATCTGGAATGCGTGCTTGAACCGCTTTTCTTTGGCATTCTCAACACCGAACCCGCCAAACGCGAGCAGGTTTTCAACAGGAATGGCTGGCAACAAAGTATAGTGGTAAAATGGGCGAGCATCCCTTACCTCAACGGAGGTCTGTTTGAACGTGATGACGTTGACAACCTGAGGATTGTTCTGCCCGAATCCATCTTCAGCAATCTTTTCGCTTTCTTGGCTTCCTACAACTTCACCGTCGACGAGAACGACCCCGATGATGCCGAGATTGGTGTTGACCCCGAGATGTTGGGCAAAATCTTCGAGAGCCTTTTGGAGGACAACAAGGCCAAAGGCGCTTTCTACACCCCCAAGGAGATTGTGCGCTATATGTGCAAGGAGTCGTTGATAGCCCATCTTGCATCCAAACTGCCCTATGTTGCCGATGGCGTTGTTCGTGCCTTTGTGGAAAGCCACGAGATGCAGCCCGAATTGGAGCCTTTCCGCGACACACTCTCAAATGCCCTTCGCGAAGTGAAAATCTGCGACCCTGCCATTGGCTCAGGCGCATTCCCCATGGGCTTGCTGAATGAGTTGTGGCGTTGTCGCGAAGCTTTAGGGACGCAGATGTCGCGCCTACAACTGAAAAAGGAAATCATTGAAAACAACATCTATGGCGTGGACATCGAGCGTGGTGCCATCGACATCGCCCGTTTGCGTTTCTGGTTGAGCATCGTGGTGGACAGCGAAAAGGCGGAGCCGCTGCCCAACTTCGACTACAAGTTCATGCAAGGTAACAGCTTGATTGAGAGTTATGGCGGTTTCGACCTCAGCCGTATTGCGGGCAAGACCGTTGGCCGTCCATCCACCTCCACGCAGTATATAATAGGTCTCGACAGCGATTTGAGCCAGAAGAACTTGCAACGCCTGTTGCGCGAATATTTTTCCATCACCGACCATCAAAAGAAAGCAACCATGCGAAGCGCCATCAATGCTGAGGTGAAGACCCTCATCCGCGAAAGTGTTGGCGGCACCTCGACCTTCCTCGCCAAGTTGGAGCAACTCGACCCCTCCGCCAACCAAGACTTCTTCCTCTGGCACACTTGGTTTAAGGATATTTTTGATAAGGGTGGGTTTGATATTGTGATTGGGAATCCGCCTTATGTCAGTGCCGTGGAAATGGCAAGAACAGAATATGAGAAGTTGATTTACAAGAAAAATTATCCACAAGCAACAGGCGCTTATGATATATATGTATTGTTTTTGCTCAGAGGGTTGATGATAACTAAGAATGTTTTCTTTTGGATTATCCCCAACAAGTTTTTGATTGCAGATTATGCAAAAAAGACAAAGGATTTATTGGAGCAAAAAGGACTTTATTCAAGTGTTGATGTTTCTGTGTTTAAGGTTTTTAAAAACGCAAGCGTTTATCCTATTATTTTGAGCGGTTCAAAACTATTAGATAAAGATTTTTGTAAATATGCGCTGGATAAATACGATGATTTGTTACTCAATAAGGCCAAGCCAATTAATGAAATGACAGCTTCTTCTATATTAAAAGAATGTGGAATAGAAGTGTGCTCTGGGGCTACAGGATTTGAGGCCCAAATAATTAAGGAATATGTTGTAGATGGAGAAAGGGAGAATGTTATTCCATTTACAGTAAGTGGTAATATTGATAGGTATCAATATAATAATACTGATGTTCGATATATGAAATCAAAATACCATAAAGCATACATCAGAAAGGATTGTAATGTCGCAAATAGTAAGCTAAGAATGTGGATGTCTCCTAAGATAGTAATTGCAGGAATGACAAAAGTAATAGAAGCAACATACGTTGACACTCCTCTTGCTCTTGGAGTTGGTGCATATGCAATTACTGCATTCAATAATTATAGCCCTTATTATATAACGGGATTGCTGAATTCAAAATATACGTCATACTATCTGCGTAGTAAATTTAAAGACAAACACCTTGCTGGTGGGTATTTGGCGATAAACAAATCAACCATCGAGCAGCTTCCATTTGTTAAAGCAGATAGTGCTACTCAGGAGCTTATTTCATCAAATGCAAAGAAAATCATACAATTAAAGAAGAATAGCCCTTATGCCGACACTTCTTCTTTAGAGCAAGAAATAGACCAAAAAGTATATGAGCTTTATGACCTTTCTCCTGAAGAAATTGCGGTGATT